>CAZODA010000121.1:0-1557 GCA_964578485.1 uncultured Alkalitalea sp. | reverse complement strand
TGTTTTAGCCCCTTAAACACTCGGACATGATTATATATTAAAAACAATAATTAATTTTGTCCATTATGAATACAACAAGAAGAAAATTCAGTAAAGAAGATAAGCTCGCCATCATTAAAGAGGTAGGCGAACACGGTGTACTGGTTACACTAGAAAAATATGGAATTTATCCTTCAACCTATTATGCCTGGAAAAGAAAATTTGAAAGTATGGGAGAAGAAGGTTTAGATCATGGTATGACTAAACCTCAGCTTAAAAGAATCCGGGAGCTGGAAAAAGAAAATCAGATGCTTAAAGAATTAGTAGCAGAAAAAGAGCTTGAAAGCCGATTAAAAGGTGAATTGCTAAAAAAGAAGTATGCCTTGGAGAAAAAAAGAAGATTGTAAGTAAGTATATTTTCCAAGGCATGAAACGAGACCCGGCTTTAGCAATAGCTGACATTACTAAACATCAATACTACTATAAACCCACTGGAGGGAAACCGGGAATAAAACAATCAACTCATACATTAAACGTAAAAGGAGAGCTGATTACGAATGAGGATATTGTCAGAAAGATTGAGGGAAAAAAGAAGTACCCCGTGACAGATTACGGTTATACAACAATGACTTATGAGTTAAAGACAGAAGGGTATATTATCAATAAAAAGAAAGTGTATCGGCTAATGAGAGAAAACAATATGTTAAAAGAGAAACCAAATAAAGCAGCAAAGGAATTTGTTAAGTTCCGTAAAGTGTTACCTAAAGGCCCTTTAGAAGTACTGGAAATGGATATAAAGTTTGTGTGGGTGGAAGAGTACCAAAGACACGCCTACATACTAACAGTGATAGACACCTTTAACCGTTCGGTGCTTCACCATATTGTCCAATACTTCATTACTCAATACACGGTAAAAAGAGTTTGGGAACACATTATAGCTGAACACCTGCAACCCAACGACTGCTTAAATAAAAACATTAGAATAGAAGTTCGTAACGATAACGATAAAAGATTTTCAGCCAAGATGGTACAAAACTTTTTTAAAGAAAATTATTTGCATCAAGTTTTTACACATCCTTATACGCCACAAGAGAATGCGCACATTGAAAGCTTTCATGCAATTTTATCAAAACACCTGAGACCTTATCGGTTTTGGTCGCTTGCTGAACTTGAGGAAAACTTGATTTTATTTTATGAAAAATACAATAACAAACGCTTACATTCATCCATCGCATATACTTCTCCAAATGATTTTAAGAGCCTTTGGGAGATGGATTTAGTAGAGATGAATGTAGATGAAAAGAGAAGGGAAATAAAATTTAAGCTCAAAGTACCCCATCATCAAATAAAACAGCTTACGGGTAATAATGAGCCTGAAGATTGTTCCTTGCTCGATTTTAAGCATCTAAATGTTGCTTATAAATCGAATAATCAAAAAGATGTTCGGCGCCGAATCATCTCACAAACTACGGTATAAAAAATCGCCGTCGATTGTTCCTTGCATTGCAAAGGTAGATACCATTAACTATATTTGCAATACTGAAAATTAAATTGTCCGATTAATAGGGGGTCGAACCA
>CAZODA010000120.1:0-1568 GCA_964578485.1 uncultured Alkalitalea sp. | reverse complement strand
TGTCATTTCATAATTAAGGTTGACAAGATTTTACAAGATTCAACCACCTGTTGAAAACTTTATTTATTTATATCCTCTACTATTCTAATATTTGCATTGTCAAACGAAGCGGAGGAAAGCTCTGCTGGGGAGCAACTTTCTTAGGAATAGTTTGACCGATATGAATAATCGAAACCGGCAGGTAAATTACTTGTCGGTTTTTTTCAATTATTCTATTCGTTTATGCCTGAAAAAACCCTTTCTTCTCTTTTTAAATTAAAGTCATATAATTCCATGACCGGATGCTTATTATACTCTTGTTCAAGCAGTCCTTTTTCAAATTCCACCGGAGTCAATCCGTTTAGCTCAGAGTGTGGTCTCTCTTCATTATAGAGCCTTACTACAATGTCAAGTTCCTTACATAAAGATTTAAAATCCTTTGCTCGCTTACGCGGGTACAGATAATCATTCTTTATTATACCGTTAAGTCTCTCCGCGTATGGATTTTCAATAGCCGTACGTGCCATGGATATTTTTACTTTAGCATCTTTTAAGGCCTGAGTATAAGCTTTTGAACAGTATTGACTGCCTTTATCTGAATGGTGAATCAGCATGCTTAAATCAGAACCCTTCCGTAGCTTAAAGCTATTTTCCAGTACCTCAAGATTATTTGTGTGAAAAAGATTGTCACTCACTTTATAAGCTAATATTCGCCTACTATAAACATCCATCATCAAGCTGATATAATAAACTGTTTTACCAATCATGTAACAGGTAATATCACTAGCCCAAACCTGATTGACACCCGTCAACCTATATCCATTGATAAGATTCTTAAACTTGCGAAATAGATGATTACTGTCAGTGGTAATATATAATACCTTTCGCTTTAGTTTTATCCCAAGTCCCATCTCTGATAACAATCGTTCATATTTGTTTATTCCGATGATACCTTTAAGTTTTAACATAATAAACAACGTCCGAGCTCCTAAACGAGGATGATCCTTCCTGATATCCTTTGTTAGTTCAATTAACCGCGTAATTAAAAAAGACCTTTCTCGATTACGCTTCACCTGTTGATGATAACCTTGACGGCTTATACCAGCAATCTGATAAATAGCAGACAAAGAAAAATCATAGGTTTTTATAGCCTTACGAAAACGCGTAATCACTTCGATTTGTACTTTTTTTTTAGATCCATCCCGGTTAATTCGCTACTAACCTCTATGACCTTATTAAGGTACTCAATTTCAACTTGTTTGCGACCTACAAGTTGCTCAAGTTCGGCAACCTTCTTTAATAGCTGCTCTGTTTTGTATGATTCTGATTCTTTTTCCACAACAATACGTTCATTCTTATGTTCTAAACTACCGTACAATTTAATCCACTTATAAATAGCACTACGGCTAACACAGTATAGACGGCTTAGTTGACTAACAGTTATCTGTTTTGATTCAATATCCTTTACTTTTTCTTGTTTGAAAGGTACACTAAAGGTACGGATTCTTTTACTCTTACTTGTCTTCATGATGTTTTCCAATTAAAAAGTTATTAACAATTTTCTTGTCAACATATATCATGAAAGGACA
>CAZODA010000119.1:0-1751 GCA_964578485.1 uncultured Alkalitalea sp. | reverse complement strand
CTGGAGTTTGGCTAATTTCTTATATAAAAAGCTGCGGTTTCATTGTATTTAAAATCATTTTTGAGGCTTCGTGTATTTTTTTGTGTGTTCACGAAGTCCGAGAAATTCAAATTAGATGCTTTTGCCCATAATTGTGCTCTAAGGTTATTTAGTAAATCGCCTGTTGTTATTCGCTCTGTATTGTTTCTCTGATACCATTTTGGTCTTGGAAGCATTGGATTGTTAGGATCATTTGCAGCCCGATGACTAGCTAGATGCAATAAGCCATACATGGCTGCAACAAATGCCGGAAGGCTCTCTGCTGAATTCGGATTTCTAACTTGGGCTTGGCCACATCCAAGCAATGTTTTTTCTTCCCTGAAATTAACTTCGATTTCCCAGCGCCAGAGATAAGCTTGTAAAATATCTTTAATGTTAAGGTTTGTTTCAGTACAAATCAGATAAGTTGGATTTCGGTAGAGTATCTTGGAACCTTTTGATAATCTATACCCCAAAGGTCTGATAACAATTAACATAAGGTCTTGTGGTCCTGCAGAACGCCACCTTATATTACGGACAATTTTAAGATCGAAGGTATGGGTTTTACCTGCAGCCCATGCTTTTTCTTGTTGCCACGACCACTGATCAGACTGTCTTATTTGTTCCGGGGTAGGCAATTGTTCTCCATATACACGTTTACGACCCAAGCCTGGTTGTATTTGTGGAATGGTATAAAGTTTTGTGTCTTTGCGTATGCGTCCTATCAAAGTTGTTTTGTGTGGAAGGCTTTTTAATACCTCTTTATTGGTATAACTGCCATCTACCCCGACAACCAAATCTTTATTTTGGTATCCTTGTTCATCCAAGGTTTTGCGCAATAAAGAAATCCTAGAAGCACCCTGACGACTAAGTTTGGCTGTTTTTGCTTCTTCTTTGTATGCTTCCCATTGTTCCTTATCCGCAGTTCTCTTAGGCTTAACCACTGTGGGGCAATGATGAAAATCAACTGGTATGGCTCTTGACTGTCCAATATTCCCTTCACGAGGCAAGGCTAGTGACATTTGCAGAAAGCGTTGGCCCCAGATGAAATTAGTGTGGAAAGCAGGACCAAGAGGATCCCATCTCCAGGCTGTGCCGGGTATTCGTCTTCCTGTTTTTTTAATAATGGTATCATCCATATGAGCAACAATATATGGAAGACTTCTAGCTTCTTCTACTACATTTGATTGCACAGTATTAAATATTTGAGACACGTCAACACGTTGTTTACTAAATAAACGATAAGCTGAAGACCAATCATTAAACTGATTGCCACTAGCTGCAAGCATTCCTGTAACTGTATGTCGACCAAGGCAAGTTAGTTGACCATACATCAATTCTCTGCCAATGCGCCAAGATTCATGATTAGCAAAAGCTGGGTGGCATTGATTGAAAAGATCTTCAATTTCATCGATTAACGATCCATTATTAGTTTTTTTTTATCCGGCTCATTAGTTTGATTGGTTCGTTTTAGAGTCATCCGTTGTTTGTCCTCGATAACCCATTCGACAATCTCTCCCTTTTGAAATTCCATTGCTTGTGCAACAGCTGATGGAAAATTAACATACCACTGCTGACTGGCAGTTCTGTTAATTAATTGAATTTTTGTAGGAAATCCCATAGCATTTAAATTTTAATAAAACTAGTTATATAACTAGTTTCAAAAGTAATAAAAAAAATCAATAAGTCAAATTTCCTATTGATTTTTTTATCTAGTTAAATCCAAACTCCAG
>CAZODA010000118.1:0-1824 GCA_964578485.1 uncultured Alkalitalea sp. | reverse complement strand
TTTTTACCAATCTGCTTTATGGACAAAGTTTTCTTGACAATGACCTAAAATTTAAAGGGGCTGTAAAGACAGTATATCAACTTGAATTTAAAGCCACTAAGAAAGACTGTAAAATATTAAAAGGAGAGACTATTGAATGTTCTGAGCTTAAATATGAATTTGACGATAAAAGCAGACTTCTATCGAAAGAGTATTGCTTAATGGACATTCTATCTTCCTATAAATACAAATATGACAAAAGGGGAAGACTTATTGAAAGAATGAATTTTGACCGACTTGACCGAAAATATGAATATGATACTTCAGGTAATCAGATAAAGGAGTTAATGTATGACAGCGAAGGACTAATGGGAAATTGGATGTATAAGTATGACAATAAGGGTAACAGAATAGAAAGGGCAGGCTTTTTAGGAGATAGCTTTGTAGAGCGATGGATAAAGCTATATGACCGAGACAATAGAAAAATCAAAGAATATATGGTTGATGAAGAACCTGACACAATACCGACTTATTCAGTAATCACTTTTGAATACGACTCCAAAGGCAGATTGACAAAAACACTGACAACAGACCCGGACACCAAAGTTCAAGCGGTTTCTACTTTTAAGTATGATGACAAGGACAACTTGGTAGAACATTATTCAAAAAATGACTTCCAACGTAGAACTGAAGAATTAAAAACTTTCAAGTACGAGTATGACAAGAAAGAAAATTGGATACAAAAAATAGAATACATTAACTCAAAGCCGACAACTATAACTGAACGAAAAATCGAATACCGATAGAAAAACAGAGCATAACACGGTTTTGCGTCAGGCGGGTCGGACGCTCACGTTCGACATTTTTTCGTAAATTTGAGCTTTGTTGCTCGCTCGAAATTTTCGGTTGAAAATTCCGCCACAAACGCCAAGCCCCAAACCGTTAGGCAACATTAAAAATTCCTACATGAAAGAAAATAATCCAATTAAAATAGAATTCATAGAAAAGTTAATTAAAACCTTATTTCTATTTCTATCACTTTGTCCTTTAGTTATTAATGCTCAGAACAAGTTGTTCATGGATTATTGTAAGGATTATGATATGGAGACTGAAAAAGTGATAAATTCAGAAGGAAAGGACCTCGCAAATGAATTCGCAAAGGTTACTCTTAAGTTGAGAGATAAACATAAAGATTTGGAATTTAAAGTAAAGCTAAATATCAAGGAGCAAAATCCAACAATTACTGAAGCTCATTTGGAGCAAGAATATGTTAAGCAAATGACATTAAGTGTAATTGCTTATTCTAAGAACATTCTTATATTCAACCGAAAGCTTTCCGGAGACTGTCCCAAAGAAACAAAAACATTGATGCTTATTCGAAGAGATATTGATGAATTGTTAAAGAGCAATTCAGGTTTGACATTGTTGGAACAGAAAAAGCTTGCTGATTCCTATTATTTGACTTCAATGAAGAGACATGCCGAACAAGTAAATAAAGAGTATTCAAATGGTTTTTTTGACCCAGAATTAGTTAATAATTTAGGAAACTATCTAATACATAAAAGTGACTTATATTGTCGAGCTTACATGTTTGAATTTGCTTATTATAACATGAAATAACGTTGCCAATTAATAGGACTCTAGCGGTGCGCCGCACCCGGCGATGAGTCCATGTTGAACTATATCCCATGGTGAACGAGATGCTATGTACTTATCGCCGTTTTTTTAATTTATCAAAAATATAGCTTTGCGTTCTTTGCTTTGTCATCGCAGCTCAACTTGCTGATCCAATTGGCGAACGACTTTATTAAACTCAGGAACAAGAGTAAGGTCCTGTTCCACAAT
>CAZODA010000117.1:0-1915 GCA_964578485.1 uncultured Alkalitalea sp. | reverse complement strand
ATCCATGGAATATTTCAATAGGTGATTTTTCATGGATAGGAGAAAAGGTTTGGATCGACAGTCTTGGCAAAATCATCATTGGCCGTAATTGCTGTTTATCTCAAGGTGCAATGCTACTCACAGGAAATCATGATTATTCATCTGTAACTTTTGATTTGGAAGTTTCACCCATCACTTTGGAAGATGGAGTATGGCTTGGAGCAAATTCATTGGTAGGCCCCGGAGTAACTTGTGGATCGCATTCAGTTTTGATTGTTAATAGTGTTGCAACAAAAAACCTTAAACCTTATAGGGTTTATCGTGGAAACCCCGCTGATCTTATAAGAAATCGTATAATATCAGATAATTAAAAATTCAAATAAATATTTTTGAGAGAAGTCCTGAGTGCAAAGTAAACAAGTGAATTTGTAAAGTCATATTGCTCACTGTTTTCATTCCTTATTCTGATGCCTAATCCAATATTCATATTATTCTTAGGATTTATTAAAAAAGAAACCGAAGCATGGGCATGCTTAATAGTTGTTTTTAAACCCTGACCAATAAAATGTCCATGCGATCCATATCTTTGCATATTGGAAATAAAAATATCTCCACCCCAACTAATTTGCTTGTCTTCAGGGTCTTCAGCCTTGTATAAATCTTTTCCATGCATCGCATACATGCCTTCCAAATTTAAATACCATCTATTTAATCTATAGCTGAGAAACGATATACCTTCTCTAAAATTCGCACCAAGAGGATGTGCCAACTCTTGATTAAAATGCCCATAATTTGTAACAGGGGAATAATGTGAATAAGTAAAAGGTCGTACTTGATTATATTCTGCTTGAAAATCTAAATTTGGAATATTAAGGAAATTATAATTTTTAAAGCCTAACTGAAAACCCTGTTTATTTGCCCACCATTTGTCGCCACTCATGATTTCATCCAATTTGAATTCATTAATAACAATCTGACCATAAAGTGCCGCATTTTCCCAGGGAAGAAGTTTTAGATTGAGACCTATTGTTACATTATCCGGAGAACCAATTCCATATTCAATTGGGCGATAAAGAGTTGTAGGAATTAAATAATTAAAATCAATGCCACGATATCCAGTAGGGTCCGCTGCTGCCCAAATAACATTTTCAAATAAACCTAAGGAAAACCTTGAACCTATATTCCATGATAAATAATGAAAAATACCATATTTATATTCATACCTTGTATCGCCACCATGCCTGATATTATCAATATGCTGAAACTGAGCCAGCATCACAAGATATTTAAGATTCCAGAAAGTAACAGTTGCTTTTAAAAATGGATAACTGTAAGTGTTATCAGATAGTAATAAGCTGCGATATCCATCGCCAATGAAATTAGTGCCAAAGCCTAATTGAAGATTAATCAATTCATTGGCATTTAAAGAAAAATAACCGGTCGATTGAGAAAAATCAAAACCATTGTCTTTGAAGATCTTTGTGCGTCCTTGTCCCGGTGCTACTCCTCTTTCTTCTATAAAATTATGAATATATGCGGGAAAAACAGCTTGGTTTTCGTAAAAATCTCCATAAAAGGAGATTTTTTTTCCTAATTCTCCCTCTATCATTATAGCCCTTGTATTTGACCATATTTTTTTATTTTCTTTGGTCTCTTTTCCTGCTTCAAAATTAAACAAGGGATTGATGCGAATCATAATAGGCTGGACATCATCTTTTTGCCATCTAAATAAATCATCATTAATAAAACGTTGCCAAATATTTAATTTTCCGGAAGGTTTATTTAAGTCGCGCTGAATTAATGAATCAATATTGATGCTCTTATTTAACTCGTCAATCCGATATGGTCGGATTGATGTATGAATGTTTTGTCCCGGGCGGTATAACTCCCTTGAAACTGGGTCAAAAGAAGAATTATTATAAATATTATATGTTTG
>CAZODA010000116.1:0-2182 GCA_964578485.1 uncultured Alkalitalea sp. | reverse complement strand
TCTATGGAATTCATGCAACTGTTGGTCTTTTTCCAATTGTGCGGTAAAAGATCTGCTAAATCTAATTCGTAGTTACTATTGTATAAGGCGATTTTTTTGAACACATCGGTTAACCATTCTCTTGGGTTAACATCACAGCTTTTGCAGCATCCTAACAAAGAGTACATTATCGCGGCATTTTCTGCTGCATCATGATTTCCACAAAACAAGTAGCCCTTCCGCCCTATAGCTAATGGCCTTATAGAATTTTCAGCTCCGTTGTTATCGGGCAGATAACGCCCATCTAAATGATAACGTGACAAACGCTCAAAAAGATTATAAGTATAACTTATAGCTTTACGCATTCTTCCACCGTTAATGGTTTTATGGTGGTATGCCAAAAGCCACTTTTCAAAGGCGCGCATGACAGGATAAGCCAAGCGTTTCCTAAGTTCAGCCCGCTGTTCATAATCAAGCTTCCGGTCATTAGCCATTTCCTCTACCTGATAGAGTTTAGCAATTTGTGCCAAGGCGTATTCTGCTCCGGTTCTATCTTCAGATAAACTTTCTGTAAATTTTCTTCGGGCATGAGCCCAGCAACCAAGCAAAAGAACTCCCTTCTTACGGTCATAAATTGAATATGCCTGATATCCGTCTGTTTGTACAGCTCCACGAAAGGTTTTTAAAAGATCTACAACAACTTTTTGTGCTCGGGAACCCTTGTCATAGTGAAAGAAGACCAGGTCGTCCATTACTGAACGGACTAACCACAAGTAGGCCTTTCTTGTTTTATGCTTTTCGTTATCAATAACCGGAATGGTGCTTTCATCTACTTGAATGTAATCAGATGCTAAAACTATATCTTTTAAACGGTAATAAAGTGCTCTAAGTAAATCACTACTTCCCTGAAACCAGCCATTAATGGTTGACCCGGACAGACTAATGTCAACCATCTTAAACATTGCTCTCTGGCGATGAAAAGGTAAATGATAATAATACTTATTCATCATTAGCTCAGCTAAAAGCGATGGACCGGCATTACTGCGAGGCAGTGGTAACAAGGGCATAGCTGCTATACGAATAGGAACCGTCTCAGTACCGTCTTGATTTAAACACGGTTGTTCTTCAGTATTTGCTTGTTCTTGTGCCTTAGGCTCTGCTTTCATTGTGGATTGTCTTACTACATACTTGGGACGTTCTATGCGGCGAACATATATCTCGCCGGGTTTATGCTCAAGTATTTCTGTAACTTCAACACCTATATATTGCCAGTTAGCTTGCAGACCCTCCGGTTCTATTACTTCTACTACACGCCTAAGATGCTCCGGAAGTGGCAGCCTTACTGCCTTTTGCTTTTCTTTATGAGGCTTGCGACGTTCGTATTTTATCAGCTCTTTTTCGGCCTCTTTAATAGCGGCTTTTTCTTCGGGCAAAACATCTAAGCCTTCCCAATCAATCTTCCTCTGATTGGGGTCTTCTGCAATATACTTCTCACTGGAACTGCCAAAAAATTTATGACGAAACCATGCAAGTTGATCAGTAAGCTTGTTGATTTGATTGTCCTTTTTAGCTATTATAGTGGTTAATTCCTTATTCTCAGCCTCAAGGATATCTAAGGCACCGTTGTCGATTTTTCGCAGCCGAGAAAGTTCCTGAAAAAGTTCGTCACGCTCCTGAAGAAGTGACTGAACAAGGTGATTGTTATTGGCTGTGGAATCGATCATTTATGCATTTTTGATTATGACCTCAAAGATAACAAATTCAAGGGTTGCAGCCAATTATTTAAAGCTAAATATACTAAAGAATTGCTACTTTTTGTCTATGTTTTAAAACCCTTCTTCGAGGTTTAATATTTTGAATAATCAGCATTAAATCATCCCAACTGATAGCAATTGATGTCAGCCCGCAATTAAAACCGGGAAGCTTAAATACGCCGCCTTCAAGTTTCTTGTGATAAATAACCAAACCTCCGTATTCTAAATGAAGAATTTTCATGGTGGTTAAACGTTTGTTGACAAATATAAAAACTTCTCCGCTTTGAACATCGCGTTTCATAACTGAACTGACTATGCCACTAAGTGTGTAAAAACTTTTACGCATATCCATAGGAGCAGGGTATAGAAAATACTTTAGCTTATTATGTAAATGAAACATATATGATTAATCAAAAAGATGAATAATAGTCTTGACCATTGCCATATCT
>CAZODA010000115.1:0-2231 GCA_964578485.1 uncultured Alkalitalea sp. | reverse complement strand
TGGTTTTTAATGTACTCAAAGCATCCTGCTTTGAGAAAAGGCATTTCCAGCAAGCTCGGCCACCATGTCTTCGTAATTGATTTTTGTGGGCTTTGCGTGGAAATTATTCGTGCGTTTCGGCTTCGCTCTCCCGCTTTAGCGAAAGTCGGGATTTCGCTACGCTCAAAAACCTAAGGGAATGCAAGATGAGATGCTATAAGTGATTTTACCGAGCGATTCATTCCTGACGAAATGAATCGCTTTGCTCAAGCTATGCTAGAATAATCAATGGGAAAAAACATGTTTGTTGAAGTTTAATTAATAAAAATTGAAAAATTAACTTTCAAATATTAACTTGTTGTCATTAAATACAAAACACTGAAATCTATTTTCCATAGCATAAAATATGAAATTATGAGATATTATTTTTTATCTTTCTTGTTGATATTATTATATTCTTTTAATGCAGAGTCGCAGAATTGGAGGGCAGGAATTCATGATCCTTCAACCATTATTAAATGCAAAGATAAATATTGGGTTTTTGGTACAGGAGATGGCATTTATTCGATATACTCTACAAACCTGATAACTTGGCAGGAAGGCCCGACTCCATTTACAAAAACAAAGTTCCCTACTTGGATTAATAACTATGTAAAAGGTGGGACCGACTTAATTGGCAATGCGGTTTTTCACGGAGGTTTTTGGGCTCCTGATATTATTTACATGAATGATCAATATTATTTGTATTATTCATGTTCGGAATGGGGAACAATGACTTCTACTATTGGATGCGTAACCAACAAAACTCTCGATCCCAATGATCCTGATTATGAATGGAAGGATGTGGGTTTTTTGGGAATTTGGTCTTATCAGCCGGGTCTTGCCCTCAATGCAATCGATCCTGCGGTATTTATAGATGCCGATGGAAAAGCATGGATGGTTTACGGTTCATTCAACGAAAGAGGAATTGTAATAACTGAGTTGGATATTATTACAGGTAAACCTAAAGATTATGCCAACAATCTGCCGGGTACTTCCATTGCCAACTCTTGGACAGGTCCTCGTGCAAGCGATTATGCAGAGGGTGAAGGGGCTACAGTAATCTATCGAAATGGTTATTATTATCTGTTTTATAATAAGGGCGGCTGTTGTGCAGGTGTAAACAGCACCTACTACGTTGTTGTGGGGCGCTCAACCACACCTAAAGGACCTTATTACGATAAGGAAGGAAAAAACTTAAGAAATGTGCAAGCGAAAAGTGGAGGTACAATAGTATTTAAACATGATGATAGTCGGGGTTACGATGATAGGTTTTTTGGTCCCGGACATTTCGGAATCTTCCATGAAAATGGAGTTGACTATGTGAGTTTTCATTATTATGATCCAAATTGGGGCTATCCCGGTCAGCCTGCCGGCGGTCCTACCCTTGGACTTGCCAAACTTGTATGGGATGAAGACGGATGGCCTTCGGTAACAATGAATTTTATTGAAAGTGGAGTTTATTCTCTGAAAAATGTAAACAGCAATAAAATGCTTGATTTATATAATCATCAGCCTTTGGATAAAGCTGAAGCATGGCAATATGCCGAAAACACAGAATTAAACTCTCAGAAATGGTTGTTTACATCGCTCGGTACCGGTGAATATACCATTCAAAACTTCGCGGATCCAACTTTATATTTAGAAGCAGCAGGCAACAACAATGATGATTATGTGAGAGTTACGAGAAATTACACAGGAACTGTCAATCAAAAATTCCGCCTTATTGAAGGCAACGACGGAAATATTGTTATTTATCCTTCTGTTAGCGACAAGTTTGTTGAAATTCCAAATGCTGTTGTAAGCGATTCAAGAGTTATTCTGTGGGTTAACACTAATCATAATTGCCAGAAATGGCAACTAAAACGCTATGATGAAACTGTAAATTTAGAAACTATAAAAGAAAAAAAATCTCCCAAAATTCAAGTTAATCCGACAAATACAGAGCTATGGATTGAAGGTGTAGAATATGGAAGCTCCTATTTAATATTTTCAATTGACGGTAAGCTAATAAAACAAAACAAATACAAAGGGGAAAATATCAATGTTAGTGACCTAAATAAGGGAGTCTATATTATTAAAATTTTAATGAAAGAAAAAAGTGTAAATCAAAAATTTTTGATTTACAGGTAATTCAGTTATCAGTCATCAGTAAACAGTATGTCATTTCATAATTAAGGTTGACAAGATTTTACAAGATTCAACCACCTGTT
>CAZODA010000114.1:0-2312 GCA_964578485.1 uncultured Alkalitalea sp. | reverse complement strand
AGATATTGGACTTAAATTCGATTTTGGTATTAAATTTTAAATATTTATAACTCAAACTCTATTAATTATGAAAAAATTATTATTCCTGCTGCCGCTTCTTTTTGTAGCTTGCACAGCAAAACAAAACATTATTTACAGAATCGACGATGTTGATGTAGCGGAAAACGCAAATACTATTCCTGCAAAAGTTGAAATAAGGATACTTGAAGACAATAGAGCCAATATTGAAGAAAATAATGTCTTATTTGAAAATCCGAGACAAATCAGGCTCAATAAAAAACAAAAATGTATAAATTCAGAAAAACATTACAAAAAAGATCCCGTTGTTAACCAAATAACTAAAATAATGGTTGAACATTTTAATGTGGCAAGGCTATTTGATTCATCATTTTATGATGAGAGTGAAAACAGTGATTATTACCTCACCGGAACTTTAAATAGTTTTTATGCCGAACAGGATTTTTCAACAGGAGCTGCCATTGGTTCCTCATTTGGATTAATTGGAGCTTTAGCAACAGCCGGAGTAAAAACACCGGGAATAATCATTATTGATATTTCGGACTTAAAACTTTACAAAAAAGATGGAACATTAATTAAAGATTTTGGTTCTTTTTATAAAGAATATAACAATGACTTTGCAGCAGATGGGTACTGCTGGTGTGCATATTGGAATGCAAACGAAATGCTGAAAGACTTTAATGCTAATTTGATTGAAAAAATAAGACATGATATGGCAGAAATAGCTTTGTAAGACTAAGCAAGATATTTAATAATTAAATCAATTTCAATTTAAAAGAACAATGAAAAAAAATTTTCTATTTACATTACTGTTAATATTGGCGGTAAGTATATCAGCACAAGAAAGAGCTGTTATAAAAATTGATACAGACAGAACTATTGACGAGATACATCCGCATCTTTACGGAAATTTCTCCGAACATCTTGGGCAGGGTATTTACGGAGGAATATTTGATCCAAAGTCAAAACATGCCGACAAGGATGGATTTCGTAAAGATGTTATTGAACACACGAAAGATCTGCAAGTATCAATTTTAAGATGGCCGGGGGGAAATTTTGTTTCCGGATATCATTGGGAAGACGGTATTGGAAATCCTGATGAGCGCCCAACCCGGATAGATTTAGCCTGGGGAGGAAGAGAAAGCAATAGAATTGGCACTGATGAATTTGTTCAATTTGCACGTAAAGCCAATGTAGAACCATTTTTTTGTGTGAACCTTGGTACAGGAACCTTGGATGAAGCACGTAATTGGGTTGAATACTGTAATATAGAAAAAGGCACCTACTATTCTGATCTGAGAAGGAAAAACGGATACGAAAAACCTCACAAAATCATTTATTGGGGATTAGGCAACGAAGTGGATGGTCCATGGCAAATGGGACATAAATCACCCGAAGAGTATGCTAAAGTTGCAATTGAAACAGCAAAATTAATGAGGTGGATAGATAATGACATTAAACTGATAGCCAGCGGATCCAGTAACTATGATGCAGACTGGAATAAATGGAATAGAACAATATTAGTTGAAATGTATAACTATATAGATTATATATCACTTCATCATTATGCACATAATTTCTCCGATTATTATACTTATATGACAAGCACTATGGAAGTGGAAGAATATATAAGAATAGTAGAGCAGCAAATAAAAGAAGCAAAAATGAAAAATCGTTCCAATAAAGATGTGTTTATTGCATTTGATGAATGGAATGCATGGACACGTACTTTTGGCGGTCCCGATAATACCTTATCTGAAATATACGATTTACAAGATGCTTTAGTAGTTGCGCAATATCTTAATATATTTATACGTACTTCCGATATTGTAAAAATGGCCAATATGGCCCAGTTGGTAAATGTGATTGCTCCCATGCGTATTGACAATGATAAAGTATGGAAGCAAACAACCTATCATCCCTTATATCTTTTTGCAAACAACTGTAAAGGAGAAGCCTTAGACGTGTTTTGTAAAAGTCCGGGCTTTTCAACTCGCAGATATAAAGATGTTCCATATTTAGATGTATCATCAACTTTTGAGAAAGAAAAAAAGCAAATTGTTATTAATGTGGTGAATAGAAATAAAGATCAAGCAATTGATGGAGATATCCTTTCACATAATGGTGATTTCGCGGCTGAAGCATCTGTAAACACAGTTACAGGGGAAAATATTACAGATACAAATTCTGTAAATAATCAAAATGTCAAAATTGAAAATAGTAAAATTAAAACTTCAGGAGATAAAATTGCTTATTCATTTCCACCAAAATCATTTACACAAATTATAGTAAAA
>CAZODA010000113.1:0-2527 GCA_964578485.1 uncultured Alkalitalea sp. | reverse complement strand
TTCCCCACTATGTTAAAAATTATGTTGTTATTTTTTGATTAAGGATAGCTGTTTCAGCACGAAGCGCAGCGAAGTGCTGAAACAGCTATCCTTAATGGTTTATTTTTCTACAAATATATTTTTTCTGTTTTCCATTCTGTAGCTCTTACCCTCTAGTTTTATCACCTCACATCGGTATAAGATTCTATCGAGCATGGCTGTTGCCAGGACTTCATCATCCATCATTTCAGCCCATTGTGATGGTGATTTGTTGGTAGTTATTATCAACGAACACTGTTCATGTAAGCTGTTTATTAAATTAAACAAAGATACTGATTCGTGCTTTTTTATAGGGAAGAGCATGATATCGTCTATGGCTATTAGATGCGCTTTTAAAAGTCGATTATAATACCCCAGTGCGGACGTTGTCAGGTCTTTCATTCGTAAGGTATTGATAAGATCTTCCATAGTTGTAAAATAAGCTTTATATCCTTTCTTTACCGCGTCATTAATCAAGCCGGCTGCGATATATGATTTGCCTGTTCCGCTTGGTCCCATAAGCACTAAGTTATAGATTTGTTCCACCCACAAGAGCTCTCGCAGCTCCTTCATTTGTTTCTGTGAGATGCTTGATGTGACCTTAAAATCGTAGTAATCAAGATCATGATGTCGTGGTAGTTTAGCAGCCTTCAAACGCCTTTCTAAATCTGTTCGACGACGACGTTGTACCTCTTTCTCTAACAGTTCATGAGTGTATTCCATGTAGCTTGGTTTATTTATTTGTGCTGCATGAATAATACTTTCCGCTTCATTGCGTATTAACGATAAGCGCAGGTAGTCGGCATTTTCCTTTATTTTTATTATTTGTGTATTCATTTCATTATGTTTTCATAGATAGATATTTTACTTCTCTCAGGATTGAGGTTTGCTTGTGTCATGTTAACTGTAACAGCTTTTATATCAGGCTGCCCAATACCCCTTTCGACTTCCTTTTGTTTTTGATAACTACGCGCGACTTCCAACATTGTATTGGCATTATAAGTGGATTCCCTGATGCAAAAAACAATAGCTTCTTCTATAATGGTGGCCTTTAATGTGCCTCTGCCTGACTTCAACTTCAATAAATTGTCTCTAAAATAGCGTACCTTATCTTTAGCAATCAACTCGACATATTGCTCATATGATGGTACATCGTTGTAAAGATGTGCAACTTCTATCTTTAAGGCTTTTAAATTTTTGCTTTTGTCGCGACGATGATCTGTATTGTGTATTGTTTGCCCACGACCATAACACAGGCTGTGCGTTGCTAAAAGCTCTTGCTCTTTTGTGTCGGATAATATATACAATTTATCATCTCCTGTTTTAATTAACACCTCTGAATTTACTCCTTGGTATGTGCCTGAGGGAAGGGTATAAAAATTACTCTTATAATTTATAGTATTGTCTTTTCTTACTTTATAGCGTAGTAATTTTTTCGGTTGTTTGCTATGGTGATAGTAAGGTAACAGATGGCTTTTTTCCACAAGCCACTCTTGATAAGGTACTTTTTTTATTCCGGCATGTGTTGTCCCGTTTCCCGTGCGCTTAAGCCACAAGAGTGCTGCTTCATTGAGTGTGTTAATATCTTGATATTCACGACCTCTTAAAAAGTTCTTTTTGACATAACCTACAACATTTTCTACTTTACCTTTGCTTTCAGGATCAGATTTACGACAAAATGTCGGGGTGAACTTCATTGTAGAAACATAGCGTTGAAACTGTTGAACAAGTATCAAATCACCTAAATTTTCATCTTTCATCAATACTCGATCCTGATCATATAAGATGCGTTTGGGTTGACCGCAAAAGTAATTAAATGCTTTGTTGTGTGCATCAATACAGGTTCCGCTTGTAAAAGGATGGTTTTGAAAATAAAGATATTTATATCGTGAACGGCTCAGTATCATTACAAAAAAATAAACCTTTATCCGTTTACCGGTAGTTGTTGTCATGTTATAGCTTCCAAAATCTACTTGAGCTTCTGCACCATAAGCTTCTTCCGCACGTTTCTCATAAATACGCTGCCTGACTCCTTGGGTCTTTTTTAGACCATATTCACGGCGAATAGCTTCTACTGTATTATAAACCGTCTTACTCGATACAGTGGGAGCTTCGGGAAAGTTCTCTTTAAGACGATCCTCAATTTGTGCACTCGATAAAAATGGTTGAGCTTCAAGCTGTTTCTTAATATATGCAACATAAGCTTGCAACTTCTTAGGCCGGCGATGCGGTTCACTAATCCACACCAAGAATTCGGACTCGGACATCTTCAAATACTTGCCTACAGTGCCTCGGTCAATGCCTAACTCTAAAGATATTTGACTTTTATTGAGTCCTTCAAAGGTAAATCCTTTAACTTTGTACCACATAATAGTTTTTTTAAATTGTTGTGTAAGAGTCTTCATTGTATTGTATTTTTAGTTTATACAAAGATGAAGACTCTTTTTTTATACCATTGAGTGGGGAAGTCTAATTGCCAAAATATGCGGAAATGAAGTTACTGATTACA
>CAZODA010000112.1:0-2578 GCA_964578485.1 uncultured Alkalitalea sp. | reverse complement strand
TAAAAATTACCCGAAAAAAACAAATATTTACACCTTTCGAGCAAAATTATTTCAAATAAGACCAAAATATTGTTAAAAACAAATTACAAAATATAATATGATATACATAAAAATGAGAGTTTTACTCTACTTTTCCCATTAAAATTAACATATTTATATTTAAAATACTGTTAAAACTTTTATATAATATTTATGATTTTACTTTTTAACAGCATTGCGAGCTAAACGAAGACCTTGGTCGGGTCCTCTCCCATCAGCTTCAAATAATCCTCTATATGCAATCTTACAAGCGTGAATATCGCCTATCCAACCTCCACCTTTCCATATTCGGCCATATCCTATTTTTAATTGTTCATCCTCATACCAATTAAAGCACCACTCTCTAACATTTCCCGACATATCAAAAAGCCCAAGTTCATTAGCTTTTTTCATTCCGATTTTTTGTGTTTGGCATTTATTCATTTCTATTCTATTCCAGTCCCAGCTTCCTGTCAATTTCTTTTCTCCTGAATTTTTCCAGAACCAGCCAAGCTTATAAATATTATCTCCCCCACTAAATGCATATCCTTTACTTTTAAATCCTCCGCTTGCAGCAAATTCCCATTCTATTTCACTTGGTAGCCTATAACCATTAGCTTTAGAATTAGCTTCTACAAGCCATTTTATGGTATCATTTTCATTATGGTTTACACTATCTCTTATATCTTTATATATATAATAGTAGGGTTCAAGTCCATCCTTTTCACTTCTTAAATTGCAATACTCTATACAATCGTACCAACTAACCATTTCCACCGGTAAGTTTTCCCCCTTAAAGGCAGAAGGATTATATCCCATAATTTGCTTCCACTGTTTTTGAGTTACTTCAAATTTCCCTATATAGAAATCATCAATTTCTTTTACCTTGAACTTAGCTCCTATGCTTGTGTTCTTTATGTTTCCTCCTTTAATATATACAAATTCATTGTTTTTTTGTAATGTACAAGCAAAAAAAGTAATGATTAGAAAAGGGGAAAAAATAAATAAGCATTTTTTCATTTAAAGGATCTTTTTCTTTTTGAATTGGAAAGTGCTGCCTTGGTTTGTTTGAGGCAGCGCTTTCCAATTTTACATATTTTAACGAACTAACTTTTGATATACATTTTATTGGACAGGCACAAATCTCCATTGTGCATTATTATGATTTGTATTTGCATATTGTCCAACATTTGCACCATTTGTAGTTCTTCCCATGCCATCAAGAAACAAGCCTGTTCCTCTGTTTTTCAATCTATAATAACCATTTCCTGAAGATTCTACACTCCATTGTGCATTAACATGCGTTGTATTAGCATATTGCCCGGCAACAGCGCCATTTGAAGTTCTTCCCATGCCATCGATTAACAATCCTGTTGCTCTATTTTTTATTCTTTCAAAACCATTTACTGATTCACGGCTCCAATGACTATTTTGATGATTAGTATTTGCATATTGAGAAAGATCTGATCCATTTTGTGTCCGTCCCATACCATCTAAATATAAGCCGGTTGCTCTATTTTGAATTCTGTAATATTGCGAACTGCCTCCTCCTTGGTTTCCCGCATTGTTGTTATTACTACTGCCACTACTTTCACCGGCACTCCAAACAGTTGCATTAACATAGCCCTGACTATTTCCTCCATATGCTTCTGTGAGCAATACAGCATAAGGTGACCAGTCATTTCCCAAGTTCAAACCAACATTTGCCCATGCATTTCTATGGTTAGCAAAAGTAATAGTTTGGTTTTGACCTGTTGGTCCTTGCGAACGTCGGGTACTAAAAATTTGGCGAAAAGTTTGTGTTCCATCAATCGAAGGGGCGTTATACCGCATAGCTGTATAAATATCATAAGTAACCCCATCACTGGTAACACTGCCTTTATGCTCACCTGTAGGACGACCGCTTCCCCAACGTTCATTTACATAATATTCGATCAAAGGATTCCTTGTCCATCCATAGTAAGCAATAACACCACCTCCGGAATGATTATGGACACCAACATTATAGCCAATCTTACGTGTCGGGGAACCGGAACTCCACCCTTTACCACAAGTAAAATTACCTGTATAATTCCAGGAAACTGAATAATTGCCGCCGGAACCATTTTGATAATCTACATTTCCACTTTTATCATCAGTCCATAAAAACCAGAAAAAGCCATTATTTGTTCCGGAATTGTAGCCCTTAAGCTGTGTTTCTGAAGTATCGTCGGCGAATTCATTTAAATCGGGAAGTTCTTTTGAACAACTGCCCAAAAAAATAAGAAGCAAAAATGCTAAAAAACCAAGTATTTTTTTCATAGATCTAAGGTTAATTAAATTAAACATATAATATTTGAAAGTTAAATTATAAGCAAGAGAAACACAAATTACATCTTATTGTTATTAATTAACAATTCAAATATAAAGGTGTTCAAATACAAAAAGTTCTAATTTCAGATATTTGATTTCTAATTATAGATAAACAATGAACAGTCATCAGTAAACAGTCATCAGTAAACAGTCTGTCATTTCATAATTAAGGTTGACAAGATTTTACAAGATTCAACCACCTGTTGAA
>CAZODA010000111.1:0-2604 GCA_964578485.1 uncultured Alkalitalea sp. | reverse complement strand
GAGTACCTATCCACATACGATTGCTACTATCGCGGAAAATAACTAAAACACTCCCTGCACCAAGCTTACCGGGAACATTTTCTGAAGGTGCTATACGTACCACTTCATTATTTTCCCATGCAAAAATATCTAAACCACCGCTAAATGCTCCTGCCCATAAGTTGCCATAACGATCATTATGTATGGCACTGATATTATCATTAGTTGTAGTCCAATAAAATCTATCGCTTGTATTAAATATTCTGAATCCTCTTTGAGTAGGACTTACCATAACCCCCTCTCCATTATAATATGTATAATAATTTCCTTGCCTGTCCTGAAAGATACCATTCAAGTCCGGCCTGACAGAACCCACATAATCATCAGAATAATAATATCCATGGAAATATTCCTCTTCGGGTAAATAAATTTTTGTTCCTCCATAATCGCTCGACCATAAATTTCCTTCCTTATCACGATAAAAACCAATTACATGTTTCTCTGCAGTATCGGCATAAAATTTTCTAATTTCTTTTGTTTCCAAATTAAGCCTTACTATTCCTCCTCCCATGATAGCAATCCAAAGATACTCCCCATCTCTTTCCAAATCAACAATAGAAAAGTCCCGCGAGCCGGCATCTAATTCATTTTTAAAAGTAATAGCAGCAACAGAATCAGAATATTCATTAAAATAAGCTACGCCTCCACCATTTTCATATCCGAGCCAAAATCCTCCCTCCGGATCAAATATTATTGATGAAATTATCTTCCCATCAGGAGTTTTAAAAATTTGAGAGAAATCCCTGCTTTCCTCGTTATATCTATAAAGAGCAGAATCAATAGCAATAATTAAATGTCCATTTGGATCTTCAAGTAAACAGTCGTGATAAATTCCGGGGAGCCCGGCCATATCCTGATAATTGGCTATCGATTCGAAATAATCTAAATCCCTGTTATATAATAAAATACTAATAGGAGTTGAAGCCCATATCCGATTTTTTGAATCTACTATTAAATAGTCAACCTGACTACTAACCAAGTCAAGATTTTCAGATTTGTAGAAATCTCTGTAAGTTTTATTTTCATAACCATCAAAACGGCTCAATCCGTTTTGTGTACCAATCCAAATATAACCATAATCATCCTGCACCATTTTGTCCACATAATGGCTGGCCAGATTATTATAGTCAGATATTCTGGTAAAATAAAAATCCGGATACTGAGCTACAACAATATTGCCACCCAGCATCAGACAAAAAAATAATACGATTTGGAATAAATATTTCACAACCCACATACGATCTTGTAGGCTCTTATACTGTTTTATCGAAAAAAAGTTATGAATTTTTTATATATATTTTTTAAAGAAGCTCCAAGGACTCAAAAACTTATAGTAATTATATTAATTTAACAAATATTGTAATGAACATAACAATTACTACGATTCATAAAACTTCAATCATCTTCTCTTTTCAAAGTTATTATCTTAACTCATTGTAGTAAAATCATTTCTATTATAAAAATTTTAACAGTTCCTTGGGGAAAAAGCATAAATCTGCATTATGCTTATTAACATAATTTTTAATTTTTGTTTTCGATTTTTTAAAAATTAAAATTCTGCACTTTTTGGAGTTCTTGGAAATGGGATAACATCTCTTATATTATTCATGCCTGTCATAAACAGCATCATACGTTCAAAGCCAAGTCCGAAGCCACTATGAGGTACAGTTCCAAACTTTCTTGTTTCTAAATACCACCACATTTCATCTGTTGGTATATCCATTTCCTTCATTCTTTCGAAAAGTTTGTTATAATCTTCTTCTCTTTGTGATCCACCAATAATTTCACCTATTTGCGGGAATAGGACATCCATAGCTTTGACTGTTTTTTGATCCTCGTTAACTTTCATATAAAAAGCTTTTATTTCTTTAGGGTAATCGGTCAAAATAACAGGTTTTTTAAAATGTCGTTCTACAAGATAGCGTTCATGTTCACTATGCAAGTCAGTTCCGAAGCCTTCAACCGGATATTGAAATTTTCCTTTTTTATTGGGATTTGATTCTTTTAAGATTTCAATAGCATTTGAATAACTGAGTCTTTCAAAATCACTTTCCAACACGAACATTAATTTTTCAATTAACTCCATGCTTCGTTCCTCTGCTTTTTTATTTTTTTCTTCGTCTATTAGTCGTTTACTCAAAAATGCCAAGTCATCTTGGCAATTATCAATTGCATATTGTATCAGATATTTAAGGAATTCTTCGGCGAGGTCCATATTATCCTTAAGGTCATAAAATGCCATTTCAGGTTCAATCATCCAAAATTCGGCAAGATGGCGGGTTGTATTTGAATTTTCAGCTCTAAAAGTTGGTCCGAAGGTATATATTTCCGAAAGTCCCATTGCTGCTAACTCCCCTTCCAGTTGTCCTGATACTGTAAGATTTGTAGCGCGTCCAAAGAAATCTTTAGAAAAGTCTATATCTCCTTCTTTTGTTTTAGGCACATTTTCAAAATCAAAAGTTGTTACTTTAAACATTTCACCTGCCCCTTCAGCATCAGATGAGGTTATAATAGGGGTATGAATATTTACAAAACCTTTTGAGGTGAAAAATTTGTGTATAGCAA
>CAZODA010000110.1:0-2609 GCA_964578485.1 uncultured Alkalitalea sp. | reverse complement strand
TGTAACCGGAAAATAACAATGTACCAAAATCGGAAAATAGTAATGTAGCACTTTCGGAAAATAGTGATGTATGATTTTCCAGTTCTCCGGTCTTTCCCCGGGGAAAGACCGGAGAACTGGAAAGTAATTTTTTTTTCTTTTGAGCGTTTTTTTACGGCAATTTCAAAAACGCTGATTATGAATGAGAAAACCTTTAATAACTGGATCATGTATCACGAAATTCACCGTCTTAACAGGTTAGGCTTTAGCAACAGACGAATAGCTCAATATTTAGTGCTTGACAGTCGTACTGTCCGTAAATATTTGGCTATGTCAGAAGTTGAGTATGAGTCATTCCTTATAAAAAACCAATATCGACACAAAATCCTTAATGCTTATGAGGATTTTGTAAAAGACAAACTTAAGGAGTTTCCAGACACTTCTACCGCGCAGATCTTTGATTGGCTTAAAGAACGCTACCCTGATCTGCCAAAGGTTAATGTAAGAACTGCCTATAACTTTACAATGTTTGTACGTCAAAAACACAACATTCCGGTTGTTCAAAACACAAGGGAATACGGGCCTGTAGAAGAATTACCTTATGGCAGTCAGGCACAAGTGGATTTTGGCGTATACAACATGGTCGCCGTTAGTGGGAAACGTAAGAAAGTTTGGTTCTTCGTCATGGTACTTTCCCGCAGCAGAATGAAGTATGTCTGTTTTTCAGATACCCCATTTACTTCTTTATCCGTGTGTAAGGCTCATGAAAACGGCTTTGCTTTCTTTCAGGGTGTTCCGCAAACCATTGTTTATGATCAGGATAGGATTATGATGGTGGACGAAAATCTTGGGGATTTAATTTTAACAAAGACTTTTAGAGATTATACACGAGAGAGAAGTTTTGAGCTTCATTTCTGCAGGAAGGCCGACCCTGAGAGTAAAGGTAAGGTTGAGAATGTTGTGCAATATGTCAAAAAGAACTTCTTGTATAATCGCACCTATCACAGCGAACAAACTCTAAACCAAGAGGCCGTTGCCTGGTTAGAGCGTACAGCCAATGCCCTTGAACATAATTACACCAAAAGAATACCATCAATAGAGTTTCTTGTCGAGCAAGTACATTTGACACCCTATTTCCCTTTGAAACTTGAAGAATCCCAACAGAAGCTGTACTTCGTACGAAAAAATAATGTGGTTAACTTTAAAAGCAACTTCTACTCAGTTCCTTGCGGAACATATCAACAGGGGACAACAGATGTAATCATTAAAGAAAAATCAGGATTAATTGAAATATTTAATTTAACGGGCGAGTTGATTTGTACGCATCATAAGAGTACAGGCAAGGGGCAAACTATTATCAACACCAATCATAAGCGGGATCGCTCAAAAAGCCTTCAGAAAATGACAGAAGCTGTCATAAGCAATTTTACTTCGCCCCATGATGCAAACCAATATCTTTCTGAAATTAAATCCCGTTTCTCACGCTATATGCGTGACCATTTACAGCGCATGATGAAGGTTTTAAATAAAAATGATAGTTGCGTAAACCTGGCTGATAAAACACTAAAGTATTGTATCAAAAACCAACTCTTTTCAGCCATTGAGTTTGAACAGGTATGGTTTGTTTTTGCAGCCCAAGCCCAAAAAGAGCTAACTCCTACTTCTACACAGATAAAACCATTAAACGGAAAATATGCTTTAGATGGTGCAAGTGAAAAACCCTTAGTGAGTGATATTGACGATTATGAATCTATTTTTAACGCTTAATTAATAATAATATGACTAAATCAGACGTTGTCAAACAACAATGCAAAACCTTAAAATTAGCCGCTTTAGCAACTGCATTAGATGACATTATCCAAAAAGCAGAAAAAGAGCAGTGTACCTATCTTGATTTGGTAAATCAGCTTATGGATTATGAAATACAAAACAGAAAAGCCAAAGACATGGAAAACCGTAAGAAACAGGCCAGACTGCCGTTAGAGTACAATTTAGAGATGTATGACCACTCGCTTGATAATGGACTGCAACCGGCACAAATCAAGCAAATCAGAGAGCTAAAGTGGTTAGAACAAGGCTATAATATGATTTTTATGGGGCCATCCGGTACCGGAAAAACTTTCTTGGCGGCAGGATTGTGTTTTGATGCTATTGAACAAGGTTACAGGGCTTATTTTAAAACAATGGAAGACATTGTAAGAGTGCTGAAAATGAAAGAAATAACACGAACTGCCGCAAATGAATACAAACGTATTATTAAAGCCCATTTGCTTGTAATTGATGATATTATGATGTTTCCTGTTACAAAGCAAGATGCTGTCGCTTTTTTTAATTTAATTAATGAGTTACATGGAAAAACCTCATTGATTATTACAACCAACAAATCACCCAAGGAATGGACTGATTTTATTGAGGATACCGTTGTGGTTACGGCAATACTTGACAGAATCCTCTTTAGATGTGATATAGTTAAATTGAAAGGAAAAGGATACAGAATGACGAATCGTTCTAATTTCTTTGAATTTAATAATTAATCATATTATTTTTAACACAAAATAATGCATCCTTATTTGCCGAAAATGATGCATCCTTATTTGCCGAAAATGATACATATTTAGTTGCCGGTAACA
>CAZODA010000109.1:0-2737 GCA_964578485.1 uncultured Alkalitalea sp. | reverse complement strand
TGGTAGAAAACTTGATGAATTATTATAGAAAAACCCTGACATTTAGACAAATAACCCCGAAGGGGTGAAATTATTATAGAAAGAATGTGACCCCCACACACCAAAACCCCGAAGGGGTGATATAGTTTCAGTGTAATAGCATGAATATCGTGCAGATAAATTTCTGTCAATATAACATTATAATAATATTAATTTTAAAGTAAGCTAAAAACCTAAACGGAGAAATAATTTTGGTGAACATTTGTAAGTCATATTCCCGGTCATAGTTTCTGTCATTTATTAATATCAGTAATATCCAAATTTTCAATTGTTTATTTGAAAAAATGAAGTTTAGGTTAATCTTCTCGTTTGTTTTATCTGTCACATCATCAAAAGTGTCTTCTACTTTAACCTTGGTTGACAATCTCTTGCACTCCCATCTTTTCTTTTTGAAAAGATATTCTGCTATCATTTGTTTACATATAACTGCATTCTTTAGTATAAATAAGTATTTAAACAAGAAATTTAATCAAAAATATTAATTTTTTGATTAAATTCTTTGGATTTTAATTTTTCATGTTATATATTTGACCCATTATTATTATAAAAATAAAAAATGAATAGTCAATCAACAGAAGAAAGGATTATTGAAGCCGCTCATAAAGTGTTTGGTCAAAAAGGTTATGCAGGTACACGAAATCGTGATATTGCTGAAGAAGCCGGGGTAAACATGGCTTTGTTAAACTATTATTTTAGGAGTAAACAAAAGCTTTTTGAAATAGTGATGGCGAAAAACTCCGAGAAATTTTTCCAGGTGATGTTGCCCGTCGTTGACGATCATAAAAGTACGCTTGTGGAGAAAATAGAACTACTAACGGACAATTATATCGATCTACTGATAGAAAATCCTGAGCTTCCACTTTTCGTATTTAATGAAATAAAGGTTGACCCTGACAATTTTAAGGGAAGGGTTCAGGCGGATAAGCTGTTCAACGGTTCTATACTCATTCAACAAATTGAGCTTGCAAGCCCGGAAACCGACCCGCGCCAATTTGTGATTTCGCTGTTGGGAATGATATTGTTTCCTTTCGTTTCCAAACCCATCTTCTATACTGATGAGCAAAAGTTCAGACAACATATGGTTGAGAGGAAAAGCTATATAATTACTTGGGCAAAAGCTATTTTAAAATTGTAGTGTTTTTTTTACCCCGCAATTAATCAAAAAATTAAAATGATAGTATAAATCAATAATATAAATTAATAATATAAACAACATGATTAAGAATATTATATCCATAATTTTATCTGTAATGATTGTTTTTGCATCTGTCAACGGTCAATCTCTGACTCTTGATGAATGCTATACTTTGGCGGAAAGCAATTATCCGCTGGTTAAACAATATGAACTGATAGAAAAGAGCAGAGATTATTCCATCTCGAATGCTTCGAAAGGTTATCTGCCGCAATTCACGATTTCAGGGCAAGCCACTTACCAGTCCGATGTCACTAAGATGCCGTTTTCTTTGCCTAATACTGATGTGCCGACTTTGAGCAAGGATCAGTATAGGATTCAGGGTGAAGTGGTGCAACCGATAAGCGATGTTTTTACGACCGTAAAATACAAGAAAGAAATTGTGAAGTCCGAAGCTGACGCTGAAAGAAACCGGACGGATGTTGAACTTTACAAAGTCAAGGAAAGGATCAACCAGCTCTATTTCGGAATCCTTTTGATTGATGCTCAGATTAATCAGGTGGAAATCATGAAGAAGGATATCCGGTCGGCCATCGATAAGAATCGGACAGCCATTGCCAATGGTGTTGCGCTCAAAAGCAGTGCGGACATGCTCAAGGCCGAACTGTTAAAAGCGGAACAAAGGACAATTGAAATGCATGCTATGCGAAAAACCTATACGGAAATGCTTTCTTTCTTTATAAGCCGGGATGTAAATGAGGAGACGCTGTTTGAAAAACCTTTGGAAAAGGTGATGATATCGGATATCAATAGACCGGAACTGCAAATGTTCGATTCACAAAAACGTGCCATCCAATCCAAAGGAAAACTGCTTGATACAGGCATTATGCCTCGTTTGAATCTATTTGCACAAGGTGGCTACGGTAAACCCGGACTAAATATGCTGGCAAATGATTTTGACTTTTATTATGTAGGAGGAGTGCGCTTGACGTGGAATATATCAAATCTTTATACTCATAAAAAAGAAAAGGGACTGCTCATGAACAACCAAAATGCCGTAGATGTGCAGAAAGATATTTTCCTTTTCAACCTGGAACTTGACGTAACGCGACAGAATAATGAAATTGAAAAATTGCACGAAATAATTGAGACGGATCGTGAAATTATCAATCTGCGAGAAAATATCCGTATATCCGCTCAAAACCAATTGGAATATGGAACAGTTACCACCAACGATTATCTCACTTATATAAATGCCGAAGACCAAGCTAAGCAAAATCTTATTTATCACGAGATACAGCGGCTGACGGCCATGTATAACCTGAAGACAAGCCTTGGAAATTAGTTAAGAATAGTATGTTAATACTTATAAAAATAAAAAGAGAATAATATAGCTAAGTATCAAAAACTTGAAATCAAATTGATCCGCTCTTTTACGAAATGAGAAGATAGAAATAAAATTAAAATCAAGAAAACAATAAAATAACAACAAGTGATTATCCATCACTTGCCTGGAGTTTGGCTAATTTCTTATATAAAAAGCTGCGGTTTCATTGTATTTAAAAT
>CAZODA010000108.1:0-2891 GCA_964578485.1 uncultured Alkalitalea sp. | reverse complement strand
TCATTTATCCAGGGTGCACCTATCATTTTTATTTTGTTTTCACTATTGATAAGTATAGAGTTATCTAATATCCAATTGGGAATATCGCTGTTGTTAATAAAAAACTCGTGATCGGAGTCAATAACAACATAACAATTTTCATTTGCTTCTTTATTGATCCTTTTAACTTTAGCCATAAAATCATTGTAATCGTCTGTGCGAATCACAAATAATATTGTATGCTTTGTTTGTATGCTCTCCGGATTTTCTAATAAAAGGGCAGCATTATACTCTTCCATTTTTTGCTGCCATTCAATAAATTTCGGGTAGCAGGGCTGACAACCATCCTGAAGATATATTATTGACTTATATTCGAAATTATTTAATATTTCTTGAAGTATCAATAAAGAATCCTTGTATTGAACAGTACTGAGCTTACCAAAATTTATCTTAGTGTTTAAAACTGCAGCTAAATCTTTTTCAGTCTGTGGTCTGGGAGTGCATGATAAACAAATTAAGGATATAAGTAATAAAGTTGTATGTTTTTTCATTGTTGATCTCTTAGGATTATTTACAGGTTTTTATTTATGATTTATTTAATTAAAACTCGAGTGGTTTAAAACCAATTTCATCAACTTGATATATTATGTTAGAATCTTCTTTATCAAATTTTAAAATTATTGTATCCCACTTAACACCATTAATTGCTTTTAATATCAATCCTTCTTTAATACAACAAAAGAAAGAAATTAACCTAGCTTTTAAAAATTTAATTACTAATGCAAACCTAAGAGCCTTCGCTGGGTCAGGTATAGCAACGCCATGTCTGTATCGTTTTAACGATAAATCATCTAAGGTGTAAAAATTATTGAACTGACAAAGGAGCTGTTATTATGGATAAATTCCTTATATATAAATCAAATAGCTCTGGAGCTATATTAATATCAGGCGAGTATGGAAAAAGAAATTTATTATTTTGCATACATAAAAATATTACGGGGTCAACTACTTTAAAGTTAAAGTTTTCCAATGAATCAATAAGAACATTATACCCTTCACCACATAACGTGTTGTATAATTCAAATGCTCCACTATTAACAACAATCTGAAGATTCTCATTATCAAAACAGTCTCTAAGTTTAGTCATTAGTTTTTCAGTACAGTAACCACAACCATAATCATTAATTTTCACACATATTTGAAATGATTCGTTTGAAACATTTGTTTCGAGAATTTGATTTAAAGAATAAAAATAGTGGAAGTTTTGTTCTTTGATTTCTTTATTATTTTCTTTAACAATCTCAAATTGCTTTTGAAGGCCTTTTATATGAATTAATAAAAAAACTATTGTAATTGCCACTATTAAATTTAAAGTCAAAAAAACTACCTTAGTTTTCATATATTTTTATAAAAATTGGGTTTGACATTATTGAAATATCTTTATTAAAAGTCTTTTTAAAATAATTACTGCCGACTTCTGATAAGTTATGAGGATAAATAATTCCAAGCAAAAAATCTTTATGCATGCTAATTACCGAAAAGCCAAAAGGAAAATCTGTTGCAATAGCTTTATAAAAGGAAGATTTTCCTGTATTCAAGTCAATATCTCCATAGTAGCTTTGTGTCGGTTCGTTAATTTTTATTTCCCCGAAATTAAAAATTATTCGGTTACCATTTGACATCATATTCTTGATGTTTCCAAAAAAAGTTTTATTAGAAAAATACAACTTACTTTGATAGTCTTTTAAGGATTTTGTGTTTAAAACATCCGAGTTAACAACTTTTCTTTCACCAAAATCAATATAAATTGATGGTTGTACATCTGTCCCATCAATAGAATAAATAGTGTCATTATAACCGTAATGAAAAAAAATCTTGTTATCAGCTTTAATGAAATTTTGATCTTCTAAAGGAATGAAAATGCTGTTGTCATATAAATATCTTCCTCTAATTTCCTTTAAGTTGTTCGAAAACAAGACAAGCATATATTTATCTTTATTTTCAGGAGTAAAAAAGAAATAACCACTTTCGGTATGGACAAATGCCGCATAGTTGAGATCTTGATTTAATTTAATAATGTTTATTAGTTCTCCGGAAAGATTATATGTTTGAAGCTCGTAACGGTTGGCATCTAAAATTTCAATAACAGGCACCCCATTCTTTGTGGAAAAATCGTAATAAGTGATTCTTGTATATTCATTGGGTCCTCTACCCTTTTTTCCGATTTTTGTCATGAAATTCTCATTTATAGAAAATAAAAACAACAGGTCTCTTGCTCTTTCATAAAATAAAATATAATCATCAAATAATTTTAAATTTGTAATATCTCCAATTATATTGTCATCATTATCATCATCTAAAAACAAGAATTCGTGTTTTGTGTTGTTTTGATAAAATATTTTTGCTTCCCAGTTGTTTTCGTTAAAATTAGAAACAAGGAAAGAAAACCCTTGGTTTTCGTAATTCCTTTTGTTACATCCCCATGTTAAGTATATCCCTATTATTAATATTGGAATATAGACGTTCTTTATTTTCATTGGATTAATTTTTAATTACCCTATGTAATTTTATGATTTAATTTGATTACATAGGGTAATGATAGGTTTTAATGATTAATTAGCAGGTATACCCTGGTCTTGGGCAATCATGAGTTTCAGTTGTTACTGTTATTGTTACGGTGATGCATCCTGAGATGCTGCCGCTTACAAGCCCAAGATAACTAGCTGCAGCATCCCCACATAATTGGATTTGGGCTGTACCTGTTGTTGTTTTAACAACTAAAGTTTTATCCTTTATATATCCAGTAACATTAAAATTTACTTCATTCTGCGCTTCTGCCATTACAGCTATCGCATCAAGAGAGATATCACCGGCATCTTTTGTTTGTATTAATCCTATGTTAAATGCTGTGG
>CAZODA010000107.1:0-3528 GCA_964578485.1 uncultured Alkalitalea sp. | reverse complement strand
ATGCCTTTTCTCAAAGCAGGATGCTTTGAGTACATTAAAAACTTATAACTAAACCTGTCCCGACGCAAGCTGTCCCGCTTTAGCGGGAGTCGGGATTCCGCTTCGCTCAAAACCCTAAACTCGAAACCCATCATTCATAATTCATAACTAATTCACTAGTCTGCTAATCAGCTAATTAACCAATTAACTAATCTGCTAATTAACTAATCTACTAATCATCACATCAACTAATTTGCTAATTAAAAAATTCGTGTTAATTCGTGAAATTCGTGGACAAAAAAATTGAGTAGTATCCCATAATTATAAGGTGTAAGGCTTTCCAACAACTAATCTATCACCCGAAAAATCAACTTCAAATAGATTGGGGACTCTAAAATATCGACCCTTACGGTCCTCATGACTATGCACCGACATAAGCCACTTACCCTCAAAAGTTTGAAACAACATACCATGGCCAAAATTCGGTGGAGTTATAGGTTTTTCTTCGTGAATCCATGGACCATCCAAAGTTCCATTTTCCGAATATGCAACACCCTGCATATAAATATCAAAAACCCAGCTCGTCCATATCATTCCTAAACGACCACTACCCGTCCGAAACAAGTAAGGACCATCAGTCACCTTGCTTCGTCTCAATTGACCATTTTCATCATTTTCACAACTCCAAGGAGAATCACTTGCTCGAAACAGTACATGCCCCTCTCCCAAAGACCCACTTAAATCAGGTTTTAACTCTATCTTTTCAATAGTACCATTCCAATTTTGTAACCATTCATAACAATAAACCATATAGGGCTTGCCATCGCTATCAACCCAAAAGGTACCATCTAAAGTAGGTTTGTCGGCAGGCAGATATATAGAGTCCTGCATAGGAACATAAGGGCCATCAGCATTGTCACTAACTAAAATATGACTTGCCCGACGTTCTATGGTATTGCCTTTTACAGTGTCAATAATAACACTCCTATTGGTAAATGTAGCAAAGTAATAGTATTTGTCTTTGTATTGATGAAGCTCTGCCGCCCATATCATGGGATTCGGACCCATCCAAGATGAAGGATCAGTTTTTGCTACATGATAAGGACCCGACCATAGTTTTAAATCTTTACTTTTCCATAATAAGCCACCGGTGCCTGTCATATAATACATATTTGTTTTGTGATCGGCCAGAATAGCAGGGTCACTAAGTACTATGGAGTCGAGAGGAACATTTTCACGAATCTCAAATCGTCTGACACCCTCTTGGCTTTGTTGACTGTAAACCATAGAAAATGATAAAACACAAACAAGCAAAAACAATAATTTCTTTTTCATACTTCCTAAGTTTTATTATAATGAAGATCTTATTTTATTTTCATCTTATTCATCTGTTCCAATTCCAATAATTTTTTCTTCTTCCATATCCCTCCGGCATACCCGGTAAGACTGCCATCAGAACCAATAACCCTATGACAAGGTATAAGAATTGAAATTTTGTTTTTACCATTGGCATTAGCCACTGCTCTAACTGAAGAAGGCTTACCCATAGCTTTCGCCTGCTCCCCATAACTCGTCGTGCTTCCATAAGGAATATTCAACAAGCTCAACCACACAGATTTTTGAAATTCACTACCGGCTAAATCTAATGGGATATCAAAATTAAAACGCTTGCCACTAAAATATTCTTTCAATTGAATTCTTAAAAGATCAAAATAAGGACTGTTGCCTTTTACCAAAGGAACATTAAAGACAGATACTAATTGGCGTAATTCAAGATCTATATGTTTGTAATCGATAAATTCAAACATGCAAAGCCCCTTAGAAGTAGAACCGGCAACCATAGTACCTAATTCTGTTTCAATAAGGCATATTTTAATTACATCTTTGATCTTTTCTTTGTCAGTGTTTGAAACATTTTTGATTTTTAAATTGCTGTTTATTTCCTTGAATAAGGAATAAATAAAATCAGCATCCGCTGATTGCAAAGAGTTATCATTATCGGAATTTTCAGCTTTTTTTACAACATAACGTCCCCCTGCAACAGCCCACAAATAAAGGGAGGCAATAGAGGCATAAGGAGAATAAATATTTTTATGCTTTTCAACTATCGCCTTATTTATTTTATCATAATCGTATAAAAGCTGAAGCCCTTTGCGGATGGCAAAATCTCCATAACTTAAAATATTTTTCCTTTGCATAGAAAATATCATCAACATCTCTGCTGTCCAATCGCCCACTCCATCCAATTCGCAAAGCTTTTTACAAACCTCATCATCAGTCATGGAGCTTAAAGAAGCTAAATCAAATTCACCGGCTTTGATCTTTTTTGCAGCCGATTTAATATAAGATGCCTTTCTAAAAGTAATACCAAATTGTTGAATATATTTCAAAGAATGGCCGTCAATAACATGAGGGGTGATATCACCTAAGCCATCTTTCATTTTTTTCCAAATAGTATTATGTGCCTTTGTGGAAATTTGCTGCCCAACAATACTATAAACCAGAGCAGTAAAAAGATCGGGAATAACAGCCCTTTTTATAATTCCAATATGAGCTATTACATCAGACAATTTTTTATCAACCCTCTTTAAATATTCGATTTCCTCTATTCCATATTGGAAATATTCAGCCATTTTATAAAAAATTTATAATCTCAATGTAAAAAAAATATAAGCCAAAGCCGAAGCCAAATTAAAGAAACAACTTTATGAAAATACAATAATTTATCCTTAACAAAAATAGGATTTTCAAAATCATTCTTTTGGTTTTAATATCTGTTCTATGGTAAAACAACTCGTTTCTTTACGGTAAGCGTGATAACAGATGCTGCAACAAAAGGAAAGGTCAACTGTAATAAATCAAAATGTGACATCAACAAAACAATTCCAACTGAAAGAACTACCGAAAGCAAAACAAAAACAGCATCTTTAATATTGTTTCCGGCAAATGCAATGGCACATAAAACTGCATTATAACTAAACAAACCTAGGGCTACCGATTCGGCAGGAGCAGAAAAAAAGTGCGATAGAACCCCGGCTATCACAGCGCCGGCTAAACCATATAAGGCGGCTATGCGTGAATTAAGAAAGACAGCTATGAAAAAAATAGTACCTGCAATCCAACTATTTTGAAATATTACCTGAGCAAAGCCATTTATGGCAAATAAAAAATACTGATAACTTTGTATGGGTAAATCAACAAATCCGACTTTTAAACCGGGAATATTTTTATTAATCAACCACACCAAGAGCCAGGTAACCAAAACAAAAGAAAGAGTATAAACTGTTAGTTTGTGCTTAAGAAAAAAATGTTGCAACAAAACAGTTAAAACAGAACCAAGGGCTACGAAAATCCAGGTAATAAATACAGGTCTATAAAACAATAAAATAGCAACACCGGTCAAAGCAGCATTAAAACCATAAAGCCCGTTATCGATATTTTTTTTATCATATTTAAACAATAGAGCTGCAAGTGTAGCACAAATAATGGCAAAGAAACCACCCAAGCCCATTAATGTAGAATTTAAAAATATGCCAAGAAGAAACAATA
>CAZODA010000106.1:0-4023 GCA_964578485.1 uncultured Alkalitalea sp. | reverse complement strand
ATTGATTAAGAGCAAACAGTCTTACAAATAAATATGTTGTTTCATGAAATTTGTCTCCATCAAAATTATTGAACAGAGAGTCCGAGAAAAGAAAAATATTTACGGAACTGTTGAAAGAATTATTTTCTTCTGCAAGCTTAGGGGTAGCAACAGAAAAATCCTTAAGAAAAGAATGTGGATAAAATGGGTGTTGAATGTGGTCAGGCATAATGGGCCGAGATTAAATTTGTATTTAAGGTTTATTTTTTTATTTAATTTTAATAATAAAGACAAATATAAATAAACATTTCATAAAGAACAAGGAATAATAAATTCAATGAACAATGAACAGTTATCAGTAAACAGTTTAGAGTTTAGAGTTTAGGGTTTTTGAGCGAATCGAAATCCTCCCGCCTTTGGAGGGAGCGGTAAACGATTGACGGGACGGGTTTTAGGTTCACGCAAAGAGCGCAAAGTTTTTAATGTACTCAAAGCATCTTGCTTTGAGAAAAGGCAGTGAGTATCCATATTAATACTTATACACTTTAGGGGATACTCCCTTTATTACTTAAACCAGTATTTAATTATTGCATATATTTCCTTGTTTTTTTCTTCTAAACTTAATTTTTGAAGTTTATGGTATTCTTCTGCTCCAATCATCGATTCTGTAAGATAATTATCAAAATTAATTAAAGGAAAACAATGAAATGCAAATTCCTGATTTAAGCCACTTGTCCAAAGTTTTTTATCATTTAAGGAATTAAATTCTATTGTGTTATTGTCTTGTTTTTGAATTAAAATATAGTAATAGTATTTACGCAGTAATGTGAATTTATCTGTGTCTATATATACATCAAGCTCAAGTGGTAATTTAGATATATTACCCAATATCTCTTTTTGTTGATTAAAATTTAGAGCATTAAATTTGTCAGGATGTGGAAGCATGACTTTGTTAAAATTGTAATCGCCAAAATCTAAGCTTATTAAATTCTTAAATTTTAAATCTTCAACATTAAATTCTAATATAAGATTGTTGTAGGTATCAAAAAAGTATGTTTTGTTCTTATAATGAGAAAAGGGTTTTCTATAATTTAATAACCCAACAAAAGCTCTGTCAATACCTATGAAGTACTCATATACAATTTTGTTAAGTTTTTCCGAATATACAACAACTTGGTAGTCATCCACCCTTGACAGCCAGGCGGTTAGATCCGGGGTAATATGGTAGATTTTATCAATAGTAATCATTCTATTCCCAATGTTTCTTTTTGTGATATAGTTACCTTGGGTGTCGAAAATTAAAATAATCGGAACCATATTGCCCAGTATTTCGATATTTCCGGTGAATCGATTGATTTGAAAATCACGGACATCTTCAAATTCTCCGGGACCACGACCTTTAGTACCTATGGAGCGAACATATTCCCCGGCCTCATTGTAAACCAATAAGCTTGTGCGGAACCAGTCTTGTAAATAAAACAAGCCATTGTGATAATCCATATTAATTATTGCACTAATAGGGTGGATGGGAACAGAATCTAATATAACTACCTCAATTTTTTTAAATAACTCATCAGAATCAATCGAATGAAAGGTATCTAAATCGTACTTGTTGGAGGCAAGCTCTTCTTTACATGATGATATTGTGAATAATAAAATGCTAACAATTATGACTCTCAATAAATTTTTCATGAAGCTGATTTTTATTGTTCTTTACAAAACTTTTATTTCTTAGGTTTAATTAAATCTCCAATTACAATAACAGGATTATTATCGTGGGGCACAGGCGCTTCAATATATTTGCTGCCTTCCTTAAATAAATGACTAATATTTTCTGTTGATTTTGATCGGTAATCCTTTGCAAAGACCATGGTTTCTTCATTAAAATCTAAAAGCATACCAAATGAATTAACGTAGTCGGAAAGGCCATAATGTGTTTCTTTGGTTTTGCGGTTATATAAAACATTAAATCCAAAGCGATTGCATATTGCATGAATGAAAAGATAAGTATCAGTTATTTCAAATCCTCTGATGCCGATATGATCCTTGGATCTAAATACATCAGAAGCTTCCTTTCTACTCCCAAACCAATCACTTTCTTTATAAATGTTATTATTAGGGAACTGAAGCATGAACCGACATTGAATAGTATTATTGTCAGATAATTCAAAAATTCGGTAATCGTAGGTAGGCTTAAAAAACAGTCGCCCGTCTAATGGACAAAAATTGTTATTAATACTTTTAAAAATAGTGTTATTGGAATTTATTGGAAACCATGCATTTTGTACTTTATTGTCAACAATTCTGTATAAATTATATTCTTTGCTTTCTTCTATTCCTATTTCCTCTAATAAACCGGGATTTTTTCGGCCGTTTACGTAAAAAAACAAAACCGAATCTTTAATTTCATATAGATCAGAACCAAACAATTGAATTTTTGAATATGACAATAATTTCCCCTCAAAATCGGTATAAATAACTTGAGATCTATCGGAGTCAATAATACTGAGGATTTTGTTTTCTTTGTCAATCCAAAAATTTTCAATATGAAAACGATATTCTCCCGGGCCCTTACCCGGCCTTGAAATTTTTCTAAGGAATTTGCCTTCCCTATTAAAAATAAATATCGCTTTTTGAGTATAAAAATCTCCTACAAAAATCAAACTATCACATAAAACTATCTTGTCGATCTCTCCAATCATACTTTCTTTGCTTGTTTCAAGTGGCAAAGCAATAAATGATTCACATAAGGATTTAACATCAAACTGTGTTTTTATAAAATCATTCGAATCAATAGAAGGAATGTCTATTATTATTGTATCGCAAAAATCATAAACAATATTAGGATCGTCATAAATAAAATCAATTTGAAATTGCTCATAATTTCGGCAAGCTGAGAAAAGGATACTTAAAAAAATGCTATAAATAAAAAACTTAATCATTTTGTTCATAGTCTGTAGTTTTGTGTTGTTTTTAGTTTAATGTATATAAATAATTAAAAACATAATTAGAATCCCTTGGTTTTGAATCAAAACCAAGGGATTCCAATTACATCATAAGCAAAAGGAAAAACAGCTTGTGCAGTGAGCTTTTGTAGAGCCACCAACACAGATTGTTTGTTCGCCATAAACCGGACCATGAAATGGCACGTGATCAATTAAACATTCAACTACCCTGCAATCATAAATTTCGCTATTCCACCAATCTTTTATTGATTGTATAAAAGCATCATATGCTGTCTCCCCATTATGCGCTTGCGCCATTATGGCTATCGCATCAAGTGAGATATCACCGGCATCTTTTGTTTGTATTAATCCTATATTAAATGCTGAGGCTGCTGCAAATAATATTGCTATGCTGCCAAATAAAATTTTTTTGTACATTTTAAATTAAATTTTAATGATGCTTGTTTCGTGTATTTTAAGCATCTTCTTTTTAAACACAAAAAAAGATTACTTGCCTTGCTAAGTAGATCTTACGCAGAGGTGAAGAAACACTTGCGATTTGCTTTTAAAATTTAATTACCTTTGTCATAAGTTCCCGAATTTAATCGGCAAAACACTGACAATTAAATCATATAAGTATTACCTCCTTTCTTTTTGAAAGGGATCCGGAAGAGGAAGCGGTAGCAGTGAAGCTTTGTAGCTTCCTCTTCTTTTTCCCATTTGTTTTATGATTGTTATTTAAATCTTCAAACTTTATAGACGTGATTGTTCGTGTTCCTTTTACGATTGATCGCGTCTTTATTGACAATAGAAACGAAACAACATTAGTATGTTGTGCCCTTTCTGAAAAAAGAAAAGCACCGGAGTTTCTATTATAATTATTGAACAGAGAGTCCGAGAAAAGAAAAATATTTACGGAACTGTTGAAAGAATTATTTTCTTCTGCAAGCTTAGGGGTAGCAACAGAAAAATCCTTAAGAAAAGAATGTGGATAAAATGGGTGTTGAATGTGGTCAGGCATAATGGGCCGAGATTAAATTATCATTAAGGTTTGTTTTTTATTTTATAAAGAGAATTAAAACAAATATAAACAAATTTT
>CAZODA010000105.1:0-4259 GCA_964578485.1 uncultured Alkalitalea sp. | reverse complement strand
CCTGTTGCCCCTGCAGCTAAGGTAAACCAAAAGCCCTCATTTTTACCTGCAAGCAAAAATGGCAGCAAGCCTAAGATTGTTGACAAGGTTGTGAGGATAATTGGTATTATTTTTTGGTTGTAAGCCTTTAAAAACAACTGCATAGTGCTTAGGTTTTTGTTAAGCTTTTTTAAATTGTTGTAATCGTTAATTATATATAGTAATGAATTGATTGTTATGCCACTGAGTAGTATCATAGCTGCATAGCCACCCTGATCAAACTTTATTTTAAACATTGCAAAAGTTAAAAACAAGCCGGTAAAGGCTATAGGAATTGATGTTATTACAATAAAGGGTTGTGCTAATGATTCGAGTAAAATAGTGCATATAACAAATATCACAGCCAAAACAAGAAGTAACAACCAGTATTGTGAGGTTTCTTCCTGACTCCACCCCCAAGTGTTGCTGTCATGAATGGAAAAGCCAAGGGGTAACTCTTCTCTTATCTGTTTGAGAAAACGTTCTTTTACCCTTTGGTTTAAATCCCAGGCACCAATAAAATCATATTCAACATTTAGTTCGTATTGTTGATTGTTTTTTCGAATAACATCCCCTGTCCTTTCAAGAGCTAAGCCTCCTACATCTTTTAAGCGGTAACTCGAATAAGGCGATTCAAGCAGACTGTTTTCCATACTCCAAACCGATGGTTTGCTTTTTCCGGCTTCTCGAAGTATTACCGATAACATACCATCTATTCCCGAAATCATAGTAGCATTAATATCGTTTGGCGTTATTCGAAAAAGATCAGAATATAGACTTGTCAGAGAGCTGCCTGCTTCTTCAAGCTTGTCGGGATTAAGACTCATTACATATTCATAACGTGGTTTGCCGCGCCACGACTCTCCTGTTTGAATTATTACCTCCTGAATACGTTGATGTGATAATAAACTATCCCTTAGTATTTCGGCTTGCTTTAAAATAAGATCATAATTATAACCACGTAGTTGTAAACGATTCTGTCTGTAACCATCATAAAAGGCATTACTAAATCCTTGTCCAACACCATAAATTGAAAAATCGGCACTTCCTATGCTGTTGGCAGTTCGTATAAGTTCATTTTTTAATTGATGGGGGAAAGCTCCATTTTCATATTCAGGCTTAAATGATATTTCAATAGAAGCATTATCGATGCTGTGAATGTTGCTGGTGAAAATTTCTATCTCTTCAAAATTCGCCAATAAATTTTCTAAATACATAAATACATCATTCATTTGATGTATGGTGGAACCATCGGGCATACTTCCTACAGCCCATAGTTTTGTGCGGGAATCATCCCAGCTGAAATTGTCAGTTGAATAGTAATTAGAAAAATAATACCAGCCTCCACCAAAAATTTTATTGATCCACGGTTTCACCGTGCCAACATAGTCTTGATCCCCTAATGTTTTGTTGTATAGGTTTACGTACCAGGCAGCTTCCTTATCATTTTCAACTTCAATTTTGTCGGGAAGGAAAAAAACAGGAAAGCCGAATGACCAAATAAAAAAGAGTATAAAAGCCCATTTCCATTTTATGCCGAAACGAAGGATCTTATGATAAATTCTTGTTGTTTTTACTACGCGGCGCTTACGACGTATTAATTTTCTTTTAAGAGGCGGTTTTAAAGGTATCTGATCAAGTAAAGCAGGAACAAAAGCAAGTGCTATGATAAGGGAAATGCTTAAATTTACAAGCATTACCTTAGCAAAATCAATGAGATTGAGTTTTTGTTCTTCTTTTAAAAAGAAAATTACAACTAAGGCACCCATAGTGGTTAAGGTGGCTGCAAGTATTGCCAAAAAAGCATTGTGATTATCCTTATGGCGCAAATGATCGGCCATTACTATTGTATTGTCAATGATAATACCCATTGAAACAGTAATGCCTGCCAAACTATAAAGTTGAATTTCAATTTTTAAAAGATAATAAAAGATGACGGCGATACTTAAATTTGCAATCAAGCTAAGACCTATGATTAAAAGATAACGCCAGCTGTGACTAATTAATAGAACAAATAACAATAATATGATTATTGCCAAAAGAGCCCTTGAAGTGATCTTTTGAACTTCTTTACTTATATGTTCCGAAGCATCATAATTAATTTGTATGGAGAAGTTTTGAGGGAAACTATATTTTATCTCTTTGATAAGATTATTGATTTCTGTGGCTAAAGCTAATTGATTGGCACCTTTGGCAGAATAAATTACAAGGTAAACGGTGTTGAGTCCGTTTACACGAAAATATGAATAGGGCATAGATTCTTTCAAAACAGGAGTTGCCAAATCGGTAAGACGAATGATCTTGTCGCCGGCTTTTGTTATTACCACATTTTCCCATTGAAGCTCATTATTATCAATACCACTAAAAGTTAATTGTATGGTCTCTTCATTTTCTTTTCGTAAAATGGTTGATTGTCCTAATTCGCTACGTGAAAAATATGTGTTTATAGCATTTCTAAGGTCATAAACTGTTATTCCTAAAACTTCTAACTTTTCTTTGTCATAACTGAGCTCCCATTCCATGGGGTAGGCACCTGTAACATTTACACTGCTTATATCTTTTAAATTACTAATGTAGGGTACAATATAACGGGATGCATATTCTTGAAGTGAATAACTGCTGCCTTCACCATTTATGGTATAAACCATTAGAAGTGGATCGTCCTCATCGCTGTTACCTTGATAACTGACCTGTGGTAACCGTACACCTTCAGGTAAGCTTGGGTGAAGACTGCGAATTATTGAAGAAACTTCAAAACGTGCAGCATCCATATCTGTACCTTTCTTAAAGTATATGCTTACTTCTCCTCTGTCTTTGTATGATCGTGATGAGATATAGCGAATGCCACGTAACGACGAGAGACTTCCTTCAATGGGTGAAGTTACCTCGCGCTCTAAAACTTCAGCACTCATGCCATACCACCAAAAACTAACGTGAACCGAATCTCCTTGAAGGGTAGGTTGCAGCTGAACAGGTAATTGGCGAATTAAAGCTAAACCAATTATGGTCAGAAGAAGAAAAATAATATTTATGGAAAAAGAGTTTTTCATAAAGCTTAATTGTTGCCATCTAAATGTTTTTTAACCCGAAACTCAAAACTCCAAACTCTTAGTTACCTCCGCATCGTGTGCTAAATTCAAATTGTTTTCAATTATTACTTCCATTCCTTCTTCTAAACCTTCGGCAATGGCAACATGACTTGAGTTTTCGTGACTTTGCTTAACGTATGTCCATATAGCCTTGTTGTTTTCGTAAATAAATACTACATGTCGGTTCTGACGATATAAAACTGCTTCCTTGGGAATTATTAAACAATCGGGTATTTTGTTTTTAAGTAAAACACGAGCATTCATTCCATCCAATAAGCGATTTTCAGGATTGGAAATGGTGGCTGTAACTCTCACCATTCCTTTGTCGTCAACTGCCGGATTTATACTGGTAACGCTGCCAAAGAATGACTGACCCGGTAATGCAAAAGGGAAGAGCTCTACTTGCTGACCAATTTTTACCTGTTCAATTTCCGTTTCAAGCAGATGGAATTTTAAAAACATAGTGCTCATATCCAATATTTCACAAAAATAAGGGAAAGAGGAGGAATGATTATGTTCAGCAGCTTGAAGATTGGCAATTGTGCCGTTTATGGGACTGGTAATTGTTGTTTGTGCAAGATTGCGCTCGGCTTCTTTTAGTGAGGAAACAGCATTGTTGTATCCGCTTCGGATTAGTGACATTTTTAAAATGTTCTCAGGAACCGATGAGCTGTCACTTAAAGCATAACCGTAGCCTAATAAACGATCTTCTAAATCTATACTCGCCTGCTCAAAAGAATTAACAGCATCAGTTAAGCGTTTTTGGAAAATAAAGGGATCTACCTTACCAAGGGTTTGACCGGCAGAAACTCGCTGACCCTCCCTTACAGTAACGCTTAGAATTTGCTCCTGGGCAACAAAAGGTACAACAGCCCTGCGGTGCGACTCCAATTTGCCGTTGCTGATAAGCTCTAATTCAAAGTCGCCCCTAAGCACCGGAACTGTGCCAACCTCTGTTATTGTAGGATCTATATGCGATAATCGAGCCACTTCAGCTCCATCTGCATCACCTGCCTGAGAGCTCGAACAGGCATAAAGTGGTACAAGAATTAGTAAAAATGCTAACTTTTTCATTTGTTTTTAGGTTCAAAGTTTTATGTTTAAAGATAATATTTTATGTTCAATTTTTTCGAGTTTTTAGTTTCGAGTTTT
>CAZODA010000104.1:0-4268 GCA_964578485.1 uncultured Alkalitalea sp. | reverse complement strand
ATTATTGCAAATTATCCAAATCTAATATTAGGGACTTCAACATGGGGTATTGGGGCTTTACAGGATGAATTTCAGGATTTTGTTGAAATGCTTGTGGCTCAAAACCTTGAAGGTAAAACTGTTGCTTTATTCGGACTTGGCAATCAATTTACTTATCCCGACACTTTTTGTGATGGTATGGGCAAGCTTTATAAACTTTTGGAAAATAAAGGGATAAAGTTCGTTGGGAAGTGGCCTGCTCATGATTATGACTTCGCATCATCCGAGGCATTAATTGGAAATGAATTTGTTGGTTTGGCAATTGATGAAGACAATGAGCCTGACCTTTCTGATTTTAGAGTTAAAAACTGGGTGGAATCAATACTTCCCTCTCTTTGATTTTCAGGGTTCAGCAACATGGCGAACTACCAGATTGTCTAATTCTTGCCTTGCAAATAAAGTTGGATAGTCATCTAAAAAATGATTCATAACCATGCGTAAGGTAGTTTCCCGGATAAAACCGGATCTGTTTTTTATTTTATTCTTCTTACAATAGATTTCAATTGCCTCTAACTCTTTTTCGTTAAGAAGTATGCAAACTCTATGCTGTCGTTTAAGCCTTGGTGTTTTACCCCGTAAGGGGATCTTTGCCTTTTTTGCCATGAAGACCTGGTTTAATAAGGCTAAAATAAAGAAAATTTTTTAATGGACAATTACTGCGTACTTACAAAACTCAATTTTTGAAATAATGCGACTTATACAATAATTGAAAAACTGTTTGTTTATTTAAGAAGTGGATAAATACTTTTCTTTGGTGGAAAATTATTGCAGCGCAGTTGCGAATTCCATCTTTTAGCTTATTTTTATGAGTGTAATTTTAAAAGAGGACTTCAAATATGAAAACAATTTCTATTAAATTTTTTAGGAAAATGCTCCTTGTTAGTATTTTTCTTTTAGGATTTGGGCTATTGACAAATGCCCAGCCCAGTGGTGGGCCCTATGGTCCAATTCCGCAAAAGTATGAACTCCCAAAAGTAAAAGGTAATATTTGGTATGTAGCTCCTGACGGGAAAGCTGAAAATGAAGGTGCACAATTATCAGCCCCAACAACTATTGAAGCTGCTTTTAAAAAGGTGAAATCAGGTGATGCAATAGTACTTAGAGCTGGTACTTATCGCACAGGAAACCTCTTATTAAATCAAGGTATTACTATGCAACCATTTAATGATGAACAGGTGGTTTTAAAAGGTACTTATGAGGTTACAGAATGGGTAAATTTAGGTAGGGGGCTTTGGATGTGTGAATGGGAGCATTTATTCCCAATGGAACCGGCCGACTGGTGGGTTTATCATAACGCAGGACGACTTACGCCTATGCATAGATTTAATAATGATATGGTATTTGCCGACGGTAGATTTTTGCAATCTGCAGGATGGCTTGGAGAGGTGGATGAGAATCATTTTTTTGTCGATTATGACAAAAATAGAATCTACATCGGGGTTGATCCTGAAAAGCATCTTATGGAGGTAACAGCTTTTGATGTCGCTATTCATAGGGTCGATGGTCCGCTCAATGGAGTTGAATCTGACAGGATAGGACCAGTAATAAAAGGTATAACTTTTACCCAATATGCTTATAGGGCTTTTGAATTTGATGGTACTAATCCGGAAGGAGTTTCGCCCCGACATGAACATGGGCAAAGAGTAAAAGGAACAACACTTGAAAATGTTACCATTTCGTTTTGCTCCAGAGTTGGCGGATATTTTAGAGGTGATAATTTTACAATGCGCAATTGTTTAGTGACCGATACCAGTACAGAGGGAGTATTTATTCTTAGTTCCAGTGATGTTTTACTTGAGCGTAATATTTTTACAAGGAATAATATAGAAAAAATTACAGGCTATTTCCCTGCTGCCGTAAAAATATTCAACCAATGTTATAATGTTGTTTGTAATGATAACCTTGTAACAGATCTTGAAGACTCCAACGGTATCTGGTATGATGTTGGAAATGTTGATGGAATTTTTACAAATAATAGGCTCCAGAATGTTGGACATCTCTATAAGAGCCAAAATCAAGAAAGAGTCTGGTCAAGTGACAATGCTTTCTTTTTTGAAATATCCAAAGGAGTGACAGTGGCAGGAAATGAATTTATAAATTGTGATCAAGCAATTCTTATCCTGAATGCTTCTGATGCTAAAATATATCAGAATACTATTATTAATTCCGGTGTTTCATTTAATCGTACTTCAAGAAGCGCACAAGGAGACCATTTTGGTTGGCATCCGGCATCCGGACCCGATGTTGATGAAAGACACGGCCATGTTTTTGTAAATAATCTTATAGTAGGAACAGCCACCCACCCACGCCTTTTAATTAATATTACCCAAAGTAGGGAATTATGTAGCAGACTTAAGGATAATCCGGTAGAGAATATGGATGGGAATGTTTTTGTCTATAACACAGGGTTGAACAGGGATATTATAGGCTGGAGCCCTATAGCCGATGAAGAAAATTGCTTTAAAAGCTTTAAAAATATCGCTGCTTTACGTGAAGCATTTCCGGGAATGAACAAAAATAGCAGAGAATGGAATTATGGTAGCATGCCTTTGTTTAAAGGTGGACTAACCGGTAACTATGAGTTGTTGCCAACCTTCCCGGGTCATAATAACGCCGTTACTCTTCCGGCAGAAGTGCAGAAAATATTAAAACTTACAAAAAGACAAAAACCATATGTAGGAGCTCATCCTGTTAAATAAGGGTTTTTACTTTTTGAGAATAAAACAATCCCATAGGAATATTTAAATATTCCTATGGGATTGTTTTATTTTAGTGCAGTATAAGCTCAAATAACTTATTGATTAATGCATGCTAATTTCGAATTTACTTATTTGAGTTCAAGAGAAACAGGACAATGATCACTTCCCATGATCTGATCATAGATATCGGCACTTTTTACCTCCGGTAAAAACGACTCGCTGATTAAAAAATAATCAATCCTCCAGCCTACATTTCTTGAACGAGCAGCAGCACGATAACTCCACCACGAATACCTGTCTGTTGCCTCAGGATGGAAATGTCGGAAAGTATCTGAAAAACCCTCAGAAGTGTAACGATCCATACCGTCAATTTCTTCCTGCATAAAGCCTGCAGATTTGTTGTAATTTGCTTTAGGACGAGCCAAATCAATTTCTTTATGAGCAACATTAAAATCACCGGCAGCAATTACCGGCTTGACCTCTTCCAACTTCTTTAGATAGTTGAAAAATGCAAGATCCCAGGTCTGGCGATAACTCAATCGTTTAAGCTCATCTCCTGAATTAGGAACATAAACATTGATTAAATAAAAGTCTTTGTATTCGGCACAAATTACTCTGCCCTCACGATCGTGTTCTGCAATGTCAATATCATAACTTACCGATATAGGTTCAGTCTTGCTGAGGATGGCTGTACCCGAATAACCCTTGCGTTCTGCAGAGTTCGTGAATAAGTGATAGCCATTTAAATTTTTCAGAACTTCCGATACCTGCTCATCTTGAGCTTTTGTTTCCTGAAGACAAAGAACATCAGGATTTAATTCTGAGAAATCATTGAAAAAATTTTTCTTCGCAATAGCACGAATGCCATTAACATTCCATGATATTAATTTCACACTGTTACTTTTAAGGAATTTTAAAAAGCCCTAAAGATATTAATTATTTTTATATTGTTAAGCTATTATGCAATGAAGATGATTTTGCATAACAATCATTTCATGGCAACATTTATCGGGGAATTTGTTTTCTAATTCTTTATACCATTTTTCAATCATACGCCCTGCATCATTGAGAACCATGATGCCATTAATAACATTGCCAAATAAACACAAAGGTTTTTGGACTTTTATTGTGATATAATATAATCCTGAATTGGAATAATCATAGTCTTTCAAACGTATATGTTTTCGGTTTTTAAAATTAGGGTTGATTTGCATACGAACACAATGTATCACGCTCGGCAATACCATATTTTAAATTAAATTTCCCAATTTTTGGGATTGTTTCTAATGTATTCTGCCTTTTCAAGAAATGATTGTTCATTACGAATTATATGATCAAAATAATTTCGTTGCCATAATTTTCCATCAAAGCGTATCCAATTAAAATTTTTAACACCACGAATATATTCATTTGTCGTCATGGTTTTAAACCAATGAATTACCTCACCAATTGTGGCATTATATTTCACATTCAAATTCGGACGACCACGTAGGGGCGCCCCTTATATATTTATTTTTTATTAATTACATA
>CAZODA010000103.1:0-4413 GCA_964578485.1 uncultured Alkalitalea sp. | reverse complement strand
CTATAACACCATTTTTCTGCGCTAATTTTTTGCCTGTTTCGGTCTGATAAAAAGCGATTATGTTTTTAATCTCATCAATTGTAAAATGCTTTTTATAAATTGGCACTAATTTTTTATTCAGCTCAGCAATTTGTTTGTCAAACACATCTTCTTTAACTTTTGCCCAAGCTTCGTCGCTAACATTTGGCATGCTATATTTCATTTGGGTAACTATTTGCTCAAAAACCATATCGTAACTTTCTTTAGAGCCGTTAAGTTCTAACATTAGAGCCATTTGTTTTTCAAATTCGTTATCTTGGGCTTTTACATAAGATGCTGAAAGCAGCAAAGACAAAATAATAAATACTGTTTTTTTCATTTTTCTGGATTTTAATTAAAAGTTAGTATTTGAATTGATATAACATTATTTTAAGTTTTTCTTTCATCAGAAATACGTGATTAATTAATATTGCAAATTATGTTTTTTTAACAATTCTTAAAATTACTCATTAATTTTCCATTTGCTATTGAAGTAACCGGATTTTAAGGTTTCGTAATTGTTCTTCCAAATTTTGTAATCAAACCACCCATAATTTGAAATATCGTCTAATTCATTTGTTTCTGTACCGAGGGAGAATTTTGTAAAGTCGTTATATCCAATTATTCCCACATATTTCTCCTGATTAAAAGGATTGGGGTAAATAAAATAAAAACTTAGCCCATTGCCCTCTACGCTGTTTTCAAAAATATTAATTTCTTTTTCTAAAATTTCCAATGGCAATTTATTTTCCATTTCCTTAAGAAGAAAATTCGATTGATAATTTCCCAATAATAATAAGTTGGCATTTCTGTGGTCGTCTTCTGTGATTTCAAAATCATTTTTCACGATGAAATTTGCATAGTATCTTTCGTACCATAAATCATTTAAGATGTTTGCTACGGAATCAATTACTGAGCTTTCGGCCTTAGTGCCCGTACTGCCTTTAACAACAATAAATCTTTGGGAAAAAAGATGACTCAAGGGACCTGCAATCTCAGGGCTTTTTATAAGATCCGAAGCTTTATCACCAAAGTATATTTCATCAGTTCGAATAAAATCATGAAAAATTAATTTGCCATTATCTTTGACCTTAAGTCTTTTGTCTTTGTTGAAATCTAATTGGTTGAAATCAATCTTGTAGTTTAATATATTCTTTTTTGTGATTTTAAGCCTGTTTGATTTGTTTAATTTTGCGTGGATCTCAGCTGTTTGTTCTTGTTCTATTTCTGTTAAAGTTATCCAAAATGATTTGTTATAATGTATGTTACTTGTAGAGAAATATATTTCATTAGGGCTGTCGTTTCTTTTATATTGCAGGCAGAACTCGAGAGCAGCATCAAAAAAATCATCTGAATAATATAAAGGAAATTCGTTGGGTAATTCTACATACTTGAAATTTTTAAAAGCTTCTTGTTTTGCCATTTTTGCCAACAATCTGCTCCTTAGAACGGGAGTGTTTGTGTCAAGTGAGCTGTGTGTGACATAAATGGGTAAATTTGTTATGTTTTTTAGATATGGTATTACCGATTCTTGAGCTTCATTCGGATAAATAATCTCAGCTGCAATAAGTCCTATTGCTGCATATTTATGAGGATACTGCGTTGCTGCTTTTAACGCATCCTGGGCACTACCACAAGCGCCTAATAAATAGAGTTGCCTGTGATCTATTGAATAGTCTTTTTTAACATCATAAATAATATTGCATAATTCAGTTTCTTCAATATTATTAAAATTTGGATCTTGAAAGCGACGTGATCCCGGCTGAATAATTATAATATTATGTTTTTCGGCAAGACTCTGTAAGTGATTAATTAAAAATATGTTACCTAATCTGAAGCTTTCAAGATAAGGGAGTTTTGTGCCTATAATTACCGGTGCAATTATTGCACATGGTAATGCAGTGTTCTTTTTGTAAGTAGTTGGTATATGTAAAATATAATATTGCCGGCTATCATCAATATCTGACATATAAGATCTTATATGCCATCCGGGAGTGTGGTTGAAGGGATTGTCAGATTTTTTTAAATGAATGAAAATATTGTGCAGCTGAATAAAAAGGGAAACAAATTCCTTGTTTGTAGGATAAGAGGTTTCTTCTAAATAATTATATCTGAATACAGCAGCATCAATATTGCTTTTTATGGCTTCAGAAACTTTAATTTCTTGAATACAGTTAATAATTGTTTTTATGGAGTCGTGTAAATCACCTTTAAAAAAATCATGAGAAACAGTGGCTTCATCAACTTTATACTTTGCATGATACAAGCCCTTTGGCTGTGTTGAAAAATTTGCTTTCCATTCTTGGTTGTATGAAACCTCATCCTTTAGTACAGGTTGCCATGAATTGTCATAAACTGTTAGCACTCCATTGTAGGCAGGAGTTTGGCTGTTGAGTCTTATAGAATCACCATTAAAAACATGATCTTGTAGAACACATTGATTGCGTTGGTTCAGCTGCCTTTCTAAAGCATACTGAGAGAATTTTTCAAGTCGTGCGTAGATATTCCAGGCATCCCGATTTTGAGATGTTTTTACTAAAAGAAAATTAGCTCCCTTTTTTAATTTTATGGGAACAAAGTGCTGATAACTTACTATTTTTTTAATGTGATTGGCAGTGGAAACAAGTTCGTTGTTAAGCCATATTTTGTCACTTGTACTGCTTGAAAAATGCAGGTAGGTTTCAATTTCATTATCACAATCAATTGAACATCCAAAATAAGCAGTTCCACGGTATTGCTCATCTTCAATTGAGAAGAATTTTTTTACATCCGAAATTGTGTTATCCGTATGCCAAAACTCTTTTTTCAAAAGGTTTACTGTATTGATTGAATCATGATCATTGGAATCGATTTTTAGATTTATATACTCAGAGAAAGTAATATCGCCTTCCTTAAATCCGTATTGTTTGAAATAATCTATATCTAAAATGTCATCAGAACCATCTGAATTAAAGGGACCTAAGACTTCCCATTTATTCAATATTATTAAATCATTATTTTTTTCTTGTATTTTAAATAAAGCCTGAGAGTCGTAATTTGCTAACTTGCAAGATGCAATAAGTGCAAAAATAATTATCAGACTGTGTTTTTTAAAAATTTTTCTTTGTTTTGTAAATGTTTTCATTGCTGAGGGGGCTTTTAGATTATGGATTATGATTTGAGTCTTTTGAATTTTTTAAAAGGGAATAAAAATTTTGATGATTTAGAATAAATAATAAATGAAGCCTTTCCAATTAAAAATTCTTCACGTACAGGTCCAAAATAACGCGAATCTTCACTGTCGTGAAAATTATCGCCCAACATAAAGTAATAATCATTATAGAAGGTGAAATGTCCGCAACTATCTCTTTCCGCTTCCGGTCTAAATTGCGATTCATGATTAATTAATTGCCCGAAAACATGTAGATTGTCGCTAGTCTTTTTTACTACCATACCTTTATAGGGTAAAATATACGGACCATAATTATTAATATTCCAGTTAAGACTTGCTGTATATGGATAAACAACTATTGTTGTATCGTGGAATAATGGACCATAAGAAGCATCTGTTACTTTAGGATGTGATTTTAAATTCACGAAATCCTCTGAAAGAATGTTGCCGGTATAAAATATGCTGTCAACATTTTTTGTATTCAGGCTCATGCTTATTTTCATACTGTCAAGTATTTTTACAGCTTCATCGGAGTTTTTAAATGTGACTTTTGAATAATATAATGAGTTTTCCGGTCTGTTTTGCTCCCTTCCATTAATGTAAAGTATGCCATCAGAAATTTGCAAGGTGTCACCGGGGAGTGCAGCAATGCGTTTTATATATATGTTATTGCTAAAGGGGTGATTGAAAACCGCTACATCGCCCCTTTTTGGTGAAGAATAACCTTTTAGCCTTTTGTAGTTCCACCATTTTTTTTCAAGATCGGCATTTTTACCTTCCAAAAGCCAAACAAGACCATTTATCCAGGAAATCTCATAGGGAGAGTAGGGTAGACGTGGCCCATAACGAAGATTGTTCACCCATACAATATCACCTGGAACAATGCTTCTTTCCATAGATCCGGAAGGAATTTTATATATGCCAAAAAATAGCGTTTTCAAAATGATGGCAAGTAAAATAGCTCCGATTAACATCAAAGGGTAAACTAAAAAGGTGATTTTTCGAAATTTTGCTATTACTTTTATGGGAGTATAATACAACCAAACAACTGCCCAAACTATGCCCCAGCTAATTGCTAACCACCATAAACCTATAATAAGGTGGAGGAGAAAGGTCAAAAATAAGATTAGGTGAACGGTTTTTTTCATTTTAAGGTTTAAATAGACTTTCTTCATTAAATTCTATATCGCGCTCTTCTAAAAAATCATACAAGGTTAGTTGCCTAAGTGTAAAATAATTACTCC
>CAZODA010000102.1:0-4468 GCA_964578485.1 uncultured Alkalitalea sp. | reverse complement strand
TATATATTTTAACAAACAATCATTTAATATAATTTTACAATGAGCATTAAAGTGAAAAATAATGATATTGAAAGTAAGCTCCCAAATATGATTGGGCCGGGTACACAAATAAGGGGTGACATCGAAACCAATGGAGATATCCGTATTGATGGGAATATAGAAGGCAATGTTGCATCGAAAGGTAAAATAGTTATAGGAAATAATGGTTTTGTTAAAGGCGAAATTAAATGCAGTAATGCTGAAGTTGCCGGATCATTGAATGGGAAAATTGATGTTGCTGAACTTCTTTCATTAAAGGCGAGTTCAAAAATTAATGGTGACATAAAATCAGGAAAATTATCAATTGAACCGGGAGCAGTTTTTACAGGGACATGCACTATGGGAAATAAAACTTCTGAACAGTTTGTTCCAAAAGATGGCAAAAAATCCTAAGTTTTTTTTAATTTTGATGAAGATATTTTATTCCTCATAAAAGGAATGAAGCATTTTTTTGTGATTAACACAATAATAATTAATAAAACTAAGTCTGACTCTGGCAATTATTCAGTTTAATATTTCAAATTATTATGAATCGTTTGCTTTTGAAAGAATTTTTGCTTGGTATTTTTATCTTAAGTGTTGGCTTGTTCTTGTTTAAAAGGTTGGAGATAGATATTTACTACAGCTGGATATACTTGTCGGCACTTTTGTTTGTGTTATTTGCTTTTGGAACGCTTATTTTAAATTATTTTTTAATAAAAAAGAATACTTGGTTAAATTTTGCATTTATTGGTGTTACTTTTTTTAAACAATTAGTATTATTAATACTTTTATTTGTTTTTCTTGAACCTAAAGAAGGTCTTCATCGTATAGTTGCAAAATCCGGTATTGCCGCTTATCTTATATTTTTGGGTTTTGATACTTATTGGAAAGTAAAATGGCTTTTTACTTCCAGGAATGATGGGGCGGCAAAGTAAAGAATTATTATAGAAAACTTATATAAATGAGCTTGATTCGGGGAATCTTTTTGTTATTTGCTTTAACTGTTGCATCGGTTCAAAACTTTGCTGCTGATATAAATTCGGACGATGAGGTTTTTGACCCTGCCGATATGATTATGGAGCATATTTCCGATGCTTTTGAATTTCAAATCCTATCATATACAAATAGTCAGGGTGAGTATGTAGATATTAGTCTGCCCTTACCTGTTATATTATGGCATGATGGTGGTTTGCATTTTTTTATTTCTTCACAGTTTAAAAAAGAAAACCCGGTTGTCCCCATTAAAGATACTTACATTCGTATGCATCATAATAAAATTTATTATACCGATAGTTCAGGTACAATTTTGTATGATGAAGAAGGCAGTATTAGCAACAAAAGTCTATTAAGTTTTTCTATTACTAAGAATGTTTTCAGTATGTTTGTAGGGTCCTTCATCATTTTTTGGTTTTTTGGCTGTGCAGGGCGAATTTACTCCAAACGTGGAGGTTTAGTAGCACCTAAAGGAGTACAATCAATAGCTGAACCTATTGTTTTGTTTATTAGAGATGATATCGCCGGGGAGCAGATTGACAAGGATAAAGTTGGTTTTTTTGTTCCTTTTTTATTAACCTTATTTTCTTTTATTTGGTTTAATAATTTGTTGGGTTTGATTCCGTTTTTTCCGGGAGGAGCAAATTTGTCCGGAAATATTTCTTTTACTGTAACTTTGGCTGTTATGTCATTTTTAGTAATCAATATTTTTGGATCAAAACGTTACTGGAAGGATATTTTAATAGCACCCGGTGTTCCTTTTTTTGCTAAGATTTTTTTAATACCCGTTGAAATAATAGGCATTTTCACAAAACCCTTTGGATTAATGTTACGTTTGTTTGCTAACATGACCGCCGGGCATATTATTATTTTGGCTATTACTTCAATGATTTTTATATTGAAATCATTTCTTGTAGCTCCAATGTCATTATTATTAAATTTGATAATGTTTTCTTTGGAGTTTTTAGTGGGAATATTACAAGCATATATATTTACTCTGCTAACATCTCTATTTATTGGGATTGCAGTTAATGAACCAAAATAATTTTTTAACTAAAACTTTTATATAATGGAGCATTTAAATTTGACCTCATTCGGACTTAGTTTAATCATTTTTGCTGCAGCTTATGGTATTAGCCGTATTGCTAAATCAGCTATGGAAGCTATGGCAAGGCAGCCTGAGATTAGTTCACAAATTCAAACTGCTATGATTGTTGTAGCTGCGTTAATTGAAGGTGCTACACTTTTTGCAATAGTAGTTGCCTGGTTAAGTTAATTGATTTACAAATTTATTTATTATGGGATTGTTAACGCCTGATCCGGGGTTGATTTTTTGGACTTCTTTCTTTTTCCTTACACTTTTATTTTTGTTAGGGAAATTTGCTTGGAAGCCAATATTACGTGCTTTAAAGGTACGTGAAGAGCATATTGAATATTCTTTGAAAGATGCCGCCCAGGCACGTGAAGAGTTAGCAAAATTATCTGACACCCGGCGGCAAATGATTGAATCAACTCGCTTAGAGCGTGAAAAAATGATGAGTGAAGCTCGTGATCTTAAGGAGGAGATTATTACTGAAGCCCGGAAGGTAGCTGAGGTTGAGGCAAATAAGCTTGTATCAGAAGCCCGTGCTCAGATTAAGCGGGAACGTGAAGAAGCTTTAGCTGATATTAGGCATCAAATTAGTTTGATATCACTTGAGATTGCAGGAAAGATTCTTAAAGAAGAATTAGTAAGTGAGGAAAAGCAAAAGAATGTAATCAATAAATATCTTCAACATGTAAATTTTAATTGATTGATGTCTTTGTTTGTAGTTTAATTGCTATTTACAATTTCCGTAATCAGTATTAAATGATTTTTAAATAAGTGTGATAGATGAATAACAGTTTAATTTCAATGCGTTATGCCAATGCACTTTTTCTGGTAGGAAAAGGTGATGATGTATTGCTTGATACTTTATATTCGAATTGCACTTTTTTAAAAGACACGATTAAGGAGTCCGTGGAATTTGAAAAGATATTTAGCAACAAGTTGATCAAAGCTGAGAAAAAAATCAGGATTTTTAAGACTGTATTTAAGGATCATATTCATAGCTACTGTCTTAGTTTTGTTGAATTGGCAATTTCAAATAACCGTGAGGGCTTATTATTAAACATGTTGATCAATTTTATTGATCTGTACCGCGATTATAAGGGGATTAAATCAGTTACTTTAATTACTGCAATTCCTGTTGACGAAACAATACGTTCGAACATACAAAACACTATTAATAAACAGCTTAATAGTCAATCGGAGTTAGAATGTAAAGTAAACGCGGATATAATTGGAGGAATGATTTTAATGATTGATGGGAAGATGGCAGATAGCAGTGTTAAAGGGAAGCTACGATTAATTAAAAAAAGATTGTTGACAAATTGAAGTTCAGTTAATGGAACATATTAAACCGTCAGAAGTTTCTGATATTTTACGTAAGCAAATTGAAGGTTTTCAGGCCGATTCCGAGCTTGAAGAAATAGGTACTGTTCTCCAAGTTGGTGATGGTATTGCCCGGGTTTATGGGCTCATCAATGTAAAATCCAATGAACTTGTTGAATTGGATAAATGTATGGGCGTGGTATTAAACCTTGAACAAGACAATGTTGGTATTGTTTTATTTGGCGAATCACATTTGGTAAAGGAGGGTGACATAGTTCGCCGTACCGGTCGTATAGCCTCAGTTATGGTTGGTGAGGGTATGGCAGGGAGGGTTGTAAACTCACTGGGTGAACCAATTGATGGGAAGGGACAGATACAAGGAAAGTTATATGAGATGCCCCTTGAAAGGAAGGCTCCTGAAGTTATTTTCCGTCAGCCAGTTAAAGAACCCTTACAAACCGGATTAAAAGCTATCGATTCCATGATTCCTATTGGACGTGGTCAACGCGAGCTTATTATCGGTGATCGTCAGACGGGGAAGACTGCTATTGCCATTGATACTATAATTAATCAACGTATCTTTTTTGAACGTGGCGAACCTGTATATTGTATTTATGTAGCTATTGGGCAAAAGGGAAGTACGGTAGCACAAATTGTAAATACGCTCGAACAATATGGGGCAATGGATTATACTATAGTTGTAATGGCTACAGCTTCAGATCCTTCGGCAATGCAGTTTTATGCTCCTTTTACCGGAGCAGCTATTGGAGAGTTTTTCCGTGATACCGGCCGTCATGCTTTAATTATTTATGATGATCTTTCAAAACATGCAGTTTCCTACCGTGAGATATCTTTATTGCTACGACGTCCTCCCGGGCGAGAAGCATTCCCCGGTGATGTATTTTATCTGCATTCTAGATTATTGGAAAGGGCTGCTAAATTAATTGAATCCAATGAAATTATAAGTCAAATGAATGACTTACCTGATTCAATTGCCAAGATGGTTAAAGGAGGAGGTACACTAACTGCTTTACCTATTGT
>CAZODA010000101.1:0-4803 GCA_964578485.1 uncultured Alkalitalea sp. | reverse complement strand
GGGAGTGTTTTAGTTATTTTCCGCGATAGTAGCAATCGTATGTGGATAGGTACTCATCAAGGAGGCATTCAACTTTTTAATGAAAATGACAGGAGTTTTAAATCATGGAGACATTCTGAAGAGGATACCACAAGTATTCCTGGAAATGATATAAGAGCCATTGTTGAGGATGATAAAGGTAATTTATGGATTGGTACACATGGAAACGGAATAGCATATTTTGATATTGAAAATGATATATTCATAACTTATAATCGTCAAAATAATAAGCTCTCAGGTGATTGGGTTAACGACCTACTCGTTGATGAAAACGGACGCGTTTGGGTTGCAACAAGTGATGGCCTGAGTTATCTTGAAAAGGGGAGTAATGTTTTTATATCCTGTTATGGCTGTGGTGAAAATGAAAATGTTTTATATGGTAACATGATAATGTGCCTTTTATTGGACAGAAACGATCAGATATGGGTTGGAACCAATAACGGGTTGTATTTGTTTGATGAAGAAAATGATATGTTTTTAAGACATGATCTTGATTTTGCCAATAATTATATATGCAGCATGGAAGAAGATCAAAATGGCGACCTATGGGTTGCAACCCATGGAGGCTTATATCGTTATAATATTGAAACAGGAGAGACCTTTATGTTTAAGGAAACAGACGGCCTGCAAGGTGATGGTTTTAATATAGGTGCTTCATATTTTAATGGAAAAGATGAAATGTTCTTTGGAGGAAGCATGGGAGTAAACCTTTTTAAACCCGATGATCTTTTTTATAATACCCTTCCTCCCGAAATTCGATTTTCCAGATTTTTACTCTTCAACAAAGAAATAAATCAATATGGTAAAGATGAAATATTGAAAAAAGAAATTAATTCAGTTAATGAAGTAGTTTTAAAATATAGTCAGAATTTTTTCACCATTGAATTTGTTGCCCTGAACTTGATTAATCCCAATGCAAACCAATATGCAGTGATTTTGGAGGGTTTTGATAATGAATGGGTTTATATTGGTGATAGACGATCGGCATCTTATACAAACCTGAATCCGGGAACTTATAATTTCAGGGTAAAAGCTGCAAATAACGATGGTAAGTGGAATGAAGAAGGAATTAGTTTGAGAATAAGAGTTTTACCGCCATGGTATAAAACACTTTGGTTTTATTTGGGATTAATACTGTTTCTGTTTACCGGAGTAATAATGATATTCAGAATCAGAACAGCAAACTTAAGAAAACAAAAAACGCGCTTGGTACAGTTGGTGAGTGAACAGACCAAAAAACTTAGAATAAACAATGCCGAACTCAGAAAACGAACTTTTGAACTAAACAAAATCAACCTTTTGTTGGAAGAGCGTCAGAAAGTTATTTCAGAACAGGCCGAAGAAATGGAAAATCAAGCTGAAAAATTACAGCTTAGTAATGAAGAATTACTGAAACTTATTGAAACTAAAGATAAATTGTTTTCCATTATTGCGCATGACCTCAGAACACCTTTTAATACGATACTTGGTTTTTCATCATTGTTAATAGAATCAAGTGATGATGATGATCCGGAAAAATTGAAGCTACATGCAAGAATAGTTCACGATGCCTCAATGACTGTATTTAATTTGTTGGAAAATTTATTGTATTGGACAAGAACTCAAACCGATGATATTCACTTCGCGCCACAAAGTGTTACACTTAATGACATTGTTTATGACAATCTCGACTTGATAAAAGAAAGTTCTACAAAGAAAGAAATTGAAATAGATACAAAAACTTATCATGACTTTCCGGTTTATGCTGACGTTAATATGATGAGAACGGTTATTCGCAACTTCCTTATTAATGCTATTAAATTTACTCCAAGAGGGGGAAGGGTGTCGATAAGTTCTGAAAAACAAAATAATAAGGTGTGCTTTTATGTGAAAGATACAGGAGTAGGTATGAGCCCCGAATTTGTTGATCAAATATTAAATGCTGAACCTGAAAAAAGTATGGATGGTACAGAAGGTGAAAAAGGATCAGGACTTGGATTATTACTGTGTAGAGAGTTTATACTAAAAAATAATGGCGACTTCTATGTCGAAAGTGAATTAAATAAAGGTAGTAGTTTTGGATTTTCTATCCCTGCAAGAGAAAAATAAGCTTAAACTAATCTTTCAATGTGGGTTTTAAATTTGAATGACCAGTCGCCTAACAAAGGCTTGCTTTTGAATAGACCATAAATAGCAGCTCCACTCCCCGATAAAGAAACATATAAAGCACCCGCTTCAAACATTTTTTCTCTGATTTTATTAATAATAGGATATTCCTTTGATAATGGAACTTCAAAAGCATTACTTATTAGCCCTTGCCAGGCTGTAACAGGTTTTATTATTTTTTCTTCTATCGACTCGTCTTCAAATTGCAGACTTATGGTACTATATGCCAATTTTGTATTAACATGAAGATCAGGAACAACAATAAGTATCCATAAGCCTTTTAATGATAGTTGAATGTCGAAAAATTCATTGCCTATTCCTCTAGCTAAAACAGGCTGATTCTTTATAAAGAAAGAGCAATCAGCACCAATATCTGAGGCGATCTCCATTAATTGAAAATCGGATAAATTAATATTATATTGTTGATTAAGTAATTTGAGCATAAAAGCAGCATCGGCAGAACCACCCCCTAAGCCCGAACCTGCCGGGATTTCTTTGTGTAAATGAACCAATACCGGAGGAATTTCAGCATATTGGCGCATGAGCCTTAATGCTTTCATACAAAGATTATCTTCCGCTTTGCCATCTATTTTTAAACCTGAACATGAAAATTTGTCGATACCTAAAGGAGAATTTATAACTTCAAGAATGTCATTACATTTCATGATTGGATAAAATATTGTTTCAATATTGTGATATCCATCTGAACGCTTTGAAGTTATATATAAACCAATATTGATCTTGGCATTTGGAAATACTATCACGCCCTTTGAGTTTTTATGCAAAGTAAATGATTTTTTAAGAAAACACCTTGAGAGTAAAAAAAAAATGATAATTTATAATAATGTTGGTAACTTTGTTGAAAACTTGTTAAAAGCCAATAAAACCGGTCATCTGCTAATGTTTATATCAATTAATTAAATAATGCAGAAAGCCTCTTTTGAATCTTTATCTTTGTATTTATGGAAAAAATATTTTTAAATGGCTGAAAGACGAAACTACCAAAAGAAAAGGAACACTGAAACAATGGATGTGAATGTAGGAAAAATCCCACCTCAGGCTATGGAGTTGGAAGAGGCGGTTTTAGGGGCTATTTTACTTGAAAGAGATGCTTTTTCCACTGTATCTGAGATACTTAAAGCCGATTGCTTTTATAAAGAAGCACACCAACATATATATGAAGCTATCACTAATTTGTTTACACGGCAGGAACCTGTGGATATGTTAACAGTTACTGAGGAACTGCGTAGAATGAACAGATTAGAAGAAGTAGGAGGTGCTTATTATATTACCCAGTTAACAGGAAGAGTTGCCTCTGCTGCACATATAGAATATCATTCCAGAATCATTTATCAGAAATACCTTCAACGTGAAATGATAAGGATCTCCGGTGTTATTCAAACTAAAGCCTTTGATGAATCGGAAGATGTAAATGATTTATTGGAAGAAGCAGAAAACTCACTCTTTTTGCTTTCGCAAGGAAGTATGAATAGAGATGCTGTTCAAATTAGCCCGGTAATAAATGAAGCAATTGAATTGATTCAAATTGCAAGTAAGCGCAAAGATGGATTAAGTGGGGTGCCGAGTGGTTTTACAAATTTAGACCGACTTACTTCAGGTTGGCAGAACTCTGATTTGATCATTGTGGCGGCAAGGCCTGCAATGGGAAAAACAGCCTTTGTTTTATCCATGGCGCGCAATATGGCAGTAAATTATAATCAGGGAGTAGCATTTTTCTCCCTTGAGATGTCAAATATTCAGTTGGTTAATCGTTTAATTGTTTCTGAAACAGAACTTGCCTCAGAAAAAATTAGAAATGGCAGGCTTGAACCATACGAATGGGAACAATTGGACCATAAGATAAAATCACTGATAGATGCTCCAATTTTTATTGATGATACAGCCGGTTTATCGGTTTTTGAATTAAGAGCCAAATGTAGAAGGCTTAAAAAGAAACACGATATAAAAGTTATAATTATTGATTATTTGCAATTAATGAATGCCAGCGGATTAAACCCCGGAAACAGACAAGAAGAAGTGAGCATGATATCGCGCTCGTTGAAAGGTTTGGCTAAAGAATTAAATGTCCCTATCATAGCATTATCACAATTAAATAGAGGTGTGGAAAGCAGAACAGGAGATGGTAAAAGACCTCAACTTTCAGACCTTAGAGAATCAGGAGCTATTGAACAGGATGCTGATCTGGTGATGTTTATACATAGACCCGAATATTATAAGATTATTGAAGATCATGAAGGAAATTCATTGATAGGAATTGCCGAAATTATTATTGCAAAACATAGAAATGGAGCAACAGGCGAAATTAGATTGAGATTCAGACCTGAAATGATACGTTTTGAAGAAATAGAAGGTATGGGATTTGACAATGATTTTCAAAAAGAAATGGATACCGCCCAAGTATTTAGCTCTCGAATGAATGCTCCTGATAAAAGTAATGTTGGTAACTTTGGATTTGGAGGAGGATTTGAAAGAGAAGCCGAATTCTGACACTAAACTATAACCAGTCTAAGAGCTCACGTAAACTCCTTATCTCAATAAACACATGCTCGTTATGAGGCTTAGCCATAGGATTGAAATAAATGTGATCTAAACCAAAAC
>CAZODA010000100.1:0-4910 GCA_964578485.1 uncultured Alkalitalea sp. | reverse complement strand
CGCTCTTCTAAAAAATCATACAAGGTTAGTTGCCTAAGTGTAAAATAATTACTCCAATAGTCTGATAGAGCATTAATGTATTGCAGGCGTGCATTGTCTTTAGCATTTTGTGTTGAGTTAAGTCTAAGTACATCGGCTTGACCGGTATTAAACCTTATCATTGTAAGTTCATAACTTTCACTTGCTAATGTATCGGAAAGAGCAGCAGATTCAACACGTGATTTTTGAATATTGAAAGCAATGGCACGAGTAGCGGCATTTTGTTCAAAATGTTGTAGCATTTGGCGTCCTGCCACTTGAGAAATTTCAAGTTGTGATTTTGCCATTTCATACCTCCCCTTTTGGCGTCCCCAGTCAAGTATGGGAATATTTAGTCCTAGGGTTAATTGTTGATAGTTATCAAATTCAGCTTGATAAACATTTTTGATATTGCCACTTTTCACCAAATTACCATCATCTTTACTTACTCCATAAGAAACATCAATATCAGCTCTAAAATGCCTTGCTTTGTTTGCCATGTCAACATTACGTTGACTTTCTAATCTGTTTTCTTCAAGTTGCATGATATCCGGATTATTGGTAAGGGCTTTATTTAATACAAGTTGAACATCAACTTCAGAAACAGGCATTTCAGTTGGGATCATTATTTCAATATCTATATTGTCGGGAAGCATTAAAAAATTTAATAAATTCTCTTTTGCATCACGATAATTGAGACCGGATTCTTGAAGGTTTATTTGTGCATTATTATGTGAAAGCCTCAAATCAAGGAGTTCTTCACGGGTAATAGTACCGAGCTCAAATCTTTTGTGAGCCACTTTAAGCAGGTCTTCAGTATTTTCCATATTAGACTGTGCTGTTTCCATTTGAATAGAAGCTTTTATCAGTCCAAAAAAATACCTTATAGTTGTTAAGTACATGTTTTCTGTAGATACTAAATATTCTTGCTTTGCTTTTTCAAATTTTAGGGGTTCAATTTTAGTCTGCCATTTTAAATCATTAAACCCAAACAATTCTTGTTTGTATCCTATCCTGAATGGTCGGGATGAGTATTGTGTGTATTTATCGTTACCATAATTCTCTATCCTGCCGAGTTCTGAAGCAATAAAAAAAGTACCACCGGTGGTTGACACTTTTTGTGAAATATCAAGGTTTAAATCTGACCTCAGGTTTTCAGTCCTGACAAATTCATCAGTCTGGCTAATTGAGTTGTATCTTAATTGCGAGGCATTTGAATAGGAAAGGGGAGTGGCCCTCAAACTGACCGATGGCAGTAAATTTGCCTTAAAACTACGGTAAGCCCAATAATTTGCCATAAAATAATGCTTGTTAAGGAAGGTTTGCAGAGATTGTTCCTTAGCAAGATATAAAGCATCATCCATAGTTAGTTTGATACTTCCTTGTGAAAAACAAGTGAGTTGAGGGAATAAGATTATAATTAATAAAATGAGCGTGTTTTTCATAATTCTAAAATTTGTGTTTGAGTTTAAAGTTTAAGATTTAAGGTTTCTGCATAAATAATAATAACATAGAGGAATGAAATAAAGACTTAAAATGGTGCCAAGAATCATTCCGCCAATAACTGTCAATGCCAAGGGTTTTTGAAGATCACTGCCCATTCCACTTCCCCATAAGATTGGAGTTAAGGCCAATATAGTTGTTATACTAGTCATTATAATGGGTTTTAATCGGCGACGGCCTCCAACTTCTATTGCTTCCAGTAATGGCATTCCGCCTCTACGCAAACGATTTACAGTATCAATTTTTAAAATGGAATCATTAACTACAACCCCGCTCATTACAATTATACCTATCATTGCCATTATATTTATTGAATTGCCAAATATCCAAAGCATAAATAATGAAGCTGTAATGTTGATGGGTATTTCCAGTAAAAGGATCAATGGCTGGCGTAGTGATTCAAATTGAGCTGCCAGAATAAAATAGAGCAGGGCAAGGGAAATCAATAATACAATGGCTAGTTCACCCATTAATTCACGGGAACTAAACCATCTGCCGCCAAAAGAAGTATTTACATCAAAATTGTTTTTTAAATCCATGGAAATATTAGCCATCAGAGTTTGAACATTTCCCTTCGGTAAAGAATTGATGTTAACAGGTACAAAGGCTCCCTGCTCACTTCCCCATAGAATTTTATAATCCTCTTGGATTCGTGTGTCAACTAAAGCCTTGACCGGTATTTCCATGTTATGACGATTTGCTACCATGAGCTCATCAAGCAATTTGTTAACAGGAACGGGTAAGTTGCCTATAACCATTGGAATGTATTGTGAACCTGTATGCAATACGCCTACCTGCCAGGCATTTAATGCGGCGCGAAGTCTTTCATATAAAGCACTATGAGACACTTCATACAAGGTCAACATTTCAGGTACGGCATTTATTTCAATATAAGTTTCGGATGGTGGAAATGTTACATCAGAATATGGATATATAGAATTTAAATGCTGAGTAATATTATTCATCCTATAAAGCTCGGGTACGCCTTGTGCTCGGTTATCACTGATCCTTGCAATCAAAGGTGCATCTTCCTGATGAAAAAGTTTTTCAAAAATAGTCTCAGGAACATTATATTCAAAAATGGCCTTATCCCAATTGCTTTTTATAATATCGGAGATCTTAGCTAATAATTTCTCTATAGCTTGTTTATCGGAACAATTAAAATAAAGTAAAGATTCGGATACCGACTGATCTATTTCCTTATGCATTAAATATTTTTGCGTTCCAACATAAGCAGTTCCGATTTCGAATAAATCAGAAACTTCACTGTAAACATATTCTAAACGTTTCAGATTTTCATTAAGATTAATACGTTCATTCCAATCAATTGAAACAAGAATATCGTTGTGATTAAATAAAGGGAAGCGTTCTTTTGGTAAATATAATGCAAGAAAAAAACCGGGGACCAATAGAAAAAGACATCCTGCAAGGAAGGTTTTCCGATGAGTAAACACCCATTTGAAGCCTCTTTCATAAGTATCTTCAGTTTTAAATAAGTTTAATTTTTGTAGAGCAAGGGTAAGTTTGCCCTTTCTTAGTGTTCCACGCTTAGCGGCTTTTGCACTTAATACATGATATAATACCGGTGTAAGGGTAATAGATACTATAAAAGAGGAAGTTAAGCCAATTGCAACTGCCATAGCCTGATCGAAAAATATTGCTCCCGAAATACCACTTAAAAAAATTAGTGGTATAAATACTGCACAGGTTGTAAGAATAGAAGAAATTAATGGTGTAATTACTTCATTGGTGCCTTTGATACATGCATTGGCAAGAGATTCTCCTCTTTCAATATATTGTGTGATATTGTCAATAACAATTATTGAATTGTCAATCATCATACCAACGCCTAAAATTAATCCTGAAAGTGAGATGATATTAATCGACATTCCTGCCATATAAAGGAAAAGCATACTTATTATTAAGCCTAAGGGTATGGATATGCCAATAAGCCAGGGAGATCGGGCATCCTTTAAAAAGAAAAATAGTATTATAAAAGCTAAAATCCCACCAAACAAAAGGTTTGTTTTTAAATCATTTATAGAATGATCAAGAAGCGTGGTCTGATCTTGGATGATTTGAAATTCTACTTCGGGATAATCTTTTTCGAATCTGTTCAACATATCTTGAACACTTTCTTTCAGATCTCCCATGCGGGCATCTGATTGTTTAATAACGGCAAGTGAAAGTGCCGACTCTGTACCTTTTAAAAACAAACCATCCTGTTGCCTCGATCGTAATCCTATGTTTGCTATTTCATGGAGTTTAATAAATCGTGAGCCTGCTCTGATACGTATATCCCTGACATCTTCTACGCTACGCAAGGCATTGGAAAATCTGATGTTAAAGAGATATTGTCCGTCAGCAACTTGTAAAGATCCAAGGGAAAGATTGTTTTGTTCTAAGGCATAGGTGATATCGCGATGTGTAAATCCTAAGGATTTTAATAAAGATTCATCGGGCTCAATATATAATTCAGGCTCTAAATGTCCGGTAATATCAACCATTGCAACTTCAGATAGTTGCTCAAGTCGCTTTATAATAACAGAGCGTGTCAGATTGCTCAGTTCCATAAACTCTGCATCATCCGCTCCCTTTTTCCATATATTTATATAAAAAACGGGTAAATCTGAGGCTGATGCCTTTATAATGGCAGGACGCTCCATGTCGGGTGGCAAATTTCGCATGGCGGCATCTACTTTCTCATTCACATCGATAAATGAATAATTTATATCTGCACCATATTCAAATCGTAAGCGTAAAATTGCACGTCCATCACGACTTTCACTTTTTATGTCGTCGAGATGGGGTAATTGCATAAGTTGATAGCGTAAAGGAGCTACAATGCCATTTTCTATCTCCCTGACCGATTCACCCTGGCGGTTTATCTGTACAGTAATTTCAGGTATGTCTATATCAGGCATTAAAGAAACCGGCAAAAGCCTTGAAGCTATAATACCAAGTACAAGAATAGCAACAAAAGTCATTATTGTAGCAATAGGTCGAGTGATGAGGAATTTTACCATAACTAAGTTCTATATATTAAGTTCTATCTTATATCAAATGAGTTTCGGGTTTCGAGTTTCGGGTTTCGAGTTTCGGGTTTTTGAGCGAAGCGAAATCCTCCCGCCTTTGGAGGGACCGGTAGGCGATTGACGGGACGGGTTTTAGGTTTATGGTTCAATGAATTTGTTTCCTTTTATTTTTGATGATTTTAGATATTTTATGAGGTTTGTAAGTTTACCTATAATGTTATCTACCTTGTTATATAATAAATTAAATGTCTCTGTGTCAATATAGTTACAGGCTAACGCCCTATGTAACTGTGACTGAGCTTCGGTTGCAGAGCCTCTTGCGCAAGAAAGGAATTGAATAAATTCCTTGTTCCC
>CAZODA010000099.1:0-4945 GCA_964578485.1 uncultured Alkalitalea sp. | reverse complement strand
CAATTTGGATACCTCATACCATCCGCAATACAGAATCCTGTCCCTATCATTTCCTGGTACATCTAAGTCTTGATGGTAAGTACCGAACATCAATAGAATGTGAAAAGAATGCAGCTGTAATAAGTCAAAATTTTTTCTCTCTGCCTCCGCTAATGGAATGGTATTATAAAATAAGACATCCGGAATATAAAAGTCTCCCCCCATTTAAACCGGGTTGTGGCGAAAGCGACTATCACCAAGCAATGGAGTTTATATATCCGCCAAGTAATACTAGCTTATTAATTCCCGTAGGTATAGACGGTAACTTATCAAAGATGGTGATTTCAGCTGTTCATAGGAATATTAATACAAAGATTTATTGGCATATAAACGGGAAATATGAAGGAAAAACAGAATATAAACATGAAAAAGAATATTTCCCTGTTCCGGGAGAAAATATTATTACTTTGGTAGATGAAAATGGTAATAAAATCAGCCGACGGTTTATTTGTGTCGATCCGGAATAAAAACTTTTTAATAGTAGTGAAAAGCAAGAAAATAAATAGCTATGGATTGAAAAGTGAAAATTAAACAATGCCGGATAATAGTACAATATGTTGACAATTAATTATAAATTTGTAAAGTGAAACTCACAGAGTGTTAGAGCTCAATTTTTATATGGCTTTGTTGGTTTTGCAATCCTTTATTAAAATATGATAAAATGACTCAAAAAAGAAGATTTACAATAAAAGGGTGGGTAGTAATACTTTTGTCGGCAGTGGTGGTTTATGTTGGTTTGGCTGCTGCAAATAGTGACCGAAAAAATTTTGAGATATCAAAAAATCTTGATGTTTTCTATACCTTATTCAGCGAGCTTAATAACTTTTATGTTGATGAAACTAAACCCGAAAAGTTGATAAATTCAGCAATTGATGCTATGCTTGAATCCCTTGATCCATATACTACTTTTATTCCGGAATCTGAAATGGATGACTTTCGCTTTATGACAACCGGAGAATATGCAGGAATTGGAGCTTTAATTAGTAAACGAGATGAATACGTTGTTATTTCAGAGCCCTACTATGGCTTTCCGGCTCAGGAAGCAGGCCTGAAAGCAGGAGATCGTATTATTGAAATTGATGGTGTTAATGTTGTTAATTTTGAAACTTCGGGAGTAAGCGAAAAGTTGAAGGGGCCATCGGGTACCATTGTTAAAGTACTTGTAGAACGCCCGGGGCTTGAAGGAATGTTGAGAATTGAAATTACAAGACGAATTATTCAGATTAATCCGGTACCGTATTATGGAATGCTGGATGATAATACAGGTTTGATAATTCAGAATAATTTTACACATAATTGCAGCTATGAAGTTGAAAAGGCCTTTAAAGAGTTGAAGAAAAATGAAAATTTAAAAGCTCTTATAATTGATTTACGCTCCAATCCCGGTGGATTAATGGATGAAGCTGTTAAAATTGCAAATCTATTTCTCCCAAAAGGAAGTGTCATAGTTAGTACTAAAGGAAGAGTAAAGCAGTGGGATAAAACTTATCGTGCTCCAAGAGAGCCTATTGATACAGTTATCCCCCTTGCCGTTTTAATCAATAGAGCTTCGGCTTCAGCATCTGAAATTGTTGCAGGAGCATTGCAGGATTATGACAGAGCAATAATTTTAGGGCAAAGATCATTCGGAAAAGGCTTGGTACAAACAACACGAAGCCTTGCTTATAATTCCAGTTTAAAAGTTACTACCGCCCGCTATTATACACCAAGCGGCAGATCAATTCAAGCTGTTGACTATGCAAAACGTAATGAAGATGGAAGTGTTGGTTTTATTCCCGATTCACTGATGAAACCTTTTCAGACTGTAGGAGGACGTACAGTATTCGATGGAGGAGGTATTTCACCTGATATAGTTGTGGAGCCCGAACGATATGCAAATATCTCCATGGCTTTGGTAGGCCAACAGACTATTTTTGATTTTGCCACCCAATTTACTTCAAAAACACCGGAAATTCCTGAACCACATCAATATAAAGTAACAGACGATTTATATCAAAACTTTGTTGAGTATGTTGCAGGCCTCAAAGACTTTAAATATGAGTCAGAATCACGGTATAATTTTACAAAGTTATTGGAGTCAGTAAAAAATGAAGGATATTATGAGTCTGAAAAAGAGGCTTTTGATGAAATGGAGAAAAAGTTGATACCTGATGTTACAAGAGACCTTAATACCTTTAGAGAAGAAGTAGAAGAGCTTTTGGCTACTGAAATTATTAGAAGATATTATTATCAAGAGGGAGCAATTTTATATAATTTGCCAAGTGATAATGAAATAAGTAAGGCTGTTGAAACATTAAAGAAAACTTCAGAATATCACGATATGCTAAATGGCAATATCATAACACATGCAGGTGATAAAAGATTAGGAAATAAATAATGTTTGAAAAATAGACTTATTCAATATCAATGAGCTTTCTTATTATTACAGAACAAGCAAGAGTTCCAAATATAGCAGGCATATAACTGATGGTTCCAAGCGTGGTTTTTTTATAAAGCTCATTATCCACATAAATAAGATGTTGCTTGTTAACTCCCTCAGGGCTGAATACTACATCCAGCCCTTTTTTAATGTTATAAATACCAAGGCCTTTACGTATTGCCTTAGCTAATTTACAATTATAAGTCTTAGATATATCTTCTATTCGAACAAGTGCAGGATTAATTTTACCCCCTGCACCCATACTTGAAATAAGGGGTAAGTTTCTATGAAGAGACTCTCTGATTAATTTTACTTTTGGTGTTATACTGTCGATGGCATCCAACACGTATGAGAACGAACCCTTATCCAAAAGCTCGCTTATATTTTCATCCTTTAAAAATTTATTAACGGGGTGAAGCCTTAATTTAGGATTGATCAGTAATAAACGTTCAGCCATTACCTCCACCTTCAACATAGATTCGGTAATACTTAATGCAGGTAACTGACGATTACGATTTGATGCTTTGATTATATCATCATCAACAATGGTTAATTCGCCAATGCCTGCACGTACCAATAACTCAGCAGCAAAAGAACCAACCCCGCCAATTCCCGCAACTAACACATGACTACTTTGTAATTTTGTTATATTCTGAGATCCAAGTAATAACTCTGTCCTGCTAAGCCAATCCATTTGTCGTTTCTAAGAAAATAAATTGAGGCACAAAGATAATTACTATTGATATACGACTGACAAATACAGGAATATTTTTTTTCGATAAAAAATATTATTGAGCCTTTTCTAATTGGACTCCGGCTTTTTGTAACTCTTCTAATTGATTTAAAAAGTCAGACTCAGATATAGGACGTACAGCATCTGTTAGCATTATAGCTTTAAAACCTTCTTTTATTGCGTCTTTAATACTGTAATAAACGCAAATATCAGCTGCAAGCCCACAAAAATAAAGCTCTTTTACTCCTTTTTCACGCAAATAACCCGCTAAGCCTGTACTCTTTTTACGATTATTGTCATAAAAACCGCTGTAACTGTCAATGTGAGGATCCATTCCCTTACGGAAAATAGTTTCAATAGCGCGGGTATCAAGTTCGGGATGAAAGGAAGCGCCTTTTGTTTCCTGTACGCAATGGTCGGGCCATAAAACCTGATCCATGCCCTTAACCTTGATACTATCAAATGGCTTCTTACCTGCATGGGTGGAAGCAAAACTTAAATGACCGCTTGGATGCCAATCTTGTGTTGCTATCACAAGATCACAGGTCTTTTGAAATTCGTTTATGATAGGTATAATTTCATCGCCGCCCGGTACAGCTAAAGAACCTCCGGGGATAAAATCATTTTGAACATCTATAATTAATAAAGTTTTCATCGTAATAAAGTTTTGTTTAATTAAACAAATAAATCCAAATCTCTTGCTTGTAGAATAAGGATGATTATTTAAAATTTAATATTCTTTTTTTATTTCTTCTATTAGTTTGTTGCGCTTTTCCCTTAACAAAGGACTTAAGCCAACTTTATAAATATGAGGGTTGATAAATCTTCGGTATTCGGCGGGTAATTCGCTTAAACGCTGTTGAGCATATTTGGCCGACTGATCTATCGACTTCGCCGCTGTTGTTCTCTTACCATTTAACATTACTTGGTGAAGTAAAGCTTCTCCTTTACAGTTTTCAAATTTTGTGAATTTTGTCGGATTAAAAGGATGATATATAGTTGAAAAGTTGATTTCGTCAGGAAGACCTATAACATCAGCACCGGTTATACAATCGTCGGAATTATGCAAACGATATACTTGTTTGTGATATGGTATAGTACTTTTTACGGGATTATCTGATAGCTTGATTCTGGGCTTTCCACCCGAAGCAGCTAATTTATAAACTCCGTCCAAGGCAGCATCAGGCTGACCGGTAATCAAACTTGTTCCAACACCAAAAAGATCAATAGGAGCACCCTGTTCTAATAAACTTTTTATAACATATTCATCTAACTGATTGGAAACAGCTATTTTTACATAGCCTAAGCCTGCCTTATCAAGCATGTCACGCGATTTCTTTGCAAGATAAGCAAGATCACCACTGTCAAGGCGAATTCCCTTCAGACGCTTTCCCTGTTTTTCCATCTCATGAGCAACTTTTATTGCATTCGGAAGACCACTATTGAGAGTATTATAAGTATCAACCAAAAAAATACAATTGTCGGGCCATACGCCGGCATAATGACGAAAAGCTTCTAATTCAGAATTAAAACTTTGAATATAAGAATGAGCCATAGTGCCGGAAACAGGAATATCATAATCTTTTCCGGCTTGAACATTGCTGGTTCCATTAAAACCACCAATCATTGCTGCGCGACTGGCATAACCTGACGCCATGCCTTGAGCTCTTCGCATTCCAAAATCTATTAATTGTTGATTTGGAGCAACAAGGCGTATCCTACTTGCCTTTGTTGCTATTAAAGTTTGAAAATTT
>CAZODA010000098.1:0-5360 GCA_964578485.1 uncultured Alkalitalea sp. | reverse complement strand
TGGGCAAAAGAAAAAAGAATGTAAGGGTGTATATTTATACCGCGACAACGAGCAAACAATTGCAGTTGGATGTGGAAAAACACAACAAGCAATTTCCGGGGGCAACTATCCTAACATTCAAACAAAGCCACGACCGCTTTTTGATTATTGACGAAAAAGAATTGTACCATATCGGCGCATCACTAAAAGATTTAGGCAAAAAATGGTTTGCTTTTTCAAGAATGGATAGTTTATGTGCGGAAGTGCTGGATAAATTAAAAACAGACAAGAATTAAATGATAATATGCGATAAATTACTAAAGAGTCATAATTGAATATTATTTATTAACTAAAATCAAGAAACATGAAATTTAATCTTTTAATCTTAACTTTTGCTTGTGTTATATGCTTGTCAAGCTGTTCAGAGCAAAAAACACATGGAATTCCTGTAACAACTAAAATTGGTTATGGTCCTTTTGGCACTTCTTTTGGCGGTCTTTCATTTTATGATTTTGATGATGAATATAATCCTTGGCGAGCTATGTATTTAAACCCTACCGGTATTCCTGATGATTGGACAGATATTGAAATTGGAGATATTGAAATTAATATTTTGCAAATGGTATATCAAAGTTATCATGAGGGTTTAATTTCTAAAGAAAATTATGAACAAGCACAAAATGCGTGGAATTGGTCTCCTGATTCTACACAATTATCAAAAGAACCATTAAGAACTAAAGTTGCCTTTGTCTTTGGTAAAGATGCTTCAGGTGAGATGAAAATAATAGTGGATACCAATAATAACCTTGATTTTAGTGATGATGAAAGTTTTTCACCTTTTGAATTAGATTCTTTTTCTGATAGAGATTCTGTTGTAGAAGAAAATTCAGTTTTAGTCTCTTATGAAAGGCTGCTCAATAATAAAGTTGTTGAAACAGAAGCTCACTTATTGATATGCATAAGCTCATCAACTGATCGTCTTATGGCTAATTTTGCTCAATATTTGGAAGCAAATTTTAAAGGAGAAACTATTTTAATTGCTTCAGGTGGGTTTACCGACTTGTCTTATGAAAGTACTAATCTTGTCTTAGTTGGCGATAGCATGAAAGATGAGGATAGAATCACGGAAGAAAATATAATTTTAAAAAATGAATTTATTGAAATTCAAGGCAGCCTGTATAAAAATCTTGGGGTTAACTTAAATAAAAACTGTTTGATTTTGGAAGAAGTTGATGTAAGTGATGATTTATATTCTACCCAAGTAGGTTTTAAATCTTTTCTCTTTGAAGATACAGACATTACCACAGGTGAAAATATTTCATTGGAAGCTTTACAAGGAAAATATGTCTTTCTCGATTTTTGGGCAGTTTGGTGTGGACCTTGTTTATGGGAAATTCCTGCTATGAAAGAGCTCTACGCTCAAACAGACAGGGAAAAGTTTGAAATTGTTGGTATAGTAGGAGACAGCCCTTTACAATCAGTTAAGGATTTAATTGAAAATGATTCTATCAGTTGGCCACAAATTGTATCTGATAGTAATAATAAACTAAAAGAGACCTATGGTATTAAAGGATACCCTACAACTTTTCTGATTAACCCGGAAGGAAAGATAATAGCAAAGGATCTAAGAGGACAAATGATGGTGGATCATATTTTGGAATTGCTGGCTGAAGAGTAAGAGAATACGAGTTCCATACAAGCATTTTAGCTTCGCTGAATTTAGCTGCGCTCGGCAATGTGAAAACAAGTTTGTCCACTGCCCTCGCTTATCGCAAAATTTAGCTTCGCTGAATTTAGCTGCGCTCGGCAATGTGAAAACAAGTTTATCCACTGCCCTCGCTTATCGCAAAATTTAACTTCGCTGAATTTTGTTGTAGAAAAAAGTGGAAGCCCGTACGGCTTGAGTACAAAAGAAATTAACATCTTTATCGGGAATCCGCCCTGAAGGGGCAACATATATTAGCCTCACGCACCGCGTGGGGTTAATGAATGTTCCAACTATTTGCGCTCTGAAAGAGCAACATAAAAAAATCATATCTTGCATAAAAACAAATTATGGCACAATCTTTATCTCGTCTCTATGTTCATATTATCTTTCACACAAAACTAAGTGAAAATACAATCGGTCAGAATATTGAAAATGAATTATATTCCTACATAGGTAAAATAATTCAAGAAAATGATTCTCATCCAATAAAAATTAATGGAACCGAGAATCATATCCATATTTTAGCTATAATGTCGAAAAACATAAGTTTAGCTAAATTAGTGGAAGAAATAAAAAGAAATAGTAGTCGATGGATTAAAGGAAAGGGAAAAGAATATGAAAACTTTAGTTGGCAAAAAGGTTATGTTGGTTATTCAGTGAGCCATTCGGTTCTAAATAAAATTAAAAAATATATTGATAATCAAAAAGAACACCACAAAAAAGTGTCATTTCAAGAAGAATATATTAGTTTTTTGAACGCGTATGGTGTTGATTTTGATGATAAATATATTTGGACGCCTTAAATTATAATTTTTATGTTGCCTCTTCAAGGCGCTGGGGGGAGGTATTTGTCGCCCCAGGGCGTTGCCCTGGGCTATAATATATAAGGCTTTCAGCCTATAAATACGTGTTAATTCGATAAATTAATAGATTATAAATAATTCGTGTTAATTTGCGAAAATTCGTTGATCCAATAGTTCATGTAATTAAAAAATAATTTTAACCGAAAAGTCCTTACTATAAAGTTGGCTTTATTTAGAACGCCTCTAAATTACCCCCCCACTTGTTTTTTAAGAAATGCTTATGTATTTTTACTGTTATTAAATAATTTTACTTTTTATTTAAACATTAAAATTAATAATCTTTAATCTCGGCCCATTATGCCTGACCACATTCAAAACCTAATTTATTCACAATCTTTTCTTAAGAACTTTTCTGTTGCTAACTCTAAGTCTGCAGTAGAAAATAATTTTTTCAACAATTCCGTAAATATTTTTCTTTTCCCGGACTGTCCGTTCAATAATTATAATAGAAATTCCGGTGCCTTTCTTTTTTTGGAAGGGGCGCAACATACTAATGTTATTTCGTTTCTAACAGCAATAAAGACGCGAACAATCTCGTCTCTACGGTTTGAAATGGTAAAAAATATTTATCTGTTAATTGGGAAAAAGAAGAGGAAGTTCATGAGCTTTCGCGAGCACACTTCCTCTTCCGCCTCCCTTTCAAAAAGAAAGGAGGTAGTCTTTATATGATTTAATTTTCAGTGTTTTGCCGATTAAATTCGGGAACTTATGACAAAGATAAATAAAATTTAATTTAATATGAAAAGAAAAATCATATTTGGCAGCATAGCAATATTATTTGCAGCAGCCTCAGCATTTAATATAGGATTAATACAAACCCAAGATGCCGGTGATATCTCACTTGATGCAATAACCATAATGGCGCAAGCTAACAATGAAGGTGGTAGTAATGTATATGAAATACCTTGTTATGGAACGATCAGAGTTCAACAAAATAATCCAGATATCTATGAGCCATTATGGGCCATAACCTTATGCAATGGATGTGAGTTAGTTAATTGTTACGAATACAAAGATAGGGGAGTTTGTACTAAAGGAGGATTCATTTTAGTCTAAAATAAATTAACCATCATTTTGTAAATTATTACTTAAAATTTAAATACAGAGATATAACGACGTATATCGTACAATCCTCTATATTTACAATTGCCAATCTGTTAAATCCATTAAAATAATTTTTATGCAACAAGAAAAAAGGCTCATTCTATTATGGTTAATTATAATATCTTTTACTGCATGTGAAAGCGATGATAATAAAGTTACAATTATTTCAAGCTTTCCTAAAAACACTCTGCCTGATATAGCTGTTATCAAAACAGCTCCAGTGCTATTCGCTCCCGAAGAGATGTTTATAATTGATAATCAAATATGGGTGTTTCAAAGCCAGAAAGATACGCTTTTTGACGTGTTTGAGCTTCCCGATTGTAATTATTTATTCTCTACAGGACAGAAAGGTCGGGGTCCAAACGATTTTATTTTTCCAATTGGTAATACTATTCAACTCACAAATGAAGGGTTTTCCATATTAGATATGAATATTGTTAAGTTTATAAAACCTCAACCAGATGGTTCTTTAAATATAACTCATTCAGTTAAACCCTTTAACAACATATCTGTAAATGGATTCATTAGGCTAAATGATTCATTAAACTGTGCATTCACCGGTTGTGGCGATGGCAGTAAAAGCAATTATGAATATCAAATGAAAAATTTACATAGGAATGAAGTGATTGAATTCAGTGATTATCCTAATCTTACGGATAAAGAATACGAAGGTGATGAAAGATGTCAGATTTATTATAAAAATTTGACTGCGAATTTCAAAAAAGGAAAATTTGCTGCATTTTATAGTTTTTTTAAATATTTCCGAATTTTCACTACCGAAGGATTTTTAGAGAAACAAATCTACGTTAAAATTCCCCCTTATAAATCAAATAATGTAGAAGATTGGACAAAAAGAATGGTTTATTACGGACCTCCTATTTCTACTAATCAATACATCTATGCACCTTGTATGGGGAATGAAATACAAGTATGGGATTGGAGTGGAAATCCAATTATTCGATATTCACTAAACCAAACGTTTCGAACATTCACTGTATGTGAAAATACAAATAAAATCTATTTGATTTCAGCTAAAGAAGAAAATGAGAATAAAATCTTCTCTTTCAACTTGTCACACATAAACTAAACCTGTAGCAATCGTAAATGACAAATTTTAAATAAAGAGGTTATGGTGCATTTTCCTACGGTCATTCACAAATTAATAATGTTTATAATTATATTTTAATAAAACAATGAACCAGACGGGATCATCTATTTGGAGGTTACATGCTTTCTACAATAATGTCTTCCCTTCGGGGTTTTATTTGCCGATTATATGAAAGGTATGTTTGGGAATAGATACTACGCCCTTACAGGTAGGGTGTCCAAAATCATGTTCCAATATTAGGCTGTTTTTTTCAGTTTTCTGATTCGTAATTGAGATAGATTTTGCGTTAAGTTTTTACCTTCCCACATTTTTATATCCTTCATCCTTATGTTTTCAAGAGCAACTTTGAAGTCATATTTAGCCCCATCGGCATTCTTTGATAGCGCTGCATATAATGGTATGAAGAGTACAAAAGAGGTCACCCCATTCAGCTTATTAGGCGATTTTCGAAGCTTGTATTTTCCAAAGATAGATTCAATGGCATCAGATGAGTTATTGTGGATGGCATCTTTTGCTATAGTTTTCATTTCCTCTACCAAAAATTTATAGATTTGCTTTCCCAAGCCCATCATTCTCTCATTCCCTTGGAAAAGGCACC
>CAZODA010000097.1:0-5529 GCA_964578485.1 uncultured Alkalitalea sp. | reverse complement strand
CTAAACTCTAAACCCTAAACTCTAAACCCTAAACTCTAAACCCTAAACTCTAAACCCTAAACCCTAAACCCTAAACTCTAAACCCTAAACTCTAAACCCTAAACTCTTTGTTATATTTTCTTCGCTTTCAACCTTAGGCTGTTCGATACTACCGATACTGAACTTAGGGCCATTGCAGCACCTGCAATCATTGGGTTAAGTAAAAAGCCGGTGAAAGGATATAATATTCCTGCTGCAATTGGAATAGCAACAATATTATATATAAAGGCCCAAAACAGATTTTGGCGTATTGTTTTCACTGTAAGTTTTGATAATTGTATAGCTTTAGGGATATAGCTCAAGTCGGAGGATATTAAAGTGACTTTCGCCACATCCATAGCAATGTCGGTACCATGTCCCATAGCAATTCCTACATCTGCCAATGCCAATGCTTCACTGTCATTAATTCCATCTCCAACCATTGCAACAGTATTGCCTTTTTCTTGAAGCCCTTTTATAAAAGCAGCCTTTTCAGAAGGCATTACTTCGGCTTGATAAGATTTTATACCAAGAGTATTTGCTATCACCTCGGCAGTTTTTTTATTGTCACCAGTGAGCATGTGGACTTCTATCCCTTTATCTTGTAATGCCTTAACCGCCATCGCTGAGGAAGGTTTTAACTCATCAGTAATGGCAATTACTGCAAGAACTTCCTTGCTGTTAGCAAAATAAATTATTGTTTTAGCTTCTTTGTAATAGAGCTCAATTGCCTCTTCCCATTCTGTGGGTATGGATATATTATTTTCTTGTATCAGCTGGGTGTTGCCGACAAACCAGCTTTCGTCTTCTGTTTTTGCTTTTACCCCTCTACCTGTGATACTTGTAAATTCGGATACTTTTATAGAGGCATCTTCATAATCGCTAAGCGCATTACATACAGCTTCAGCTAAGGGATGCTCTGATTGTGATTCAATATTAAAGAGAAGCGAACGCAAATAATTATCCTCGTTTTTCCATAACTGATTGGTAACTACAGGTTGCCCAATGGTAATAGTTCCTGTTTTGTCAAGTACTACTGTGTCAATATTATGAGCAAGCTCTAAACTTTCTGCATCTTTTATTAAAATTCCGTTTTGAGCCCCTTTACCTACACCAACCATGATGGCAGTGGGAGTAGCTAAACCAAGAGCACAAGGACAGGCTATAATAAGAACGGTTATCAATGAAAGAAAAGCCTGGGTGAGGGCATTTTCACCCGATAAAAAATACCAGATAAAAAAGGTGATAAGGGCTAAAATAATTACTGTAGGAACAAAAATACCGGCTATTTTATCAACCAATTTTTGAACCGGAGCTTTACTTGCCTGTGCTTTTTGAACCATCTCAATAATATGGGCAAGCATGGTTTCTTTACCTACTTTCTCGGCAATAATCTCTAAACTGCCTTTCTGATTTACTGTTCCGGCCAAAACTTCATCACCTTCAGTTTTTTCGACAGGAATAGGCTCACCGGATATCATACTCTCATCCACAAAAGAAACACCGGAAGAAACTCGCGCATCAACAGGAATCTTATCACCGGGCCTAACTAATAATTTATCTCCCTTTTTAATGGATGAAATATCCATGCTTACAGTTTTCCCGTTTGGCTCAATTTTAATTACCGTCTTAGGCTGCAAGCCCATTAATTTACGAATGGCTGATGAGGTATTGGCTTTAGCTTTTTCCTCAAGGAAGCGACCAATTAATATAAAGGCAATAATTACAGCAGCAGCTTCAAACCAAACATGAGCTGCAAGTCCTTGACGCTCCCAGACTTGTGGGAATAAAGTGTTGAAAACACTGAATAGATAGGCAATACCGGTACTTAAAGCTACTAAAGTATCCATATTTGCCTGGAAATGTTTGGCTTGTTTCCATGCGTTTATAAAAAACTGGCGACCAAAGATTACAAGAACAGGAGTACTCAAGCCCCACATTATATAATTAGCATAGGGAATATTCATGAGAAACATTGCTATTACCGCAAGAGGAAGCGAAAAGATAATAGCTAACCACATGTTTTTCCGGGCTTCCATTAATAACTTCTGCTGGTAATCATGATGATCAGATGCTTCTTCCTCTTCACTTTCGGTGAGAATATCATAGCCAATGGCTTTCAGTACATCACGAAAATCCTTGGGTACTATCTTCTCATCCTGATATTCGATTTGAACCGAAGCATCAGCAAAATTCACTGAAGCATTGATGACTCCTTCTTGCTTTTTAAGTGTTTTTTCTGCGTTTATGGCACAAGAAGCACAGGACAAGCCTGTGATAGTATAATTTGAAGTGATAACTTTAGTACTCATAGTGTTGTGTTTTTTATTTCAACAAAATTCCTTGTTAAAAGTCAATTAAAAACAATAAATGAATTTTTTAATGCTTTTGTTCAAAGTTGCAAAAACATAGTGGCTTATGTGTTATATCATTTTGTAAATGATTTATATCTTTTACAGTTCGTCTAAAGGCTTTCTTTTCTTTTCTTTTATTTCCTTGAAATGTGAAGGTGTCAAGCCGGTAATCCTTTTAAACTGACTGCTTAAATGGGCTACACTTGAATAATCCAAACGATCGGCAATCTCACTCAAGGTATATTCATCATAAACCAATAGTTCTTTAGCCTTCTCTATTTTTTGTTGGATATAATAGCGTTCAATAGTCTTACCTTCCGTTTCAGAAAATAAATTGCTTAGATAGTTATAATCATAGTTGATCTGATTACTTAAATATGTGGAGAGATTAACCTTGAGGCGTTTATCTGAATAATGAACTAAGTTGATAATGGTGGTCTTTATCTTTTCGATAAGCTTGGCTCTTTTATTATCAATTATATAAAAACCCAATGGTTTTAATAATTCCTTCATGTGATTTAGTTGTTCGGGATTTAATTCCTCTTTAAGAATTACTTCCCCAAGATCAACTTTTACAGGAGGAAAACCGGCGTCTTCAAATAGCTTTTCAACCATCATAATACACCTGTTGCAAACCATGTTTTTTATTGCAATATGCATAGCAAGCCTTAGCAATTAATTTTTTTATCCTAATAGATACTGATAAATTATGACTGAATATTATTGATTAATTTGACTTTGAACTTATTATATAACAATGTTAAAGCCAATATGGTTTGAAAATCTTTTGTGGACAGATTTTCAAACTGTTGGACTTAATCATTACAAGAAAGGTTTAAAATTTAAAATTTTGTTGAGATGCATCAATAAAAGCTTTGATGTTTTCTGTTGTAACACCCGGAGGCATGCCACCTCCACATGAAAGCATTAACCTGCTTTTATCGGAAGTGCTTTTAATCACTTCCTCTACTGCTGCTTTTACATCTTGAGGAGATCCTGCCGCTAATACATCACGTGGCGGAATATTCCCAATTATAGTTACCTTGTGTTTAGTAGCTTCTATCATGTCATTTATCGACATATCGGTGCCGGGATTGTAGAGATTAATACCTAAAGCAGGATAATGACTTATCGACATGGAACAATCAGCATCATTGTGAAACAATTTAACTGAAGCATCTATATCATATAATTCCTTGAAATAAGGAAAGCCAAATTCTAAAAATTCCTCTTCACCAATAAATCCTACAATATCATCTAATATCATGATACCGTCGATAGTGGGTAAAGCTGACTTCTGTACTTCATGCCACTTTTTCAAAAAATCCGTGATCTTACGCAAAAGCTGATGGGTAAGCTCAGGTTGCATCATCATAGTCGTTAAAAATTCAGTGGTTCCCATTAGAAAAGTAGCTATGTTTAAAGGACCACGTGAAACAGAAAACCTGATTTTATAACCCGCCTCCTCAATAGCACTCCTGTTAAGAAGAAGACGATTGAGCATGAAAGGAAGTAAACCGTCAATTTCAGGATTAGGAAGCTGAAGATCCTTTATTTCTTCTTCATTGTGAATTAATTTCTCAGCAAAAGGAAATTCATTTTTCCAAAAAACAGACTTGGCACCAAAAGCTGATGGCTCCGTGCACATACCATATTCACTCCAAAAAGAAGGAAGAAAAGTTAATTCGGGAAAAGTGTTTAAAGCTTTGAAATTTGCAGATAACCAAACTGAGTCATTCGTAAAATAATCGAGAATCTGATGCCCATACCAATTTGGTAACCAAGGAGAATCAATAATAAATCCTGCCCTTAATCCGCTTGACTTTTCACCATTTACTATAGCAATAAGGTCATTCCACTGAAGATCTGTCATAAGAAAAATATAAAAAAATTAAACCCTAAATATTTAAAGGGATACGAAATCTGAAAACAGTAAATATACAAATAAAATCAGTCATCAATGATCAGAAAACAGTTTTGAGTTTCGAGTTTGGAGTTTTGAGTTCACGCAAAGCCCGCGAAGATTTCCACGCAAAGGCGCAAAAATCAATTACGAATTACGAATTCACAATTACGAATTACACGGTCGTTGAGCGAAGTCGAAACGTCACGCAAAGACGCGAAGGCGCAAAGGTTTTAATGTAATCAAAGCATCTTGCTTTGAGAAAAGGCAGGGAGTATCCAAATTAATAATTACACACTTAATGGAATAGTGTCGCTGAAAGCCTTTGTTTGCACCCACCAACTGCTCCCCTTTTGAAGGGGAGCTGTTATTTGCAAGAAGCTGTCGCACAAGGACAACCTTAGAAGGCAGTTGTTAAATATTCTTTAATAACAGAATTTGCTGCTAATTTTTTCTCTTTCAACATCTTAGATATGGGTGTGCTTATATTTGGTGCTGAGGTGTTAAAAAATTATGCCGGCTGATTTTTGTCAACGAATTTTCCCAGATTTTCACGAATGATTTTCACGCAAAGACCGCAAAGATCTTTATCCACTAAGACACGAATTAACACGAATTATTTAATTACACGAATGAATTTCACGCAAAGACGCGAAGTTTTTAATGTACTCAAAGCATCTTGCTTTGAGAAAAGGCAGGGAGTATCCAAATTAATACTTACACACTTTAGGGGATAATGCCGCTGAAAGCCTTTGTTTGCACCCACCAACTCCTCCCCTTTAAAAGTGGAACTGTTATGAGTTAGAAAAACTTTAATTCCGTTAAACCTGTTGAAGCTCACGTATTCAAGTTTTTCTCAAAGCAGGATGCTTTGAGTACATTGATGACTGAACACAAAACACAAAACACAAAACACGAAACTCGAAACTCGAAACTTCTCTCGCCGAGGCTTGCCGAATGCGGGATGCTATGGTCTTGCGCCCTTTCAGGGCTGATTAAAAGTCTAATCTGCAAATTAAAAACCCGAAACTCTAAACTCTTCCCGTCTCCCGCTTACGCGGTTTTCGGGATTTCGCTTCGCTCAAAAACCCGAAACTATTTTTAACGACGTAGTCCTCAACGACATTGTCCTCAACATTTTCAATTTTTCATTCCTTCATTTCTTCATTTCCTAATCTACTAATCAACTAATCAACCCAAAACCCTAAACTCTAAACCCTAAACTCTAAACCCTAAACTCTAAACCCTAAACTC
>CAZODA010000096.1:0-5549 GCA_964578485.1 uncultured Alkalitalea sp. | reverse complement strand
ATTAATTATTGTTTTTAATATATAATCATGTCCGAGTGTTTAAGGGGCTAAAACACTAATACGAAAGTTTTCCAATACAATTATGATTTCATCAAATTCTCACAGTAATAAATATTCCTTTTCTAAAAACAATAATTTCTGATAAAATCAAAAAACAATGTTGATAATTTAAATAATTTAAGACGATTGTAAAGATACAAATTTATCCTTCTATTTCATTTATCATAAAAGTATAAATTAAAAAAAAAGCTGCCATGTAATATATCCGGCAGCTTTGTTTGCTATAATCAAAAACAATAAAGCAATTTTATAATATCCTAAAACTCCTCTATCCTATTTATTTTATGAAATTAACGTACAGGAGGAGTTCCTCTTTTAGTACTTATTATCACAACACCATTGTTTGCCTCTGCGCCATATTTTTCAATTGCAGACTCACCTTTAACAACTCTTATCGATTTAATATTATATGATGGCAGGTGTATTCTGGATTTCACTATTTTTCCATCAATTATATACAAGGGTGGATTTTCATTTAAATCATACTTTTTTAAGGTATTGACAAATTCTTTCTCTTCATCAGATAAAGAAAAAATAATCGGAAGTGACATTTTGGTATGTACAGCTTTGCCGTTCTTTTTTCCGGCTTGCCATTTGTCCATTAATCCAACAAGTCGCAATGCTTCAATATCAAGTATAGGATCTAAACTTTTTTCTATACGAGGATCAACTATGCTGCCATCTTTTGAAACAACAAAAGACACAATAGCAACTCCTTCTATTCCATTTCTCCATGCATCATCGGGATATATCATATGCCGATTAATAAAACGAGTTGTATTAGATGGTCGCCCTTTAAAAACAGGGATCCTATCAACAATAGTATATACTGAATCTACATCGGAGGAAGTATTGTCTGCTTTCAATGAAGTTGGTAAAAACAAAAACAGACTTGCTGCAAAACAAAACAAGTATAAAAAATACAATGATTTGCTTTGAGCAGAATTATTAACAGATAAAATCGCTTTCATGGCTCGACTATTTAAAAATTATTCCTACTGCTTATATAAGCAATAACAATAATTATACCAATTTAAGCAATCTTTATAAGCAGCTCTATAAAAAAAGAAAATTAATCCTTTCGGTATCGGTCACGCTGGGCATCAATCCTTGACATAACCTCTCGCAAATTATTCAGATTATCGCCGGTATTATTGTAAAAATGTCCGGGACTTTCCGTTTTGATCTTTCCTTGAACTTTATGATCTCCCGGACGAACATCAAAACCGGAATATACTCCGGCATCAGATAAATCATCCACTTTTTCAAAATCACAAAAATCGAGATGCTTTAGTAACTCTTCAAAGAAATCAGCCTTTTCACCTCTAACCCTGACTCTATAATTCCTCATATTTCATACTTTAAACTACAGCCTAAACACTTAAAAAAAATACTACAAGTAAAATAGCACCTAACATATCTTTTTACAAAAAAATTAAATAGCAACTTGATCAATTAATATTTTTTGCCCTGCAATCAAATATACAATTACATAATAATACCTTATGGTACATTCATACAATAGCAACTTTACTTTAGCGGATAGGGAGAAAATAAAGGATAGGGAGAAACTAACTACGGGTGGGGAAAAAAAACTAGGATTATTTCGTTTTACGAACAAGATAATATGAAGTTACACAAAAACTCAATAATCAATTTTTGTATTTAAAATAATTATTTTTTATTTCAACAAACACTTTTAATGAAACAAAATGTTTAAGCATTAATATATCCTCTTAATCAATATCACCAAGTTGTTTATGCAATGCTTCAGTTTCGGCAAATCTTTCATTTAAGCTTTCAAAATATTTAAAAGCCATTTTTCTTTCTATTTCTGAAACTTGAATGCTTTTCAAAGTTTCAAATAAATTACGACTAATTTCTGCCCATGCTTTTGCTTCTTGAAAATCATTTCTTATTTCATATGAAAGGGCCAAATTGTATGCTGCTCTTGCCTTTTGTTTTTTATTTTCGCTTTCATAAATATGATACCAAATTTTTGCTGCTTCATTCCAGTTATTAATTTTCACCAGGTCATTAGCTCTTTGATATAGATGATGTCCTGCCGAGAAATACTCTCTATCAACCGTTTCCCACCATGGGGCAATACGGAGAGGATAATTTTGCCCGGTTAAACGGGCAATAGTTTTAACAGCATCTTTAAAATCGGGGATTGCTTCTACTGCCTTTTTACTATCATTGAAATAATCATACCAAAAGATGGAATCTTTTTGAAGATAAACATCCAAGATGTATCCATTTTCATCATACATCTTCCAGAGGAGATTTGCGTTAACATCCAAAGAAACATAGTAAAAGGCTCCAAGGTCAATTAATTGTGATTGTGTTCTATATTCAACGCTTTCAAGTGAAATTAATGCCTGCGCATCATAGTTATTAAGCAAGAGTTTAATTGAATCTGCAGAAACTGCATTATGAGGTTTTCCTTGAGGTGGCAAATTTAATGGTATGGGATGCAGATATACTGAATCAAAAAAAGCTTTTAGATCTAAGGCTGCCTCCATTTCACTAACAACTATATTGCTAAAGGAATCGAGCCACAAAGAATCAAGTAGCAATGTATCCTTTGTGGTAATCATAACATGCATAGAGTCATTACGATATGGATAGGCATTATCAACTATCAGCACAGACCAAATTTCAGGTGCTACCGAGTATTGAGCCGGTCGCAACACATCAAGCTGAAGAGTAGATACTGAAGAACAGGAAGTTATTAAAAACAACCAGGCAAGTACGATAAAAGAATCTTTTATAAATTTCCTCCAATTCATATTACAAGATATAAAGTCAAAAACACATTAAATACCATGGTTGTATGAACAAAACAAAAAAATTAGTTAAGCTTTATAAGCTTCTATAAATTTACTAATAATTATTTCCTTATAACAGAATAATGATAAGTCATTTTGTTAGCTATAAGGCTTAACTAATAAAAGTAATATTTATCAACTTACATATTCATACCCCCACAAACATGAATTACTTGTCCGCTTACATAAGAGGATAAATCTGAACCTAAAAAGACACATACATTTGCAACATCCTCAGGAGTTCCACCCCTGCGCAATGGTATTTGAGCTTCCCATGCTTTTTTAACTTCATCTGACAATACAGCTGTCATTTCAGTAATAATAAATCCGGGAGCAATTGCATTACTACGTATGCCTCTCGAACCTAACTCCTTGGCAATAGACTTGGAAAAACCAATCATACCGGCCTTTGATGCAGAATAATTTGCTTGACCCGCATTTCCACTAACACCGACCACCGAACTCATATTAATTATTGAGCCGGAACGTTGTTTCAGCATAGTTCCTTGAACAGCTTTTGTGAAATTAAAACAGGATTTTAAATTGACATTGATTACTGCATCCCATTGTTCTTCAGTCATACGCATTAATAAAGTATCTTTTGTAATACCTGCATTATTAACAAGTATGTCTATTGCGCCAAATTCCTTAACAATTTCTTCCACTACATCTTGTGTCTCCTGGTAATTGGCAGCATTTGAAGCATAAGCTTTAACTTTTACACCAAAGGAAGCAATTTCCTTTTCAGTATTTTGTGCATCTTCGTTTATCTGAAGATCAGTAAAAGCAATGTTGCAACCTTCTGCGGCATAGCGCAATGCAATAGCCTTACCTATTCCGCGAGCAGCACCGGTAATTATAGCAGTTTTTCCTTCTAATAACTTCATCAGATTATTTTTTATAGTTAATAATTAACAATTCAAATAAAAAAATATTTTTGTAGCCTACAAGAGCCAAGTAAACTACAATATTAAAATATCATTTTTAAAGTAAAAAATTATTGAGCAAAGTTATAAAAAAAGCAAAAAACACCAATTTTCAATGATCAATCATCAATAATTGATCAACAATGATTTTTTGCTCTTAATACTAGAAATTTTTGTGTGCTTATATTATCATCCGGTAACAATTCAAATGCACAGACGGAACAGGCCATGTTTTTACAAATGCGTCATTAACTCACTAAACACCTTTGTAGCCTTGTCTTTCAAATGAATCTTTGTTATATCTCTTGTAAATAAGGATTCAGAAGGGTTAATTTCAATTATTACAGCATTGTTTCTACTCGCTTCAACAGGGATCATAGCAGCAGGCATCACCTCACCCGTACAACCTACAATAATACAAACATCAGCTTTTTGTGCGGCTTCCAAACTTTTCTCATAGGCAGTTGGAGGTATCTGCTCACCAAAGAAAATAAAATCAGGCTTCATCAGGCCCTTACAATCATCACACAACACAGGTGTAACAGAAAGGTCGGCATCTTCAACCTTTTGATATTTCTGACATTTCATACAAACCAATCTGTGAGAATTTCCATGAAATTCATAAATCTCCTTCGAACCTGCTTCCTGATGTAAATTGTCGATATTCTGAGTTATCACACATTTCAGCATGTCGTTTGTTTCCATAAAGGCTAATGCCTCATGAGCTTTATTGGGTTTGGCCTTTCCAAAAAAATCATAAAAAATTTCAATAATTACAGGCCATGATTTTTCAGGATTTTGTAAAAAATAATTCAAATCCAAAATTACAGGATCATATTTACTCCATATACTATTCTTACCTCTAAATGGCGGAATTCCACTTTCAACAGAAATTCCGGCTCCGGTAAAAGCAATGCAATATTGAGCATTTTTAATTTTCTCAGCGGCTTGTTTTATCAAATCTTTAATCATAAATTTTGTGGGCTAAATAATGAATATTAAAAATTATAAAATGTTTTATATATAAATAGTTCAATAATTTACAAAAAAATGATTTAAATCCAATTAATTAGCGTAGTTTTGCATTTTATAATTAACAAATCATATTATGAACAAAGGAGTAGTTAAATTTTTCAACGAAACCAAAGGTTTCGGCTTTATCAAAGATGATTCTTCATCTGAAGAATACTTTGTACATGTTTCAGGATTGATCGATTCAATCCGTGAAGATGACGAAGTAGTATTCGACCTTACAGAAGGACGAAAAGGATTAAATGCAGTAAATGTGAAACTTGCTTAAGTTAACTCATTATAAGTATTTATGAATTTAATAAAAGCTGTCTCATTATGAAAATTGAGACAGCTTTTTTATTTAATGTACACAAAGCATACGGCGTTTCAGTCATCAATAAACAGGAGATTAGACTTTTAATCAGCCCTGAAAGGGCGAAAGACCATAGCATAGGGTGAAGCGAAGCGTAGCCCTATGTAAGCATACCCCCACCTCTCATAGCCCTGTAAGGTAGGGTGTCCAATTTTTTGTTCCGTTTTTTAACCTAAAATAACAATCAAATAGCATTTATTTTTTTGTAAAATATCTTCATTTATTTTTTGTTAATTCATTGATTATCACTATATTTATAGTGATATCTAAACAATAAAACTATGAAGAAAAACAATCAGAAAGAGGAGCTAAAAGCTCTGAAAAAAGAGCTGGAAAAACAGATCAAGA
>CAZODA010000095.1:0-5729 GCA_964578485.1 uncultured Alkalitalea sp. | reverse complement strand
TTAATTCTGTTTAACCTGTCCCGTTGAAAACGGTATTTCGCTTCGCTCAAAAACCCTCTTATACAAAAAAAGTTACTTAGTTAATTGAATTATTTTACTTGTTAACTTATATTTGAGCTATATTGCTTTAGTGATAATAAACGATTAAACATTAATTTAAAATAATTCATCATAATGCGTTACAGATTATTTTTGTTAGTTCCTGTTTTGCTGTTATTTCTTTATTCTTGTGCAAGTATGCGGAAAGGCACATCACGTTTCGATACCAGCGATTCGATTTATGTTAAGGAAGAGCCTGAAAAGATAGCAGTTGAAGTAGAAGCACCTCCTGTTGATCCTGCCGTAGTTATCAGGGAAGAGCGTGTTACTCATGTTGAGGACAGCGGTCCTGTTTACCGTTATTATGTAATAATTGGTTCCTTCAGGGTTTTGGACAATGCTCGTAATTTTAGGGCTGATCTTCAGCGTCAGCAGTTTAATCCTGTAATTCTTGAAAATGAAGAAGGATTATACCGGGTTTCTGTTGCAGCTTACAATGACGAGTACGATGCTCGCGGTCGGCTTTCCCAGATACGTCGTGAGTATGAGCAATATAAAGATGTTTGGTTGTTGATTCGCAGTAGATAGCATTAGGCACAAAGAGAATTTATAATTATGAACCAAACAGTATTAATATTATTGCCTTCATTGCTAACGATGGCCTTCACCTTAATTCTGATTTATTTATTTATTCGTCAGGAAAACAGGAGGCGGCATCAGGAGATACGCTTAAAGGAGAGCAGTGAAATGTTTAGACTGCGTATGCAGGCTTATGAGCGTTTGACTTTGCTTCTTGAGCGTTTAAATCCTGAATCCCTTGTTTTGCGTGAGCAGCGTCATGACATGACGGCTTTACAATTTCAGAAGCATCTTCTTAAAATTATTCGTCATGAGTTTGATCATAACCTCACCATGCAGTTATATGTAACTTATCCCACATGGGAAAAGGTGAAAGCAACGCGTGAAGGACTTGTTCGTCTTATTAACACTACTGCAGGCCGTATAGATGCAAACGCACCAGCTTTGGAGCTGGGGCGTTTTTTAATTGAAGATGTAGGCAAGGATCTAAATCTTTATTTCAATGATGCTTTATCATCTATACAACGTGAAATGAACGAACTTTACGGTCTTTAGTTTATTCCAAGATACGTTGTGCCATTGCTTTTCCTAAGCGGCGGCATGCTTCAAATTTATCTTCGGTAAGTGCATGTTTCACTTCCACCGACTCTCCTACTATTTCCCAGTTTAGTTTTTCGGCAAGGGCGGTGATTTGTTTAACTGCTTTTCCTGCCCATGAAAATGATCCAAAAATTCCGAGCACATGATTTTTCACACTCATATGGTTTAGCTTGTTAACGAGTGCTTCCATATTGGGATGTAGGTTATTTGTATAGGTAGGACTTCCAAGTATGAGTCCTTTATACTTGAAAATATCCGAAATTATATATGAAGCATGGGTTTTGGAGACATCATACATACGAATATTTTTTATCCCATTAAGGGCAAGCTCACGGGCAATGACATCAGCCATTTCTTCAGTATGTCCGTACATAGAAGCAAATGCCACTACCACGCCTTTTTCTTCCTCTTCATATTTACTCCATATATCGTATAGCTTTAAAACTTCGGCAATATTACTTCTAAGGATGGGACCGTGAGTGGCGGCAATCATTTTAATTTCCAATCCTGAAAGTTTGTTAAGAGCTTTTTGCACCGGACTGCCATATTTTCCAACGATATTGGAATAATATCTTCTCATTTCATCTTTAAAATAATTAAAGTCGCATTCATCATCGAAGATGGCACCGTCTAAGGTTCCAAAGCTTCCAAAAGCATCACCTGAAAACAGTATTTTAGTTTCGGGCTGATAGCTTACCATTGTTTCGGGCCAGTGGACCATGGGTATGAGGTGGAAATTGAGTTTTAATTTTCCAAGTTCAAGTGTATCACCTTCATCTATTTCAACAAAACGATTGTCAACACCAAAGAAGCCGTCTAACATGGGCTTTGTTTTGCTGTTTCCAACTAATTTTATATCGGGATATAAATTGGTTATTATTTCCAATGCCCCTGAATGATCGGGTTCAATATGGTTAATAACGAGGTAATCAATTTTTTTGTCGCCAATGACAGAGCGTATCTTACTCAGAAATTTGTCTATATAACAAATTTCTACTGTATCGATTAAGGTAATTTTTTCATCTACAATAAGATAGGAGTTATAGGCCATTCCTCTATCTAAGGGCCATAAATTTTCAAATAATTGGGTACGGCGGTCGTTCACCCCGACATAATAAATCTGTTCTGCAAGTTTTACTTCCTGATACATTTAATTTGAATTTATAGGTTTATACAAAATTTACGCATAGAATGTGGGGTAGGGAGGCATTGTTTTTAGATTAATAACTGGTCGAAATCAATTTCTTCCTGCTCGCTTTCTGTCAGGCGTGCATCATGGCACTTGACTGTTCTTCCTTGAAATTTCTTTATCAGATTATAGTTATGAGTTGCCATAATCACAGTTTTGCCATCCTTACTAATTTTATGGAGCAGCGACATAAGTTCATCTGATGTATCGGGATCGAGATTTCCCGTTGGTTCATCGGCCAGCAGCAGGTCCGGTTTATTGAGCAAGGCCCTTGCAATTCCAATGCGTTGTTGCTCGCCTCCCGACAGTTGATGAGGCATTTTATAGCCTTTATGTACCATGTCAACTTCTGCCAGCACTTCTCTGATACGATAATCCATATCAACCTGATTTTTCCATCCTGTGGCTTTTAAAACAAAGAGCAGGTTGTCATAGACCGAGCGATCGATAAGCAGTTGAAAATCCTGAAACACTATTCCCATTCTTCGTCTCAGCCAGGGTATCTGTTTTTCCTTCAAAGAATGTAAATCATAACCCACCGCAAAGCCATTTCCTTCTTTCAAAGGAATCTCTCCATAGAGAGTTTTTAAAAGGCTTGATTTGCCACTACCTACGCGACCTATCAGATATAGGAATTCGCCCGGTTTCACTTTAAGATTTACATCTTTCAGTATAATATGTTCATCCTGTCGTATGAGTGCATTACTTATTTCTATAATGCAGCCTTCACTATTGACAAGCGGAAGATCTTTTTTTGCCATTTTTTATGCTTTCAAATTGAGCTTGCTAATTAGCTAAAATAATGGAAATTCACAAACAATGATCCCTGTAAGGGTAAAAAATATCATAGATATTAGGAGATATTTTGTATTATTGTTTTTTATAATTTATGATTTTCTCTTTGGTTCGGATTCCTTAAACGGATATATTTACAAGAATATTTTTGGCTTAAAAGCTGATATTCAGTATTATTTAAGAAGTTTTGTTGATTTAATAGATCGTTGATAATGAGTGTAATAACATATCCTCTAACAAAAGAGATGTTAATAGTTTGTATTATTTAGCCATGATTTAAACCGGCTTATATTTTTATTTATCTTTTTTATGATATAAGCAAAAAGGAGTATATAAGAATTTCAATTATTAATAATTTTAAAAAGAATAAAATGAAACCATCACATATTGAGCATATTGGTATTGCTGTTAAAAGTCTTGATGAAGCAATTCCTTTTTATGAAAATGTATTGGGTTTAAAATGTTATGCCATAGAAGAAGTAGAAGACCAAAGGGTAAAGACCGCCTTTTTCAAAGTTGGTGATACAAAGATAGAATTACTTGAGTCAACTCATCCCGAGGGACCTATTGGTAAATTCATTGAAAAGAGAGGAGAAGGTATTCATCATTTAGCCTTTGCTGTTACAGATATAGAGGAGAAATTGGAAAAGGCCGAAGGTCAGGGCATACGTTTGATTGATGAAAAACCTCGCAAGGGAGCTGAAGGCTTGGATATTGCATTTTTACATCCAAGGAGCACCTTTGGTGTATTGATGGAACTTTGTGAACATCCAAAATAAAATAATTATTAATTAATAGGAAAAGCTATGTCAAATCAGGATAAGATCAAAAAACTAAAAGATTTACGCAAAGAAGCATATTTGGGTGGTGGTCAGGCGCGTATTGATGCCCAGCATAAAAAGGGCAAAATGACAGCTCGCGAGCGTATAGATCTCTTGTTGGATGAAGGAAGTTTTGAAGAGTTTGATATGTTCGTTACGCATCGTTGCACAAATTTTGGTATGGAAAATAAAAAGATTTTGGGCGACGGAGTTGTAACGGGTTATGGGACTATCGATGGCAGAATGGTTTATGTTTTTTCACATGATTTCACTGTTTTTGGGGGATCTTTGTCGGAGACTTTCGCCGGTAAGATCTGTAAGATTATGGATATGGCAATGAAAACAGGCGCTCCCATAATTGGTATTAATGATAGTGGTGGTGCACGTATTCAAGAGGGTGTTTCTTCCCTTGCCGGTTATGCTGAAATTTTCCAGCGTAATATTATGGCATCGGGAGTGATTCCACAGATTTCCGCTGTATTTGGACCAAGTGCCGGAGGGGCTGTTTACTCACCTGCTCTCACCGATTTTATTATGATGACCGAAAGCACGAGTTATATGTTTGTTACCGGTCCCAAAGTTGTTAAAGCGGTTACCGGTGAAGATATATCCACTGAAGAGCTTGGTGGAGCTCATATTCATGCTTCACGTTCGGGAGTATCTCATTTTACTTTGGAAAGTGAGGAGGAGGGCTTGTTATTGATTCGTCAGTTAATATCTTATCTGCCCCAAAATAATCTTGAAGAGGCTCCCCTTGTTGAATGTCTTGATCCAATCGATAGGATTGATGATACTTTGAATACTATAATTCCTGATCTTCCCAATCAGCCTTACGATATGAAAGAGGTGATTACCACCCTTGTTGATGATGAGGAGTTTCTTGAAATTCATGAGGATTATGCCAAAAATATTATTGTGGGATTTTGTCGCCTTGGCGGTGTATCAACGGGGGTTGTTGCCAATCAACCAAACTTCCTTGCCGGTGTTTTAGATTGTGATGCTTCAAGGAAGGCGGCCCGTTTTGTACGTTTTTGTGATGCTTTTAATATTCCCATACTCACACTTGTTGATGTTCCGGGTTTTCTTCCCGGAAGTGCCCAAGAATATAACGGTATTATAATTCACGGTGCCAAGCTTATGTTTGCCTATGGTGAAGCTACAGTGCCAAAGGTTACTGTTACCCTTCGTAAGTCTTATGGTGGAGCGCATGATGTTATGAGTTGTAAGCAGTTGAGAGGAGACCTGAACTATGCCTGGCCCTCGGCAGAAATTGCTGTCATGGGAGCTGCCGGAGCCATTGAAGTGCTGGAAGGACGTACCCTTGCTGCTATGGAAGATCCTGATGAAAAGGCTGCTTTTGTTTCAAAGATGGAAGCTGAATATGAGGAGAAATTTGCAAATCCTTATCAGGCAGCTTCTTATGGATACATTGATGATGTTATTGAGCCTTCAAGTACTCGTTTTAGAATAATACGTGGTTTTGAAAGCCTGCAAACGAAAAAGCTTACAAATCCACCTAAGAAGCATAGTAATATTCCATTGTAAACAGTAAACAATGTGTTTCGAGTTTAGGGTTTCGAGTTTAGGGTTCACGCAGAGCTAAATCTTGGTTGTTGAGCATTCTAAGTTAAAAACAAATGTTTTGTCCACGAATTAGACACTATCCCGTAAAGTGTGTAAGTATTAATCAGAGGGTCCGGTTTTAT
>CAZODA010000094.1:0-6049 GCA_964578485.1 uncultured Alkalitalea sp. | reverse complement strand
ATAGTGGGGAAATCTAATTGCCAAAATATGCGGGTTTTTATTTGCCGATTACAGGGATTCTCGGAGTCGGTCGGAGAGTCCCGACATTACCTGTCCCGCTTTAATGGGAGACGGGAACCTGTCCCGACGTTAGTCGGGATTCTGAGGCAGGGTTTTTAGGGTATTCCTTTTTAAACAATCAATTGTTTTTTATGAAATAAATTATATAGAAGTAGATTAATGTAATTAATAAGCTAAAAGCCTTATATATGTTACGTTCCGTTGAAAACGCGATTTCGCTACGCTCAACATCCGGCAAGCCTCGGCGGAACAGGTTCCCGCCGTCGTGTAACTCGGCGGAACAGGCTGGGGCAACGCCCCATGTTCGGTTAACTCCCTCACCCTCGGCGTCTTGAAGAGGCAGAATAAATTTTGCGTTAAATAAGGGCAGTATGCAAACTTGTTTGCACAATGCCGAACGCAGCAAAATTCAACGAAGTAAAAATCTCCTTTTGTATCTATTTTTCAATAAAGTTTGCTCAAATATCGGCTTTCAAAATGTAGTCAGCCCAATTCAAGGTATTTTTATTATAGATAATTACTTTATTTCCTTAATACCAATGCCTAAAAGGCATTTTCCATTTAGCCAAACTATGACGAAGTTGTTTTGATTCTTAAAAACAATTCGGCACAAGCCCTTGCATCTGATAGAGCTTCATGATGGTTTAATTCAATGCCCTCAACAGCACAACAAACATCTAATTTTCCAGAAGGATATTTTTTAATTGACCTACAATATTTCATTGTACATTCCCAATTATTCGAAATATTCAACTCAGAATAAGATAAACCATTATCAATCATTGTCTTTTGCAAAACACTCCTGTCAAAAGATTCATTATGTGCAACAACGGTTTTCCCGAATAATCGCTTTTTTATTTCAGGATATATTTCAATGAAGGGAAGCGAATTTTCTGTATCTTGAGATGTTATACCATGAATTTTTATGCAAAACCAATTATATTGGTTATAGGGTGGTCGAACTAATGTGTGGTATTCATCAATGATCTCACCATTTTCAACAGTTACAATTCCTACGGAACAAATATGGTGTTTTACAGCGGTTTCAAAATCAATGGCTACAAAGTTCATCATTAACAAATTTTTAATTAAAATTTTAATAACAACGTATTATATTATTATTTTTATAATAAACACAAATACAGCTATATACGAAGTGGAATTTAAAAAGGTTATAATATGGTTATCAATAAACAGTCATCAGTGAATCAGTAGAAATGATGGTAGGGACATGACATGTCGTGTCGGTTTAGGATTTTGAGCTTTTAGTCATCAATTAATTTGGTCAACGGGTTCATAGTGGCAGGGTTTATTGATGCCGCTTATCCCAAAGCAGGATGCTTTGGGTACATTGAAAACTCTCTTTCGTTTTCAAGGAGTAGTTTTCGCCGATTACCTGTACCAACGCAACCTATCCAACAAGCATATGGGAGGCGGAATGTTGTGAAAATATAAATATAATAATGTTAAGGCTTTAGCAATAATAATGCAGAGCCTCCGAAAATTCCAATGAGTTTAGGTGGAATTTGAAAAGTCACAAAACCTTGATTGAAATCACCTCAGCTCGTGAAAAATCATTGTATTTTATATAGGTATTAGATCTAAGGCTTACGTTACAGCTACTCTTACCACAAAAAAATCCCTACAACTCGCAACCTGTCAAGTATCTTGTGTGTAACGCTGTGCGTAAGAACTCTAATCTCCATCAAACCAATTATAATTTTTAGAAAAGCATTCATTTTCCAATAAAGTCATATTATAGAATATTTCAGAATATCTCTTTTGCCCTTTTTCATTCAAATGGTAGGCTTCTGCAAAAAACAAAGAGTCGCCAATTGTATCCAGCTGATTAAATTTTCCAAAAATTAGGGCAGTAATTCCATTTTCATCCAACTTATTCACATAATCAATATGAGTATCTTTAAAGTTTCTTTTGTAGGAATTAGAATAATCAGACCTTTTAGGAGGAATAAACAATGAAAATTTGATATTATTAGTTGCGCAATAATCTTGAATTTTTCTTAAATATTCAAACTGTAAATCAGACCAACCAAAGGATTCAATTTGAAACCAATCCCTTAAATCATTAAAATTTACATCCGATCTATTAAGTGAAACTGATCCAAAATCAGAAGGGATATTAGTCACGGAATCATAATATGCCGGGGTACTATTTTTAAATAAAGATAAAAGGTTTTTATAACGCTTAAAAAAAGCATTTCTATCATGCTCCTTTGAATATTTGAATAATTCGCTAAGTTTAAAATCTAAATATAAATAACCTTTTCGATACTTATAATATCTTTTAGCGAATATCCAAGGGTCTAAACCCATGTATATGGAAGAGATTTTATTTAAATCTAAACTTTTAATAATGAAATATGTAGCAATTGGGTCTCGAGCATCCATTGCAATATTAACATAACTATAACCATCAGGATTTAATTCGTTTAATCTGGAGCATGACAAAGCATACCTTACAGAGGAACTTCCTGCTAAAACAATTAAATTATCTGAATCGATATTGTTAATCCATTTATAATCTGATATTTCTTTATAAAATAATTGTTCAAGTTTTGTTTCTGAAAAGAAATCTTCATAGAAAAAACGAATACCACCTTCAAGTAAGGATATAATAATTAAGGGCGGAGATATGAATAATAATGTTTTGAGAATAAAATGCTTCATAATATTTCCTAAAACTGAAAATAAATAAACTCTTGTTCTTTACCACCAAACCAGAATATTACAAATATTACTGCGTAGTAGAATGCATATCTAAATGGTCTTTTCCATTTTATTCCTAAGTGCTCAATTGCATATTGATGTTCTCTTCCAAACCACTCGAAAAGAATAAAAACTCCTAATAATGCAAACATTGTAAAGGGATGTACTACAGTACCTATAAAATCGCTTCCTTTTGGTAGAGTAAAAATAGATTTTGAAAATATCTCAGCTACATAATTAAAAGCATGAGTTATATTTTCTGCCCTAAAAAACACCCAAGCAATTACTGTTAGGCCAAAGGTTAATAGCATACTTATTGCTTCTTTTGCTGAAGGTAAAAGTTTACCCCGTGCAACTATATCTAAATATGTTCGGTTTTTTTTGGCAAGAAGCAAGGGCAAGAAATAAATAGCATTTAGTGCTCCCCAAACAATAAAAGTCCAGTTTGCTCCATGCCAAAAGCCACTCACAATAAAAATGATAAAAGTGTTTCTGATTTTCATCCCTATGCTGCCTCTGCTTCCTCCCAAAGGAATATAAAGGTAATCGCGAAACCAAGTTGACAAGGAAATATGCCATCGTCGCCAAAACTCTGCGATATCACGCGAAAAATAGGGGAAGGCAAAATTCCTCATAAGGTCAAAGCCGAATAAGCGCGCAGTCCCGATTGCTATGTCCGAATAGCCTGAAAAATCTCCATATATCTGAAATGCAAAGAAAACAGCACCTAAAAACAAAACACTGCCGGGATAACTGTCCGAATTATTAAAAATTAGATTTGCAAATTCAGAAGCATTATCGGCAATCACAACTTTTTTAAAGAGTCCCCACAATATTTGGCGCATTCCGTCAACAGCCTTGCCATAATCGAAATATCGCTTTTGTTCAAACTGTTTTAAGAGGTTTGTAGCCCGTTCTATTGGTCCGGCCACCAATTGTGGAAAAAAACTTACAAAAGCCATAAAGGCAATAAAATCCTTAGTGGGCTCCAACTTATTTTTATATACATCTATAGTATAGCTAAGTGTCTGAAAGGTATAGAAGCTAATTCCTACAGGCAGAATGATATTGAGAGAATTGGGACTTATGTTTTTTCCAAATAAAGAAAAGGCGGCAAGGAAATTTTCAAGGAAGAAATTATAATATTTAAAAAAGCCGAGAAAGCCTAAATTTACAATGATGCTTACCCACAAGAGAGCTTGTCGCTTGACTTTGATCTTCTGCCTTCCCATGGCTAATCCTATCCAATAATCGGTAACAGTGCTAAAGAGAATTAATGAAAGAAAACGCCAATCCCACCAGCCATAAAACACATAGCTTGATACAACGATTAAGAAATTCTGAACTTTAAGCTTATGGGCTGTAACAAACCAATAAAGTACAAAGACTATGGGTAAAAATATGGCAAAATCTAAAGAGTTAAAAAGCATAAAGGGTCGATTAACAATAACAAATAATCAATTATCATTGTATTACAGTTTATGGATAATTGACCATAGCAAAAAATATCACCTTAGTATTTACGGTACTAAATCTCTAAGACGGTGACAAATATAATTTAAATTCAGATAAAAATTTTGTTTTCAGTAAAGAGGTCAACGAATTTTCGCAAATTTTTACGAATTATTTAATTTCCGCAAATTATTAGATATTAATGTCGTAGAGACAAGGCATGCCCTGATTTACATTGATTAGTGAATTAGTAGATGTGATGATTAGATGATTGGTTAATTAGTAGATTAGTTAATTAGTAGATTAGATGATGTGATGATGTGAGGATGTGAGGATGTGATGATTAGTTATGAATTATAAATTATAAATGATGAGTTAAAATGTTGAGAACTGCGTCGTTGAGGACTATGTCGTTGAGGTTAAGCGAAGCGAAATCCCGTTTCCCCGCCAAGTCGGGGCAGGTAGCAACGGGACAGGTTCCCGCAAACATCTTGAAGAGGCAACATAAAATGAGATTAGGTTATTTCTTTTTTCTTTTGTGCTCGAGCCGCACAGGCTTTTCTTTTTTTCTACAGCAAAAATAAAGAAATACAAAATTTTGCGATAAGTGAGGGCAGTGGGCAAACTTGTTTGCACATTGCCGAACGCAGCAAAATTCAACGCAGTTAAAATGCCGCTGCTGCACAATCCCGCTGAAAAGCGGGATCTCCAGCCAGCATAGAAAATGCCATTACAAAAAATCTTTTCTCCTGTCTAAAATTCAAGAACTCGCTTCGCTCTCCCGCTTCGGCTAGCCTCAGCGGGATTTCGCTTCGCTCAAACAGCTCGAATTTTTTAACGACAGTCGAAATGATTTTTTATACGGAAATTTTATAAGGCAGGGTTTTAAGGAAATTCCTTTTTAAACATGCAATTACCCTTTATTAAATAAATTATATGGAAGTAGGTTAATATAATTAATAGGCTGAAAGCCTTATATATGTTACGTCCCGCCGCCGTGAAACTCGGCGGGATTTCGCTACGCTCAACCTTCGGCAAGCCTTAGCGGAATGTGGTTTAAATATCATCTATGACCTATTTTTCCGGTGGAAGTAGAGAAATTACAAAGTTGCGGTTAATTAATTTTCGGCTTGAGATTATTCATTAATTAAATTTGCGTATTAAGCGAGGGGTTATGGTTTATTCATTGAGCAAATTTTTAATTTCTTGTCTTAACTTTTTTAAGTCTTGAGTTACAATTGCCCAAATTATGTCTTCAGAAACTGTATCATAACCGTGAATTATTCTATTCCTAGTATCAACAATTTTTCTCGCGTTAGTTATCTTTATTTCCGGTTTAACATTAATTATCCTGTTAACGGCCTCACCTATTATTTCAATATTTCTTTCTATGGCTCTTCTTGTTTTCAAATCCTTTTTAAATTCGAAAAAGTTACTCTTTGTAGGAAGAAAGAATTCAATTTCATCAATTGATTGCTTGATGTCTTCAAGCCAAGTTTTGATTTTATTTTCCATAAATTAAAACTTTGGTCCGATCAATCTCATTTTTTAAGAATCTGTTTCTGATAGCCTTATGTTCGAGGAGGTCAATTTGTCTTTTCAGTATTTCTTCGAGTTGAAATTTTATATTAAAGTATTTATCAGAATATGAAATTGGGTTACTATCATCAATTTCTACAATCAAATCAATGTCACTGTCAGCATTAAATTTATCAGTAGTTACTGAACCAAACGCAAACAAAGTATTCACCTTGTTCAATTCACAAATTCTTTTAATATGTTCGATATGTTGATTAAATACATCCATATT
>CAZODA010000093.1:0-6093 GCA_964578485.1 uncultured Alkalitalea sp. | reverse complement strand
GACAGAGGATTTAAAATTTGTTGCAAATGATAAAAAGACTTTGGTAATAAATAACCATATGTCTTTCCTATTGTCTTATATATAAGGCTTTCAGCCTATTAATTCGTAATTTTTAAGGGAATAGAAGAAGGTCACATTCCTAACGGAATGCGAATAGCCAAATTCCTGTTCAATCTTATGGATTGCGATAAACCGTGCTGTTGCGTGAATAAAAAACCATCCGGTAAGAATGAAACATTGATAGAAAAGATGCGATACGTAAAAATCATTCCGTAGGAATGAATCGCTCGGTAAAACCAATAAGAGTGTTTCGTCTTGCATTCCGCTAGGGTTGCATCCTAAAAATTAAAATTAACTTCTAAACCTCTCTCAACGACGTAGTCCTCAACTTTAAATTCTTATGTTGCCTCTTCAAGGCGCTTGGAGAGAAGAGACCCCGTAACATGGGGCGTTGCCCCAGCCTGTTCCGCCGAGGCTTGCCGAAGGCGGAAGCTGTAGTATATAAGGTTTTCAGCCTATATGTTAATTAGCTAATTAGCAAATGAGATGATTAGTAAATTCGTTAATTTCCTAATTTGCTAATTCACTAACCACTAAGGCTTTGGGTACATTACAAAAAAAAGCTGTCTTTGTGAGACAGCTTCAATGATGATTGATTATTTATTTTATTGTCCTTCGTGTCGTTTTTTACTGATGATTAATCATTGATGACTGATCACCCCAAACCCAAAACTCTAAACTCAAAACCCAAAACTCGAAACTCAAAACTCGAAACTCGAAACTCAAAACGGACGAGACATGTCACGTCCCTACTGTTTACTGATAACTCGAAGAGCCTTTATTCTTCATTTTCTGTTATTTGGCCTGTAATTCTCCAGGTATAGGAGAAGTTTTCGCTGCAATTTGAGTTAATAGTAATAACTCTGTTTATTCTTTGTGGTCTTTTCACTAAGGTAAAAGAAATATTGATACTGTCTTTTCCACCGGGTTGAATTGGGTGGGTTGGATATCTATCTATTCTTGTTCCGCAGCATCCTCTTACATTTGAAAGCACTAATGGTGCATTTCCGGTGTTTGAAAATTTAATTGCAATTTTTCCATCCGGCATATTGTCAACCGTAACAGTTCCATAATCCATTCCCGGTTTTTCAAATGTTAAAACCGGCCCGTCAGTATCTTGAGCAAAGAGTATTAAGGAAAGAATAAAGGCGAAAGAAAAAATTGAAATAATCTTTTTCATATCTGATAATTTGATTGTATTACTAATTAAAAACTTGAAATTACACTAATATAAGATAATAGAGCTTAGGCCATCTATATTAAATAATAATTTTAACTTTTAGTTAATTCTCAACAAGTTTTAGGCCAAAATTACAAAATGATTTTATTCAATTTGCTTTTTATCTTAACAAACTATTATATCCGATCTGTTTAAACAAATAGTAGTATCCCGCAATTACAGGTATTAGAGATTTAGTACCAGATCTACACGTCTGTTAAAATTTATTGGGAGTTTATTGGGTGAAGCTTTGTTTGCTTGTAACAAATCTTTACTACCACGGTTTATTATTTCTATTTTTTCGGCATCTGCCCCAAGTTCATTTACAAGCAAATCTTTCACGAGTTCACATTGATCCAAGGATAATTTATCATGGTCTCCTTTATCGGAGGCTGCTACGTAACCATAAAGTTTTAATTCGCTGTTGGGATTGTGTTTCATTAAAACGACAATTTCAGCCATTGAGATAATATCATCAGAATCAAATTGAGTTTTACCCGCTTCCTTGAAAAAGATTGATCTTATATTAATAGCTTCATAAATAAGAGTCAATGATTCGCTAAATGTTACTGAGTCTCTTTTTATTGGTTTTTCTTCAATATATTTCCCCAAATCTTCTTTAAATCTATTGGCTTCCCCTGCTAAAGGATCTTTAATAGGACGATTAAACAGGTTAAATCCATATCCTCTGTACGTCCATCGCATATGGCGTTTATCTTTTTTGCCTATTTTGTAACTTAGATTTACAGCTGTAAACCAGTAGCGATCGTTTGTAGAACCTGTCAACACATTATCTAAATTATCTGCTTCACCAAAGCGTAAAGTTGACTCCAAGCCTATATCAAAACTTCTGTTTAATCTATATTGAAAGCCTGCTGATAAGGGAATTATTATATCCATCTCTCTTGAGGTTTTTTTCCCTGTTTCGTCATATCCAAGAGACCTTTCCGGAATGTTACTTCCTTCATCAAAAAGTCTGCTTCTAAAGAAAACCAAACCTGCACCGGCCTTTAGATAAAAATTCCATTTGTCCCTAAGGGGGCCTGAAACAGCTCCCAACTGATTAAGGAAAAAGACGGCACTTAGTGAAAGGTCATTTATGTTTCCTTTGAAGTGTTTATTGTGTTTTTCACCATAAGTATCTCCTGTAAGAAATTGTAGATCAAAGGCAAAAGCAGGTGCAAGCTGCTTGCTCAGGGTTGCCGATAAGCCAAAATCGATTTTATCTTTTGGCATAAATGAATAATCTGTAATATCGGTGTACATTATCATGGGCCCATAGGAAAGAGTAAAGGCCCATGTATTAAAAGGTTTTTCAACAGAATAGCGTTTATATTCTTCAATTACCCTTTGGTCGGTACGCCTGTCCTGACCATGAATATTGGAGGATATAAATATTATAAATATTATAAGACTTGTGATTCTCATTGAATAATTCTTTTATTCAATTATTGAAATAATATCAACTCTTCTATTAACTAAATGTATGCCTCTTGGAGCTAACAGCCTAGTATCAGACAGAAGCTCAGCTTTACCTTTAGGCTCAATAGTCATTCTACTTTCATCAATGCCATAATCTTTTTCCAGAACACTCTTTACAGCATTACATCTTCTATCACTTAATGCCAGATTATAATCATAACTTCCTCTATCATCGGTATATCCTTGAATCATTATTCTGACATCAGGATTCTCTTTCAAAAATTTTGCAACTCCCGCAAGTGTACGATGACTCCTTTCTGTAACAACTGCTTTATCAAAATCAAAGAATACAGAAGCCGAGAAAGTTTCTTTCTTAATAACTTCTTCTTTATATATAAATGTAGTGTCGCTTACAGCTGTGTCGGAAGCTGCAATATAATCAAGTTCTTGTTTTAGTGAATCAAGGCGTTGTGCTAATGGATCTCGTGCACGGTCACGTTGATACATCAAATCAAAATCCTTATAAGTCCATGAAGAATGTCGCTTATTTTTTCGTCCAAAATTAAAAATCAGGGAAAAGGATGTAAACATGTAGGTGTCATTATCTGCACCTGTCATATCAACATCTAAATTATCGGATGTAAGATTTCTGAATGTAGTTTCAAGTCCGAGGTCAAAACTCTTGTTTATTCGGTATTCTACTCCGAGACCAAAAGGGATAACACGACCTTTTTCCCTACTTTTTTTCTCCAGACTTTGTCTGTCGTAGCCCATAACAAGGTAGTCGCTTTCATTCCATCCCGAATAATTGTTTGGATAACCGTACTCATATCCAAAATATACTTCTCCGGCCTGTAAAATACGATCTTCTCCCAATCGACGCTGTGAAGAGCGGAATAAGACCAAGCCATAACCAACTGTTCCATATATGTTCCATCTATCGGCTATAGGCCCGTTAATTATTAATTGATTCAGATAAGCTTTTAAACTAAGAGAGGCTTCAAAAAAGTCGCCTTCAAAATATCTGTTATATTTAGTTTTTTGACCGTACATATCTGCCATCATATATTGCCCTTCAATAGCCCATGAGCGTCCAAATTGTTTGGCAAAACGTATAGCCGGTCCAAATTTCAGATGGTCGGAGGGTAAAAAAGTATGGTCTATAACATCGGTATAATATATAACAGGTCCGTAGGCTATACTAAGTGACCATTTTTTGTAAGTACTGTCGGGTCGGTAAAGTTGGTCTTCGCTAAGGCTGCTGAAATCAATCTGAGCAACTACCAAGGAATAACCAATAATATGAAATAAAGTAAGCAGTAAAAATTTCTTCATAATCGAGGGTTATATTGTTTTCAGCCTGCAAAACTATGTTAATATACATTTAAAGCTTCAAAAGTAACTATTTTTTTTATTTATTACCTAATTCATTTATCAACAATTACCTAACAATAGTTTTAATATTCCATTGCCATACACACAACTTAACATAACAAGTATTATTTAGGCAGGCTTGTCGTTTAATAATCAAATGTATTTTATTGTACAGTAATAATCAGTATTATCTGATTAAATTAATTACAAAGAACAGTAATATATCAGAACAAATATAGTCGTTAAGAGTTTATTATTGAAAAAAATAATTATTTCACATTCTTTTTTTGTTTAGAAGGCAGATTTTCCTTTTTCCAACCATTCAAGATATGCTTCTATATCAACATCATATCCTCTTGGGCTATTTAATAATTGTTCTTCATGATTAAGCAGCACATAAAAGGGCTGACTATTGTTTTTATAGTGTTTAATTTGAAAATCACTCCATTTATTTCCTACGGTTCTGATACGGCGGCCTGTAACTTCTGATGTATATTGTTGTTCTTTCGGAAGTTGTTCGCGCAAATCAACATATAAAGAAATGATAATATATTCATTGGCCAAAAGATCAAGAACTCTGCTATCGCCCCATACTATATTCTCCATTTTTCTGCAGTTGGCACAACCAAGTCCTGTAAAATCAACGATTACAGGTTTACCGGCTTTTTTAGCTGCTTCCATGCCTGCATCATAATCGACAAAGTTTAAAAGCCCGTGAGGTCCACTTTTCACATATTCACCTGAATAAACGGGGTCACTTGTTAAAGTTCGACTACTTGAAGCTTCAACTTTTGTTAAATTAAAGTCCTGGCTTTCAGGGGAGGGTAGAAATGAACTTACAGCTTTAAGTGGTGCTCCCCATAATCCGGGTATCAGATAAAAGACAAAAGCAAAAGTTGCTATTGCAAGCATAAGACGTGGCACGCCAAGATGGCTAAGCTCACTGTCGTGAGCAAATTTAATTTTGCCAATAAGGTATAAACCCAAGAGGATGAAAATTGCAATCCAAATACTTAAAAAAACCTCTCTGTCCAACACTCCCCATTGTCCAACGGCATCGGCAACGGAAAAGAATTTGAGCGAAAAGGCAAGAACAATAAAACCCAATACAACCTTTACCGAGTTCATCCAAGCACCTGATTTTGGCAAAGATTTCATAGCTGCAGGAAACATTGCAAATAAAGCGAAAGGAATAGAAAGGGCCAGTCCAAAGCCTAACATACCCATTGCGGGAGAATAAATACTGCCATCTACAGCTGCTTCAACCAACAGAGTTCCAACAATAGGTCCGGTACATGAAAATGAAACCAGCACAAAAGTTAAGCCCATTAGTATTACACCGATTAAGCCTCCTTTTTTATCGGCTTTATTGTCTAATGCAGTTGACCATTTCGATGGCATTGTAAGCTCAAAAGCACCAAAAAAAGAAGAGGCAAAAATAATTAGTATGGCAAAAAAGATTAGGTTGAAAATAGGACTGGTTGCCATATTGTTAAGAGCATTTGCACCAAAAATTATAGATATTGACAAACCAACAATTACATAGGCTAAAATAATGGTTAAACCATAAAACAAACCATCACGAATGGCCTTTCCTTTGTTATCAGCGTTTCTAAGAAAAAAACTGACAGTTAAGGGTATCATTGGAAATACACAAGGGGTGAGAAGAGCAGCAAAACCTAATAAAAAAGAAAGCCAGAAAATTCCGCCTGTACCTTTCTTTTTACTTGTTATAGGATCACTGTTATCTTCAATATTAATTGTCTTATCAGGTGTTTTAATAGGGATTAATTCAGTTAATCCGGGCAAGGTTTCGGGCACAATGACCTCATTATGAGTAGCTTCTAACTGTACTTCTTCAAGAGTGGGAATTTTGATCTCAAAATCACTTTGTGAGGGTGGTAGACAACGATGGTCATCGCAAACCATAAATTCAACATAGCCCTTTATGGTGAATGCTTCCTCTGTATTTATTTCAATAAGCTGTGTTAGACGAGCATTTTTTGAAAAATATCCCA
>CAZODA010000092.1:0-6097 GCA_964578485.1 uncultured Alkalitalea sp. | reverse complement strand
TAAAATCAACTATGTGTGCAAATTTAACTATATTTGCTAAGACTTTTATTTAGAAGAAAAATGAATACTTTAAATTTATTACAAAATATCCCCGTCCGCAGTGCCGTTTTGAAATCGTTTCTGAGTCATCTGAAATATCCAAAAAACAAAATTTCTAGTTTGGAAAAAAGTGGTGAATTGATTCGATTAAAAAGAGACTTGTATGTTTACAGTAAGGCTGATATCTCTAAGAGTCTTATTGCCAATCATTTGTATGGTGTTTCTTATATTTCACTCGAATCAGCTTTGGCATATTACGCAATGATACCTGAAAGAGTTTATACTATTCGTTCAATTACAACAAAACGAGCTAAAACCTTTGAAACTCCACTTGGGAGGTTTGAATACAAATCTGTTTCAGTAGATTATTTTCGCATTGGGTTGCAACAGGAAATTGTTGAAAATCAATATGCGTTTTTAATTGCCTCACCAACAAAAGCGATTTGTGATATGATAGTTACAACTCCAAATTTAAGATTGCAATCTGTTAAAGCAATGCAAAACTATTTGATAGAGAATTTGAGAGTTGACATGGATTTTTTAAAAACTTTGGACAAAGATGTTGTAATACAATGTGTTGAGGTTGGAAAAAAGAAAACAGAACTGAATTTGTTATTAAAAATTTAATCATTGAATTAATTATGTCAGGTTCAATTTTTAAAAATATGCTATCTCGTTATCAAATCGTAACTAAAGACGATTTGAATAATGCAACTCAAGAAGTAATGCAACACATTGTGCTTGCAGGATTGTATCGTAGTGGTTTTTTCGACAAAGCTGCATTTTATGGCGGTACTTGTCTGCGAATTTTTCATGGCTTGCAACGGTTTTCTGAAGATATGGATTTTTCACTTTTACAATCAGATGAAAATTTCGCATTAGAAGATTATTTTGACTCAATTATAGGTGAATTTAAAGCACTCGGTAAAGAAGTTGTTATCAATAAAAAGGTGAAAACAACACAAACAAATATCGAATCTACTTTTTTGAAAGAAGCTACCGAAGTTTATGATTTACAATTCACTACAGAAAAACGAATAAAGATAAAAATTGAAGTGGACACGCAGCCTCCAACTGATTTTTCAACTGAATATAAACTCCTTTTACTTCCTTTTTCTTTTATGACCCGATGTTATTCTTTGCCTGATTTATATGCCGGGAAAATGCACACATTCCTTTTCCGAAATTGGAAATCTCGTGTGAAAGGGCGTGATTGGTACGATTTTGAGTTCTATGTGCGCAATAATATTTCACTGAATTTAAGTCACCTAAAAAAAAGAATAGAACAAATAAACAAATTGCATCAGAGCGAATTTACACCCGAAGTTTTCAAAAATTTGCTAAAAGAACGGATTGAAAAAACAAATATTGAAATGGTAAAAAATGATGTCAGTCCTTTTTTGAAAAATCCGCAAGAAATTGAAATTTGGAGTACGGAGTATTTTTTGCAGTTAGTAGATTTAATACGATTTGAAAAATAAATTTTGATAATCCGATTAATTGGAATGAGGATAAAATTTATGCACCTGCAGGGATTTGCATTGTAATACAATGCAATGAGCCATGTTGTTTTATTAATGGTAAACAGTTTATTCCTATTATCTCTCTTTTCGGAAAAGCCGCTTCAAGTTGCGATATAGCAATTTTATCTTCCTTGCAATTGTATTGAGGTACCAATACGGCATTGTTGATTATCAGAAAGTTGGCATAAGTCGCCGGTAGCCTGTAGCCATCGTTCATTATTTTTGGTGGCATAGGAAGAGGAATTAGTTTATAGGCTTTGTTTTGCATGGTCCGAAAAGATTTTAGCTCAGCTTCCATTTTTTGTAGTTCAGAAAAATGTTCGTCATTAGGATTGGAGCAGTGGACGTAAGCAATAGTATCGGGGTCGCAGAACCTTGCAAGAGTATCGATATGGCTGTCGGTATCGTCACCGGCAAGGTAGCCGTGATGCAACCACAATATTCTTTCAGTTCCCAGATTCTCATTTAAATAGGCTTCAATTTTTTGTTGTCCCCACTGCTCATTTCGGTTTAATGAAAGCAAACATTTACCGGTGGTAAGTAAAGTGCCCTTTCCGTCACTTTCAACAGCTCCTCCTTCAAGTATGAAATTCAGATGATTTCGATATGAAAGATCTTTGAATATTTTTGTTTTAAATAACTTTCGGGTTACAAGATTGTCTTTATTGGCAGGATACTTTAAACCCCAACCATTGAAACCAAAATCCAAAGCGATTAGCTTATTGTTTTCAGAAATGATGATGGGACAATAATCTCTTGTCCAAGTATCGTTGAAATCAATTACCAAGGGAATAAGCTGATCTCCGAATTGCTTGGAAAGCTGACTTGCACTGGCATCATCCGGGACTAATAGCACTACCTTTTCAAAATTAATTATAGAAGAAATTATCTTTAAATAACAATCCTGAACTTCTTCAAGTATTGGTGACCAGTCTGTTTCGGAATGAGGCCATGCCATTAATATAGCAGCTTGGGGCTCCCATTCAGCGGGGAAACGTCTTTGATTGAATATAATAGGATTGTTTTTATTCATTGATATCACTTTGAAGATATTCTTTGACTTCGAGAAAGGCAGTTTCCATTTTTATCATATTGTCAATTAGAAAATGCATCATATTCGGCCATAATTCACGTTTGTGAATATTGCCCTCTTGCTGAATATATATTCTGCAGCTTAATTCTCCCGTAGGTTTCTCGTAAGCAAAATCCCAAATTAAAGGTTCTCCAAACTTTTCTTCAAAAATTGTACGAACAGACTCCATTTTTTCATATAACAACAACCTTCGGTCTTCATTGCGATGATTGATTTCTAATGCTACCTGTGTTTTTTTAGTATCTACATCAAAGCGCAAGTCGAGGCCTTTAACTCCTGTATTTTTAAATATCCAGAATCTTTTTCTTCCCTTTTGGCCGGGAAGTCGTCTTGTTTTGTTTTCTAACTTTTGCCAGAACTCAAGTCTTATATTTTTAGCTTCTTCCTTACTATACATTACAGAGTAAAAGAAATATTATACGGCAGAAATGCCTGGAATTTATACCTGAACAAAGATAATGTTATTCACTCTTTTTGATGAATTTTTTGCTGATAATACCTGATTCCGTTGATAGCTCAATTATATAACTTCCTACTGGAATGCTTGAAATATTTATGGTATCGCTTGGTAGAGAGCTTTTTAAAAAAATCTTGCCGCTTGTATCAATAATTCTTATATCTGAAATTTGCAAGTCTTTGGGGTGACTGATTTTTAAATAATTACTTGCCGGCACAGGATAGACATTTATGCCGGCATTTGCCTCCGGACTATCATCTGATACTTCTATAGAATTATTTCTTGCTATAATATTAAACTCCGGATCGAAAGCTATTGAGCTTATACGCTTTTTATTAGGAACTTTGAATAACTGATTGTTTTGTGTTTGAAACAAAATTATATCTGTATGGCTAAATTCATCTTTGAAATACAGTCTTAAAGGAACCTGACCGGGAAAAAATTTAATAGATGTGGGTGATGATGTTGTTTGATTAAGTTTGATCAATAGATCATTGTTTTCAAGTTGTTGCCATGTTACAGTGTATCGTGGATATCCTTCACCATAGATCCAGCAGTCGAAAAACCAATCAAGATCAAGACCCGTTGATGCTTCAAAAAATAATTTGAAATCATTAGTGCTTGCATAGCCAAAAGTATATTTCGAATTATGTAAAAATTCTCTTATTGTTTTGAAAAACAAATCGTCGCCAATTAGTTGTCGCAGCATATGTACCACCATGCTGCCTTTAGTATAGCTAAGTCGGCCGTCAAAAATTCTGCTGTCGGTCAATGTCTCATTTTTGCCTATATAAACCGACCCTCCTCGTTGTGATGTTATTTCTTTAACTTGGCTTTCTCTTAAAACTTTTAAATTATAAGGATGTTTGTGTTCAATAAACAGTAATTCTGAATAAGTGGCAAAGCCTTCGTTTAACCATATATCTCTCCAAGAAGCACAGGTTACTAAATTGCCAAACCATTGGTGAGCAAGTTCATGGGTAATAAGTTGCTCCGAAAAATTTCCCATAAATGAAATTGTGGTATTTTCCATACCACTGTAATAGAGCGTCCATTGAGCATGACCATATTTTTCGCTGCTAAAGGGGTAGGGACCAAATAGCTTACTAAATATCTCCATTGCCTCAACAGTAACAGCCGTTTGGTTTTTTGACTCTTTCAGTTTATCAGGAAATACATAGTTTATAATAGGAAAGCTGTTATCACCTTTACCGGCTGTGTGGCTATAAACTTCGTATTTTGCAACAGCAATACCTACAAGATAGGCAGCTATGGGATACCTGTGGCGATAAGTAGTGGTTTTATATCCATCTTTTATACTAATCCCTGTTTCTATGCCGTTCGAAACTGCTGTATATTGTTGTGGAGCAGTAATGATAATGTCAATACTGTCAATTTTATCATCAAGACTTTGTTTACAAGGCCACCAATCGCGGGCTCCATAAGGCTCAGATAAGGTAAATAAAGCCGGCTGACTTTTATAATTATGTGTAAAAAATGCATCGTTTTCCGAAGAAGGGGCACCAGAATAAACAATCGTTAATGAGTCGATTACACCTGCTTCTAAAGTTTCACCCAAATCAATTTCCAAAAAATAGCCTCTATGGGAAAACTTCAAATTTTGATTTCTTCTTAAGATGTTTTCAACTTTTAATTCGGAGCTAAGTTCAAAAACAATTGTTTGCATTTCATCAAGGGCTTTGAAGTGACTGCTTACCTTACCCTCAATATAATAAACTTCAGGGTCAAGCTTAAATTCTAACCTTTGATAAATAATATCATAATTGGAAGTTTTAATATTTTCGACATAATTTACTAATCCTGAAGCTCTTAAGGATTCTTTTTCTACAAGTTTATTCCTTTCATTAACAGTTTGTGCTGTTATATTTAAAATGATAATATTTGTAATGAAGGTGATAATTATTCTCAGATTAGCTATATGTCTAAAATATTTATTCATCCGATTTGTTTATTTATTAATCCTGCTTTCATAAAAAAACAAGTTAATAAAAAAATATTTATAATATATACTTGCTGTAATAATTGTAAATTTAACTACATTGAATTTTGCCTCTTCAAGGCAATAGAAATGTTTGAGGTTAAAAGTTGAGGACTACGTCGTTAAGATTGAGCGTAGCGAAATCCCGACTATAGCCGGTAGGCGTGAGACGGGAATGGTTTAATTAACCAATTACGAATTAGTTGATTAGGGCGTTTCGGCTCCGCTCAACGACCAGTTTCAATTATTTTGGTCGTTGAGCGAAGTCGAAATGCCCAAAATAACCCGAAACTCTAAACTCGAAACCCAAAACTCCAAACTCCTTTTTACTGTTTACTGATCCCTGATATTTCGTCTTCGTAATTGATTTTTAAATCCGGAACGGACGCGACATGTCATGTAAAAAGACGTTGCATGCAACGTCTCTACGATTATTCGTTGTTGATAACTGTTTACTGGTTACTGATAATTGATCATTGATAACCCGAAACTCGAAACTCTAAACTCTAAACCCAAAACTCTTAACCCCAAACTCAAACTCCTTTTTACTGTTTACTGATCCCTGATATTTCGTCTTCGTAATTGATTTTTAAATCCGGAACGGACGCGACATGTCATGTAAAAAGACGTTGCATGCAACGTCTCTACGATTATTCGTTGTTGATAACTGTTTACTGGTTACTGATAATTGATCATTGATAACCCGAAACTCGAAACTCTAAACTCTAAACCCAAAACTCTTAACCCCAAACTCAAACTCCTTTTTACTGTTTACTGATCCCTGATATTTCGTCTTCGTAATTGATTTTTAAATCCGGAACGGACGCGACATGTCATGTAAAAAGACGTTGCATGCAACGTCTCTACGATTATTCGTTGTTGATAACTGTTTACTGGTTACTGATAATTGATCATTGATAACCCGAAACTCGAAACTCTAAACTCTAAACCCAAAACTCTTAACCCCAAACTCAAACTCCTTTTTA
>CAZODA010000091.1:0-6159 GCA_964578485.1 uncultured Alkalitalea sp. | reverse complement strand
CTTCATTCCTTCATTCCTTCATTCCTTCATTCCTTCATTCCTTCATTTCCTAATCATCACATCTGCTAATCTGCTAATTCGTGTAAATCTGCTGAGACTTGTCGAACACCTTATCCATAAATATCAAAGATATAGGGCTCGCTTAAACAAAAAACATTTTTTAATAAGCTAAATAATGATAATGTTATCATATTTATTAAATTTGGAATAATTATATTATCCTAATTTAAAATATCTTACAATTGAAAATTTGCCTTTAGTTTGAATTAAATCTTAAAAGATATAATCATGAAAAAATTTTTAAAAATATTTTTTGCTATCCTTGGAGGGATTTTTCTTTTATTACTTATTCTTCCTTTTTTGTTTAAAGGAAAGATTGAAGCCAAAGTAAAAGAGCTTATCAATGAGGAGATAAATGCAACGGTATCATGGGATCGTTTTTCTCTTTCATTGATACGTAATTTTCCTAATCTTGGAATGGGCTTATATGGATTAACAGTAACTAATGATTACCCTTTTGAAGGAGATACTTTAGTTCATGTTGGTAGTTTTTCAGTTTCAGTAGATGTAATGAGTGCTGTTCGTGGTGAGGCAATTGATATACGTTCAGTTTTGATTAGCAAGCCTTATATTAATTTACAAGTTAACAATGATACTATTGCCAACTGGGATATAATGCCTGAAGGCGAGGATGTTGATATTGTAGAGGAAGAAAGCGAAGCAATGGACTTTAATATTCGTTTACGGTCCTTTGAAATACGTGATGCCACATTAGCTTTTTCTGATGCAAGCATGGAGTTGGCAACTACACTTAGTGGATTTGATGCATATATGCGTGGTGATTTGACTCAATCATATACCACAATTAATATAGACGCTGTTGTGAAAGCTTTTGATCTTTCCTATGCCGATGTATCCTATATAAAGAATGCAGATATTGAACTTCTTGCCAAAATTGGTGCCGATCTTGATAATATGATTTTCACCTTTGAAGACAATGAAATTATATTTAGTCGCATTCCTTTATTCATGTCCGGTACTATTGCTATGCCTGAAGAGGGTTTTGATTTGGATTTGAAGCTTGCTGCTCGTGAAACAGAATTCAAAACTCTATTGGCCTTGGTACCCGAAGCTTTTTCGGAATATTTGGAAGGATTGGAAACTGAAGGATATCTGGCCCTTGAAGCAACAGCAAAAGGAATGTTTATTGATGAAGATCATCTTCCGGCTTTTAATTTTTTATTTAATGTTAAAGACGGACAAATACAATATACCGACTTACCCGAGTCTATTAAGGATATTCAAATTCATGCTGAAATAAATAATCCCGGTGGTACTATGGATGAAACTGTAGTTGCAATCGAGACTTTCCATTTTAAATTGGCTGACAATCCTTTTGATGCTGACTTCCATGTTTCAACGCCGGTTTCAAATGCCATCTTTAATGGCAGCATGGTTGGCACTATTGATCTGGGCTCTTTAATGGATGCAATTCCTATGGATAGCATAGAATTGAGGGGTATTCTTCAATCGGATCTGGCACTGGCGGGTGATTATAATATGATAGAGAATGAGCAATATGAGGATATTAAGGCAGATGGTAATATTTCACTTTCTAATTTTGTTTTTCGCAGTCCCGATTTACCAATGGGTTTTATCATTGACAAGGCAGATTTTTTGTTTAATCCGCGTTTCCTTGAGCTGCGTACCTTTATAAGTCGTTTGGGGGAAACAGATATTGCTTTGACCGGCCGCCTTGAAAATTATCTTGCCTATGTATTAAAAGATGAAACTATAAAGGGCAGCCTACATCACAGAAGTTCTTTTATTAATGTAAACGAATTAATGTCTTTAATGGATGAGCCTGAAGAGCTTGATGAGCCTGAACCTTTTGGTAAAATTTTAATTCCTTCCAATATTGAATTTTTAATGAGCACAGGAATTGACCGCATTTTGTTTGATAAAATGGAGCTTTCAAACACAGCCGGAAATTTAGAAGTAAAAGATTCTAAAGTTTTGCTTAAAGCTTTGGGAACAAATTTACTCAATGGTAATATGCTTATGAATGGTGAGTATAATACCCAAGATACTTTAAAGCCCGGAGTTGATTTTGATCTGGCTATAAATTCAATTGACTTAAATAAAGCAGCTCATTCCTTTAGTATGGTTGATTCTATGTTGCCTGTTGCTAAAAATGCAAGCGGACTTGTTTCCGGATCCTTAAAATTTTCCTCTGTTATAGGCGACGATTTATCACCGGTTTTAAGTACTATGAATGGTGTAGGTCAAGTACGTTCGCAAAGTCTTGAAATAAAAGGCACTAAGGCACAAGATGCTTTAGCATCGGCTCTTAGGGATGAAAAATATCGCTCAGCAACTGCTCGTGATATAACTGCAAATTTCCAAATTGAAAATGGTAATTTAGTAGTTGAACCTTTTGATGTCTTTGTTTTTGGGAAAAAACTCAATATTTCAGGTACTCAAAGTTTGGAGCAGGATATGAACTTTATGATTAGAATGCCTGTAAGCCAGAAAGAACTTGGAAATATCACTTCTTTGTTAGGAGGAGCTCAGCTTACCGGCGATAGAGATGTAATGGTTGGTGTGAAAATTACAGGTAAACCTGCTGATCCTAAGTTAAGCTTTAGTACTGAGGATTTGAAGGATGCGGTTAAAGAAGAGGTAAAAAAAGAAGTTGAAAAGGCAATAGAAAAAGGAATAGAAAAGGGCTTGGAAGAAATAATTAAAGATGAAGAGGTGAAAGAAAAGATTGAAAATGTAGGTCGTCGCTTGAGAGATTTATTTTAATGTGATTTAAGAGTTTTAAAAATTATACAGTAATAAAAAAAGGTTTTTCTTTATCGAAAAACCTTTTTTTATTACTGCAACAATACTATTAAATTTTTCTTTCTTTAATACGTGCTTTTTTACCTGTAAGATCACGGAAATAGAAAATTCTTGAACGACGAACTTTCCCTTTTCTGTTAATTTCAACTTTTTCAATAAAAGGAGAATTTATAGGAAAAATTCTTTCAACGCCAACGTTGTTAGACATTTTTCGTACTGTAAATCTTTTATTTAAACCTATTCCTTTTACCTGGAGTACAGTACCACGGAACACCTGAATACGTTCCTTGTTTCCTTCCCGAATCTTATAGTGAACAGATACGGTGTCTCCGGCATTGAACTCTGGCAATTCAGTTCCAATGTTCATGGCCTCTTCAGCAACTTTCATCAAGTCCATTTCTTATGCTTTTCAAAATTAAACTTATTAGTGCAATATTATTTGACCCCTATGTTCAACAAGAGATTGCACGAAACGGCCACAAAATTATAGTTTTCATATCAAATAAGAAAATCTTTTGTGATTAATTTTTTTATTTATGATCTTTAGTTAGTTAATATCTTTAATATTTATTGGATTAGATTAGTTTTAAATCACTTTATAACATTTATCGGTAAATTAATAAATATCTCGAGTCATGTTAAAAAAATATTTTTTTATAAAATATAGCTTAGCTTCTTGCTTATTGTAGAAAGTACAATAACATTGCATGTTTTTTGTTTAAAAATTTTGTGATTATTAAATTATGTAAGTAATATTGTGCTGCTTTCAAAATAATAATAAATTTTATGAAAAAAGATAATAGTACTTATGGTATTGGAATGGCATCGTTTGGTGCCATCTTTTTTATTTTTGGTTTTGCTACCACCTTTATTGTAACCATGACAGCACCTGTTAAGGCAATATTTGGTTTATCCGAATTTTCTGCCCAGTTGCTGGCATCAGCTTTTTTTATAACCTATCCCATAATGTCGATTCCCTCCGGCCGACTAATCCATAAGATAGGATATAAATGGACGGTGATTCTTGGATTATTGTTAATGGGAATTGGAAGTTTAATTTTTTGGCCTGCAGCAAGGCTACCATCTTTTCCTGTATTTTTACTTGCCACTTTCATTCTTGCTTGTGGGGTTGTGTTTTTGCAGGTTGCCGCCAATCCTTATGTTGCAGCCCTTGGACCTGAGAGTTCAGCATCCAGTCGTTTAAATCTTACTCAGGCTTTAAATTCAATTGCTACCATGGCTGCACCCTGGTTAATTGGGGTTGCCATATTTAAAGGCTTGAATCTTCCTGCCGATGAAAGTTTGATGACACCCGAGCATGGGGCTATGGCCGCCGAGCGCGTTCCTTTGCCATTTATTATTATGGCAATAGTTGTTATTGCTGTGGCTATTATTTTATATACCATAAAACTTCCTGTTTTGATAAGTGAGAAAAAGGAAAGAGTAGCTCGGAGTATATGGAAATATCCTCATGTGCTGTTGGGAGCATTTGCCATTTTCGCCTATGTAGGAGCTGAGGTAGGAAATGCCGGTTTAATTGTTAATTACTTACGCAGGGCTGTTATGATTGAGCCTGAAGTAGCAGCACTTTATGCTTCTATTTATTGGGGAGGCGCAATGGTAGGCCGCTTTTTTGGAGCTATAATGTTCTCAGAGATCAATAAGCAAAGCAAGAAATATGGAATGATATTTTTAGTGCTGATCTTAGCACTTGTTTCCGGAACTTTTGTAAGCGATGGCAATTTTACTACCGGACTAATTTTTACAGCTATTGCTTTTGTAAATTTCCTTATTATGAGTATTGGTAAAGGCAAAGCAGCACGCAGTCTCGCTATTTTTGCCTTGGTAGCTGCTTCATTGGCTTTGATCACTACTTTTACAACAGGCTATGTTGCCTTGTGGACAGTGATTTCTATAGGGCTTTTTAATTCAATTATGTTTCCGAATATTTTTTCATTAGCAGTAAAAGATCTTGATGCTGATGAGATGGCCTCTGCTTCAGGGCTTATAAATTCCTTAATACTTGGAGGTGCTGTTATTCCACCCCTTATGGGATTAATTGCCCAAACTTATGGCTATACCTGGGCTTTTATTATTCCTGCACTTTGTTACCTTTATATATTCTTTTATGCTGTAAAGGGATTTTCAATTAGAAAAGCATAAGACTATTAAGCTATTGAATTTTAAGTTTTTATAAAAAATAAGAAACTAATTATATTATGAAAAAATTTTCTGTAGGAATTGATATCGGAGGTACAAATACTGCAATAGGCATAGTTGATGATGAAGGTAATCTGCTTGTTAAAGGCAATATAGAAACTCCATCACACGGTGATATTGATAAATACGTTGAGGACTTGGCTGCTGAAGTAAAATCTATTGCAGAGTCGGTAAATAAGATGAACCCAAATTCTGAAATTTTAGGCATAGGAATAGGTGCACCAAACGGGAACTATTATAATGGTACTATCGAATATGCTCCAAATCTGTCTTTTAAAGGGATAGTGCATTTGGTTGATCTTATGAAAAAGCATTTTGAAGAGTATAAATATCTTGCTCTTACAAATGATGCCAATGCTGCAGCCCTTGGAGAGATGATTTATGGGGGAGCTAAGGATATGAAAAATTTTGTGATGTTTACCTTGGGAACCGGTGTTGGTAGCGGAATAATAGTAAATGGAGATTTAGTCTATGGGCATGATGGTTTTGCCGGCGAATGTGGTCATACTACCTTAATACCCGGCGGTCGCTTGTGTGGTTGCGGTGCATTGGGACACCTTGAAGCTTATTGCTCGGCGCCGGGAATGAAAAGGACAGCTTTTGAATTGATGGTAAAATATAATGCTACGGATAGTTTGCTTGCCGATAAATCATTTAATGACCTTAGTTCCAAAATGATTTTTGAAGCTGCCCAAAAAGGGGATAAAATTGCTCTTGAAGTGTTTGAATTAACAGGTGAATATCTCGGACAAGGTTTGGCTGATACGGTGCACCATCTTGCTCCTGAAGCAGTGTTTTTGTTTGGTGGTCCAACAGCAGCAGGAGACCTTATTTTTAAACCTACCATTGCTAGTATGGAAAGGCATTTGCTACCAATATTTAAGAATAAAATTAAGGTGCTGCCCTCAAAATTGAATATGGGAGATGCTGCAATTGTCGGTGCAAGTGCATTAGTGTGGAAAGAAATGGAAAATGAACAATGATCAATGAACAATGAAAAATGAAAAATTGTAGAGACCTTGCATGCAACGTCTTTTTAGGGAGTATCCCATAAACTGTGTAAGTAATTAATCAGGGGGTTAAAAGTCCGGA
>CAZODA010000090.1:0-6242 GCA_964578485.1 uncultured Alkalitalea sp. | reverse complement strand
TTCCTTAATGAAAATTGAAATAAAAATATCAGCCGACGGTAGCACAACTCTTTATAATGCTACTTTAAACGAACACTACCACTCTATTCACGGGGCTTTTACCGAGGCTATGCATGTTTTTATAAATGCAGGACTAAAACAAATAAAAAAAGATAATATCACAATTTTGGAGCTGGGATTTGGAACCGGACTTAATGCCTTTTTGACCTTAATTAATCAATCCTCAAAAACAATCACCTATCATAGTTTAGAAAAACATCCTCTTAGCACTGAAATAATACAAAAAATAAATTATTCCAATTTCGTAGAAAACAAAGATGCCAAGCATTTATTTCAACTCTTACATAAGGTTCCATGGGATATAGAAAATTTTATAAATAGCAAATTTGCTTTAACAAAGTTTAAAGTCAACCTTTTGGATTTTGAAAAAATTAGTTTTTATGACTTGATTTATTTTGATGCTTTTGCTCCCGATAAACAGCCTGAATTATGGACAGAAGAAGTGTTTAAGAAAATGCACAAATCCTTAAAACACAATGGGCTTTTAACAACGTATTCGGCAAAAGGCAAAGTAAGAAGGACTTTGCAGGCAGTAGGTTTTAAAGTAGAGCGATTGCCGGGTCCTCCCGGAAAAAGAGAAATGATAAGAGCAATAAAAAAATAATTTGTCAATAAAAGAACACAAAATTTATTGTAACTTCGGCAATCAAATTAAATTTTTAAATTAAAATTATAATAAATCATGAAACACTTATCAATTTTTACAACTGCATTAATTATGCTGCTTTTTGCCGGCAGCTGTAACTTAAGGGTTCCCGGATCGGGAAAAGTTGAATTAAAAGATATATCAGATAGTGTTAGTTACGCATTGGGTTATATAGAAGCAAAACAATTTTCAAATGTTTTAAAACAAACTCCTTTTGACTCATTGGATGTTAAAACAATGGCGCGTTTAGTTTCGAAAACAAAATTGAATAATGATTATGTAGAATGGAGGGAAAGTCAATTTAATGTTTTCAACGAAGCAATATTTAAAAAAGCTTTTATAAACGAATTAGCCTATAATTATTCATATTTTAATGATATAACGGCTGAAGTTTATTTAGGCAGCACTTTCGAAAGGGTGCGTGCTTTAAAAGAAGCCAAAAAAAGAGAAGAAGCAATAAAAGCCGGTCCTCCTGAAGATGAATCGGGAGCAGAATTTCTTTCCGAAAATGCAAAACGTTCTGAGGTTAATGTAAGTGAAACAGGCTTACAATTTGAAATATTAAAAGATGGAGACGGTCCTATCCCTCAGGCAGATGACAGAGTTAGATGTCATTATACAGGATCTTTGGTAAATGGTGAAGTCTTTGAGAGCTCAATTGAAAACGGAAGCCCGGTAACTTTAGGTGTAAAACAAGTTATTCCGGGATGGACAGAAGCTCTTTTAATGATGCCGGTTGGTTCAAAATGGAAGCTTTATATACCATCAAATCTTGCCTATGGTGAAGCGGGTGCCGGATCAGCAATAGGACCCAACGAAACTTTGATTTTTGAATTGGAATTATTAGAGATTGTTGAATAATATTTAGTGATTCGATAAGGCGGGCGATAGATATTTTTAAAAGAAAAAATTAATGGAATACAGGGGATGCTTCAATGCAAACTCTGTTAGCAAAAGAGTAGTAATAATTATTTACCAAGTATTAAAATCTTTCGTCGGCCTTATTGAATTAATCATCATAAGCAAGATACTACCCTATTGCAGGGAAACAACCAAAATCATCATCCATAAGCATATCATTAACAAGCTCCACATCAAAATATTCCGGTTCCCAATCTTCATCAAGCCAATCCATCATGCTTTCATGGTCGGGATGTCCGGGATGATTAATAATTTTTAATAAGGCATTATATCCGGGGACTCCACCACAATTTTCAGGTGGACAATTTCTTTCACCACCAATACACTTTGGATAATAATCATCTTCATCCCCTTCACCAATATCTTCAAGAATTATTTCATGAAGCCAGTCATCACCATAATCATAAAGATATTGTATTGAGTCATTCTCTTTTACTAATATATCAACTAAACGAACAGAAGTGTAATCAATAAAATTTGGATTGGATTCTGCATCAAACTCTAAAACTCCCAGCATTTTATTGCCTTTAATAAAATGATGCAAATGACTATTCTCCCATCCCATTGTCGTTTGTATTACTTTATGAAAATCATGTAAAAACAAATCAGAGGGAACCTCAATCCTACGCCAAATTGCCGGCTCTATATTATTGAGGGAAATTTTAAGCTTATATACTTTTGGCTTCAGTAAAATCATAATAGCAATTAATTCAAAAATGCAAAGTTAAATATAAAATTCACTTTAAATTAAAGTTCATTGAAAAATAATGACAATCTCTTGCCAATAAAGTGTTAAAACCCCATACAACACTCAATAACAACTGCTTAACACTAACACCAGAGGAACAAGGAACAATGAAAAATGAATCAGTGGAACGTTGAGAATGTTTAGGACTTCGTCGTTTAGAAAGGGTTTAGAGTTTTGGGTTTAGAGTTTTGGGTTTTTGAGCGAAGCGAAATCCCGTTTTCAACGGGACAGGTTCCCGTATTCCCGCGCGAGCGTGAGACGGGAAGAGTTTAGGGTTTAGTTAAAAGTTATAAATTATAAGTGATTAGTTAATTAGGAAATTAAACTTTTCATCAGCCCTGCAAGGGCGCAAGACCATAGCATCCCGCATTCGGCAAGCCTCGGCGGGACAGGTTAGGGTGAAGCGAAGCGTAGCCCTATGTATGCATACACTCCCCCTCTTAGCCCTGAAAGGGCGTAGTATCTGTTCCAAAATGTAATTGGCAAATAAAAACCCGCATATTTTGGTAATTTAACGCCCCTACTGCTCCACTTTTAAAGGGGAGCTGTCCGAAGGTTGAGCGCAGCGAAATCCCTAAACCCGAAACGGACGCGACATGTCGTGTAAAAAGACGTTGCATGCAACGTCTCTACGATTATTCGTTGATAACTGTCCTTTACTGATGATTGATAACTGTTTACTGACAATGAACAAGGAACGATGAACAATGAAAAATGAAAAATGATGAATTAGCAAATTAGTTGATTAGCAGATTAGGAAATGAAGGAATGAAGAAATGAAGAAATGGAAAATGAAAAATGATCAAGGAACAAGGAACAATAATGAATTAGCAAATTAGTTGATTAGCAGATTAGGAAATGAAGGAATGAAGGAATGAAGGAATGGAAAATGGGAAAATGCACTTAACTTTTGATTGAAATATTTTTTAAAAGTGTATTATTCCCCCCTAATTAAATGATTTCTTTTACTATTATACATCAACAAATATCCTCGTTTTTCAGCTTCGTTTAAAAATGAAGATTTAAGCAATTTTTCCATTAAAGGTTGTTTTTCCAAAAAGGGAATCAAAAGTTTCTCGATCCGGCTTTCTTTAACCCCAATTCGCTTTGCAAATTCAATAAAATCAATTTTCGATGGATGACCAAATTTCTTGTATGACTCACTTTTATATTCGTCAGCAAACAGCCCTTTTTCAAAGGCAAAATCTGTATCATCTATGTGCAGCTTTGTATTGATCAAATCATAAGCGGGACTTAATAGATAGTCTCCACCAGACGATTCAAGCAGGGAGAAATTTTTTAAGTGAGCATCGCCATTTGAAAATAAAAAATTAAAAACCACCAAAGAAAAGTATTTTTCAACTTCAACTCGCCATGCCGGAACAAATTTCTGTATAAGTAATCCTGCTTCCTCATAACTATAATCATATTTAAAATTTACGCCTGCATTATCTTTTGTTTTTCCTGCAAGGATGGCAAAATCTTCTTTGCCCCATCTGCTTCCATCATCTTTTACATCAAATCGTTTAGTGATGTATGCAGGATCACCGTTTTTAAAAAAGATTAAGGCATTTTCTGCCGTATTCAATCTATACACCTGTTTTGCTATTTGCATGGTCAAATGTTCATTGGCCGGCACTTGGTCAACCTTTTTTAAATCTCTGGGGATAGGTTTGAGTATATAGCTTCCCTGCTCACCCTTTCTTGTCAAGCGCAAAATGTTTTTTTCCAAAAGAAAGCTCAGTTTTTCCTGCACTCCTGATATGGAAATGCGTTTCCGATTCTCTATAAACTGCTCGGTCACTTCTTCGCTTTGCCGCGGCGTCTCATAGGGTAAAATATGACTCACCTTTTTACCGTAAAACATATTTCTCAAGCAACCGGGACTGTAAGTAGAAAATCCTTCGACTAAAGTTCCCGGACAATATTTTAATTCATCTAAGTTCATATTGCCTCTATCGATTTTACCGTTACAGCTCCAATTGTATCGTATTGTGCTGTCGCTGATAATAAACCAAAACTATCTTCTTCGTCTATTCTCAATTGTGTGCTTTGAAGTCTTCTGTTTACTCCTTCACTCAACATATTAAAGAAAAAAGGAAATAAAAAACTGCTACTGTATTCTTTTTGCGTTTTTGGCAAGGTTAAACTGATTGAAGGCTTATCACTATTATTAAAATAATTATCGTCATACCTGAAAACATAATGATTAGGATTTTCTTCTGTCAGTATTCCTGCTAAAACTCCATTACGGTATATTTCCAATGCTCTCATAGATGAAAATAGATTTAAATAAAAAATGAAAAGAGTATAAGAGTTTATCTTATAAAATTATTTTATAATTTGTTGTTTATTAATATTTCTTCACTCTAAGGATTAATTCCATTCCCAAAACTTCAGCTAAGTTATCTAATACCTCCAGTGATGGATTCCCAAGACCCCGTTCAATTTTATAAATAGTGTTGGTACTCACTTTTGCTAATTCAGCTAAGTGAGGTTGCGTAATGTTTAATTCCTTACGCCTGGTTTTAATAGTCTCTCCTATTGACTCAACTAACATTATATTGTGGTTTTACAGTCAAAATTAGAGCTTTTACTTCAATTTTGCAATACAAATCACAATATAATGTGATAATTAGTAGATTAGTTATAAATTATGAATTATGAATTATGAATTATGAATTAATTAGTTGATTAGCAAATTTATCCACGAATTACCCTAATTATCACGAATTTATAGGCACTAACTCCTCCCGTATTCGGCAAGCCTCGACGGGATTTCGCTTCGCTCAAAAACCCATCCCGTCAAACGCCTACCGGCGTTAGCCGGGATTTCGCTTCGCTTCACCGCCAAGCATTTTGTTCAACCAAAAACATAATTTCAAATTGTGCTTGGCGTGCTCCTCCTTGAAAAAAGGAGGAGAGTTTTTCATTTTTCATTTCCTGAACTCAAAACCCGAAACTCTAAACTCAAAACCCAAAACTGATGGCTGTTTACTGATAACTAATTTACTGATAACTAATTTACTGATAACTGTTTACTGATGACTGATAATGCTTTGAGTACATTAAAAAAGCTGCCCTTATGGGACAGCTTTTTTATTTTGCACAATTTCTTAAATCAAGAAATTAAAAAAACGTTTTTTACTATTTTGTCCAGGCTTTATCGTCAAATTTATAAACAGCTTTGGCTAACATTTCTTTAAAATATTCAAAGCTTTTAAAGCCTTCATCCTGATATTCCCAACCGGCAAAAAAGGCATATTCAGAAGGAAGACCTTCTTCAAGCTTAAGTGCAGTTAAATAGGTTTGAACAACACCATCGCCACTTTCCGGAGCAGGATTCTGATGAAGATAAGTATCTAAAGGAATAATAAGACCTAAGCCTAATACTTCTCCTTCAATAGCTTGATTACCATGAGTTCCAAACAACATATAATCGGCTGTTCGTGATTCATATAATTCTAAATCATCCAAATCAACTATACCGGTATAAAGAACCTCATCGCCTTGCAAAGGGCTCAGCAAAACAGCGGAACGATAAAAATGCTCACCTGCATAAATTGAAATTCTATGTACAACATCATAAGATCTGTCACCTGCAGGAACTCCTTCAAAAGTAAGATCAAAAATTGAACGAACAGCTCCTTCCGTAATCAAACGAAAACCTGCTGTTTCTGCCGGCCCAACACGATAGACCTCATTATCAAAAGATATAGCAATAGCACCTGCACCAAGGGAGTTGGCAACTTTTAAAATATCCATGCCCCAATCATCCAAACTATGATAATCCTGTCCCTCTATTCCGGCTTTATGCAAAGCCATTTCACTGGTTCTTTTGCCAAAAATATCAATCCCATTACGTGC
>CAZODA010000089.1:0-6265 GCA_964578485.1 uncultured Alkalitalea sp. | reverse complement strand
TTGAGTTATAAATATTTAAAATTTAATACCAAAATCGAATTTAAGTCCAATATCTTCTTTATAAACCTTGGAGCTTAATATTTTTTCATAAAGACTTATTCCAAAAACAATTCCGGATTTTGATTTAGAAATAAAATAAACACCCTGAGTTGGAGATAATCCCACAAAGTTTTTTCTAATTTCATGTCCGGACCAATCAACAAGTTTTTCGTTACCGAATATTAAATTAACCCCCAAGCTAAAATAAACGATTTCATCATAATGGTAAAAAGGACAAAGACCAAGATTAAAATAATTCATTTCAGCTGAATAATAATCAAATTGAGAAAAGTAATCTTCATTAATTTGAAAACGTTCTATTGAAAAAATTATGGGAAAGGACCATTCTGAAATATTACTTTGATTGAAGCCATAATATTGTAGCAACCATCCTGCTGCATTAAATCCATATGTTCGCGAATAAGTTATTAAGTTAATCCACTCACTTTCATGTTCTTGATATTTTGTAGTGTCAATTATTACTGTGTTATCGGAGGAAAACTGATTGTTAGGTAAGTTTTCTTGTAGGTCAGTAGTTTCAAAAATTCTATAACTATGAATATCCTTTTTATCCACATAGCTTGATAAACTTCGGTCCCCTTTATAAAAATCATAAAAAATGATAGTACTATCAATTTTTGTGATTTTACAGTCTATCTGCTTTCCGTTTTTTAAAGTTATTATGTCTTGTGAAAAAGATACAAAGGGGATAATTAAAAAAATGATAAGAAGAGCTTTTTTCATGATTTTAGATTAGAGTTTCACATAAGTTAATTTGGACTTGATGTATTCATTGTAAAAATTTAAATACTCCTAAAAAAGTTTTAAGTCATCCGGCAGTTGTTGCGTGTTTATATCGTCTGCCTTTTGATATTTTTTTCGTTATAAATATATATAATTTGTAGCTACAAATTATATAATATTTCAAAATTTGTTTTTAAAAATACAGTAAACAATGATCAGTAAACAGTAAATTAGTTATAAATTATGAGTTATGAATGATGGGTTAAAATGTTGAGGAAGTTTAAGACTACGTCGTTTAGTCGGGATTTCGCTACGCTCCACTGCCAAGCATTTTTTCAACCAAAAACATAATTTCAAATTGTGCTTGGCGCGCTCCTCCTTGAAAAAAGGAGGAGAGTTTTTCATTTTTCATTTCCTGAAGTCTGACCCCATCCCGTCAAACGCCTACCGGCGTTTGTCGGGATTTCGCTTCGCTCAAAAACTCAAAACTCTAAACTCAAAACCCCCGATTCAATTACGAAGACAAATTACGAAGAGGTTAATGGGTTCACGCAAAGGGCGTAAAAATATTAATGTCGTAGAGACGTTGCATGCAACGTCTCTACAATTTTTCATTTTCTGAACTCCTCTGAACCCATTTTTTTACAAACTCTTGACTTATTAAGTTTTTTAAAAGTTAATCTTTTATACAGCGAACAGAAAACCCTGAATGTTTTAGAGTACCATCACTATAGGAATAATATACCTCGTTGCTATTTGATTTTAAATAAACAGGGAAGGCCTCATCTTGGGTATGCTCGTTTGTGGTCCACCAGCCACTAAGATAGTCAGAAAAAGAGTAATCTGTTTTATAACCGGTATTAAGGGCTGAAAAGCCATACTGATTATTACCATTATCCCAACTGTTGTCTTTAAGATTTGCACCTGCATTGTAATAATAACCTGTAGAAGCAATCAAATCTTCCCATTCAGTCATACTTGGTAAATGCCAGCCTGTAGGACAAATTCCTTGTCTGTTACTTGGAGAAGTTTCACTGCCTGATTCGCCGTTCATTGCAGCGGGCCAGTTATATAAAACACCTGAAGTTAGATAATTTGGCGAAGCTTTGGCTGCCTCTACATCATTTCCTTCGTAATCATAAACATAGTACAAAGGATCAGTTAAGGAAGAAGTACCTGAATAATTTACATTTTCTAAATATCTTAAATTCTCTGCCATCCATGTTGTCCCGCCTATTGTGACAAAACTATAAACATTTCCATCACGTTCGTCTATAAATTTAGAAGGATGAAGATCGGCAGCAACCAAAAGCAACTCTAAATCATTTAGTTTGTTGTTTAGTTTGTTTTCCAATTCATCAACATAAGCTTTATTTGCGGCATCATGTTCGTTTACGGGATCTGCGAGCTCTGTAATATTTTCGTATCCTGCACTTGTTCCATTAGCTAACACGTCATTTAAACTCTGACTTTCTGATGTTAGATAACCGACATCATTATTGAATTCGCTAATGTCTGCTGGAACTTCGGGTATGACAGGTTTGTTTGTTAAATCCTCATAATCACCGGAGAATAATTCGGGAAGGCTGCTTAGATCATCATAATCGCCTGAAAATAATTCGGGCAGACTGTTTAAATCGTTATAATCACCTGAAAATAATTCGGGTAGATTACTCAGATCATTATAGTCGCCTGAAAAATGATTGTTCCAGTGATCCATGTCAGCTTGTGTAATGTTACTTACAGCATCAGCTGTTTTTGCATGTAATGCATAAGGAACGCTTAAGAGTTGACTTGTTCCTATAATGGAATAGTTAGCTCCTCCGTCGGGATCAGTTTCGGTTTTAATAAAATAGCTGCCTCCATTCCAATTTATTGCAGAAAAATCGCCCAATTCAACTACACCTGTTCCGATTTCAATACTGATTAGGCCGTTGGCGTTGGAAGTCGGGCTTTGTGTTTCAACATACACAGGCATACCATCTTCAGCTCCTTGCAGTATGCTGATTTTCATTCCTACATTTGAGTTTACAACTAAGTCGTTTGCGTTGTTTCTAACAACTGCTTGATAGCTCAATTTTTCGGGTGCTTGAGCAAACACGCTTGCCGTTATTAAAAGGGCAGATAAAATTGTGAGTATTTTTTTCATTGCTTTGGTCTTTTATTTTTTAATTATTTTAAATGTTTTTACTTCTTTGTTTCCTTGGATTACTTTTACAAAATATGTTGAGGAAACAAGATTACTCATGTTAATACTTGTTTTATAGTCAATGATTTGTTCATTTTGCAAAAGCTTGCCTTGCATATCGTACAAATGGAAGCGAAGATTTGAAATTTCAAATTCTTTTATTTCCAAAGTAAGATAATCAGTGGTAGGGTTGGGATATGCTGAAACCCTAAGACTTATACCTCCTGTTCCTTCAATTCCTGTTTCTTCAGTAATTACATAGGGAATTTGTATTCCCTGAGCTACTGACCCACCACTGCCGGTATTGGTAGTATATACCAGCTGTCCAAGGGAGTAGCTCACCGAGCCTCCACTGCCCGACGCATTTCCACCTGCTGTGTTGATGCTTTCCTGTGCCGATATTCCTGTCAGTCCAAGTACTAACAAGAAAACTGCACATAATTTTAATCCTTTGTTTTGCATTTTGATTTTTTTGAGAATGTTAATATTCATTCGGCAATACAAAATTTACAATATTTGTAGAGCCACTTATGTATGACTGTGTCCTCGCATCTTGCTGCAATACAGCTATATACGAACTATGGTCTAAAAAACAATACTGCATTTACGATGAATTACACTTTATGTTATATAAAATTCAGTAAACTCTTAACTTGTTAAGTTTTTTAAAAATCAGTCTTTTATACAGCGAACAGAAAACCCTTCATCTTTTCCATAGCCAAACACATATATATCTACTGCGCTACTATATTGTCTTAAGGTAACAGCTTTGATACTATAAGAATCAATTTCAGAGGTGGACCACCAGCCGCTTCTGTTGCTTGTAAAAGCAATATCTCCTTTGTAACCGGTATTAAGTGCTGTAAATCCATACTGATTATTACCATTATCCCAACTACTGTCTTTAAGATTTGGAGCAGCGTTATCTAAACCACCGGTAGCAGCAATCAAAGCTTCCCATTCAGATATACTTGGTAAATGCCAGCCTGTAGGACAAACTCCTTGTCTGTCACTTGGAGAACTGTCACTGCTTGATTCTTCGTTCATTGCAGCGGGCCAGTTATACAAAACACCTGAAGTAAGATAATTTGACCTATCTTTGGCGAATGCTACACTGTATCCTCTGTAACCATAAACATAGTACAAAGGGTTAGAAGACGAAGACTCACTATCACTTGTTACCCTCGGTAAATATCTTAAATTCTCTGCCATCCATGTTACCCCGCCTATTGTAACAAAATTATATATATTACCATCACGTTCATCTCTAAATTTTGAAGGATGAACACCTGCATCAATTAGAAGCAGTTCTAAATCATTTATTTTGTTGTTAATTTTGTTTTCTAATTCATCAGCATAAGCTTTATTTGCGGCATCCTTGTTGTTGACGGGATCTGCAAGCTCTGTAATGTTTTCGTATCCTGCGCTTGTTCCATTAGCTAAAACATCGTAAAGATCTTGATTTTCTGATGTTAGATAACCGGCATCATTATCGAATTCGCTTAAGTCTGTTGGAATTTCAGGCATGGGAGCTTTGTTTGTTAGATCGTCATAATCACCGGAGAATAATTCGGGTATATTGCTTAGGTCATTATAATCGCCGGAAAACAATTCAGGCAGATTGTTTAAATCATCATAATTTTCCGAAAATAATTCGGGTATATTGCTTAGATCATTATAGTCGCCTGAAAAATGGTCGTTCCAATGAGCTATGTCAGCTTCTGTAATGCTATTTACTGCATCCGCTGTTTTTGCATGTAATGCGTAAGGAACGCTTAAAAATTGACTTGTTCCTATAATGGAATAGTTAGCTCCTCCGTCGGGATCAGTTTCGGTTTTAATAAAATAGCTGCCTTCATTCCAATTTATTGCAGAAAAATTGCCCAATTCAACTGCACCTGTTCCGATTTCAATACTGATTAGGCCCTTGGCGTTGGAAGTCGGGCTTTGTGTTTCAACATACACAGGCATACCGTCTTCAGCTCCTTGCAGTATGCTGATTTTCATTCCTACACTTGAGTTTACAACTAAGTCGTTTACATTGTTTCTAACAACTGCTTGATAGCTCATTTTTTCGGGTGCTTGAGCAAACACGCTTGCCGTAATAAAAAGTACTAATAAAATTGTAAGTGTTTTTTTCATTGCTTTGGTCTTCTATTTTTTAATTATTTTAAATGTTTTTACTTCTTTGTTTCCCCGGATTACTTTTACAAAATATGTTGATGGAACAAGATTACTCATGTCAATACTTGTTTGATAGTCAATGATTTTTTCATTTTGTAAAAGTTTGCCTTGCATATCGTACAAATGGAAGCGCAAATTTGAAATTTCAAATTCTTTTACTTCCAAAGTAAGATAATCGGTAGTGGGATTGGGATATGCTATAACCCTAAGGCTTATACCTCCTGTTCCTTCAATACCTGTTTCTTCAGTAATTACATAGGGAATTTGTATTCCCTGAGCTACTGATCCACTACTGCCGGTATTGGTAGTATATACCAGCTGTCCAAGGGAATAGCTCACCGAGCCTCCACTGCCCGAAGCATTTCCACCTGCTGTGTTGATGCTTTCCTGTGCCGGTAATCCTGTCAGTCCAAGTACTAACAAGAAAACTGTACATAATTTTAATCCTTTGTGTTGCATTTTGGTTTTTTTGTAAACGTTAATATTCAATCCGCAATACAAAATTTATAATATTTGTATAGCTTTTTATAAAATGATTGTGCGTTCTGTATATTGCTGTAATACAGCCATATATAAAATGTAGCCTAAAAAGCAATACTGCATTTACGATGAATTATACTTTATGTTATATAAAATTCAATAATTTTTTCAATTAGGAAGACGTGAATGGTTTCACGCAAAGGGCGCAAAGAGGTTTCACGCAAAGCCCGCAAAGATTATTATCCACGAATTTCGCTAATTTCACTAATTTTTTAATTACACGAATAAGGTCACATTCCTGCCGGAATGTGGGTGAAGAGAGAGGGCATATTTTCTACCGAGCGTTGCAATCCTAACGGATTGCGGAAAACTGATAAAACTTAGTTTTTCAGTAAGTAAAAAACTATCTAATGAAAATTATATGCTGATAGAAAAAATGCGATACGTAAAAATCATTCCGCGAAGCGGAAGAGAAGCGTGAGCCAGCTAAAGTAGTCCTCCCGCTTGCAGCGGGACAGGTAGGCGATGCCCTAGCCAGTCCCGCCGAGTTTCACGACGGCGGGAGCATACATATGTAAGGCTTTCAGCCTATTCATTCCTTCATTCCTTCATTCCTTCATTCCTTCATTC
>CAZODA010000088.1:0-6618 GCA_964578485.1 uncultured Alkalitalea sp. | reverse complement strand
TAGGGTGGGGAAATCTAATTGCCAAAATATGCGGAAATGAAGTTACTGATTACAACAGGTTTGAATTATGCAAATAACTCCTCCCCTGCAAAGGGGAGGTGCTCGAAGAGCGGAGGGGTAGCGCAGCGAAATCCCGCCGAGGCTTGCCGAGAGCGGGAGGTTAAATCTTCATAGACAGGAGATATTAACTAACCGGAGGGCGCGGAAATCAATTAGATATGGAAACAATCTGAAAGTTTGTTGCAAGAGATAAAAAATAATTTTGAGTGGAGTGATTAATCTGTTAAACCCCTCAGTCCTTCGGACAGCTCCCCTTCAAAAGGGGAGCAGTTGGTGGGTGCAAACAAAGGCTTTCAGCGACACTATCCCCTAAAGTGTGTAAGTACTAATTTGGATACTCCCTGCCTTTTCTCAAAACAAGATGCTTTGAGTACATTAAAATCTTTGCGCCTTTGCGTGAACCTATGAACCTAATTCGTGTAATTAAAAATTTCGTGTTAATTCGTGTAATTACTGGATAAAAATCTTTGCGCTCTTACATATTTAATCTTTGCGGGCTTTGCGTGAACTCCAAACTCTAAACTTGAAACCCTAAATTGACAAGACATGTTGTGTAAAAAGACGTTGCATGCAAAAAGACGTTGCATGCAACGTCTCTACGATTATTCATTGTCGATCATTTTTACTGTTTACTGTTTACTGTTCATTGTTAACTGTTTACTGAACATTGTTCCTTGTTTACTGTTCATTGTTCCTTGTTTACTGTTTACTGATGACTGATAACTGAATTTATTTGTATATTTGTTTTAGTACAATAAATCATTGTCAAGTCCGGTGATATGATATACCTTGTATTCTTATTCGTGGGAATATTCCTTTTTTCTCTAATTGCTGATTTCATTGAATCTTCCTTTGACAAAAAAGAGAAGAAGAAAAAAAGCCCTAAACCAACTATAGTTTTAACAGATGAATTTCAAGAAATTCTTGACTTGTTAAATAACAGCAATGAGAGTGTATTTATTACCGGGAAGGCCGGCACCGGTAAATCAACCCTTTTAAAACATTTTATCGCTAACACAGATAAGAGATTTGTAATTCTTGCGCCAACAGGAGTTGCTGCATTAAATGTTGGCGGACAAACAATTCATTCTTTTTTTCGCTTTCCACCTTCTATTATCCGCAGTGAAAAGATAGTAAGCGATTATTCGAAATATGATCTTTATCAAAACCTTGAAGTTGTTATTGTTGATGAGGTTTCAATGGTTAGGGCTGATTTAATGGACGGTATAGATAAAGCTCTCAGAAAAAATATGGATAAGCCTAATTTACCCTTTGGTGGTGTTCAAATGGTTTTTATTGGAGATTTATTTCAGTTGCCTCCTGTTTTAACTGATAGGGATAGGAATTATATTTTAAATAAATATGGCGGACAATATTTTTTTGATGCCACTGTCTTTAAAACCTTTCAATACCGCTTTAAGGAATTAACAAGAATATTCAGGCAATCGGATGAACAAACTGAATTTAAATCGATGTTAAATAATATCAGAAATAATAAAGTCCGAAATGAAGATTTCACACTGCTAAATTCGAGATATAAAGAAAATGCCGAAGAACTTGAAGATTTTATTTTTCTTACCACAAGGAGGAAAATTGCTCGGCGCATAAATAAAGACCGATTAGAAAATTTGCCTGGTCAAAAATTTGTATATAAAGGCGACTTATCAGGTAAATATCTAAAATTGAAAGCTGAAAAAGAAGGGAAATTAGAAGATAAATTACCGGCACCTTATCTTTTAGAGTTAAAAATTGGAGCTCAAATAATGATGCTTAAAAATGATGTTTTTCTACGTTGGGTAAATGGAAGTATTGGAAGGATTGTGAAGCTTGAGGAAGATGTAGTACAAGTAAATATTGGGGGTAAAAGATACAAAATTCATAAAGATAGTTGGGATGAGATTGAATATGAATATAGTAGATCTACAGGTGGAATCGAAGAGAAAATTGTTTCGCGATTTAAACAATTCCCATTACAATTATCGTACGCCATGACTATTCATAAAAGTCAAGGCAAAACATTTGATAATATAATTGTTGATGTTGGTACAGGCGCATTTGCACACGGACAGGTTTATGTGGCATTAAGTCGCTGCACAACTCTTGAAGGTATAATATTAAACAATCCAATTTACCCAAGTGATATTATTGTTGATACGAGGGTTATAGAATATTATGATAATAGAGCAATTCCTGTAAGTATTCAGCCTCAAGCAATGATTCAAGAAAACACAACAACAATAAAAGAAGTAGTTTTTAAGGCTATCAAGGGTGAGCATAAAGTGAAAATTTTTTACGAAAATTTTAATGGGGAAATCAGTGAAAGACTTTTAAGCAACTTGTATTTAACAGATGAATTTGATGAGTACGGCTACGACAGGCAACATATAAAAGCCTTTTGTCATCTTAGGGATGAAGAACGAAGCTTTAAAATCAGTAGAATAAAAAGAATTGAAATAGTCGAGTGAACAAACAGACTGCAAGAGCCATATCTTTAATTTTTATGTAAATAAACCCTATTTAATTATGCGAACATTAAATCTTTTATTACTAAGCCTGATTTTCACTAATCTCTTATCACAAGAATTTATTGAAAAAGAGATTGAAACACAGGTGGATGAGGTCACCGTTTTTTTAAATGGAGCTCAAATAGTTAGAAAAGCTTCTGTTGATTTAGCCAAGGGAAATACCATACTCAAATTTGTTAATCTTTCACCCTTTATTGATGCTAAAAGCATTCAGGTTAAAGCCGAAGGAGAGTTGACAATTTTGTCGGTCAATCATCAACAGAATTATTTGGATAAAATGGAAAAATCAAATGAGTTGACTGATTTAGAAAATCAACTCGAAGCCCTTGAGTCAAAAATTGATTTGGAAAATACCTATTTATCGATAATAAAAGAAGAGTTGTCGTTTTTACAAGAGAATCGTAATATAGGTGGACGAAATGAAGAGGTGAATATTACTAACCTTCAGTTGGCATCAGAATTTTATGGAAACAAATTAACCGATTTAAAATTAAAAGAGATTGAAAAAAATAAAATTTTGAAGGATTTAAATAAGAAAAAAAATGATTTGCAAAATCAAATAAAAACAATGACAAGTAAAAAAGAATATCCTGCCGGAGAAATTTTAGTTAAAGCCGAGACTGATCGGATAAGTAAGTATTCCTTGGAATTAACATATTTAGTTGAAAATGCCGGCTGGTTTCCTTCTTATGATATTCGGGCAAAAACTATAAATGAACCTGTTCAGCTTGTCTATAAAGCAAATGTTAAACAAGACACAAAAGTTGATTGGTCGAATGTTAAATTGACATTTTCTTCTGCTGACCCTAATGTGTCAGGAGTTGCACCGGAGTTGAAAACTTACTTTTTAAATTATTATACCTTACCCCCGGTGTATAAAATGACAACAAATAGTGTACGTGGTAAAATATTTGAAAGTAATGGTGAGCCATTGCCAGGGGCTTCTGTTATTGTTGAAGGTACTACAATTGGCACTGTTTCCGACTTAGAAGGTAATTATTCGATAACAATACCTGATAATTCAAGTTTGTTGACTTATTCTTTTATTGGCTTCGATTCAAAAACTTTACCGGTTACAAATTCTGTAATGAATGTTTCGCTTGAAGAAAGGGAGATTAATTTAGAAGAAGTTGTAGTAGTGGGATTTGGTTCAAGTAAGCGTACTTCTGATATGCTAATTGGAAGAGCTCCCGGTCTCGATATTGATAAACCTATAAGAGTGAGGGGAACAGATAGTTCGACTATACCAACTGTGCAATTTGAAAATCAAACTACTTTTGATTTTCAAATTGCTATGCCTTATTCAATAAAATCGGATAATAAAAATTATACGGTAGATATGGAATCTTATAATCTGCCTGCAAATTATCAATATTATTGTGTTCCTAAAATTGACAAAAATGCCTTTTTGATTGCAAATATTGCTGATTGGGAAAAATTTAATTTGATGGAGGGGGAAGCTAATGTCTTTTTTGAAGGTACCTATATAGGGAAGACCCTTATTGATGTCCGCTTTGCTTCTGACACTTTAGAAATTTCCCTTGGCAGGGATAAAATGGTAGCTGTTAATCGTGAGAAAATAAAGGAATTTACTAATAAACAGTTCGTTGGTAGTAAGAAGGAAGAGTTTCGTGCATGGACGACAACAGTAAAAAACAATAAAAATCAAAAGATTAACATGATTATTCTTGACCAAATACCTGTTTCAACGCTGTCTGAAATTGAAGTTAAAACTCAAGACATTAGCGGTGGAATACTTGATAAGGAAAAAGGTGAAATAAAATGGGAAATTGATCTTGATCCGAATGAAAAGAAAGAAATTGAATTAAAATATTCTGTAAAATATCCCAAAAATAGAAACCTTGTAGTCGAGTAAAAATTCACTCTTCTTGTGATCATTTCTTCTTAAACTTTGTTGTAGTACTTAGAGAGTAAATAATTTTAAAGTACTATGACATGAAAACACGTATAAAAATTATTTCTGTATTACAAGTTGTTTTTTTTGTGATATTTAGTGCTGTTTCAGCACAAAAGAAAGGAGATAAGGTTTTTGCTTATAGCTATGATGAACTTGAACGAGTAAAACAAATACTTGTGGCACCTCCGGCAGTACCTATTCATGAATTTAAGGCAGGAGATAAACCCAAAATTATTGAAGTTGAGCTAATTGCTGATGAAAGAAAAATTGAAGTAGCTCCCGAAGATTCTGTCTGGGCAATGACTTTTAATGGTACTGTTCCCAGTCCGGTAATTGTTGCTCATGAAGGTGATTATGTTGAAGTTACAATTAAAAATCTATCATCAAATGCTTTGCGGCATAATGTTGATTTTCATGCTGCAACAGGCCACCATGGTGGCGGAGCTTTATCGGAAGTTAAACCCGGAGAAATAGCAAGCTTCAGCTTTAAGGCAACAAAAGCCGGTGCTTTTATTTATCATTGTGCTCCAGGAGGAATGATGACTCCTATTCATGTTGTCTCAGGTATGAATGGTGTTATCTTGGTGCTGCCGCGTGAGGGTTTAAAAGACCAAAATGGAAATACTGTCCTTTATGATAAAGCTTTTTATATCGTAGAACAAGACTACTACCTTCCAAAAGATGAAAATGGGAAAATTAAAGATTTTGATAATCTTCGTGAGGGTATGAGGGAAATGATGGAGAGCATTAACTCTCTCCAACCAACTCATATAGTGTTTAATGGAGCAGAAGACTCACTTAATGGTGAAAATTCCCTACAAGCTTCTGTTGGAGAAAATGTGCTTTTTATTTTTGGCCAAGCTAATCGCGATACACGCTTGCATATTATAGGGGGACATGCAGATTTGTTTTGGCCCTTTGGGAAATTTAATAATAAACCCTATGTGGATCTTGAAACTTGGGATATCCCTGCAGGCTCTGCCGCCGTTGCATTATATAAATTTGTCATGCCCGGACAATATACCCTTCTAAATCACAACCTTATTGAAGCAATAGTATTTGGTGCAAATGCAACTATTAATGTTGAAGGTGAAGAAAATATCGATCTTATGAAAGTTATATCTGAACCGGCTTTATATTAGAAATTGTGCTCTCTTAAAGTCCGGTTGTTTTGCCTGTTTGCTATGTTCTTTAGTGATCGATGGTGAAAAATACTGCCGTAGGAACATGACATAATATATTCCTACCATTCTTTTATTATTTAAAATAGTAATCCCTTCTATTGTTATAGCAATAAAATCTTTTGTATATTATATTGCTGTTTAAACTTTTATATATTATTGCGGGATTGATTTTTGAATAATATGATAAGCTTGAAAATAGTATTTTAATTTATTGCAGGACATTTGAATTCCTAACTAAATACAATTCATTGTCTTTATAATATTATATAGCATCCTGAAAATAAATCCCCATAATGATTTTAAAATAATTAAAATGAAGAAGGATTTTATTTTGAGGACCTGGAAATCTTCGGATAAAGAATCGCTTGTAAAAAATGCTAATAACATTAATATTTGGAATAATGTAAGAGATTATTTCCCAAACCCATACACTAATAAAGATGGAGTGCGCTTTTTGAAAATGATGTTGCGTAAAGGAAAACCTACTACTGATTTTGCTATTGAAATTGATGGAGAAGCTGTTGGAGGAATTGGTGTTATTATACAGTCAGATGTTGAAAAGATAAGTGCTGAAATTGGATATTGGCTTGGTGAAGATTATTGGAATAAAGGTATTATGACTAGAGCAGTGAAAGAAATGGTCGATTATGTGTTTTCAAATCTGCCGGTTAAAAAATTGTATGCACCTGTTTTTGATTTTAATACAGCTTCACACAGAGTGTTGGAAAAGGCCGGCTTTAAAAGAGAAGGAATATTAAAGAAAGCAGCAATAAAAAATGGTAAAATTATTGATTTACACTATTATGGACTGATCAATTATCAATTATCAATGAACAATGAACAATGATCAATGAACAGTAAACAGTTAACAGTTTTCAATTATCAATTAGCAGATTATATAATCAATTACGAATTAGGTTCATAGGTTTAC
>CAZODA010000087.1:0-6707 GCA_964578485.1 uncultured Alkalitalea sp. | reverse complement strand
AAAATGATTTTAAACAAAATCTTTTGACCGCACTAAAAGGGACAAGTCAGGAAGTTTTAAGGGCGGAGCAAAACAGTGACGATATTGTAATTCCGGAAGAACATAAACAAATAGTGAGGGAACGGATAAAAAAATATGAAAACAGCCCTGACAGCTATCTTTCCTGGAATGACATTGAACGTAAAATGACTAACCGCAATCGATGACATCCGATGCATGTGCATTGAAAAATTCCCGTTTCTGGTACATTACCGTGTAAACGAGCGAACGAAAACGATTAGAGTAGAAGCCCTATTCCATACAAGCCGAGACCCGAAGATTTGGGATGAACGTAGGTAATATTAATGCAAAAAGCCCCGGTTTCCCTATACTTATTGCTTATTTCACTATTAAATTTATTTTATTTGACACAAAAACTCCTTTAAAAATCTGAGCTTCTTCAGGTTTGTCCTTATCCCACAAACTCAATGTTGGAAGAGTTTTTGATATAGTGTCGCTAAATGAATAAAAAAGAAATATCTTATACTTTCCAGGAAGTAAATCATGATAAGAGCTTAATATTGGATATAAATCAACTACAGTATCGTTACTTGAAACCAAAAATTTGGATAATTGATAAGCATGATATTGATCATAATCCATCTTAACTTTCTTCACCTTAAATGTTTTTTTATTAACCTGTTCTTTTCTAAGAGTGTTTTTTATTTCATCTTTTGCATTTACAAATGAAGGCTGCATAACTACCTTAGCTTCAACAATGTTTCCCTTTTCATTTTCAATTAAATAATTCAACCCTATAGAACTTCCTTGGTATTTATGTAATGAAATAGAGTCAAAAACAAAAGGTAAAGGAGGAACAAACTGAAAAAACTTATATAAATACAAGGTATCCAATTCATCATTAAAACCAAATAAACGAACCTGAAGCTTAACTGCATCATATTTCTGTTCCTTAACAACAATGGTATTTATTAATTCTAATTTACCCAAATCCTTGCTTTGTCCATACAAAATGGATGCAATAAAAAAAAACGTTAAACTCAAAATTAATCTCATAGTGTATCTTAAAATAATCCTGGTAATCCCCAATAAAGTCTGGCATAATGTTCCATAAGAGTCAAACGAGCAGGCGTTGCTAGTCTATAATAATTAAATGAATGGGCTCTAAATTCTAACATATTGATATAGTTACTAGAATTTTTACTATGTAAAAAAGATGCATACCCTGTGTAAAAATCTCTTGCATGATACCACTCATGAAACAAAGTTTCTTTTGCAGAAGCAATTTCTCTCCACATTTGACGTACTGTCCTTTTTGATAAATAAATCTTATTGTTATTAAACCGAGCGTAACCATCAACAGAAATATCAAATATCCTGCCTTGTCTGTGAAGGCCATTCACTAAATCACCTTCAAGATTCTTCATATATCCACTAGAATTACGATAACCAGTTCCTTGAAGATTTTTGTTAGTTCCAAGTAATACATCGCCTACACCAGCTTCTCCTATTTCAGACATTAACTCTACATTATAATTTTTTAATAAGATTTTCAATTTTGTTTCTAACGTTAATCCACCAGTCAAAGGATTTAATCCTATCTCTTTAGCCATCTGATACCCAGAATAAGCTCCGCCAATAAAACCAAAACCTGCCTGCCAACCTGCCCCTTGCCAAAAGTTATTTCCCCACATGGCGTTTGTAATGCCGTTTGATAACACATTACCTCCTGCATGTAAAAGCCCATTGGGTATCGCTCCCGGAATATTCAAAAACGAAAGACCCGCGTTCATTAACCCTGTTGCAAGTCCTTTCCCTGCACCGCTCCAAAAACTACCGCCATTTGCCATTGATGTAAATCCACCCTGCATCCATGCCATGTCAACTTGTAGTGCAGCCATTGTCAATGACGGACAAAATATAGCAGAAAGTATTGTGAAAATAATCTCTCCATCCGGGTCCGTGTACATCAGGGGGTTATTGTAGCAATAGGCGTAACGGTTGTAGTTGAGCCAATTGCCGGGGTCCAGGTATGCGGATCGGGACTTATAAACTGAGCCATAAGAGGGTCATAAACCCTGCCCTTGGGAGGTTGGCCTGTTAATCAGTTTTTCCAAAGAACGTAATTAGCTGAAAGGTACAAAATTTCTTTTTAAAAGATAAAATATCAATGAGCAATTATCAGTAAGCAGTTATCAGTAAAATGATTAAAGGGGGCGTGGCAAATCGTGTCAACATAGAGTTTCGGGTTTTGAGTTTCGGGTTTTGAGTTTCGAGTTTTGAGTTTCGAGTTTAGGGTTGTCAATTACGAATGATTTGCAGATTAGCAAATTAGTTGATTAGCAGATTAGTTAATTAGCAAATTAGCAGATTAGGAAATTTGCAGATTAGGAGATTTTCTCATTATCAAATTTGCTAATCATCTAATTATCACATTTTCTCATTATCAAACTTACTTATCAATAAAAGATTTAAAGATTTCTTTCAGGGGAATGTTGCTGCTTAGTAAGCAAAAAGCCCCGGTTTCACGAGGCTTTCAGTTAATCTTATTCGATTAAATAAAACTCATTTTATTTTTATATCAATTGTATCAGAGAAAATAAATCCTTCAAACACATTTGTGTCTTTATTTTTAATTAATATTCGTTGTTTCATAGCTTAATAACCATAAATACTCCAAAACACATATCCCAAACACCTAAAGCACGCCCGCCCCATTTGATAGCATCGGATGTGGTTTTACCAAATTTGTTTTTGCCCCCAATAAAACCGTTTCCACCCCAAGTTTACTGATACACCTTAAAGTTTTTTGGGTAGATTATTTGCCTCTTAGATAGGGGGGAGAAGTATTACACGGTATGGCATATCCATTCTGAAAACAGATATTTTTCCTCTCTTTTAGTTCAGCCTCATATTTTTTTATAAATCGCTCTATATCTGATAATTTTGTTTTTTTTAGTTCACATCCCCAAAAGGGGATACACAATCCATCGTTTGTCAATATACCAGCATCAATATTTTTGTCAAAAAATATACTATCACCTTTCATTACATATTTATCATGTAAAACCTCTGTGGTTCTCCCAAGTCCACCTATGGTATTGATGTAAACCATTGAGGAGTCTTTCTTCAAATAGACATAAATGTAATGTGATGGAATTACTCTCGGTCTTAATTTGAAAAAGAATATATGTTTAGGTACTTTCTTAAAGTAAACACCTTCTAAATCTTGAGCAAAAAGATGAGTGCCTATCACCATCATACAACAAAATATGATAATTCTCATGATAACTAAAAACTATAAAATAAATTTTCAAACATTGTTTGCCAACCCGATGTAGTGGGTGAAATAGTCAATATTTGTTGCCAAATAGACCCAATATAATAAATTCTACTTCCATTAATCCTCCATCTTGCCCATTGCGCACCATACGCCCATCGTTCTGTATGTGTCTTTAATCCAGCCATATAATATAATTGTTTAGGCAATGATGTTTTAATAAACCTCCCATAGTTCATTTCCAAAAATCTATACCTGTTGTGCATATGTCCGCTATAAAACATCTTTGCATGAGTTAATTCGTGATAAGTAGTGAATAAAAATCGTCTTCCAGACCGCATGCCAGCAGGATGTATTTCTATTCTTCCTCCAACGGATGAGTAGTCCCTACTTGCTGCAATAATGCCAATATCATTTCCATTAGGATCCATAGGTGTAAATGATCCTCTTGAATTTGTTTTTGTTCCTAATGTTACATCAGGACTGCCTGCTTCTGTATAATAATCGCCATGCAAAGCAGCAGTTGCATCAGACATTGACATTGAGCCATTTTTGTACGCTTGCCATATCTGCCTGTCAGATGAATTTAATCCACCAGTCAAAGGATTTAATCCTATCTCTTTAGCCATCTGATACCCAGAATAAGCTCCGCCAATAAAACCAAAACCTGCCTGCCAACCTGCCCCTTGCCAAAAGTTATTTCCCCACATGGCGTTTGTAATGCCGTTTGATAACACATTACCTCCTGCATGTAAAAGCCCATTGGGTATCGCTCCCGGAATATTCAAAAACGAAAGACCCGCGTTCATTAACCCTGTTGCAAGTCCTTTCCCTGCACCGCTCCAAAAACTACCGCCATTTGCCATTGATGTAAATCCACCCTGCATCCATGCCATGTCAACTTGTAGTGCAGCCATTGTCAATGACGGACAAAATATAGCAGAAAGTATTGTGAAAATAATCTCTCCATCCGGGTCCGTGTACATCAGGGGGTTATTGTAGCAATAGGCGTAACGGTTGTAGTTGAGCCAATTGCCGGGGTCCAGGTATGCGGATCGGGACTTATAAACTGAGCCATAAGAGGGTCATAAACCCTGCCCTTGGGAGGTTGGCCTGTTAATCAGTTTTTCCAAAGAACGTAATTAGCTGAAAGGTACAAAATTTCTTTTTAAAAGATAAAATATCAATGAGCAATTATCAGTAAGCAGTTATCAGTAAAATGATTAAAGGGGGCGTGGCAAATCGTGTCAACATAGAGTTTTGGGTTTTGAGTTTTGAGTTTCGAGTTTCGGGTTGTCAATTACGAATGATTTGCAGATTAGCAATTTAGTTGATTAGCAGATTAGGTCATCGAGTTTCACGGGAGATATAAGAAATTTTTAGGATGCAAACCTAACGGAATGCAAGATGAGATACTAGCATTGGTTTTACCGAGCGATTCATTCCTAACGGAATGATTTTTATGTAGTAGTTCTTTTTATTGAGTGATTCGTTTTTATTAGATGGTTTTTATTTACGCAACAGCCTGGTTTTACGCAATCCGTAGGATTGCAACGCTCGGTAGAAAATATGCCCGTCTCCCTCCACCCACATTCCGTCAGGAATGTGACCTTCTTCTTTTTCCTGAAAAATTATCACATTATCTCATTATCACATTTGCTAATCAATAAAAGATTTAAAAAATTAAACAAATCGTGATATTGATGGTTATAGGCATACATTATCTGCGGGGATCTAATTTGTGTTCTTCGATGATATAATACCGGGATAAATAATATAATATGAAATTCAGAGTAGAATACAACCCCGACTTCTTTAATGACATTGCTCAGGCTGTTGATTTGTATAACGAAAAACAGACTGGTTTAGGCGACAGGCTTTTTAACAATTAGAAACACCCTATCCTTTCAAATAAACACTTAATTTTCAGGTTTTGATATCCTCTAATAATTACATAAATTTGTAAAACCATTAAGGTTTAGCATGTTTTATATCTAATTAGATATAAATAGAGTGAAAACTAAGTAAAGCATATTTGATAAAAAAATTTACGGAAAAATCAAAATATTGAAAGTCCGGCATCTCAGATTAAGAATAAATTATTTTTTCTTATTGATACGGGAAACTCGAGACAACAGGAACAAACAAACTTGTACTGAATAAAACTATAGAATATGAAACAATTAACATTAAACATTAGTGATAATAAATTCAGCACTTTTTTAGAGTTTATTAAAACATTGGATTATGTGGAAGTGCTGGAAGTAGATACAAAAGCGCTAAACGAACTACAAAACAGTTTGAATCAAATTAAACTGATGCAGGAAGGTAAAATTGAAAAACAATCAGCTGAAGATTTTCTAAATGAGTTATAAGCTATATCCAACCCCCGAATTTAAAAAATCCTTCAAGAAGCTTGCAAAAAAACACCCTTCTCTGAAATCCGATTTACTGAAACTTATCAAAATCCTGAAAGAGCAACCAAATTCCGGCATCAACCTTGGCCACGGCATACATAAAATACGTATGACCATTTCTTCAAAAGGTCAAGGCAAATCTGGTGGTGCGAGAGTAATTACTTACCTTGTAACTAAAGATAAAGAGATATACCTCGTTTACATCTATGACAAAAGCCAATTGGAAAATATTACCAAAGAACAAATTATTGAATTGCTCAAAAATGCAGAACTTATAAAATAAATAAACCCGGGACTTCGAAACTTTTTTACTTTAGGGATAAATTATCGTCCGATTCACTCTTTTTGGTTTTACCACGCTCAGATCATATCGTTTCAAAACCGTAATTTTTAGTGATCAATTATCAATGAAATAATTGAAGGGACGTGGTATGTCGTGTCAACATAGAGTTTCGGGTTTTTGAGCGAAGCAAAATCCCGACTTGCGTCGGGACAGGTTCCCGATAACCGCGTGAGCGGGAAACGGGAGGAGTTTCGGGTTTCGGGTTGTCAATTACGAATGATTAGCAGATTAGTTGATTAGCAGATTAGGTCATCGAGTTTCACGGGAGATATAAGAAATTTTTAGGATGCAAACCTAACGGAATGCAAGATGAGATACTAGCATTGGTTTTACCGAGCGATTCATTCCTAACGGAATGATTTTTATGTAGTAGTTCTTTTTATTGAGTGATTCGTTTTTATTAGATGGTTTTTATTTACGCAACAGCCTGGTTTTACGCAATCCGTAGGATTGCAACGCTCGGTAGAAAATATGTCCATCTCCCTCCACCCACATTCCGTCAGGAATGTGACCTTCTTCAATTTCCTTAAAAAATTATCTAATTATCTCATTATCAAATTTGCTTATCAATAAAAGATTTGAAATTTTAAATAAATCGTGATATTATAATTACATCAATATCGGACGACCACGTAGGGGCGCCCCTTATATATTTATTTTTTATTAA
>CAZODA010000086.1:0-7255 GCA_964578485.1 uncultured Alkalitalea sp. | reverse complement strand
CTATAAAATAAAGATAGAGAAACATGTCATAGACACACTAAAGTGGACACTACCATTATCACTCAAAACTCCTCCCCTGCAAAGGGGAGGTGGCCGGAGGTCGGAGGGGTAGCGCAGCGAAATCCCGCTGAGGCTTGCCGAAAGCGGGAGGTTAAACTGGTAAAACAGAATTATCACTCAAAACTCCTCCCCTGCAAAGGGGAGGTGGCCGGAGGTCGGAGGGGTTAACAAAATTAATTTATAACTAATTATCTAATCTGCTAATCAACACATCTGCTAATCAACTAATTAACTCATCATTCATAATTTATAATTCATAACTCATTTACTGTTTACTGATCATTGATGACTGATTACTGTTTACTGTTCATTGATCATTGTTCATTGATCATTGTTCATTGATCATTGTTAATTGATCATTGTTAATTGTTCATCGGTATATCCGTCTTTGATTCAATGCTCTTCTATATTTCGCTGCATTTAGCTGATGCTGTCTCAGGGTTTGTGCAAAAGCATGGTAGCCCGAAAAATCATCCCTCGCACACATATATAGATAGGGATGCTTCTCATAATTCAAAACGGCATCTATGCCGGCAATAGAAGGCATACGTATTGGTCCGGGGGGCAGCCCTGCATATTTGTAAGTATTATATGGAGAATCTATCAACAAATCACTGTTAAGCACACGGTTGACCGAGAAATCTCCCAAAACAAATTTTATTGTCGGATCGGCCTGCAACCTCATACCAAGTTTCAAACGATTTATATAAACCCCTGCAACCCGCGATTTTTCATCACTCATCACTGTCTCTTCATCCACAATAGAACCCAAGGTAGCAACCTCAATGGGACTAAGCTCTAAATCTTCTGCCTTTTTTAAACGCTCCCTATTCCAGAAACGTTTATTTTCATCCGCCATCCTTTTCACAAAATCTTCTGCCTTGGTAGTCCAAAACATTTCATAGGTATTGGGCAAAATCATGGCAAAGAGTGTATGCAATTCATAGCCCACTGCTTCTACTAAATCTTCATTAGCAAAAGCTTCAATAAATTGTAGGGAATCGGGCTCTAAGCGACGGGCAAGTTGTTGTGCCAGCTCTTCGGGGGTACGTATATTGGTAAAAGTAACATTTACAGGGCTTTGTCTGCCGGCGCGCAGCATATTGACAAGCTCATTATTGCTCATCCCATTTTTAAGAACATAGCGTCCACCCTTAAATCTGTTTAAAGATCCTTTTCGTCGGGCCAGCCATATAAAGCTGTTCATATCTGTAACAAGACCTGAATATTCCAATAGTGAAACAAGCTCTTCAAAGGATGGATCGGAAGGAATAAAAATATCTCTTGTACTCTCGTCTTCTATCTGTATTATAGGTGCAAAAATCCTGTTATAAAAGCGAAGTCCTATGAGCAGTCCGACAATAAAAATCGCTGTTACAAAATACAAAAGGTATAAGCTTCTATTCCTCTTTTTCTTCTCTTTTAAAACCCTCGATTTTATTGCCATAACTAAATATCAAAAGCTGTATCCTACTCCTACACGTGCGTTAACACCAAACATGGGATAGCCGTTCCACTTGTAATATTTTGATGCTACCATATTTCTTGCTTCAGCAAAAAAGTTCCAATAACGGTTAAGCTGGTAGGTAGAACCAATATTAAAATCATAGACAGGTCTCAGACGGTTTACTTCACCTTCCAAATCGGCAGGCAGACTTACAAAACGTTCGCCAAGGATATTTGCCGTAATGTAAAAGGTGAGACTTTCATTGGGACGATATACTGTTCTGAATCCAAGCTCCCTTTTTGGGCGATGCCAGGCATATTGCAGCGAATCGAGATTCCAATCGTTGTATGCTGCTCTAAGTATAACATTCAGATCGGAAGATAAGTCTAAGTTAAACTCACCTGAGACCGTCAGCAAGCGCCCGTCGTCATACACCACATCAAATAGATTGCTGTAATTTTCATCATCACTGCCATAGTAGTAACGGCGATTCTCAAAAAAGTGCTCATCATGCAAAATATTATACTCAACTTTTCCTGCAAAGGAAGTAAGTCTGCTGAAATTTGCCACTGTTCCCAAGAAAAATTTTACTCCTCTAAAGGCTGTCATAACATGAATATCGGGAGCTGTATAAGGATTTTCTGCCATTATAGTGCGATAAGCAGAAGGGCGAAGTTCACCTGTAACTCCTCCTTCAAGGCCTACTATTCCTTCGGCAATATTCAGTTGAGCAGTAACATCCGGCGACAAATAAAAATTATCTCCAAGATCATCAAATTCAGTTGCTATCCTAACTCCCATCTTCAAAGTATATTTTTCTTCCTTCCGCACCATGGAAGGATTCAAATAGACAAGGGTTTGCTGACGGGTAGGAAAAGATGAAAGAGACAAGAAATCGTGATCGCTGTGGTTTACACTTGCATGATTCATTCCCGCACCAAGACGGAAGGTAAATTCACCAAGTGCAAAATCAAAGTCACCGGCAAAACGAAACTGATTTTCTTTTACTCCCACTGCATTTGCAAAAGTGGAAAAACCCATATTAAGTTTATACTGTGTGGCATAGCGATTACTTACATGGTTGAGCAAGCTAAGATCGACATCGAAGGCAGTGAGATAAGGAGAAGAATCAGGTAATAAATCCTTTCCTTCATATATTTGAGACTCTCCGGGTCTTAGACTGTAACTGCGCCCTTCTTCTAATATAGTTTGATATCCGTAATAACGATATACATTATGATTAAATGCCATATTCAAGCCCAGCGTTTTCTGCTTAAAAAAATGACGCAGAAACAAACTGCCATTGGTATCGTGATAGGGTGCCTTAACATCATTGCCATCTTCTAAAGTTAACTTTCCCCATGAAGATTCATGTCCTGCCCTTATATTAAGTGCATATTTGTCATTTTGAATAAGGTTGTAAAGAAGAGAAGCCCCTAAGACATCATAATTTCCGAGATAAGCGGATAAATGAGTTGTTGAAAGCTCTTCAGCGGGTTCCTTCGCCATCATGGCAGGAACGAGGGCTACAACCTCAGGCTTGCCTGTCATGGCATTTCCCGACAAACGGTAATTGAACTCGGGACTTGAAACTTCAGGCTCAGCCATTTCAGGCATTTGATTGATTTTTATGGCATCCGAAACTATGGGCGAATATTCCCTAACCACACGAACATCCTTTTCAATAGTCTGCTCCTCCTGAGAAAATAGAGGAGATGAAGGAAGAGCAACACCCGATATTAAAAATATTATTATAAGAAATCGTTTCATCATTTATTATTTACAGATAACTGTTAAGGCTTGGTGTATTTAAGTATTAATAAGTCGGACTAAGAGTTTATTGTTCAAAAACAATAAACATCAGTCCTCCTGACTCCTGTTATATAATTCCAACTTTCTTTTTGCCATCTCATGAATATCATCATCTTCACCTTTATAATTCTCAAGCAGACTTTCAAGATATTGCGAAGCCTGAAAAAACTCACCACGTCCGGCATAGATATCCGATAGAACTAAAAAGGACCTCGCAAGCCAATATTGATGGGGAGTTCCCTTATTAACAAAATCAAAAATCCTTTCTTCTGCTTCTGCTGTCTTCCCTTCTTCATATCTGATTTCAATAATGCGGAAACATGCTTCGGCTCCCTCCTTACTGCTTGTATTTGATGAAAGGGCTGAAAATTCATCAAGTGCATTTTGTCGCTGCATAAGCTCCAAATGAGCCTTAGCTTTCAAATATCGTGCCTCCCGAATAATTTCTGGAGCCATACGTGGATTATCCTTAACCCTTGTTGCAGCATCGATAATGGCTGTTGGAGTTCCCAATTTCACAAGGGCACGCATCTGTCCGATTATGGCTTCCTGACGGTTTTCTTCTAAATCAGCTTCAGCTTCAAGACGCTGGAAATAATCAAATGCCGAATTATAATTCTCATTGACAAAATGGATGTGACCGGCATAACGCAAGGCATCTTCGGAAAATAAACTCCTACCACGACTCGCCACATATTCATATGAAGCAAGGGCTTCATTAAACTTTTGGTTTCGGTACAGACAATCGGCCTTATAATAATGGGCATTTAAAGAAAACCTGCCTTCGGGGAAGGAGTTGAGATAGTTATTCAGCTGAATTAAAGCACGTTCGCAATTACCTGCCATATACAATCGCTCTGCCGAAACATAGGTGAGAGAATCCTGCTGACGCTCATCAACTCTCGCAAAACCACCAATTTGATTGGTATAGCGTATATAGCCGTCGGCATCATTTTGATCAAGATAGATATTGCGGATGCCAAGTAGGGCATCTTCAGCTTCGGGAGTGCCGGGGAACTCATTTACCACACGCTTGTAATAAACCATAGACTCATTAAGATCGCCAATATTGTAATTGACTAAGCCAAGTTGAAGCATGGATTTTTTAGCAAACTGACTCCTTGGAAAATTATCACGCACAGTTTTGAAGCAACGAACAGCTTCGGTGAGTTGATTTTCCATCACGTATGACCGTCCCATTTCATACCATGCATCATCAACATAGGGCGAAAGCGGATAGCGCTCAATAAGCACTTTCAGCTGGTCGATTTTAGCCTGCTGCTTTCCGGTAACTCCAAGTGAAATAGCTTTTTGAAACAAGGCATAATCAGGAGACCCTTCTTTAAAGTCTGCAGCTTTATCGTACCACTGCATGGCATTATCAAAATCACGACGTACAAAGTAAGTGTCACCAAGGCGGTTATAGGCATCACCTCTTACTGCGGCATTCTGATTTCCGGCGCGGTTTATATACTGGCGGAACCAATTTTCTGCTTCAGAATAATTTCCTTTATTAAAATGTATGTATCCGATATTATAGTGGGCGGTTAAAAATTCATCCATATTATGAGACCCGGCAGTTCTTATAAATTCAGTATAATCAGCAAGTGCCCTGTCGTATTGCCCAAGCCTGTATCGTGACTCACCCCGCCAATAAAGAGCCCCCATCCGCAGATCGCGGTTGTAGTCGGCATATTTTAGGCTGTAATCAAACATTTCAACAGCATTGGCAAACTGAAGATTTGTAAATAATTCAAGACCCCTGTAATATGAAACCCTCTGCATTGCCTGGTAAACATCTCTGTTTTTTTGCTTTATCTTTTCCATTGCCCCAAGGGCTTCACGGTAATTTCGGGTGGTGAGCAATGCCTGGCCAAGATATTGGTAGGCCTCATCGTTATAAACACTTTGGGGATATTCATCAATAAACTGTAAAAATAAATTTATGATCTCATTAAAAGGAGAAAAAGAAAGCTCATAGCTAAGCTTAATATAATTAAACATAGCCTCCTCCTTTATTTTTTCATTGAAATTATAGCGGGAAGCAGCTTCAAAAGCCACACGTGCATTCTTTTTATCCAACAATTTAAGGTAGCAATCGGCAAGATGATAATAGGCGTTTTGGGTCATTTCATCATCACCGGAAGTAACCTGTGCTAAATAATTAGCGGCCTCTTCATAGTTAGCTGTGAAATAATAGGCAACACCAAGGTGGTAATAATCTTCACGACGTGGGGAGCTGCTCTCGGTAACTACAATAGAAAGCATAGGAATAACCTGCTTATAATCACCTTTTACAAACCATGAATCACCAATCACGCGTGCAAGATCGGTACGCATCACTCCACTGGCATTTTTCATAAGGGGAGTGCCATATTCTATTGCTTTATCATAATCACCTTTGATATAATGAATTTGAGCTATGTAGTAGGGAATAATAGTTTCAAAACCACGCTCATCCTTTAAGCGGATAAAAGTATTCAAGGCCTGATCGTGATTGCCCTTTTCATATTGGATATGAGCATAGTAATAGTTGGAAGGAGCCCACCAGTCGGTTGGTACATCCTTAATGCGTGCAAACAGTGGTGCAGCCCTATCAAAATCTCCCTCCATGAAATTGGCATATCCGGCCTTGAAATAATAGCGATTACGAACATCCCTGTCAAGAGCATTGGCATCAACCTTGTCGTACCACCTTATAGCATTGCGAAAACGCTCCCTGTCGTGAGCAAGCTCACCAAGACAAAAACGAGAATGCGATAAATGCGAACTGTGAGGATAAGTTTCAAGATATTTTTCAAACTTATAGGCTGCATCATTATTGCCAAGTCGGAAAGATGATAAAGCTTCGTAAAAAGCAGCATCCGACTTTAAAGTGCTGAGTATGTCGGGAATAGCATCTACAACAGACCCAAATAACTCACGAGCTAAACCATAATGACCACGGTCAAACTCCAACATAGCCCTCTCATAAATACGCTCCGGCTGATCTGTATCTAAACTCATCTGGCCGTAAATCGGTATCAAAGTGAAGAAAATAAAAAACAAAACCCCGGAAATGCCTCGATTTATCATAGTTTAAACATTGATTATATTTGTGATACCCTTGCCAACTTAAAGCCGTGAAGATAAATAAAAATCATCTTAAGTTCAAAACGTAATTCAAAGCACATCTATTGTAATTCAATTAAAATAATCAGACAACAATGAATGAGTTTAGAGTTTAGAGTTTAGAGTTTTGGGTTTAGGGTTTAGGGTTTAGGGTTTAGAGTTTAGAGTTTAGAGTTTAGAGTTCAAGAATGAAAAGGCTGAAAGCCTATGAATTAATTAGCAGATGTGATGATGTGATGATTAGGAGATTAGCAAATTTTATTTTTAGGATGCAAACCTAACGGAATGCAAGATGAGACGCTATTATAGGTTTTACCGAGCGTTCCATTCCTACGGAATGGCCTTCTTACATATCATTCCTTTTTACCATGTGCACCATTCCTAACGGATGGTTCTTTTTTACGGAACAGCTCGGTTTGCCGCAATCCGTTAGGATTGCAACGCTCGGTAGAAAATATGCTCATCTCTACACCCACATTCCGTCAGGAATGTGACCTTATTCGTGAAATTAAAAAATTCGTAAAATTTGCGGAAATTTGCGTAAATCTGCGGAAATTCGTTGACCTATTTCGTAATTCGTAATTTTTAATTCGTAATTGATTTTCCCATTCGTGAAATTAAAAAATTCGTAAAATTTGCGAAAATCTGCGGAAATTCGTTGACCTATTTCTTCTTTGTCTTCGTAATTGATTTTCCCATTCGTGAAAATCTGCGGAAATTCGTTGACCTATTTCGTAATTCGTAATTTTTAATTCGTAATTGATTTTCCCATTCGTGAAATTAAAAAATTCGTGTTCTTCGTGTAATTCGTGGATGAAAAATTCG
>CAZODA010000085.1:0-7463 GCA_964578485.1 uncultured Alkalitalea sp. | reverse complement strand
TAAAATAGCGCCATGAAGCAGCTTCAAGACCTTCAATATTACCTCCAAAAGGTGCGTGAGTGGAATATAAGAGCAGTATGGAATCTTTCGACAATGCCAGTTCTAGTCTTACAGCCATTATTAATTCCTTAATTTTATTTTGATATGTACGTTTTGCAGGTCGGTTTAATCTAACAAGCTGCATTGTTATGGTACTTCCACCACTCACTATCTTTTTCTTCCTAATATTGTTCATTGCAGCTTTTAGCAATGAAACCGGATTAAATCCGGGATGCATATAAAAATACTCATCCTCAAATAATAGCAAAGAACGCATAAACTTATAGGGGACTGAATCGGATGGTGGAAAACGCCACTGGCCATCTTCGGCAACTGATCCTGCCAGCAGCTCTCCTTTATCGTCAATAATAATTGTTGACCATGGAGTATTAAATCTAACAAGCGGCACTATCAGGAAAAAAAGTCCAATTACTACAAGGGAAGCCAAAAATATTGGTTTCACATTTCGGAAAAGAGAAAACCTTGGGTAAATTTTTTGGTATATCCTCTTTTTTCGACTCTTCATAATATTTTTATGAAAACAATGCCAATATCTGAACACAAATTATAAGTAACACCATTGCAACAGGATAAACAGTTGCATAAGCCACAGCAGGTGCATTATTATCAGACATCGGAGTGACAGCTGCAAGTCCCGGTGTACTTGTCATTGCACCTGTTAATGTACCCATGAGAGTCAGGATATTCATTTTTTTCATAAAGCGAGCTATAACAACAGTTAATATCATGGGGACAAGTGTAATAACAGCTCCTATTAAAAATAAATTCCATCCATATAAAGAAAATGTTTCTTCTAAATTCACTCCTGCTTTAGTACCAACCTCCACCAAGAAGAACATTAATCCTATTTGTCTCAGGAGTTGAGTAGCCGTACCTGACATACTCCAGATTATTGGCCCTGTTCTACCTATGCGGCTCAGGATCATACCAACTATCAGAACACCTCCGGTTAATCCCGGATTAAAAACAAGATCTATTCCTCCACCAAAAGTAATGCTTAAATTTCCAAGTATTACACCCAATACAATTCCCAAAGCTATTGGGAATAAATCAGTATCGGACAGCTTTTTATCATTATTTCCAAATATCCTGATAACCTGTTTCCAATTTTCATGACTACATGCCACCGTCAACTTATCACCCATTTGCAGCCTCAACAATGGTGAAGGAGGAATTTCGATGCCGCTTCTACGTATCCTTGTAACTGTTGCGTTATACATCGACCACAAATGTAAGGAGCCTAAGGTTTGGTTAACCACCCTTTTATTTGTAAGCAACACAGATTGGACTTCATAGGATTTATCCAATGGGATATCTTCATCTGTATCATTTCCTATTAGAAGTTTGATTTTTTGTAGTGCTTCTTCAGTTCCAACAGCTTTAATAAGATCTCCTTTATGAAGAATAGTTTCAGGCGATGGCACCATAGTTTCATCAGCATGTTTAATTCTGGATATTACGGCATCGGTCATAGTGCGTATTCTAATGTCAGCAATAGAACGATGTATAATAGCTTCATTTTCAACCCTAAAGACTCGGTTTTTTATTTCAGGAAAATCTATATGGCTTTCTTTTTCATATTCTTCTTCTGCCTTTTTTAAATCAGCTCTTATTAATTTTGGAAAGATGCGTACAAAGAGTATAACACCGGCAACTCCAAGGGGATAGGCGATACCGTATCCTATTGATATAAGTGGGGAATTTATGGCTTCGGAGGCAGCTGCCAATCCCGGCGTACTTGTTAATGCTCCTGTAAGCAGTCCTATTGCTATTGCCATATCAACATCAGCCCATAAAGCCAGGACAAAGGTTAACACAGAAGCCGATAAAATAACAACAGAAGTAAGTATTACAAGTGTACGTCCTTGTTTTCTGAAGGAATCAAAGAAGCCGGGGCCTGCCTGCATTCCAATGGTATAAATAAATAACACCAAGCCCAATTGACCTACAATAGGAGGTATTTCAATACCGAGATGTCCAAAAAACAGGGCTACAAAAATAATAGCAGATATATCTAATGATACGCCATAAATTTTTATTTTTCCAATGATAAAGCCCAGGCAAATAATAAAAAAAAGAACGAAATAAGCTTGTTGAAATATTTCCATATTAAAAACATAATTCAGGACAATGGATTCAAAGTTACTGATTAATCTTAAATTCTAACTTGAATTAATCTACTTTACCATTTATAATATTTAATTTTGTATTGTTTACTATTTGTTGAAACCATATATCATTAAAATTGTTGAATTTAAAATAATTATTTTTTAATGACAGAAATATCAGACCCATATTCGAAGCAGAAACAAGATTTACTTGACCGACGCTATCTTGCCATGGCTGCAATATGGGCTCAAAACTCATATTGCAAGCGTCGTCAGGTTGGGGCTTTACTTGTAAAGGATAAAATGATAATTAGTGATGGCTACAACGGTACTCCATCAGGATTTGAAAATGAATGTGAAGACAGTGACAACAACACCAAACCTTATGTATTACATGCCGAGGCTAATGCGATTACCAAGGTGGCCCGTAGTAACAACAGTTCTGAAGGGGCAACGCTTTACGTAACTTCTTCACCCTGTATAGAATGTGCAAAGCTAATTATTCAGGCCGGCATTATTCGTGTTGTTTTTTCTGAAAACTATCGGATGGAAGATGGCATTCAACTTCTTAGGCGTGCCGGCATTGAGGTAATTCATCATAAAAAAGGGTTAAACGAAAATAACAAAGAAGATGCAATACAATAATAATTTACGACAAATATTTTTACCCATTATTATTGCCTTAGTATTGATAAGTGGTTTTTTTATTGGCAGGAACTGGGGTACAGGGGCTTCACACAAAACCGGCAGCCGTTTATTTATCTATCCACAAAGCAATAAGATTGATGCTTTAATTAACCTAATTGAAGAAGAATATGTTGACACTATCGATAAAGCAGAAATAATAGAATCGGTAATTCCTGAAATATTAAAGAATCTTGATCCTCATACGGTATATATTCCAAAAGAAGATCTTCAGGCAGCTACCGAGGATTTAGACGGTAATTTTGGGGGTATTGGCATTCAATTTAATATGCAAAATGACACAGTATTGGTTATCAGTGTCATTTCCGGTGGTCCTTCCGAGAAGCTTGGTATTATTCCCGGCGACCGCATCATAACAGTAAACGACAGCACTATTGCCGGTGTTAATATGCACTCTGATGACATTGTTAAATTACTTAGGGGGGAATTAGAGACTACAGTAGATGTTGGTGTTTTACGTCGAGGAAGGAATGATCTCATAAATTTTGAAATCACCAGGAGTACTATTCCCATTTACAGTGTGGATGTTTCTTATATGATTAATGATTCGATTGGCTATATAAAGGCAAGTCGGTTTGGAAGGAACACTTATCAGGAATTTCTTACTGCCCTTGCTAAATTAAAGGCTCACAATTGCAAGAATTTAATAGTCGATTTAAGAGGCAATTCCGGAGGCTATATGGATATAGCCATCAGTATTATCAATGAATTTTTAAGTAAAGACGACTTGATAGTATATACTCAGGGGAAAAGCAATCCTCGCCAGGATATTAAGGCAATCGGCACCGGTGCCTGTCAAGATATTGGCTTAACTATTTTAATTGATGAATTTAGTGCTTCTGCTAGTGAGATTATGGCCGGTGCCATACAGGACAATGATCGTGGTTTGATTATTGGTCGTCGTTCATTTGGTAAAGGTTTGGTTCAGCAACAGATTCCTCTTCCTGATGGCAGTGCCATAAGATTAACAATAAGTCGTTATTACACTCCGAGTGGACGTGGCATTCAAAAGCCCTACGAAAATGGCATGGAAGATTACAACCGTGATATTCTTGCTCGTTTTGAGCACGGTGAATTTTTTGAAAAAGACAGTATTAATATAGATAAATCATTAGCCTTTACCACGCGTAACGGTCGTATTGTTTATGGTAGCGGAGGCGTAATGCCCGATATTTTCATTCCTCATGACACCACTGATTTCAGTGATTTTTATTATCTGATTCATGATCAGGGTTTATTACATCAGTTTGCTCTCACTTACAGTGATAATAACAGAGAGCAAATAAAGAAATATGATAAACCTGACTTACTTATATCATATCTGGATAATCAAAATCTTATGGCAACTTTTGTTGAGTATATTCAAAATAAGGGAATAAAATTTAAAGCTGAACAATATAAACATTCATATAACAGGGTAAGGATTGAATTATATGCCTATATCGCCCGAAATATCTTTGATAATGAAGGATTCTTTCCTATTTATCATGAAGTTGATGAAGTGGTAAAATCAGCAGTTTATCATATCCGCCAAGGAAGCGACAAAGAACTCCTAAAACCGGTTCTCCAGCAGGAGCAATAAAGAAAGGAAGTGAATGAATTTTATTAGATTATTATTAACGTTTGTAATTTTTTATTACCTCTTCAGATTAGTTATACGAGTTGTTTTACCTGTTTTTTTATCATTCTGGGTAAAAAAATCAAGCAAACAAAAACAGAGGGCTGCACAAGATTATATAAACCGTCAAAAAAGAGAAGAGGGGCGTGTAACCATTAATCATATTCCCAAAAGGGAAAATAAGAAGCACCCCAATTCTTCAGCCAAGGGAGAATATGTAGATTTTGAAGAAATTAATTAAGCAAGTTATTCCTTATGTAATCCACATTCTTTTGTTTCAGGATTTTCCCACCACCACCGGCCTGCCCTAACATCTTCTCCCGGAAGTATTGCACGAGTACAAGGTTGACAGCCGATTGAAGGGAATCCTTTATCGTGAAGTGGATTATAGGGAACTTTCTCTGTTTTTATATAATCCCATACTTGCTCTTCAGACCAATGAGCAAGAGGGTTAACTTTTACCAAGCCATTGTTTGTATCCCATTCTATCACATTAACATGTTCACGCGTAACTGCTTGTCCTGAGCGCAGTCCGCAAATCCATGCATCAAGACTGCTAAAAGCACGCTTTAGAGGTTCTATTTTTCTAATATGACAACACAGCTTCCTATTTTCCACACTTTCATAGAATAGATTTATCCCCTTTGAATTCACCATTTCTTCAACCCTTTTATAATCGGGGAAAAATACTTCAATTTTAATTTTATAAAAGCTGGAAGTTCTATCAATCAGATCATAGGTTTCCGGAAATAGTCTTCCTGTATCGAGTGTAAAGACACGGGCTGAAGGCTTAATTTTCAGCAGCATATCGGTAAGCACCTGATCTTCTGCTCCCATACTTGAAGATAGTGCTATTTTATCACCAAAAACTTCAAGTACCCGTGAAATAACCTCATGCGGTGAAGCACTTCCAAGTTCTTTATTCAACTGTTTAATATCTTTCTCTTTCATCATAAAACTTTTTAACGAAATTTTTACCGGCTTAGAAACTCTATAAATTTAAACTTCAAATAACATTAAAACATTTCAGGCTAAACTAATGTTTTATCTGCAATATTTTTCACAATAAAAAAGTGCATTTTTTTCTTCCTGCATAGTATAAACCGCAAAATGTGGCAAGTTGAATTTAAAAAAGCAAGCTTACATCTCATTTCTATCACCAAAGCAAACTCCATTACTTCTTCCAATCTCTATCAAGCTGTTATCCGGTTCAATAAGTCTAAGTTTTCCGCTCACTTCCGACAAGGGGACACCTGTTATAATACCATTTTTCAATGCAACCATATAACCGAAATTTTTCTCATAAATCATTCGTGCAGCATAGGAACCAAGTCGCGTAGCAAGTATTCTATCTGTAGCTGTTGGGCTTCCTCCCCTTTGGATATAGCCTAAGATAGTTTCCCTTGTTTCTAAGTTTGTCATTTTTCTGATTTGTTTTGCAATATAATGTGCTGCAGACTTCTTTTTGGAAGTTTTAAAAATTCCTTCAGCTACTACTACAATGGAATAAGGTTTCATTTTTCTACTACGTTCCAGCAGGCATTCAGCGATCATTTCTAAGTTATAGGGGATTTCAGGAATTAATATTACATCTCCTCCCCCTGCAATCCCTGAATATAAGGCTATCCACCCTGCATGATGTCCCATTAATTCGATAACCATTACCCGTTTATGGGAGCTTGCTGTAGTATGTAAGCGATCAATTGCCTCAGTGGCAATATGTACAGCAGAATCGAAACCAAATGTAACATCCGTTCCCCAAACATCATTATCTATCGTCTTTGGAATCCCAATTACATTCAATCCTTCTTTTGCAAGTAAGTCAGCTGTTTGTTGTGTTCCATTTCCACCAATACATACAAGTGCATCAAGGCCAAGCTCCTTATAATTATTTATAATCAGATGTGGTTTATCGTTAAAATCACCCTCATGCCTTCTTTTGAAAGGTTTTATCCGTGAGGTTCCAAGTATGGTACCTCCAAGTGTCAAAATACCCGATAGTTGTTGTTCTTCCAATTGAATAGTTTCCTTTTCCAGCAGACCATTAAATCCATTAACGATCCCTAATACCTCCATACCATATTTTACTATGGCAGTTTTCCCCAATCCTCTTATTGCCGCATTAATTCCCGGGCAATCACCTCCTGCTGACAGGATGCCGATTCTGATCTGTTTTTGGCTCATTTTTTAAATGCAAAAGAATAAAATCGATACAATTTTAAAGGTTTAGTAATTTAAAAAACTATCTAATATAATTGTTATCAAGCTAAGTTAAAACAAATTACCAAATTACGAATGAAAAATCAATATTGGAATATTTGTATTGAACAACATTTTCCTGGTAACTGATGGAATAAAAAATTTCCTTAGGACTGTTCTTTTACGCCTGGTCATAGCTATCAGATCAATCTCATTATCAGAAATATATTGCTCAATAACTTTCAAAAAGTTCTTTCCCATTATAATATCAAAATTGATATTATAATTACTATAAGTAGTATCACAATAAGTCCTAAGTTGATCCATCTTTCTTATATCATTCTTATCGGCCCTTGAATTACAGTGTAATACAGCATTAACTTCGGCATTAAATGGAGATGTTAGTCTGATGAGTCTGTGAAGTGAAATAAAATCACGATCATTTAATTCAAGCAGAAACATCACTTTGCCAAGCCTTGTATGATCAACCAGAGAGTGTGAAGGGACAGCCAATACCGGAGCTTTTGCTTTCTGAACGACATCATTTGTGATACTTCCCAAGGCTTCTTTTATGGGTTCTCCTTTGGTTTTTGTACCCATTATAACCACATCAAAACCTTCTTTATTACTCACAAGAGGAATAACATCTTCAGGATTCCCATACTCAAAGCGATATTCGAACTGTATATTTCTTTTTTGGTTTTGGCTCATGGAAGCTATTATTTCCCTTGTAAGCTTTTTAAGCTTTTCACCACTTTCAATATCTCTTTTCT
>CAZODA010000084.1:0-8260 GCA_964578485.1 uncultured Alkalitalea sp. | reverse complement strand
ATAAAACCGGACCCTCTGATTAATACTTACACACTTTACGGGATAGTGTCTAATTTTGAGTGGAGTGATAAGTCTGTTAAACCCCTCAGTCCTTCGGACAGCTCCCCTTCAAAAGGAGAGCAGTTGGCGAGTGCAAACAAAGGCTTTTCAGCGACACTATTCCATTAAGTGTGTAAGTATTAATTTGAACACTCCCTGCCTTTTCTCAAAGCAAGATGCTTTGAGTACATTAAAATCTTTGCGCCTTTGCGTGGAAATCTGCGTGAATTCGTTGACCCATTTATTCGTGTATTCGTAATTTTTAATTCGTAATTCGTAATTGATTTTGCGCCCTTTGCGTGAAATATTCTCTCGCTAAGACGCTAAGACGCCAAGGTGTATGCTTTGCAACTTCGCGGCTTTGCGTGAAATAATCTTTGCGGGAGATATTATAAAACAACATTTCTATTATCATTGAACTTCGACTAACAAAGCGCTCAATAATATAATCATTTGTGGAAATTTGCGTGAATTCGTTGACCCATTAATTCGTGTATTCGTAATTTTTAATTCGTAATTCGTAATTGATTTTTCGGGCTTTGCGTGAACCCATTGAGGTTAAAACAAAAAAACCTGCTAATTTAATTTTAGCAGGTTTTTTTATCGTATTTAGTATTTGTCGGGGTGGTGGGATTCGAACTCACGACCCCCTGGTCCCAAACCAGGTGCGCTAACCGGACTGCGCTACACCCCGATATTTTTTTTCCGGAGCGGAGAGAGGGGGATTCGAACCCCCGGTACAGAATTACCCGTACGCCGGTTTAGCAAACCGGTGGTTTTAGCCACTCACCCACCTCTCCGGTGTAAAAAATAACTCTGCAATGCCCTTTGGAATTGCGAATGCAAATGTATAAAATAGATTGACAACTGCAAAAGAAATAAATCAAAAAAGCTTAAAGTCTTTATCTTCAAGCTCAATTTTTCCAACAAAAACAATTATTTATTCATAGGGATCACTTTTCAGATCATATTTTTCAATAAGTTTTAAATATTCTTCAAGGAATAAGCATTATTGGATTCAGCAGTTATATATAGCTTTTTACATATTTCCTTGAATTTTTTATAACATTTTATGTTTTCCCGAAAAAACCGGCAATTTGTAGAACATTTTGCCCTCATAAGTATTATATAATGTGTGTTGAGTAAAGACAAAGAATAGACTTATATATAATTCTGATGTAGTTTCAAATTTTCTGATTTTAAGAAATCAAACATCCAAAAACCATGTTAAACAGAATCATCAAGTTTTTCCTTGAGAACAAATTAGTTACCTTTTTATTTTTTGTACTCATTGTAGCTTGGGGAGTTATAACTGCTCCCTTTAATTGGGATATTGATTTTCTTCCTCGTGATCCTATACCTGTTGATGCCATTCCCGATATAGGTGAAAACCAGCAGATTATTTTCACAGAATGGCCTGGAAGAAGCCCGGAGGATATTGAGGACCAAATCACTTATCCTTTAACTTCGGTACTAATGGGTTTACCCGGGGTAAGCAGTATTCGCAGCAGTTCTATGTATGGTTTTTCGAGTATTTATGTAATTTTTGATGACAAGGTTGATTATTATTGGAGTCGCACTCGTTTACTTGAAAAGCTCAATGCTTTACCTCCCGGCCTTATACCATCAGATGTTAATCCATCCTTGGGTCCTGATGCAACGGGGCTTGGTCAGATTTTCTGGTACACTCTTGAGGGTCGCGATCCAAGTGGCAAGCCTGTTGGAGGTTGGGATTTACATGAGTTACGTACTATTCAAGATTTTTACATACGTAATTCTCTCATGTCGGCTCAGGGCGTTTCGGAGGTTGCCTCTGTGGGGGGTCATGTTCGGGAATATCAGGTTGATCTTGATCCTGTAGCAATGAAAGTTCATAAAGTGAAAGTTATGGAAGCTATTGAGGCGGTGAGATCAAGTAATTTAGATATAGGTGCCGGAACTGTTGAATTAAATTTGGCAGAATATTATGTAAGGGCTTTAGGTTATGTAAAATCTCTTGAAGACATAGAAGAAAGTGTAGTCAAGGTTAACTCTAATATTCCCATCAAAATAAAAGATATCGCCCGAGTAACTTTAGGGCCTGCTTCAAGAGCTCATGGAGGGGTATTGGACAAAGGGGGTTCTGAAGCTGTGGGAGGGGTTGTTGTGGCCCGTTATGGTGAAAATCCTCTTAGTACTATTGAGAATGTAAAAAAGAAAATAGAAGAAATTTCCGATGGTTTACCGTCACGTTTACTTGATGACGGCACTATTTCAAAAGTTACTATAGTTCCTTTTTATGATCGTACAGAGCTAATTTATGAAACACTGGGAACCCTTTATGAGGCTATTAATCTACAAATCATCATAACGATTATTGTTATTATCATCATGGTAATGAATCTACGTGCTTCTATGATGATATCTGCACTCTTACCCCTAGCTGTTTTAATGACATTCATTATGATGCGTTATGTTGGAGTAGAAGCCAATATAGTAGCACTTTCCGGAATTGCCATAGCCATTGGAGCTCTTGTAGATTTGGGAATTATTCTTAGTGAAAATATATTAAGGCACAAGGATGAAGCGCCACATGACAAGTCTTTATTTGAGATAGTTTATGATGCTTCTACAGAAGTTGCTCCTGCTATAGTAACAGCGGCTGCCACAACAATAGTAAGTTTTGTACCAATATTTTCACTTGAACATGCAGAAGGCAAAATGTTTGGTCCGCTGGCCTTTACTAAAACTTTCGCCCTTGTATCATCCCTGATAATTACTATTACCATGCTCCCGGCACTGGCGCATTGGCTTTTAGGGATTAAAATAAAAAGAAAAAGGATAAATTTTTGCATCAATTTATCTGTATTTATTTTCGGGTTAATTTTTATATGGTTTTTACCATGGGCGGGTATTACACTTTTGCTTTTGGCTGTAGCAAATATTTCCAAGTTTCTTATTGAAAACGGCACAATAAAACACAAGAAATTCTCAGAGTTTATCATTAAGCATCATAATATTATAATCATTGGCATTATAGCATTAGCAGTTACCTGGCTTTTATCAACAGAATGGCTTCCACTTGGAGTAAAAAACAGTCGTTTTACCAACTTTATATTTGTAATCTTTATTGCAGCATCGGTTTTGGGCATTTTTAAAGTTTTCATTCATTTTTATCCGCTAGTGCTTAATTGGTGTTTGAATCACAAAAAGATTTTCCTTTTTATAGTTTTATTACTCATACTTCCAGGAATCAATATCTGGTTTGGTTTTTCCAAAGTATTTGGTTTTGTTTCCGGAATTACCGACAAAGCAGGATGGAATATTCGCACCACCAAAGTCTGGAGTACTTTACACCATAGCTTTCCCGGTATGGGCAAAGAGTTTATGCCGGCCCTTGATGAAGGGGCATTTTTATTAATGCCAACAAGTATGCCCCATGCAGGTGTTGATGCTAATATAAGATATTTAAGTCAGTTAGATATGCGTGTAGAGGCAATACCTGAAATTGAAATGGTAACAGGAAAGGCAGGTAGAGCCGAAAGTGCTTTAGATCCGGCACCTATGACCATGTTTGAAAATGTTATACATTACCGATCCGAGTATCTAACTAATAAGAACGGATATCCTGAGAGATTTAAAGTTGACAAAAAAGGACACTTTGAACTTGATGCCATTGTTTCCGGCAATTTATTAAAGATCTCCAATAACGATAAGGCTGTTTGGTTCGATTACGACTCGAACAGCATACTTGGCAATTCTAACAAGGATACATTATTGACCAAAGTAAAATATTCTGAAGTAATCCCTTATCTGATTAAACATAAGCGAGGTCATTATTTCAGGCAATGGAGGGAACATATAAAAACTCCCGACGATATTTGGAATGAAATTGTAATGGTAATTGAGGATATTCCCGGACTAACATCAGCTCCAAAACTTCAGCCCATTGAAACACGTCTTGTTATGCTTCAAACGGGCATGAGCGCTCCTATGGGAATAAAAGTGTTTGGTCCTGACATGGAAACAATCGAATCCTTTAGCCTTGAAATGGAGGAAGCTTTAAGGCAAGTTCCTGCCATAAAAGCTCAATCAGTTTTTACAGATCGCAATCTTGGCAAGCCTTATTTAGAAATAAAACCCAACAGATTGTTATTGGCAAAACATGGTATCACTATTGGTGATTTCCAATATTATATTGAAGCTCTGATTGGAGGTATAAGCCTGTCCACCACTGTTGAAGGACGAGAACGCTTCAATATACGAGTCCGTTATGCTCGCGAGTGGCGCGACGACTACGAACAAATGAAGCGTATTTTAATACCTACTTCCGACGGAGTAGAAATTCCTTTGGAAGAAATAGCAGAAATAACTTATCGTTCTGGTCCTACAATGATAAGGAGTGAAAACAATTTCTTGGTAGGCTATATACTCTTCGACAAATTAGATGGCTATGCAGAGGGGACTGTTGTAAACGATGCACAAAACCATCTCAGATATTTAATCAATAATGGTGATCTAATAGTTCCTGACGGTATAAACTATCAGTTTTCAGGGAGTTATATCAATCAAATAAGGGCTGAAAAGCGTCTTTCTGTTATAATTCCAATTGTACTGATCATTATATTTTTGTTGCTATATTTTCAATTTAGGTCTGCATCAACATCCTTAATTATTTTTTCAGCTATTGCTCTTGCATTTTCAGGTGGATTTATAATGTTATGGTTTTATTCTCAGGAATGGTTTCTGAACGTAGAACTTCTTGGAACAAACATGAGGGAATGGATGCAGATAAAACCTTATAATCTGAGTATTGCTGTTTGGGTTGGATTTATTGCACTTTTTGGAATTGCAACAGATGACGGAGTGGTAATAGCAACTTATTTAACCGATAATTTTCGAAAATATCAGCCGAAAAGTATCCCTGAAATCAGAAAAGCTGTTTTGGAAGCAGGAATGAAAAGAGTTCGTCCCTGTTTAATGACCACTGCAACAACTCTTTTAGCTCTGCTACCGGTTTTAACATCATCAGGCAGAGGAGCAGATATAATGATTCCTATGGCTATTCCTGCCTTTGGAGGTATGACAATAGCCTTTGTCACCCTATTTTTAGTACCTGTTCTTTATTCTTTTAAAGAAGAAATTAAAATCAAAAGAAATGAATATTCAAAATAAGAAAAAACAAATTTTTATTTTGTTTTTTTTCATGTTTTTTTCATGGCATATAAGTGGACAAAGTCTTGATGACTATCTGCACATTGCTGCCGAGAACAATCCGGAACTTAAGGCATATTATCAAGAGTATAGTGCTGCCCTCGAAAAGGTTCAACAGTTTGGTGCCCTTCCCGATCCGCAATTATCCTTTGGCATATTTTTCAGTCCTATGGAACGATTTGCAGGGGATCAAATTGGTGATATAACATTAATGCAAATGTTTCCATGGTTTGGTACTCTGTCAGCAGCAAGAGATGAAGCATCTCAGCTTGCTTTGGCTAGTTATGAAAAATTCAGAAATGCCGGAGCAGAAGTATTTTATGAAATAAAACAAATATGGTGGGATTTACATATGCTTGATGCTGATAAAGAAATAAAACAGCAACAGCTTCATTTATTACAAACAGTTGAACAAATTGCCACTAACAATGTACGTGCCGGCATTGGAAGCACATCAGAGGTCTTAGCTATAAAAATGGAGCAAAATGTTTTAACAGCCGAATTAGAATATTTAGACGATAAATTTGAAGTACTTCTTGTTAAGTTCAACAAACTTCTAAATCGTGAAGCACATCAGCATATTGAGATTAATGATAAGCTTAGCGACATTGTTTACATCGATGCTGATTCATTAATTTTTGAAGATTTGATTGCAAATAATCCAACACTTCGAAGATATAAAATAGAACAAGCTGCTTTTCAGGCTATGGAAGTTTCAAGGCGTCGTATGAGTTTACCTGAATTTGGTTTGGGACTTAATTACAGCATTTTTGAATCTAATGAAAGTGTTGGAAGCACTATGAATGGAAAAAATATGCTTATGCCCGTTGTTTCACTTTCTCTTCCTATTTGGCGTAAAAAATATAAAGCTTCTATACGTGAGGCAGAGATACTTCAACAAAGCGCAAATTATCAACAAGTTGCTGCAGAAAATTTCTTGACCACAGAATTTAAAGATGCAATTAATCTTCTACGGCAATCAAAGCGTGAAATTAATCTCTATAAGGAACAAACAGAATTGGCAGAACAAATTATTGACATACTTTTATCTGACTATATCTCAGGAAAAAATGAATTTGAACAAATTATACGCATGCAGCAACAACTTGCTGATTATCGTTTAAACACGGCAAAAGCTTATCGAGATAATAAAATGGCATTAGCAACTATTGAAAAAATAAAAGGAGATTTTTAATTATGAAATTTAGAAAGAGAGATTGGATTCTTACTATCTCAGGTCTTGTAGTAGGGATTTTAATAACAGCATTATTTTTCCCAGCCAGGGAAGTCAGCCATGATGAATCTATTCATGATCATTCTGAAGCAATAGTTGAATGGACCTGTTCAATGCACCCTCAAATAAGACAAAGCGAACCCGGAACTTGCCCTATTTGCGGAATGGATTTAATTCCTGTTTCTGATGCCCTTAGCAGCAGTGCCGGACATGATCACTTTAGCTTCAGCATGTCGGAGGAGGCATCAGCTTTAGCAAATGTACAAACAACAAGGGCTGCAATAAAGGAGGCCGGAAGAGATCTTTTTCTCACAGGGAAAGTTGTTTTAAACGAACATAATATCTCTTCCATTTCTGCCAATTTCAGTGGAAGGATAGAAAATTTACTAATTAATTATACCGGTCAGGAAGTTGAACGCGGTCAAAAGCTTGCTACAATCTATTCTCCAGAGCTTATTTCAGCACAACAGGAATTACTTGAAGCAAACAAGAATAAAAATAAATTTCCTCTATTATATGAAGCAGCCAAAGAAAGGCTGAAATTATGGAATATTAGTGAAACACAGATTGATGAAATCGAAAATGAAGGAAAAGTTCGCTCTTTATTTGACATTTATGCTACAACTGATGGCATAGTTGAGTCGCGATATATTGCTCAAGGTGATTATGTTACAAAAGGGATGAAACTTTTCGACATAGTGTCTCTGAAAAGTGTTTGGGTATTTCTTGATGCCTATGAATCGGATTTACAATGGCTTAACACTGGCGATCATGTCACATTTACTGTTTCAGCATTGCCCGGTGAAGAATTCCATTCAACAATAAATTATATTGACCCCTTCCTTAACCAAGAAAAGCGAACCGCCAACATAAGATTAGAAATTAATAATTCACATAAAAAAATTAAACCCGGAATGTTTGTAAATGCCACAGCAAGCTCTCGCTCTGAAAAAGCACTTGTAATTCCTGTTTCAGCAGTGTTATGGACAGGGCCGCGATCGGTGGTATATATTAAAGTGCCAAATAATGACACTCCAACCTTTGAAATGAGAGAAGTAGTGCTTGGTGCAAGAGCCGGTAAGGAACAAATTATTTTATCGGGCCTTAGTGAAGGTGAAGAAGTTGTTATAAGTGGTACTTTTGCAATAGATGCTGCCGCGCAATTAAGGGGAAATTACAGTATGATGCACAGACCCACTGAAAGCAAAACATTAACAGCTCCACATGAATTTTTAGAAAGCTTATCTTCACTAATTAATAACTATATAAATATTAAGCAGGCTTTAGTTAACAGCAATCTTGACAATTCAATACGAGCAGCTGAGCAGTTACAACATCAGACAGAACATGCAAATGCGGCAAAACTTTCTGGAGAAGCAAAAGATGTTTGGACTAAGCTTCATGAAAACATAATGTTGTCTTCGGCAAAAATTATTAGTGCCACATCATTAGAAGAAGCAAGAGAAACATTTGAAATACTTTCAGAATCAATTATTGAAACAATGGAAGGCTTTCAACCCGGACATATAACATATTATGTGGATTATTGTCCTATGGCCTTAGATAACAAAGGAGCCTATTGGCTAAGTGAAACAGAAGAAATACTAAATCCTTATTTTGGAGAATCCATGTTAAGATGTGGTGAAATTATTAAAACATTTGAAGCACATCATCATCAGTGAACAATCATCAATGAACAGTAAACAGAAATGGGTTTTGAGTTTTGGGTTTTGAGTTTAGGGTTTTGAGTTTAGGGTTTTGAGTTTAGGGTTTTGAGTTTAGGGTTTTGAGTTT
>CAZODA010000083.1:0-8288 GCA_964578485.1 uncultured Alkalitalea sp. | reverse complement strand
CAATTAAGTTTTTGTTTTGAAAGGAAAAATATGAAAACAAAACAACTATAAAATAGATATAGAGAAACATGTCATAGACACACTAAAGTGGACACTACCCTTTACATAGGGCTACGCTTCGCTTCACCCTAACCTGTCCCGCCGAGGCTTGCCGAATGCGGGATGCTATGGTCTTGCGCCCTTTCAGGGCTGATTAAAAGTTTAATCTTCTAATCCACTAATTAACAAATCTGCTAATCAAAAACCCGAAACCCGTCCCGTTGAAAACGGGATTTCGCTTCACTCAAAAAACTCTAAACTCTAAACTGTTGACTGATGACTGATGTCTTGTTTTTTAAAAATATTTATTTATATTTGCTTTCATGATTCTAATTAAATGAAAAAATAAACCTTAAATACTAATTTAATCTCGGCCCATTATGCCTGACCACATTCAACACCCATTTTATCCACATTCTTTTCTTAAGGATTTTTCTGTTGCTACCCCTAAGCCTGCAGTAGAAAATAATTCTTTCAACAGTTCCGTAAATATTTTTCTTTTCTCGGACTGTCTGTTCAATAATTATAATAGAAACTCCGGTGCTTTTCTTTTTTCAGAAAGGGCACAACATACTAATGTTGTTTCGTTTCTATTGTCAATAAAGACGCGATCAATCGTAAAAGGAACACGAACAATCACGTCTATAAAGTTTGAAGATTTAAATAACAATCATAAAACAAATGGGAAAAAGAAGAGGAAGCTACAAAGCTTCACTGCTACCGCTTCCTCTTCCGGATCCCTTTCAAAAAGAAAGGAGGTAATACTTATATGATTTAACTGTCAGTGTTTTGCCGATTAAATTCGGGAACTTATGACAAAGGTAATTAAATTTTAAAAGCAAATCGCAAGTGTTTCTTCACCTCTGCGTAAGATCTACTTAGCAAGGCAAGTAATCTTTTTTTGTGTTTAAAAAGAAGATGCTTAAAATACACGAAACAAGCATCATTAAAATTTAATTTAATATGTACAAAAAAATTTTATTTGGCTGTGTAGCATTATTATTTGCAGCAGCCACAGCATTTAACATAGGATTAATACAAACAAAAGATGCCGGTGATATCTCTCTCGATGCTATAACCATAATGGCGCAAGCGCATAATGGGGAGGCTGGAGGAGGAGGAGATTGTCGTTGGGCTACACGTACAACTTGGCAGGGATGGGAGGCCATTTGCATATCATCAGGTGTAGGTTATAATTGCAGTTGTGGAAGTACTAAGCCATATTATTAGGCACTAAATCCCTTAATTAAAGGGTGGAGGGGAAGATTTCTTCCCTTCTATCTTTTAAAATCAGGATTTGTTATAATCAAAAATTACATTTATTTCAAAATAGTTGAGCTTAAAAAAACCTTATCATATGAAAGCAAAACACCAACTTGTTTTTATACTTTTTCTCTCCTTTGCATTTAAGGCTTGTGATAACAAAAAACATCAAAACATGGTGGAAATTCCGGCTATCAACATGTTTGAAGCTATAGAAATTGATTTCAATTCTTTAGTTGAAGATGTTAATTGTTTAGTACTTGAAGAATCGCCTGATGCATTTTTATACGATTCCTGGAAAATAATAAAACACAAAGAATTCTATTATTTATATTCTTTAAGTGACTTTGCCGTTTGTATTTTCGATAACAAAGGAACTCTCGTTAAGCGTATTGATGGTAAAGGAAGAGGTGCTATTGAAACTCCTTGTGATATTTATATCAACGAAATAAAAGATCAACTATGGATTATTGAAAGTCAATCTTTTATCAACAAATATTCCTTACGTGGTGAATTTATCAAAAAAGAAAAACTTGCATTTAAGGCGGTAAAACTAGCAAAAACACATAAAGGAAATTATTTATTTTATAACGGCGGTTTTGATAAGGAACTTAATCATTACATAAAACAGGTCTTAACCGACTTTAATACCACAAATTGTTTTGTGAAAAAAACTATTGAAAATCACACAATTATGCCACCCTCGCTTTTCACTAATGATGATAACAATATTAATGTTTATTCTTTATTGCCAAAAAATGACACAATATATATCTGTAATAAAGATGAGCAGTTTAAGCCTTTTCTTCATTTAAATTTTAATGGCAAACTACTTACATTTAAGGATTTTCCAACAAGCGGATTTACAGACAAAGAGATGGCTGATATAATTAATAAAAAAGAAAAGGTTTATAGTATTGACGGATTTAATTTTGCATCAGGAATGCTTTTTATGCAATTACGCGGCTATGACAGCTCTTATAGAGTTATAGATTTGAAAAATTGCAAGCTCTATAAATTCAATTCTTTAATAGACAATATTCCCTTAGCTTCAGCAGTAACAAATATACAAGGCAGCACCACAACAAATCTGTTATTAAGTATTGATGCCGAGCAGCTTTTAAACGAATATAGTATGCACAATAATAATACAAGATATGGTTCAATAAAAAAGTTACTTGAGAGTCCAAAATCAATTAAGAACAGAGTAATAATAGAGATTAAAATAAAAAACAAATTATGACAAAAAAGATAATAGTATTTTATATTTGTTCTCTTCTTCTTATTTTCACTTCCTGTAAAGAAAAAATGCAATCAGACAATTGTCTTATCAAAAGTTTCAACTTAAAGGGAGAAACTGTTAAAAGTTTAGATCAGCTATTTGGCAAACAAGGCATATATACAGCACTGGAAACAATAGATGAATCACTAATTGGGAGAATAGCAAAGATTGTAAAAAGAAAAAAGTCCTTTTTTATTCTTTCCGAAGAAAAAGAAATACTTCAATTCAATGAAGATGGCAAATTTATTTCTTCTCTAAAAAAGAGTGGAAGAGGACCAGGTGAATATACAATGATTTCAGATTTCAATATTTATATAAACGACAAAGAAGAAATCGAAATATGGATTTGTGATTATAGCACTATCAAAAAATATCATTACAAAAACAATTCATGGGAATACTTCGCAAGCATTGACTATCCATATGTGATTAATAAATTCTACATCATAAATAAAAACAGCATTTTTCTTTTAACAGGACAAAATGAGCATAGCTTAACACACTCTGATGGAGAAGGAAATGAAATTTCTTCATATTTAAAAAGTGAGATCCCTTTTCTTGTTTTTAAAGCGGTCCAATTTGAAAAATTCCAAGATGAATTAATTTTCCAAAAAGGCATGTCTAATGGAGTTGTTAGATTTTCCCTTCTTGACAATACTTATAAAGAGAGTAAAATTCTTTGCGAAGAAAGTTTTTTATCGTCTCAAGCCTTGTTGCATCTGTTTTCAGAATATGAGTACGATTATTTGAGACAAATATCAGAGTATGCACACATTAGAACGCTAAAGCAAATAAAAACACTAACCCTCGTTGAATTTTATATGAATAAAAAACGACTGGTTTCGGTACATAATAAAAATGCTGCTGCTTGGAAAACAATTAGCTATAATCCCGAAGATATTTTAAATAATAGTGATTTTCAATGCCTCTCAACTATTGGAGTTGGAGATGAAACAACAAACTTTATTATGTTTATGAATAATGAGAATGAAAATGAAAATCCAATTGTTGTAGAATACTAATTGATAATGGCTTATAAAAAAATTTTATTTGGCAGCATAGCAATATTATTTGCAGCAGCCTCAGCATTTAATATAGGATTAATACAAACAAAAGATGCCGGTGATATCTCACTTGATGCTATAACCATAATGGCGCAAGCGCAAAGTGGAGAGGCTGGTTATGATTGTATTATTCCAGGTGCAACTTGCTATGATTTTTATGACGGTACCATAGCTTGTGCAGCTATTATTTCTGAGCCAGGAGGAGGAGATTGTAACCATTGTACCTGTCGTTGAAATTTTTAAAAAATCCGGTTAGTCAAAAAATGACTAACAGGTATTATATCCATTTTAACAACTTAAAAATATGAGAAAAAACATATTATTTTGCCTTCTTATTATGTCATTTTTTGTCTGTTGCAATGAAAAAACAGACAAGACTATTTCAGATGTAAAAACCCTGTATTTTGAAGATGCTATTGAAGCAGATTTAAAATTGCGAAAGTCTGTTCCTGAAATAATAAAACTTGAAGCCTCAAATGAGGGTTTATTAAGTAGTATACAGAAAGCTTTTATTGATGCTACAAATAATAGGATCTTCATTTTGTCTCATTTCAATCTTTATTTTTTTGATACTTCAGGAAAATTTATTACAAAATTAAAATCAGGGCGAGGCCCAGGTGAAATTACTTTACTAAGCTCTTTTTCTGCTAATACTGAAAAACAATGCATAAGTGTTGTTGACAACTCACGTAATCTTATCGAATATGATTATAACGGAAATTTTATCAGAAAAGCAGAGTCTGAAGATTTCTACAGTATGAGTATATCTTATAAAGATGATGATCACTTGTTTTTATATTGTAATTATGTAGGAAAATCAGAAAAATATTATGTTGGAAATTTCAGTTTTTTACAACAGAGAATTCTGCAAAAATACGTATCCTCCGATCATAGCCCATATCCCTTATCTTCTAACCTAATCCTATCTTCCAATTTCATCAAACATTCTGATGACTTGTATTTGGTTTCTCCCGATATTTTTGGTTTGTTTAAATTTCATGATGAAGATTTCAAGCTGCTCTATCAATTTGATATTGGGAATAAAAAAATTCCTGATCAGATGGCGAAAGATTTAATGCTCAATTCTCGTACTTCTTTTCGTGGAAAAGCGAAAGAAAAGAATTATATACCCCATGTACTATATGTTGCCTTTTACAATGATTATTTTTTAGTGGGATTGGACGATAATAATAATAGTTGCTATGCATTTGCAAAAAACAATCCTGAAAAAATTTATTATAAAAGTAATATTTCGAAATTTTTAGACCTTCCTGATGTTCCCTCCCTACAGTTGCCAATAGATAATTCCGAAAATTCAATTGTTTTTGCATGCTATCCATTGGATTTTTTTAAAGAAGAAGAGACCATCGATGAAAAAACAATACAAATTGGAGGACGAACAGTTCATATAAGGATAGATGATAATCCGTTTTTGGTTTATGTTAACTAACGCAAGGTGTAGAAGTGTTTAAACGGTTAAATTTTATAAGCAATCGCAAGTGTTTCTTCACCTCTGCGTAAGATCTACTTAGCAAGGCAAGTAATCTTTTTTATGTTTAAAAATCAAGATGCTTAAAAAACATAAAACAAGCATCATTAAAATTTAATTTAATATGTACAAAAAAATTTTATTTGGCTGTGTAGCATTATTATTTGCAGCAGCCACAGCATTTAACATAGGATTAATACAAACAAAAGATGCCGGTGATATCTCTCTCGATGCTATAACCATAATGGCGCAAGCGCAAGGGGAAAGTGGTGATGGAGGAGGTATAGATTATTCAATTGGCTATAAAGACGATCCTCAACCTTGTACTGTTGTAGAATATGTACAAAATGAATACTGTTTTGAAATTTGGATTCCGCATTATGGATGGAAAACCGTTTGCGAATGGACTTACTCACAAAAACTAGAATTCCCGGGAATACAAAATTACTGTGATTATACAGGCGGACCCAGTGGATGTAGTTATCATGGATGTATAAGAAATTAACTACTTCAATTTGGGGCTGTCTAAAAAGTACTTAAAAGAGAATTTTGCAATTTGCAAAATGCTGAATATAAGCCTTGTATGACTTGCAATTTATCAATAATTCGACTTTTTAGACAGCCCCTTAAAAAATAAAGACAAATGAAATACTTATTAATTAGCACTTACTGCTTGATTTTTATTCTATCAGCATGTAATAAATCAAACATAAACACTGTGGGAGTGGATGAAAATGATGTTATTCATTTGAAAATTAACCCTACATCATTTCATGACAACCAATTCAGCGATTTAATTGAAGATGCTTTTCTTGTACAATTAGAAACATCATCGGAAAGCCTTATAGGGGAAATTGAGAAAGTATTAATAGAAGATGATAAAATTTTTGTTTTAGATAGGGTGCTTCATGAAATAAAGATTTTTAACATTAACGGTAAATATCTTGGAAAAATAGCTAATATGCATAGAGGACCCGGAGGATACTATGATATCTCCAAATTTTCAGTTTCCAAAAATGGTGAATTAATAGAAATATATGATAATAGAGGATTTAAATTCAGAACTTATAACCTTAACAATGAATTTGTCGAAGAAAGCTCTTTGGATTACATGGTGCGTGATTTTATCAAGCTTAAAAATGACAAGAAAATAGTATATTCCGGTTTTTTGCCTTCGTATAACATGGATGAATTCCCAAAATTATCGCGATTACTTTTTTGTAATGGGTTTAACATTTATCAATCCGCATTTGAATATATATATTCCGAAACAAATCCTATCAGTAGTTTAGTAGGTGGTTATAGTTATCTTAGCTATTATGGAGATACCATTGTATTTGGACCTGAAATTGCAAGTTTTGATATTTTCCATATTTATAATGACTCTATTAAGAAAAAATACCAAATTGATTTCGGTACTGATTTCATGCCACCAATCAATGTTAATTCCACTGAGGGCGAAATTGATAATTTCTTAAAATCCAATCTTAGAAAAGAATTTGCTTGGATTTACTTAGTACTTGAGTCCTCAAAATACTTATTTGTTAGATATGCCTTAAAAAATAAAGAGTGTTTCTTTTTGTTTGACAAAGTTGATAGAAAGATTTACAACATAAAAGATACTATGGATTATTATAGAAGAATAGATTACGGTGTGCCGATATCAATATGGGATGACACTTTTATTACAATTTCAAATGCAGAATATTTTAAACTAATCTTTGAGATTTATAAAAAGCAAGGGATAGATCCTCCCCCTATTCTATCTCAGGTGGATGAAAATATAAATGAAAACAGCAACCCTGTTCTATCCTTTATCAAATTTAGATAATGTATATTCTTTAAGCTAAAACAAAATATTATAATATCAGTAAACAATGTACCGAAAGCATCATATATTTAGGGTTTAGGCTTAATTCGTAGAAATTGACGTACTTCGTTGACCTCTTCGTAATTGATTATCCCTCATACTTTTTAAGAAAAATTTGTTTATATTTGTTTTAATTAAATGAAAAAATAAACCTTAAATACAAATTTAATCTCGGCCCATTATGCCCGACCATATTCAACACCCATTTTATCCATATTCTTTTCTTAAAGATTTTTCTGTTGCTACCCCTAAACCTGCAGTAGAAAATAATTCTTTCAACAGTTCCGTAAATATTTTTCTTTTCTCGGACTGTCTGCTTAATAATTTTGATGGGGACAAATTTCATGAAACAACATATTTATTTGTAAGACTGTTTGCTCTTAATCAATATGTTAATGGCAAATTGTTTTATTAATTACCTATTTCTGATGAAAGAAAAATTTCAAAATAAATATAGAATAAAGTCTATCCGGGCCCAATGGTGGAATTACGAATGGAGTGGTGCATATTTTATCACAATTTGCACCAAAAACATGGAACATTTTTTTGGAAAAATCATAAATGGCAAAATAAAATTATTCCAATTAGGGATAATTGTAAATATCCTATGGTATAAAATTCCAAATCATGCACCATTTGTTGAATTAGGCGATTTTGTGGTGATGCCTAATCATATACATGGGATATTGATCTTAAACAAACCGAATTTACAGAAAACGTTACATGCAGTAGAGACGTTGCATGCAACGTCTCTACAGAAAAATGAAAAAATGGCCGAAATATCACCTAAACCTAATTCTATATCTACCATAATTCGTTCCTACAAATCTGCAGTCACCAAACATGCTAACCGATTAAATTTGAAAAACGGTTGGCAACCCCGATTTTATGACCATGTCATCCGTGATGATGATGAATATCAAAGGATATCAGATTACATTATTAGTAATCCCGATAATTGGAAGGATGATAAATTCAATTCAGAATATTCTAAAATTAATATATAAATCTAAAACAGCTGCTATGACAATAAATATTAGCAAGGCAAGTAATCTTTTTTTGTGTTTAAAAAGAAGATGCTTAAAATACACGAAACAAGCATCATTAAAATTTAATTTAAAATGTACAAAAAAATTATATTTGGCTGTGTTGCAATATTATTTGCAGCAGCCTCAGCATTTAATATAGGCTTAATACAAACCCAAAATGCCGGTGATATCTCACTTGATGCTATAACCATAATGGCGCAAGCTAGTTGGAGTGAGTACTATACTCTCCCTT
>CAZODA010000082.1:0-9720 GCA_964578485.1 uncultured Alkalitalea sp. | reverse complement strand
TTCATTGTTCATTGTTCATTTTTCATTTTTCATTGTTCATTTTTCATTTTTCATTTTTCATTGTTCATTTTTCATTGTTCATTGTTCATTTTTCATTTTTCATTGTTCATTTTTCATTTTTCATTTATTTCCTGTTTACTGATTACTGAACCCGGATGCTTTCGGCTACATTAAAAATTTTATCTTTTAGGGCTTCTCTATTTAATAGTTTATTATAATTTTGATGCATGAAGCATTTTCTTTTAACATTACATTTTTGTTTTATATTATTTTTTGTTGAGGCTCAGGTTTCCAAGGGTGGTCAACCCTTGTTACTTCCCGGTGAGTTTCCTGAGGCACTTAGTCTTACTGCGGTAAATATGCCACCTTTGCCAAAGGCTGTTAGCAGGAGTTTTAGTTTATTTGAAGATGACAAAGTTCAGCCCTTGCGTTTTGCTCATTCTTTTGAAGTGAATCTGAGTCCTTCAAACTCCGGTTATTGGAGTCGCGATAATTCCGGTAAGCGGATATGGCGTTTAAATATTCATTCTGAGGGAGCTTATTCCATAAATTTGATTTTCAATAATTTTGAATTAGCGCCTGCTTGTTCCTTGTTTATTTATAATTCTGATCAGAGTGTTGTTTTGGGAGCTTTTACTAATGAAAATAATTTGCCCTCGGGGCGACTAGCCACTGCTCCTGTTCCCGGAGATCACATAATTGTTGAATATCAGGAGCCTGAACGATTGAATAATGCTTCTTCAATAGAAATTGGAAATGTAAACCACGATTATATCAATCTTTATTCATATTTACCCATTGAAGGCAATCGTTTTGGTCGAAGTGGTGAATGTAATCCTGATTTTAGTTGTGAGCAGGACGAGCTTTGGAAAAATGCAGGGCAATCGGTTTGTCGTATTATTGTAGATGGTACCGAATTATGTTCAGGAGCTTTGGTTAATAATACAAGGAGGGACGGGACACCATACTTTATTACTGCTGCTCATTGTTTAAGGAATCCTTATAGTCATGAAACAGTTATTTTTACCTTTAATTATCAGTCGCCAAATTGTGACAATAGAATTGAAGGATATTTTCAGCAAACTATTTCGGGTTCTTATTTACGATCTTATTCCGAAACCATTGATGCTGCTTTATTAGAGATGTCGGAGATGCCTCCTCCATTATATCGTCCCTATTGGTCGGGTTGGGACAAAGTTACTGATCCTTCGGGTATTGCCACTACTATTCATCATCCTCAGGGAGATGTTAAAAAAGTTGCCCGTTCTGAGAGTAGTCCTTTAGCGGCATCTTTTGGTGCTTCCTCTCTTGGTGGCAAACCTTTTATTCAGGATGCACACTGGCATATAAGCAGGTGGGATATAGGTACAACCGAACCTGCTTCTTCGGGAGCCCCATTATTTTTATCCGATGGTAAATTGATTGGGACTTTAAGTGGGGGATCGGCTTATTGTGCGAATCCTATAAATGATTACTTTTCAAGATTTAATAAGATGTGGGATTTTTTCCCTGAAACCGATCAGCAGTTTTCATCTTGGTTAGATCCTGATAATACCGGTCTTATGTCACTTGAAGGTGATGATTTTTATAATGATAGTAAGGTTGTACGACTTTCAAATTTCTTGGCTGATGATAATGCCGATATTATTCACTTATCTCCTGAAGGAGGGTATTGGTCGGGTCATAACAGTCGTAACGACAGGGTATTTGCTGAGAAATATGGGCCTTTTATTTCCGGAATGATTCATGGTTTATATCTAATACCCGGCAAGTCTCATGTTAATAGCAATCAGACTGTAAATCTTAAAGTATGGCATGGCAGCGAACAGCCTGAAACTTTAGTTGCTGTTCGCAATAATATTCCTTTATCGCAGTTAAAAGTAAATTCAGAATATTATTGGGCCTTTGATGAGCCTGTTTCTATTAGTGGAAGTTTATGGGCCGGTATTGAATTGAATTATTCTACTGCAACAGATAGCTTTGCTGTATATCAGTCCTTGTTGAATGATAGTAGGAGTACAGGAACAGCCTGGGTTCAAAATTCGGAGGGAGATTGGTTGCCTCTTGATACATTTATCCCTGAGATTTTTGCCACATCGTTTTGGATAGATATTTTGGTGTCGGGGATTAATATTATCGACACCTCAGTTATAAGTAATAAAACAGGAAAGTTGATTATATATCCAAACCCTGTTATAGATCATTTAAATTTTGTAATTGATGATTATACAGGTTTAGCTGATATTGAATTTTATTCTTTAAGCGGACAAAGAGCTATGAAGACTAAACTTCCTTTTTTAAATGGACGCGGTATTTTGGATAGAATACAAATTAAGAGTGGAATATATATAGTTAGAATTATTATTGAAGAGCGATGTTACACCGGCAAGCTTAAAATAATTGCTTTCTAATTTTTCAAGATTTTTAGCTTGATAAGGCTTTTTTTTATTTCACTATTTTAATATTGTCGATGCATAAGAATGGAGGTGTAAGCATAATTCCCTGATTGTTGGTAACAGAAGAAGTTAAGGTAAGCACCAAACGGTTAACTTCTTTTAGTGAATCTAATTGTATAGTTGTCCAGTCGTTAATTATATAATTTCTTTTTCTGTTTTCAAAAGTATAATCGGCAAGATAAAATTCTATTTCACCTGTTTTTTTCCCTTTTTTATCATATCCTTCAATTGTCAATATAAACCAATCTTCAAGATCATTATTTTCTCCTCCAAAGGGTCTGATTTCTTGTCCAAGTCCATACTTCATTATAAGAAAGGCAAAGGTAGAATTTGCTACTGATATGCTGCTTATCACCCTTTCTTCATTGTTTTCAAAATAAATTGAAGAAGCGAAAGGGCTGGGAGCTTGTTGATAGATTAGAAAATTGTTTGTGGGTGTTGATGTTGCATAGGCACTATATAGACTAATTGTGCCTGTAGTTGCCTGACTGTATATATTGCTCAATCCAAAGCCTCTCCATTCTTCTTCTGAGGGTGCGTTTCGTGGGAAAACCGTACCTTTTGTAATAAAACCTTCTATTTCGGGTGGCATAATTAAGCCTATGTCATAACTACCTCTTTCGAGAATGAAGTCGTCAAAATTTAAAAGAATCATTGTTGATACAGGAATATTGATTGAATCTCTTCCTTGGGGGTTTTCAACAATAAAAAGGTATTCAACTTTGCCAAGCTCTTTTGAAATATGTTTATGGTTTAGCAGGGTAGAAATAAATTCATCATTTAAATACCATGCATACGAAGAATTATAATCGTAAGTAATTTTTGGCTCAATCAATAAAGTGTCATTTACTTCAAGCTCAAAGCCATGATCAGGCATTTGTAGATGGATTACGGGTGCCGGTATTATTTTTTCTTTTGTTTCACAAGAAGATAAAAGGAGCATCCAAAAACACGATATTAGAAGAAATGTTATTGGATAATTAATTTTCATCTTGTAAAGTATTTTAATTTTTATTTAGAACGCTGCTCCAAATTTAGTAAGTTATTTTGTTAAAAGGAATTCAATAAAGCCGGGTAATTGTGCCGAATCGATTTTTTTTGCGACAATTTTTTTATCCTTGTCAAGAACATAGATCATTGGAGTTGCTCTCACATCATAATTTTGTCTAAATCCTGATTGATTATATGGGTCATAAACATTTATCCAATCTGTCATTTCATACTTTTCTATAAAGTCATTCCATTCTTCTTTGTTATCGAGGGTATAAACAGTAAAAAACTCAAGACCTTTATCTCTGTATTTTAGATATATTTCCTTATACAGATTAGGTATTTCCACCTTACAGTGTCCGCATGATGGTTCAAAAAATGTAATGATGGTAATGTTGGCTTCAACTTTAAATAGTTCCTGTTTATTACCATTAATATCTGTCATTACAAGATTACTTGCAGTATTTCCTATAAGTGTTGGTTTAATGGCATTGATTCTTTCTTGTAATGTTTCAAGGAATTGATCACTAACCCATGTAGCTTTACCTGTTAGGTAATATTTTTCAGCTAATTCCACCATTACGGCATCCATGCCCATAATATTGCTTTCATTCGCTCTATTGAAACAATATTGTAATATAAAGCGAAACATTTTTTCGTTGTCAGCACTTTTTTCAATTAATTCAATTGAAGCCAAAGCAACTGTATCGGGGGCTTGTATTAATCCTCTTGTAAAATAATTATCAAGGCGTTGTGTAAAAAAGGGAGTTCTTAACAAGCGTTCATCTCTTAAATCGATATTGTCGAAATAATGATGTCTGAAAAAATCATATTGCTTAATAAACAATAAGGAGTCGGGATTATCACTATCACTTGGTATATCAAAGTCGGGCAGGCTTGGTTCCTGCATACTTTTGATAAAGGTTGCAGTAAAAGAATCGGGATGCTTATTTATCACATCATCCCAATAATCGTTGACTTCTTTATTTACATTTTGTAGTTCTTCGCTTAATTTTTCTTTTTCCTTGGAGTCAATATCATTAGAATTTAATTTCTCATTCAGCTCATTGGCTTTTATCTGTTGTTTGTTCAAGAACTTTTGATAGTTTAGGAACAGTTGCGCATCTTCCGAATTTGATATTTGCATATTGTTTATCAGGTTGGCAGTATCGGTGCTGATAGCAAAATACTGTTCCTTATCAATTAATACGTCAAAATGTTTTCCGTTTGGCAGATAGAAGAAATAAAGTCCGCCTTGCAAGGGCTCCTCTCCTTCAAATACAGTTTTTCCGTGTTGGTTGGTTAATGCAGTATCACTTACATACATTTGTTTGTTGAAGTAATAGCCTAAGATAACTTCTTTATTTGCAAGGTTTTTAATTTCTAAGGAAATATTATAGCCATTTTGGCTTGCCTGTATATTGTTATTCATCAGTATTAATGATGAAAATAACAGGAAAACTACTTTTTTCATTTTATTAATTAATTCTTTTACACTTATTATTTAACCATTCTTTATGTTTTGAATCTAAAAAAGGTGATAAAGAATCAACAACTAATTGGTGGTAATTGTTGAGCCATTCAATTTCAGATTCAGTCATTAATGAAGTAACAATAAGTTTTGTATCAAGGGGACATAAGGTAATAGTTTCAAAATTCATAAAAGTGCCAAATTCGGTATTTTTTTTCTTTTTACAAAGTATCAAGTTTTCTATTCTTATTCCGTATTTTCCTTCTCGGTACATTCCCGGTTCATTTGAAGTAACCATTCCCGCTTCAAATTCTATTCCATTATCTTGGGGTCTGATATTTTGAGGTCCTTCATGAACATTTAGGAAATATCCTATGCCATGGCCTGTTCCGTGTCCGTAATTGAGTCCATGTTCCCATAATGCAGTGCGTGCGAGTGTGTCAAGATGTACTCCTCTTGTTCCTTTCGGAAAGGTAGCACAAGCCAGCGCAATATGTCCTTTCAGCACCAAAGTATAATCAATGGCTGCTTGTTTGGGGAATTTTCCCAAAGCTATTGTTCTGGTAATATCGCTTGTTCCTCCTTTATATTGCCCTCCTGAATCGATGAGATAGACTCCTTCAGGTTTTAAGAAGCTGTTTGTAGCTTTATTTGCTGTATAATGGATTATTGCCGCATGTTCATTATATGCTGATATGGAGGCAAAAGATTCCCCTATAAAGCCTTCTTGTTTTTTTCTGAATTCTTTTAGTTTTTTAGCGGCCGATATTTCACTAATTTTCCCTGATTCAACATTATCTTCAAGCCACTTTAAAAAATGCACCATTGCTACTCCGTCATTGACAAGAACAGTACGCAGGTTTTGGATTTCATTTTTATTTTTCTCTGCTTTTAATTTTGTAATTATACTAAGGTCTTCATATTTATAGGACTTTGGTGACAAAGTGCTATAAATTAAGGAGTTTGTTTTGTCGGGGTCAAAAAACACGTTTGCGTCTCCGGAAATATCCTTAATATGTTGAAGGAAATTTTCATAAAGAGACACTTTAACATGATCTGCATCTAATTTTTTTGCTATGCCTGCCGTTAATTTGTGGGGATTTATAAAGAAACGTGCGCAATGCGGTTCAATCATAAGGTAGGAGTAAAACACAGGATTGTAGGGTACATCATTTCCACGTAAATTTAATGCCCAGGCAACTTCATCAAGTGAGCTTGCAATATAATGGGTCACTTTCTTTTCGTTCATTATTTTACGTATTTCTTCCAGCTTATCTGAACGTGAACGTCCATTCCAAGGATCTTCATGTTCAAAAACAGTGTTATCAGGCAGGGGAGGTCTGGCATCCCATATTTCTTCCGCTGCAATAAAGTTTGGAACAGCTTTAATTTTTTTGTTTTTAAAGATTTTAGCCATTTTCCTGAACTGCGACACAGAAATTAAAGAGCCATTAAATCCAACTTTACTGAAGGGATTTAATATTTCGTTGAGCCACTCAATATAATCGGGAACACCGGGCATTGCTTCTTTAAAAATTTTAATATAGTCGGGATTTAGTTCCTGCTCGGCTTGTAAAAAATATCTTGAATCGGTCCATAAGCCTGCTTCATTATGAGTTACTACCAATGTTCCTGCCGATCCGGTGAAATCACTAAGCCATTGACGTATTTTCCAGTGTTCGGCAGGATATTCACTTAAATGCGGATCTGCCGAGGGAATTATACATGCATCAAGCCCTTCTAAATTCATTTTATCACGTAGTAGAAATAATTTTTCTTGTATTTGCATGTTTTTTATCTTTTTTTGAAATAGCAAATTATTTTATTATGCCAATATCTATGTTACATTCTTTTCCAAAAAGGATCAAATTAGTTATTTGTTTCGATTCTTTGTTTGAGAGTATATCTCCCGAGAATGAAATATTGTTGTTTTCTTTTATAAGCCTTATTTGATCTATATTTTGATGAGAAAATTCTCCATTTTCAATTTCACCATGTAAGGTATAATTCAATGAATTAGGTAAGTTTATTTTTATAGGTGCATATTTTGAGTTAATTGTTAATTCTTCAACAGTATGATTTAAGCGATGAATTATTATTTGGCCTTTTTCCAAATTAAAAAAGCCCTTATTTGTTATCTCCTCAACATTGATTAGGGTATAGCCGGCTTCCATATTAATGTAATCTACTTTTGCTATATCGAATTCACTTGTTCTTGAAAAGACTTCAAGTTGTTTTACTTCTTTAATATTTCCTTCAATAAAATCGGAATGCAGCGATATTTCCTTTGCTTTATTAATTGTTAGTAAACCGTTTTGGTGACTGATTTTCGCTGTTGTTATTTCATTTATTGCAATATTTCCGTTTGCGACATAAATATCTCCATTTTTTATATAGCTTTTATCATTGGCAACAAAGTTTCCGAAATCAAGATTAATATTTACAGCTCCACGAAAGTCACTAACATTTATATTTCCAAAGCGATTATTAAAAATCAATTCAATATCAGTCGGGCCATAGATTTGATAGTCGATTCCAAAATTATGATTTGCAGTATAATTTGGATCAATATGGCTTTGATAGTTATATCCATTTTGTGTTGGATAATTGTTTACAATAATATTTTTAAAGATTTCATTTGCCGCTATTGATGAAGGAGCTTTTGCCCATAAAACAATATTTACTGAAATAGTGTTTTTATCCCAAGGGATATAATTAATATTTCCGTAATGATTTTTTATCGTTAATTGTTTTACATCATCAATATTGTGTTCATACTGATGTGATTGTTGATAAGAAGGTATTACAGTTTCAGTTTCAGCACCTGCAGAAGTAATAACAATCAATGACCTTATAATAGTATTTAAAAAGAAAGTTCTCATGAAAACAAAATTAGGCTCTATTAATGTACGTAATTTATAGCTTTTAAGTTTTACTAATGTTTAAGAAGTTTTAAAAATTCTTATTCATTGATAATTTATTATGAATTATCAATGAGCAATTTTATAATATTTTTTCATTCACTTAAATTTAACTTCAATTTATTAAAAAAACCACTCATGAAAACAAAAATAAAATTCACAAAATCATATTTAAATTTTAAAAATTGGAGGCATAAAGCTTATTCTGTTTTTAGCACTTTAAAGCAGGAAATTCGGATAGGAATATTGCCCTTATCTTATTTTATTAGTTTTGCTTGCCACCTTACTTTTGCCGGAAACACAAGCGATACTATTAACAGCAAAATTCGCTTAGATGAGATTAAGATATCTGCAAGCAGGACTAATTCGCATTATTCTGATGTTGGTAGATTTGTAACATTACTGTCTCGTAGGGAGATAGAATTGCTTCCTGTTCAAAGTGTTGCCGATTTATTACGTTTTGTTGTTGGTTTTGATATTCGCGAACGTGGACCTCTTGGTGTTCAGTCGGATATAAGTTTAAGGGGTGGCAGTCATGATCAGCTGATGATTTTATTGAATGGCATTAATATTGGGGATCCACAAAGCGGACATCATGCACTAAATTTACCCATAGATTTGAATTCAATTGAAAGGGTGGAAGTTTTAAGAGGACCTGCTGCCAGGGTTTATGGTCCCAATGCTTTTAGTGGAGCTGTTAATTTTGTTACAGCCACCAATGAAAGCGATCAGTTGCGATTGAAGGGAATGGCCGGTGAGCATGGTTTGTTAAGTGCCGGAGCCATTATTTCAAAAAATTTCCAATCATTTCGCAATAATTTTTCTATTTCTAAAAAAAGCAGTAATGGCTATATTCCCAATACCGACTTTGATGAGATAAATATATTTTATCACGGAGAATTTTCATTTTCCGGAGAAAAATTATCCTTACAGACAGGTTTTACCAACAAAGCTTTTGGTGCCAATTCTTTCTATTCCGATACTTATCCAAATCAATTTGAGCAAATAAAAACCCGCTTTCATTCTTTAATATTTGAATCGGGTAAAACAATTAAGCTAGCTTCTCGTGTGTATTGGCGTCGTCACTACGATCGTTTCGAGTTATTCAGGGCCGGGCTTAATGCAGATTCCTGGTATGAAAATCACAACTATCATTTAACTGATATTTTTGGTGGGGGGATGAACCTTGCTATTCCATGGTTATTAGGAACAACATCCTTAGGAGCTGAGCTTAGGGGAGAATCTGTTTGGAGTAATGTGCTGGGCTATGATATTGATTCAGTTGCTTTTAAACTTGTAGTAGGTGAGAAGGATATATATTATACTCGTCAGTATCATCGCCATAACAGCTCTTTGTTTTTTGAACATACATATATTAAAAATCGCCTTAGTTTGTCGGCAGGCCTTTTGTTAAACAGTAGCTCTCAGTTGGGCTATGGTTTTACTTGGTTTCCGGGTATTGATATCAGCTACTGGCTCACAGGCAATTTAAAATGGCTTGCTTCCTATAACAAAGCTCTCAGGTTGCCAACATTTACTGATATGTTTTATGATGGGCCTGATATTGCAGGTAACATACATAGTAAGCCTGAAGAATCGGAAACTTATGAAACGGGATTCAGGTTTATAAATAATTGGCTTAATTTTCAGGCAGGAGCATTTTATCGTAAAGGAAGGAACTTAATCGACTGGGGGAGGCAAGCCGGGGATTCAAGATATACTATTTATAATCTTGAAAGAGTGAATACTTATGGTTTAGAATATACATCAACCTTTCTTCCATCTGAGCTCTTTAACTTTAAAATATTGAAAAATATCAATTTGTCATTTTTCTATTTATGGCAGAATGAAAACATTAATGAAGAATACGAATCTCGTTATG
>CAZODA010000081.1:0-10146 GCA_964578485.1 uncultured Alkalitalea sp. | reverse complement strand
TTTCAATTATATAATGAAAAAGATTCATCATTTTTATAATTTTTTGATATAGCTCAAACTTCTTTTATGTTGTCTGCTGTCAAATTTATTCCACAGGTTGTTAATACTATAATTATTATGGAGCTCGCGGGTTGATTCAACATTTGTTATTTCATTTTTTATGAATGAACTCATAATTTCATTGGTGATAATGCTGTTGACTCCTTTTTTTCTGAAATCTTTCCTAATTGCAATGAGCAATAAGTCAACGGTATTGTTCTTACGTAATGCATTATTTATGTAAAAATAGCCAAAAGGAAATAATCTCCCTTTTGATTTTTGTAATGCTTTTGAAAGAGAAGGAATTGCTGCTCCAAAAGCAATAACTTCATTTTTACTATTTAAAATAACAGATATATATTTTAAAGGAATTAGAGGTAGAAATTGCTTTTTTAAAACTTCAACTTGCGATGTTGTAAACTCCGTAAACGCGTATAAATCTGCATATTCATTGTTTATTAGATTGAATATTGCATCGGCATATTTTAATATGTCTTTTTTCTTTTTAATTTCAGCACTTTTTAAGCCATATCGCTCCTTGATTAATTCAGTTCCTTTAACAAATTTTTCCGGAACCTTAAATGGAACATTAATATTATATTCAACCCATTCTGCATCTTTTTCGAATCCAAGCTTCTCAATTAATTGTGAATAATATGAGTAATTATATTGAGCAAATGAAGTTGGTGTTTCATTAAAGCCTTCTGTCAGGACTCCTGAAGCATCAAAAGACGTGAACCCAAGTGGACCATGTATATATTCTCCTGAATTTGATTTTGCCCACTCCTCCACTGCTTCAAAAAGAAGCTTCAAAACTTCTGTATTATTTATAAAATCAAGCCACCCAAACCGAACAAAGTTTTTTCCAGTCTTTCGATTATATTTATGATTTATTATTCCCGCTATGCGTCCAACTATTTCGCAGTTTTCATTATATGCTAACCAGTATTTGGACTCGCAAAAATCAAAGACAGCATTTTTTGATTTGGATAAGGTGGCTAATTCGGATGAAATTAGCGGTGGAACAAAATATTTGTTCCCTTTATATAACATTGATGGAAACATAACGAATTGTTTTAATTCGACATGATTGCAAACTTCTTTGATTATAAATTTCATATAAAGTTGATATTTAGTTTATTCATTTTATGTTGATTGGGTAAAACTCTTATTTTGTTGATCTGCTTATACCTAATTTGGAAGAACAGCGTTTGTGCTTTTATTGTTTTTTGGTCATTTTTTGGCAAAAAAATCTAATTTTAATAATAGATTCTATAAATTAGTTTCAAAAATATCATTCTCTTCTTGTTGTGTTAAATTGAAAAATTGATTCTTTTGCTGCATTTTCCCCTAACTCAATCATTTCTTTTGCTTTATAGAAATCGAAAGTCTTGGCAGAATCATGTGGTATATTAATAATCAAGTCGGGTTTATGTCTCTCAATACTCATTTTTGCTATTCTGTGTATCATTGCGGAAGTCGTTTTGCTTAAAAGTGAGTAGTAGCCGGCACTTTTTTTGTCGCTGGTTGATATAAAAGTGTTTATAGTTTTCATCAAGCTATTTAAGTAGTTTTTTGCCTCTTCATTTTCAACAGAATTATTGACTATTTTTTCCCCGTATAAATTTACAACTATTAATATATCATCGTATTTTCTGTTTATATACTCTATTGGAATTGGGTTCAATATTCCCCCGTCAATGAGTATTGTGTCTTCATGTTTTATCGGTGTAAAAACAGCAGGAATTGCAATTGATGCCCTGACTGCGTCATAAAAACTTCCGCTGGTAAAAGCAATTCCTTCTTCCTTTAATATATCAGTCGCGACTGCACAAAAAGGAATTTTCATATCTTCAATATTCATGTCCGGAATAAAAGTCTTCATCTTTTCAAAAACTCGCTCTCCTCTCAGTAATCCATTTGTTGTTAGGGTAAAATCCATGAAACCCCAAACATCCCTTTTATTCAGATTGCTTACCCATTGTGTGTATACATCTAATTTCCCCATGGCGTATAGCCCCCCAATAAGCGATCCTATTGACGAGCCTGCGATAGAGGTAATTTTAAATCCGTTTTTTTCAAGTTCGGAAATAATTCCAATCTGTGATAGACCACGTGAGCCTCCACTTGATAATACTAATGCTACCGATTGATTCATATTTAATTATTTAATGAATTGGTATTGAGAGTTTTTCAGGATACTTTCTTTTATAGCCTCAGGTGAAATAATCATAAATTACTCGTTGCTTTGATTTCCTAATCTAAAGATCTTATTAATAGATAGCTGTATATTGTAATAATAGCCCCTGTGCGCTTTGTGCTAAAATCGTTTTTTGGTCAATTGTATTTAAAAAAAATTATTTTGAAAGCCCTTTTGTTAAAATGTCAATTAATCCATCAAAATGAAGTGAGAATTTATCGTATTTATTTTGTAAGAAAAAAGGAATTTCAAGCCCTTTTAATAACATGATGGTGATTTCCGATAAAATACTTGTTTCAATGTTTATTGAAAATTCTCCTGCGTTTACTCCTTGAAGTACTATTTTCTCAATATTTTTCTTTTCCCACTCATCCATATCATTTCGTAAATCATCTATAAACCTAAATTTTTCAAAAAAATCGGCCTTGAGAGTTTCATGGTAACTTGCTGCAGTATTCATTATGTTCATTCTTTTTATAAAATAGGCTTTAAGTTTTTCGGAAGCTCCCATATTAGGATTATTAACAAAAAATGAAAGTTGATTTTTCAAATTTTTCATTTCTTTAGATAATACCTCCTTAAACAATTCTTCCTTATTTGCAAAATGATAGTATAATGAACCCTTCGCTTTTCTAGCAATTTTAGCAATTTCGTTCATTGAGGTCTTATGAAAGCCAAAGCGACTAAAAAGCTTATTTGCAACGTTTATAATTACTTCTTTAGTGCTATCTATATTGTTGTCCATTTTGTACTTAATCTGTTTTAAAGTACAAAGATACAGAAAATCATTTTAGTTATAAAATATTTTAACATTTTTTCAGGACTAAACAATTGAGTGAATTGAATAATGTCATGTGGAGCTATTATTAATCCTTTATTTCTCAACTAAAGATATTAATTCCTCACCGGTTAAAATATCAGGTTTTAAACTGATAATTTTTTTAAGCAACTTGGGATAAAAGATACTTACTCCCGGGTATTCTTCATCCATCATTCGGCAGTTATGCCACAGTAGGGAAAAGAGACCACCAAATTTTTTGGCTTCATCGATTAGTTGAAGGGCCGATGACTCCAATCCTTCAAGACCTGCTTTTCGGTAATTTAAAACTGTTACCTCCATCATTATTAAAGGAATTTCCCAAATGCCTGTTTCTGTATCAGCCTTGGGGTCATATATTTTGAAAGGGTAACAATAGCCATTACGAAAGCCTTCGTGTTCTGCAAAGCTTATAGAGGTATCATAAAGGTATCCTGCTGCTTTTTGTATTTTAAATGTTTCGGGATGTATAAATCTCAAATAATGTTGTCTGATACCTGAAGGTTTGAAGCCTAATGCTTCTTTAAACAGCTTACTTTGTTTTTGCATTACTTCCAAATCCGTGGCCGACCTGAAAGAACCATGCAAGCCGGCTTCAAAACCTTCTTCCTTTAGGCGGCGAATGAAAGCAAGTATTTTTTTATCTTTAAAACGATAAAGTGAGTCATATTTACGACTTTCTTTATTTAGGAAATACCACGATGAGCGAATGTTTAATGACAATTCAAGTTCCATTAAACTGTAGAGGTTCCACCAGGGATCATTTTTTTTAAAAGGATTGATTATATAAATCAGGCCTTTTATAAAATGTAAAAGGGTGGCTTTATAGCTAAACTCCCGGGGTGCCAGACCTGTTAATTGTTTTACCCTGAATAAGACTTGTCTTGGGTGATAAAATGCTATGCGATCGACATCATGACTTAAAAGAAAAGCAAAATTCCGGAATAGCCTTTTTCGTTTAAATGGAATCTTATGAAAAGAGCAGTATTCTTCTATTCCATTTAAGATCACTTCAAAATAATAATTTACAACAGGCAGTGTAATACATCCAATTTGCTTTTGAAGGGATTCATTATAAGGGAAACGGCCAAATTTGTCATGCTTCTCTGAGGATATTTCACCGTAGCCCGATAAAAAATAAAAAGATGAAGAAATAAAGTCGTGATGAAATATTAAATTACCTGCTTGATCAATAGAATAGAATTCATTTTTCGTTTCATTACCCGGAAATAATAATGGAATTTCTGTGTCTAAAATTACAACTTTTTCAGGCTTAGGGGATTTTAAATCTGATAGAATAAAGAATATGCTCGGTTTTGCAGTTAATTCTATTTGGGATTTATCTTTTATAAAGTGAAATGCATTAATTACTTGTTGGCTTGGCTCCCAGTGTTGATCCAAATGAAATAAGATATATTGTATTGCGCCGGTAGATAGCGTCATATTTTATCAGTTATTTATGGTTTAATTCCTAAAATATTTTTTAATATTTTTATGCCGGTGAAAAATACCACGCTTAAGCGCTTGCCTGTCGAATGGTCCCAAAGCAATCTACATTCCTTACAGGCAGGTTCCTTACAAAAAAACATTGAAGGGTTTTTATCTAAGAGTTCCTTTTCAAGCTCCATCGTTTTATCCATCCTGCTTAAAAATGCATTGGCATTTCCAATTTTTCCTTTAGTTATAATATTTGTTGCTTCATAATAAGGAACAAAATTTTCCCAGCCTTTAATACATCCCCCTTTCCAATTATTTTTAAAAAGCTTGACACTACCATCTTCTGCTTGGTACCTTACTCCTTTGGGTTTATTCCGTTTGTGATAAGGAAGGTCTTCCACAGAGAGGTGTAGGGTACCTGCTACATTTACCGGTCCTATTGATAAATTAAATGCCTTCATTTCGGCTAATATACGAAGTACTTCATATGCTTGACTTTCGCTTGTATGTGATGACATTATTTTTTCAGCATCGTGGCCAATAGCGACAAACCTTTGAACAGGATGATGGCTGCGATACATCTTAGGATGTTTAATCATTGCATTGACAAGAGCCCCTGCCCACGAAGGAGAATTATAACTGCTTATTTTTTCACTATTTGTTTTTGATAAAGGTAAAGGAAAGGATTCTACAAATGCATCTGCTACCAAGGTGCCGGTTTCGCCAACAGCATTTAATAGGGCCTCTATAAAACCATCAGCTCCGTTTTCAATGTTACCAATAGAACGGAGAGAAACCTTTAAATGAATAATAGCTCCCCGGTTAATGCCTATTTTTTTTAAATGTTTTGTTAATTCCTTAATTGTAAATAACATTAATAGATAAGGTTTTTTAAAGCATGAATTATTGAATATTGCTAAATTATGAAATTTATCTGTATCAATAAGTTTATCCTTTAAATGAATTTGCTGAAAGTACTTTAAGTAAAAATATTTGATGTTATTATTCTGCGAAATGAAAAAATATTGAGCGACTAAAATTTGGGTGGATTTATACTAGCTACTTATTTGCAAATGTGTTGCTAATGGCAGCTTATCTATATTTTGTCTTGCTGAGACATACAAAATTATCTTGGCAAATGAACTTGAATAAATTATGGGCCTTATTAAAACAAGTACTTGACATCAACTGTAATTATACTATATTTGCATCGGATTTGTATGAGATATGCCAATCATATTCAATGAATAATCTTCCATGAGCAATACGGCGGCAAAAAGAAAATTAAGGAGTTCATATTTTACCACTATAATCAGTATCTCGCTGGTTTTATTTTTATTAGGGATAATAGGATTTTTATTTCTTAATGCAAATCGTCTATCTGTATATGTAAAAGAAAATCTGGGCTTTACTGTGCTTATCAATGATAATGCCAGAGAAGCTGAAGTGGTTAGGTTGCAGAAAATTTTGAATGCCGCGCCTTATGTCAGAGTAGCTGAATATATTAATAAAGAAGACGCCGCTGATGAATTACGCCAAGAGCTCGGAGAAGATTTTGTGGAGTTTCTGGGATATAATCCCTTATTGGCTTCTATTGAAGTAAAGCTTGCTGCACAATGGGCCAACCCCGATAGCATGGCAAGAATTGAGTCGCAAATAATGGGCTTCCCGCAGGTAAAAGAAGTATATTATCAAAAAGATTTACTTGATGCTATAAACGAAAATATTAAGAATATTTCTTATGTATTGGGGCTTTTTAGTTTGCTTTTGTTGGTTATTAGTGTGGCCTTGATTAATAATACCATTAGACTATCGGTATATTCAAGGCGATTTTTAATCCGTTCAATGCAACTTGTAGGGGCTACACGCTCCTTTATAAGGCATCCATTTCTGATGAAAAGTGTTTTACATGGCCTTGGAGGGGCCGCACTGGCTATTGCTCTCTTGTCGTTGATGATATATGGTCTTAGTAATGAAATGGAAGGAGTGATAGGATTCTCCAATATGCTGTCAATAGGACTTTTATTTTTGATAGTGATTATTTTTGGTATATTGATTACTTTTATATCAACTTTTTTTGCCGTTAATAAATATCTGAAATTAAAAACTGATCAATTATATTATTGAAAATTATATTATAATGAGTGGAAAAGATAACATCCATAAAATCAAAGGAGCCGGTAAAATGGAAATGCCGCTTGATAAAGAAAATTATTTCTTGTTGATTATTGCCTTTGTAATTGTCGTTATTGGTTTTATACTGATGACAGGTGGAAGTGTTGATGACCCCGCTGCTTTTAATGAAGAAATTTTCAGCTTTCGAAGAATTAAACTGGCCCCCGTCGTAACTTTGTTTGGTTTTGTATTTGCTGTATATGCAATAATGAAAAAGCCGGAAGTTGACAAGAATAAAAATAAAAAATAAACTCGCCGGCAATTCTTTTCTTTATGCAATAAAAGTATTTGCAGGCTTCTTTTAATTAGTAACTTTTATTTAAAAACCCGGTTTTCTGTTTTTTAAATTGCTTGTATTTAAAACCGAACATTGTTAAAGTATTTTTTTAATGAGTTGGATTGAAGGACTTATCCTTGGACTTATCCAAGGGTTAACAGAATTTTTGCCCGTTAGCAGCAGCGGACATTTGGAAATAGGAAAGCATGTACTTGGAGTGGAAGCAAGCGATAATCTTGCATTTACTGTTTTAGTGCATGGAGCTACTGTATTAAGCACTTTAGTTGTATTTAGGAAAGATATTGCAGATTTGTTGCTGGGATTTTTTCGTTTTCAATGGAATGATGAAACAAAATATATCCTGAAAATTGCTGTGTCAATGATTCCTATTGCAATCGTCGGCTTATTTTTTAAAGAAGGGGTAGAAGCAATCTTTGATATTCCCAATATTATTATGTTGGTGGGATTTATGTTACTTCTAACCGCTATCTTATTGGGATTTGCATATTATAAAAAAGCAGGGGATAAGGAAATTTCATTTTTACATGCCTTTATTATTGGTATCTCACAAACCATTGCAGTATTGCCCGGACTCTCACGATCAGGAGCAACCATAGCAACAGGCTTATTACTTGGAAACCGTAGAAGTGAAATGGCGCGTTTTTCATTTCTTATGGTGTTGATTCCAATTCTTGGCGAAAATTTGCTGAGCTTGGTAAGTGCTATAAAAAATACATCAGGATTAAATGAAACAATGAATATTCCGGGAGCCGGCGTGTTAATTGTGAGCTTTTTAGCTGCCTTCCTTTCAGGATTGTTTGCTTGTAAATGGATGATTAATATTGTAAAAAGAGGAAAACTAATATATTTTGCAGCTTATTGTGCTCTTATTGGACTAATAGCCATCACGGCGAGTTTTTTATAAGAAATAAATGGAAGAATTCAAAATATTTGATCCGGGGAAACCAATTAAACCTGAGATTTTTTTTGAAGGATTAGTGCTGTTAATTGATAAACCATTAACATGGTCCTCCTTTGATGTTGTTAATAAAATTCGTATATTGTTACGTAAGCACCTCGATATAAAAAAAATAAAAGTAGGACATGCAGGAACCCTCGATCCGCTTGCTACCGGGCTTCTTTTAATCTGTACCGGAAAGGCTACCCCTAAGATAAATAAGCTTACTGAACTGGATAAAGAATATATTGCTAAAATATCTTTCGGAGCTACCACCCCTTCTTATGATCTGGAAACAGAAATGAATGAATATTTTGATACAAAGCATATTAATTATTCTTTGATAGAAGACAGCTTAAGTGATTTTATTGGAAAACAATTTCAAACACCACCTGTTTATTCAGCAATATGGGTTGACGGAAAAAGGGCATATGAACAGGCAAGAAAAGGGAAAAAACCGCAAATACTGAAGAGAGAAATTGAAATTGAAAAAATAGAATTGTTGGATTATACACCACCGGTAGCAACTATTAGAATACTCTGTTCGAAAGGAACTTATGTTCGTACCTTGGCATACGACTTGGGGAAAGCATTAAAATCGGGTGCTCATCTGTCGGGCTTGGAAAGAACAGCAATCGGCACCTTTAAGGTTGAAGATGCAATTGATCTTGAAGAGTTTGGAGTATTATTAAAAGGAAGTGAAAAAGATCTTTCATTTCAAGCAAAGTGAGCTTAGTTTTGTAATTATTTAGTGTTGATATATAAAATATTTTTAATAACTTTTTCTTTACAATGAAATTATCAAAGTTTAAGTACAAATTTTCAGAAGATCTTATTGCTCTTCATCCTACATTAAATCGTGATGAATCCCGTCTTATGGTATTACACCGTGACAGCGGAAAAATTGAGCATAAAATTTTTAAAGAAATCATCGATTATTTTGATACCGATGATGTGTTTGTTTTTAACGACACTAAAGTATTTCCTGCTCGTTTGCATGGATACAAGGAAAAAACAGGAGCCGATATAGAAGTGTTTCTTTTAAGGGAATTAAATAAAGAACAAAGGCTTTGGGATGTACTTGTTGATCCTGCACGAAAAATACGTATAGGAAATAAACTTTATTTTGGTGAAAATGAAAGCCTGGTAGCTGAAGTAATAGATAATACCACCTCACGTGGAAGAACCTTGCGCTTTTTATATGACGGGCCTTATGATGAATTTAAAAAGACTCTGTATAAACTGGGTGAAACTCCTTTACCAAAATTTATTAAAAGAGAAGTGGTTCCCGAAGACAGCGAAAGATATCAAACTATCTATGCACGTGAAGCAGGCGCTGTTGCGGCACCAACTGCAGGACTCCATTTTAGCCGAGAATTGTTAAAAAGACTGGAAATTAAAGGGACACATTTTGCATATATTACTTTGCATGTAGGACTTGGGAACTTCAGAGCAGTTGATGTTGAAGATTTGACAAAACATAAAATGGATTCTGAACAAATTTTTATTTCTGAGGAGACTTGTGATATAATTAATGAGGGGAAAGTAAGAAAAAATAGAATTTGTGCGGTAGGAACCACCGTTATGAGAACTCTTGAAAGCTCTGTTAGCACCTATGGACACGTTAAGCCTTTTGAGGGATGGACAAATAAATTTATTTTCCCAAATTATGAATTTCAGGTCGCAAACTGTATGATCTCCAACTTTCATTTGCCATATTCAATTTTGCTGATGATGGTTGCTGCCTTCGGTGGCTACGATCAAGTTATGAAAGCATATAAAATTGCTGTGAAGGAAAAATATAGATTCGGAACCTATGGCGATGCTCTATTAATTATATAATAAGCAGTATTGTGCAGCTGTGTTTTTAAAAGAAAAAACACAGCTTGTTTATAATCAGCTTGTTTTTATGTGAATGATAGAGGAAAGGTTTTTGACAGCTTATGGCAATAATATACAGGGCTAAGCTAATAAAGACAGTTAAAAAAAAGTGATATGATAAAGATACTGGTGCCTGTAAATTTCTCTGATTATTCACTTAATGCATTGGTTTATGCCATAACTTTGGCTGAAAAGTTTCGGGCCGGGATTTTTATTCTTCATTGTTTTCCTGATTATGTTTTTCTTGGAGAAGATAAAATTGAAGGCAGCCATATTTCGGAAGCAGAAGATTTGAAATCTGTTATTGAGAAAAGAGATATTGAAAGTGGTGAAAAGCTTAAAAAGCTTACAAGGGAAATAAT
>CAZODA010000080.1:0-10468 GCA_964578485.1 uncultured Alkalitalea sp. | reverse complement strand
CATCATCACATCATCACATCATCACATCATCACATCATCACATCATCACATCATCGCATCATCACATCATCACATCTACTAATTAACTCATTTACTGTTTACTGATGACTGTTCATTGATTTCTGCCAATTAAAAATATGCTTCGACTAAGATATTTTCGGGTGGAATATTTTTATCTTTTAGTATTTCAAAGCTATCATTTATCATATTGCGGTTTCCGCAGAGATAGAATTTTGTATAATCGTTAAGTGGATGATTTTTTATCCATTTTGTAACTCTTCCATTGAAGCTGTTAGGCAGATTGTTTTGTTCTTGTGAAGTGCAAATAATATATTTTTCTTTATTATAATAATTATTATAGAGAGCTTGTGAGCGCTTGGGAATTCCATGAATAATTGTATAATCGAGCATAGTGAAGCTTTTGATAAAGCTGTTGTAGGGTGCAATTCCCGTACCTGTAGCTACAAATAGGAATTTTTCTTCTTTTAAATTTTCCGGCAGTTGGAAATATCCAAAGGGCGCTTCGACTTGCACATATTCTCCTGCTTTCATTTTGCACAACTTGGGTGAGATAAAACCATCAGGAATTTCCTTTATCAGTATTTCTATATAAGGGTCATTTTCACCGCTATATATCGAATACTCCCTTGTATATCCGGAATTTTCGGGTCCGACATTTATATGTTGGCCGGCTTTAAATTTTAATTTATTCCTTTCCATTCTCAGAATAAAAACATCCTCAGTGATTTTTTTTACAAGTATTATTTTATGTTTAGTAGTGTCCGAATTGACCATAGTTTGAGGGTCTTAGATAATATAGCACTTGAGATTTTTCTTATCTATGTAACAAAATATTTTTTAATTCGTAGAGTAAGGCGGTTTAATTTTTATACAAAATTAAGTTAATAAAGTAATTATTTATCCAAAAATTCAAACTTATGAAAAGGTGTAGATTTATTTCTCATCAGGGAGTCGATATTTATTATATTGATTTCTCCGATTTAAAAACAGTAGAAGAGATTGATGAGGTGATGATTGAGAGTAAGACTTTTATTCGTAAACAAGCTTTGAAATCGATGTTTAATCTTGCGAATATCCAGAACATGCATTTTAATGGTGAGATTAAGGATTTATTTGTTGAATTTATCAGTGGAAATGCTGATCATGTCTATCAGAGTGCCATAGTAGGAGTTGACGGGATTCGTCGTATTGTTTTTAATGCAGTGCTAAGGTTAACCGGCCGTGATGTTCGTTGTCATGATAGTGTTGATTCTGCTCTTAACTGGCTTGCAGAATTAAAAGAATCGCTTGTTGTAGTTGAATAAGGATTTATTTTAGATGTTTTTATGGTCGGATAAACCTTTGATTATCCGGCCATTTTTTTTGCCATAATTCCTGTGATTATCAGCTGTAGTGTATGGTAAATCATTAGAGGCAGCAATATAAGTCCTACACCGGTAAATCCTGTAAAAATAATATCCGACATAACGGTACCATGCACCAATGATTTTTTTGATCCTGCAAAGAGGGCTGTAATTGTATCAGGTTTTTCAAATTTCAGTAATCTGCTGACATACAGAATTATTAAGAAAATTATAATAAAGAGCAACAAGCATCCTGCTATTATCATTAATAATTCTTTTAGACCTGTTGATGAAAACAAGTTTTTTGCAAATGATTCTGCAAAAGAAAGATATACAATTAGCAGTATTACTGCCTGGTCGAAATATTTCAGATACTGTATATTTGATCTGTATAGTTGGCCCCAAAATCGGTTAAGCATTATGCCGGCAATAACAGGTATAAGCACTTGTATAACAAGTTTCACAATGATAGATCCAAAATCTTGAAATTCTGTGCTTCCCGAACTAATTACTATTCCCATCCACAGGGGAGTAATAATTATTCCTATCAGACTAGATATACTTGCATTAAAAATACCTCCCGGCACATTTCCTTTTGCTATTGATATCATAACAACAGCCGATGATACTGTTGATGGGAGGGCTGCCATAAAAAAGAATCCCAACCATATCAGTTCATAGGGGCTGTCTTTTCCTAACACATTAATAAAGGGGAGTACTAAAAGTGGAAATATGATGAAAGTACTAACTTGTGTAACGATATGCAGTTTCCAATTGCTAAGGTCTTGTTTTAGTTTCCTGAGGTTCAGTTTCAGTCCATAAAAGAAAAAAATCAGTGTAATACCTATATCACCAATTAAATGGAGATTAATTGTAGCTTCCCTTATAGCAGGTTCAGGAAAATACCTTGCTATAATGATCATCAACAATAGTAGGGGTACAAATTTATCCAGCTTCAGCAACCACTTCATCTCAGGTCGATAATTTCAATGCCTGGATATTGTTTCGGATCAAAATTAAAAACATTGTCATCGGCAGGCACATTTACTTTCATTTGCAGGATATCAATAGTATAATTTATTCCATCTTTTCCTATCTGTTCAAGTTTTGCAAAGTGCAAATCATCCTTATACACATATAATTTTATTCTGGTAAATGGCTGATTTCTATCTTCGGGGAATAGATCAATTATATCGGCAGTTTTTCCCTTAAAGGAAGTTGTACCTGCATGCATATATTTGAAACCTTCTTTATAAATGGAAAATATATTAGCAGGATTAAGTGTTTCTTCCTCTATTATATCAGGGTCAGAAACTGTAACTTCATTTAGTTCTTTAATAAACATCCACAAAGTTTCACCATTATTATAGGATATAAGGTCCATAAGGTCGATTTTAAATTTCTCCCCTTTAATAAGGATGCTTCCATCGAAGGATTCTGTTTCTTGTGTTTGAAGGTTATTTACTGTAAAAGTAAAATTTGCCTCTATGGATTTATAGTTTTGTGTTTTTTCCGATACTTTATCGAGTATTTTTTCTGCAAGGATTACTTCTGAATCCTGTGCCTTAGCGGGTACGATAAAGAATATCAATAGTATGGATATGTTAAAAATGAGTCTCATAGTTCTACAACTTATTTTTGTTGATATTGTTTACTGATCAATATCAATAATCGTTCCATGATTATTATTTAGCCCAGGGTTTCAAAAATTCTTTCTAATTCAAATTCATCAGCCACCAGCACCTGTCTCGCTTTGCTTCCTTCAAAGCCCCCAACAATTCCTGCTGCCTCCAATTGGTCAATAATTCTTCCCGCCCTATTATATCCTATTGAAAATCTGCGTTGAATAAGAGATGTTGATCCTGATTGGTTGGCTACTACAATTCTTGCAGCATCTTCGAACATGGGATCACGCTTTGACAGGTCAATTTCGCCGGGCCCGGGTTCAGAGCTATCACCTTCATATTCGGGTAGGAGGTGAGCGGTGGGATAGCCTTTTTGATTGCCTATAAAGTCATTGATCCTTTCAACTTCCGGAGTATCAACAAAGGCACATTGCACCCTTATAAGATCGCTGCCAAAGGAAATAAGCATATCTCCGCGTCCTATCAATTGGTTTGCACCCGGTGAATCTAAGATGGTTCTGCTGTCTATCATAGAAGCCACTTTAAAAGCAATACGGGTGGGGAAATTAGCTTTAATAACTCCTGTTATAATATTTGTTGAGGGGCGTTGTGTTGCAATGATCATGTGTATTCCGACTGCTCTTGCAAGCTGTGCGATTCGTGCAATTGGCAGTTCCACTTCCTTTCCTACGGTCATTATCAGGTCGGCAAATTCATCAATGACGACAATGATATATGGGAGGAATTGATGTCCTTTTTCGGGGTTAAGAACGCGTTTAATAAATTTATGATTGTATTCCTTAATATTTCTGGTATGCGCTTTTTTAAGTAAATCATAACGATTTTCCATTTCTATAGTAAGTGAATGTAGTGTATTTACTACCCTTTGCACATCAGTAATTATAGGATCTTCCTCATCGGGTAATTTTGCAAGGAAGTGATTTTCAATTTTACTATAAATATTTAGTTCAACTTTTTTGGGGTCAACTAATACAAATTTAATCTGTGATGGATGTTTTTTATATAATAATGAAGTAATTATAGCATTTAGTCCTACCGATTTACCTTGTCCTGTTGCTCCTGCCACAAGAAGGTGTGGTGCTTTTGTGAGATCGAACACAAAAGTTTCATTTGATATTGTTTTTCCAAGGGCTACCGGAAGTTCAAATTTTGCATTTTGAAATTTTCTTGAAGTGATAATAGATTTCATAGAAACTATTATAGATTCTCTGTTTGGAACTTCAATTCCTATGGTTCCTTTACCCGGTATTGGAGCTATAATGCGGATACCGAGAGCAGATAAGGAAAGTGCTATATCATCTTCTAAATTTTTTATTCTTGATATTCTCACTCCCGGCATAGGAACAATTTCGTATAGGGTAACTGTTGGACCTACAGTTGCTTTAATACTTTTAATTTTGATTTTATAATCTTCAAGTGTTTTTACGATTTTATTTTTGTTGAAGATCAGTTCATCTTCCAATACTTCCACTTGACCGTGCTGATGATTTTCTAAAAGATCAAAAGTTGGCATTTTATATGATGAGAGATCCAAGGTGGGGTCATAATCTCCAAGGGGTTTATTTTCAGCATTAAGGAGTATCTCTTCATTTGCTGCCTTTTCAATTTTAAGTTCAAGATGACTTTCGGGTTGATCATCAGGACTTGTTTTAAATTTTCTTTCTTTTTTCGCTGTTTGCGGTTTCGGTGTTTCAACTTCTATATTATCACCGGTATAAATTGAGTCGGTAGAAAACACCGGTTCGGATTCAACTTCTTCTTTAAGCTCAACTTCTTCTTTTACTTGTGATCGCTTGAATTTAATTGATTTTTTCATATTCAATATAAAAGGATCGAAGTTTATGCTTATATAAATTAACACAGTAAGAATTATAAGAATCAATGTTCCTATCCATCCTATCGAAGCTTGCAGCCAGGTACTCACAAAATATCCATGTCTGCCACCAAGCAATAAGTATTTGTCGCTTAATGAATTCATAAAGAAAAATCCCAAGCTGATAGAAAGCCATATACTAATAAGGGCTGCATGAAAAAAACTTTTTCTTAAAGGCAGTATTCTTGCGCCCAAGAGTCTGAAACCTGTAATGAAAAGAAGAAAAATAATTGAAAATGAAGCAATGCCAAATCCCCTGTTAATAAGCAAGTCAGCAAGATAGGCACCTGATTTCCCGGTAATGTTTTCAACTTTTATCTCAGAACTTTTAAATAGTTCCCATAATGGAATATCAAATTTACTTTGATCGGCATAACCTGTCGAAAAAAATGAAATGAATGCTATAGATAGGAAAAATGCAAAGGCAATAATAATCAGACCGCTTATAAATTTAAATTTAGAATTTTTAAAATGCTTTTGTAAGGAAGATTTTTTGCTAATTGATTTTTTCTTACTCTTTTTTGTTGTTTTTCTTTTTCGTTTAGTTGCCATGGCCCCTTTTACTAATTTTTCAAATTCAGAATTTTAATGCTTTTGTTTTTAGATACAATAAAAGCAAAAATACTAAAAGCATTTACTATTTGTAACTGAATTGTTACAAATAATTATTGCATTCTTATTATAACGAAAAAAGGGGATAGTTTATTGAATCAGTTCAACACTGATTTAATAAGACTTTCGATTTCTGCAAGGCTTGACCTTTCGTAGTTGTCAGGAATTATAAAAAAGTCATCCAAGGGTTCTTCTTTCAATACCTTTTGTGCTTTAAGGTGGAACACAATGTTTTCATAGTTCATTTTAAATTCCATCATAATACCCGGTATTTTCTCAAATGGTGTATTTCTATGCGGATATTCAGCTCCAATTTCGTGGGTGTACCAGATATGGAAAGTAGGTCGTCCTTGTTGATTGGGAGTTATTTGTGCTTTTTGACATTGGAAGCCTGCAATTTCTTTTTGCTGGCTGTCATCAAAAACTATTTCGTATTGATCTCCTTTATTTCCAAAAATAAACAAATTAGCAGAAGATGATGAGGGTACGTACATACGTTTCTCCAGCACCTTTAATAAGGTAAAAAAACTATCGCATTCATTATTATGAATAAAGTCAAGTCCATACAAGTCCATGCTGCCTTTAAAAATCACTCTTTGGTTTCCTTTATTAAAGAATAGGGTCATTTCTTTTGGGAAAAAGAATGACATAGCATTATTAACAGTTTCGGGATAGCTGATATCATAAATAATGACTCCGTTTTTTATTCCTTTTTCGGTGGTTACTTTTTTGCTCACATCGCAACTATGGCCCATAAGCACCAATAAAAACGTGGAGGCAATAATCGGTATAAGTATCTTTTTAATCATGGAATCTGTTTTTACCTATCCTTATTGTAAAATTCAATAAATGGTTTATGAATTTTATAAGTTTATTTTGTTTCAAAGATAATGTTTTTCGTATATCTAAAATTGTTGTTTATCGATTTTTCTGATAGTTCTGTCAAAACTATGAAAAATTAATTTCAAATAATTTTGAGGGAAAAAGCAAAAGGTCAAAAAGATAAACAGAAACTATAATTGCCTGTTTTGTATTGATTTATTTATAAATTTCATGTTTTTATTTTGATTTGATATAAAATGAATCTAAATTTGAAGACTTTTTTAATCAGGCACTTATTTGTTGTCTATTCATTATTATTAATTTATCTGTTTAATTATTTAAAATAATTAAACCATTATATATTGATATTCAACATAACAGTTGATTTTTGAGATTGTTTATTTTTTAATTTATGGACGGAATACTTTTTTTACCTGAAAATTATAATTCTTTGCTTGATTTAAAGCAAACTGAACATGCTATAACTATTATTAAGAATTCTTTTCAAACTTTTTTGTCAGCAGATTTGCGTTTACGTAGAGTAACTGCTCCTTTGTTTGTTTTGAAGGGAACCGGTTTAAATGATGATTTATCGGGTAAGGAAGAGCCTGTAACTTTTCCTGTTAAAGGTTTGGGTAATAAAAAAGTTGAGATAGTTCATAGTTTAGCCAAGTGGAAGCGCATGGCATTGGCCAATTATAATATTGAGCCCGGTTTTGGTATTTATACTGATATGAATGCTATTCGTCCTGATGAGGATTTGGATAATACACATTCTATATATGTAGATCAATGGGATTGGGAAAAACACATTCGTTCTGATGAGAGGAATCTTGATTATTTAAAATCTGTTGTGGTTCGTATTTTTGAAGTGATGAAGCGCACCGAATTTGTTGTTTATGAAAAATATCCGAACATTCGTCCCATTTTACCTGAAGAGATTACTTTTATTCACGCTGAGGAATTGCATGATCGTTATCCCGATTTAAGTCCAAGAGAACGTGAAGATGCCATCACACGCAAACATGGTGCTGTCTTTATTATAGGAATAGGATCTGTTATGCCATCCGGTGAGAGGCATGATGATCGTGCTCCTGATTATGATGATTGGAGTACTCCTACCATAAATAATTATAAAGGTTTAAATGGTGATATCTTATTATGGAATCCTATTCTTAATCGCTCTTTAGAATTATCATCCATGGGCATACGAGTGAATGCCGAAGTTTTGATGCAGCAATTAAAAGAGCATAAAGAAGAGCAACGCAGCACCTTGATGTTTCATAAGCGATTATTGAATAATGAATTACCTTTAAGTATAGGAGGTGGTATAGGTCAGTCGCGTTTATGTATGTTTTTTCTCAGGAAAGCTCATATTGGAGAAATTCAGGCAAGCATATGGCCCGATGAAATGAGAGAAAGCTGTCTGCAAAATAACATATTTTTGGTTTGATAATGGCTGTACTTCTTGTTTTGTGAGAAATTATCCTTTAAAATCCAAAAAAATCTAAAAAAAAATTATTTTTCCTACATTTTTGTAAGTTGTTGTATATTATGATGTTTGAAAGGGTGAGTGAAAAAAAATAAAATCTCTCATCAAAAAAGACAGTTTTTCCTGATATTTTTTTGGCTTCTAAATTTGGAAGACAGCATAAATACTCTATATTTGTGATGGTAAGATTAAGAAACTTAGTTTTTAACCCTGAAAAATTAATTTTTTATTATGAACAAGGCTCAATTAATTGACGCAATTGCCGGTAACTCAGGTTTAACCAAGGCAGATGCCAAAAAAGCATTAGATGCTTTCTTGAAGGTAACAAGTGAAGCTTTACAAGCTGGAGATCGTGTTACATTAGTAGGATTCGGTTCATTTGGTGTTTCTCAGAGAAGCGCCCGTATCGGTCGTAACCCTCAAACTGGTAAGGAGATCCAGATTCCTGCCAAGAAAGTTGTAAAATTCAAAGCTGGTAGTGAATTGACTAATTCAATTAACTAGCGATGATTTTGGAGGAGAGTGAAAAGAGGGTACCGTTAGTACTCTCTTTTTTTTTTAATCCATCATTATGCTTATCAATCCTGAAAAATTAAGTTTAGAACAACTTTCAGGCTACATTTCTTTTTTAAAATCTTTTAAGTCCGAAAAGAGAATTAGTACTTACGAGCGTGTTTTGCATGAGCGTACTCGATATTTTACTGTTGTAATGGAAAATATTGATCATCCTCATAATGTAAGTGCTGTTTTGCGAAGTTGTGATTGTTTTGGGATTCAGGATGTTCATCTTGTTGATGACAGTTCACTTTATTCTGTCAACAAGAAAATTGCTATGGGCTCTTCTAACTGGCTCAGCATAAAGAAATATTCACACAATAAGGACAATACAAAAACTGCCTTAACTGAATTAAAGAATAAAGGTTACCGGCTTGTTGTTACTTCTCCACATAAAACTTCTCATTCGATTCACGATTTTGATATATCATTGGGGCCTGCAGCTTTTATTTTTGGTACTGAACTTACCGGAATAAGCGATACTGCAAAAAGCTTTGCCGATGAATATATTTCTATTCCCATGGTTGGTTTCACCGAAAGTTTAAATCTTTCTGTATCGGTAGCTATTATTTTACATTCAGTAACAAGTCGTTTACGTGTATCAGATCTTGATTGGGAATTATCTGAAAAAGAAAAAGATCATATTATGATTGATTGGCTTAGGAAGTCAACACCGAAAATAAATATCCTTGAAAAACATTTTTTAAAAGGCAGTCTTTAATAATATACATTTTTTGTTAAAACTTAATTTTTATTTTATTGCTTAATCATTCATTTCATGTGATAATCTGCACTATTACAGAATAAAATTAAATTAGTTGTAAATTCTGTTTATAACTATTTATTTTTTTTTTCGTATATTTATTCAAACTATGTTGATTTTAAAAATAATAATATAAAACCTTGTTTATATTTGTATTTATTAATTTCATTTTTTGAAGAAAATCAGATGTTATGAATTGTATAATTGTTGATGATGATAATTTTTCCATAAGAATAATTGAGGAATTTGTTGAACGCACTCAGGGTTTAAACCTTGTAGCTTCATTTTCTAATGCTGTTGAGGCTGTCAATCTTTTAAATTCGCCCGACAGTCAGCCTGTTCATCTTATTTTTCTGGATATTGAAATGCCTGAAATGTCGGGGATTGATTTTCTTAAAGCATTAAATGTAATTCCTCAGATTATTATTTATTCCTCAAAAGAAAAATATGCCCTTGAGTCTTATGAATATGATGTTACTGATTATCTTTTGAAGCCTGTTCAATATGGCAGGTTTATAAAAGCTGTTACACGTGCTCGGGAGAGATTTGAGAAAAAAGAAAATCTTCTTAAACAAAGTACTGAGATCTTTATTAAAAATAATTCTTCATTGGTACGTCTCAAATATGACGATATTTTGTGGATTGAAGCATTAGAGAATTATGTTGTTATAAATACTTTTAAAGAAAAATATACTATTCATTTTACCATGAAGGCCATTGCCGAAAAGATGCCTGCCGATCGCTTTATGCGCATACATCGGTCTTTCATAGTGAATTTTGGTAAAATAAAAGCTATTGAAGACAACTCTGTTATTATTAATATCAATAACGGAAGTAAAATAATTCCTATTGGCAAATCATATCGTGACAAGTTGTTGAATGACATCAATTTGATCACAAAATAGCTTGCTTAATGCTTTGTTATCTTCTTAAGATCTTTCAAAAGAGAATTGGATTTCAGGAAAATATCATTATTTTTGTTAGCTCTAATATAATTTTACTCTTTTAATCGAAGGTTTTTGATCAACTATAATTAATGAGCTGGCAAACAATTAACGATGGAGTAATGGTGGGCTTCTTGGCCTCAGTTCCTCTTGGTCCTATTGGGATTGTATGTATTCAAAGGACTCTTCAACGTGGGCGACTTTCCGGATTTGTTTCAGGATTAGGAGCTGTGTTTACAGACACATTATATGCAATAATTGCCGGTTTCAGCCTTTCTTATATCATTACTTTTATTGAAGAACGGATTATATGGCTTCAGCTTTTTGGTGCTATAATCCTTGTTTTGCTTGGTATTCATATTTTTAGGTCTAATCCTGCCACTCAGCTGCGACGTAA
>CAZODA010000079.1:0-10493 GCA_964578485.1 uncultured Alkalitalea sp. | reverse complement strand
GATAGTCGATTCCAAAATTATGATTTGCAGTATAATTTGGATCAATATGGCTTTGGTAGCTATATCCATTATTTGTAGGATAGCTGTTTACAATGATATTTTTAAAAATTTCATTTGCCGCTATTGATGTAGGAGCTTTTGCCCATAAAACAATATTTACTGAAATAGTGTTTTTATCCCAAGAGGTATAATTAATATTTCCGTAATGATTTTTTACTGTTAATTGTTTTACATCATCAATATTGTGTTCATATTGATGTGATTGTTGATAAGAAGGTGTTACAGTTTCAGCACCGGCGGAAGTAATAACAAATAATGATGTTATAATAACATTTAAAAAGAAAGTTCTCATGAATACAAAATTTGCTCTATTAATGTACGTAATTTATAGCTTTTATGTTTTACTAATGTTTAAGAAGTTTTAAAAAATCTTATTCATTGATAATTTATTATGAATTATCAATGAGCAATTTTATATTTTTTTTCATTCACTTAATTTTAGCATCAAAAATTAAAAATACTACTCATGAAAATAAAAAGAAAATTCACAAAAACATATTTGAATTTTAAATTTTGGAAGCATAAAGCTTATTCTGTTTTTAACACTTTAAAAAAGGAAATACGGATATGCATACTGCCCTTATCTTATTTTATTTGTTTTGCATGCCATCTTACTTTTGCCGGAAACACAAGTGACAGTATTAACAGCAAAATCCGCTTAGATGAGATTAAGATATCTGCGAGCAGAAATAATTCGCTTTATTCTGATGTTGGCAGATTTGTAACATTATTGTCTCGTCGGGAGATAGAATTGCTTCCTGTTCAAAGTGTTGCAGATTTATTACGTTTTGTTGTTGGTTTTGATATTCGCGAACGTGGTCCTTTTGGTGTTCAGTCGGATATTAGTTTAAGAGGTGGCAGTCATGATCAGGTAATGATTTTATTGAATGGTATAAATATTGGAGATCCACAAACCGGACATCATGCACTAAATCTACCCATAGATTTGAATTCTATTGAAAGAGTAGAAATTTTAAGAGGACCTGCCGCCAGGGTTTATGGTCCCAATGCTTTTAGTGGAGCTGTTAATTTTGTTACAGCTACCAATGAAGCCGATCAGTTGCGATTGAAGGGTATGGTTGGTGAACATGGTTTGTTAAATGCCGGGGCCTCTATTTCAAAAAATCTTCAATCATTTGGCAATAATTTTTCTATTTCTAAAAAAAGCAGTGAAGGCTATATTTCCAATACCGACTTTGATGAGATAAATATATTTTATCATGGTGAATTTTCTTTTTCCGGAGAAAAATTATCTTTTCAAACAGGTTTTACCAACAAGGCTTTTGGTGCCAATTCTTTTTATTCCGATACTTATCCAAATCAATTTGAACAAATAAAAACCCGCTTTCATTCTTTAACATTTGAGTCGGATAAAGCTGTCAAGCTTTCTTCTCGTGTGTATTGGCGTCGTCACTACGATCGTTTTGAGTTATTCAGGGATGGGCTTAATGCAGATTCGTGGTATGATAATCACAACTATCATTTAACTGATATTTTTGGTGGGGGAATGAACCTTGCTATTCCATGGGTTTTAGGAACAACATCCTTAGGAGTTGAGCTTAGGGGAGAATCTGTTTGGAGTAATGTATTGGGATATGATATTGATTCAGTTGCTTTTAAACTTGTGGTAGGTGAAAAGGATATATTTTATACTCGTCAGTATCATCGCCACAACAGCTCTTTATTTTTCGAACATACATATATTAAAAATCGCATTAGTTTGTCGGGGGGCCTTTTGTTAAATAATAGTTCTCAATTGGGCTATGGTTTTACCTTATTTCCTGGTATTGATATCAGCTATTGGCTCACTACTAATTTAAAATGGCTTGCTTCCTATAATAAATCTCTCAGACTACCGACATTTACTGATATGTTTTATGATGGACCTGATATTGCAGGGAATATTCACAGTAAAGCTGAAGAATCGGATACTTTTGAAACAGGATTTAGATTTATAAATAATTGGCTAAATTTTCAGGCAGGAGGATTTTATCGGAAAGGAAGGAACTTAATCGACTGGGGGCGACAACCCGGGGATTCGAGATATACTATTTATAATCTTGAACGAGTGGATACTTATGGTTTAGAATATACATCAAATTTTCTTCCATCTGAGCTCTTTAACTTTAAAATAATTAAAAATATAAATTTGTCCTTTTTCTATTTATGGCAGAATGAAAACATTAATGAAGAATACGAATCTCGTTATGTATTGGTTCCTTTACGCTATAAGCTGAACTTGGGCCTTGAACATGAAAGCGGGTTGAAGGGATTAACCTTTAACTGGCATGTTCGATACCATGAAAGATATGGCAGCTATTATAAGTCGTCGGATAATCAAATGGTTAAATACGCGGCTGTTTACTTAACCGATATTCGTATAACTTGGAGAAGGTCAAATTATCGTTTTTACTCAGAAGCCCGTAATTTGTTTAATAAATCTTATTCCGACATGGGAGAATTAATACAGCCCGGTCGGTGGTTGAGTTTTGGTTTTGAGACTGATTTAAAGTTTTAACCTTCTTTAGTTTGTTTGTTCCTTTTTTTTATAACATCTTATCCAATCGATGTCCATGTATGCCGGCAACTGAGATTCTTTCGGATCTGCCGTTAAAATTGTGCAGAATGTCAGGTACATGGCTTCGTTTGGAATATACTTAGTTTCACGATGGATTTCCTGACCATTAATTTTCCAGATAAGGATCTTAGGTGTCCATTCAAAGGTATAAATGAAGTATTTATTTTTAAAATTAACTCCATTGGTCTTTTTGTTTCTTTGAAGTAGTTCATTGTCTTCTCCGCTAATAAATAAGCCGCTATCTATGCTTTTTCCACCTGCTCCCGATGATTTGAATATATCAATGTGAGGTGTGCGTTTTTCACCAACCATCCAGAATGCATTTATAACAGGATTGGATTGTGTGAATTTTACCTTGGCTTCAAATTTTCCATATTTCTGCCTAAAGCTTTGACCTGTACTAATAAGTCCCGAGGTATAATTAAAGTCATTAATAGTAAAGCCTTGAACTGTATCCCAAACTTTTCCTCTAAATTTTTCCTGTTGAGTAGTTATTCTTACTTGGCTATTGAGAATATCTATATTTTCATTTCTAAAGAATTGTTTTTCTCCTGCTAAGACATAGCTGTCGTTTATTAGCGCTTTTCCCCAGTAATATCCGTTCATCCATTTATTGGTGTCGAGATTGAGACCATCAAAACCATCTTCGAATGTTAGTTCCCACTTGCTGATTTCTTTAAATGGGTTAATTTTTTTCTGATAAAGGAACCATTTAACATCATTATTTTTCGAGAGTTCTTTAAACTCATTTATGATAGTAAATTCATCAGATTTTTTAAATCTGTTTCTATCCAATAGGAAAGTTCTTTTTTCTATATATTCGGCTGATTGTATAAGGTCTTCAAGTTGTTTAAAGGTTTGTAAGCGTTCGCTATTTTCAAGCTTTGATGCCAGACGATAATCAGAAGAGTTTTTCTTTTTGAGATAGAATTTTATGTCAGCATCCTTACTCAATGTTTTATACCTATGCAGCTTAATAAACTCTTCACTTTTCTTAAATTCCTTTTTTGTTTTTGCCGCTTTTGCTGCTTGAAAAGTTGAGGAAGAAACTTCAATTTTTAAGTCGTTGAATTCTTTAAGAAGATCTGACTCTTTAATTTTATTTATTCTATGGAGTTGTCCACTTTTTGTGAGTTTAAGATATGCTTTGATATCAGATGAAGCGGCCATAGATTTATATTGATTTAGTTGATGCCATTCTTCAGAATCCTTAAATCGTGCACTTTTAAGGTAATGAACTTTGTTTTTAAATTTGCTTGAATTAATTTCTGCATCAAGAGTTTCGTATCGTTTCAAGAGATCCGATTTTTCTAATTCCAAATACCTCTCATATTCCTGTTGCTGCCTATTAATAGTTGCTTCATATTTTTTGGTAGAGCCAAATTTGCTTCCTATATGGATGCCAAATATTGTTGCCATCTTATTTAAATTTAAATAGTACTGACTATTGATTACGTAAAAGAATGAAAAGAGTTTAATTATTATCACTTGAAAGTAAAAAAAAAATTAATCTTTTTATAAGAATTCTTTTTTATAATTAAATAATTTGGTAATTTTTTAAAAATCGGCTTAAAAAATTATATATTTGCAAACCCTTTGCTAAGAATATTTGCCCAGATGGTGAAATTGGTAGACACGCCAGCTTGAGGGGCTGGTGCCGGTTTTCGGCATGCAGGTTCGACTCCTGTTCTGGGCACCATTAAAAAAAGAGGTTGATCAATTTCGATCAACCTCTTTTTTAAAAGCGTGTTTAATCCTTTACATATTGTTTATTGCACGTCTTCTTCATCTCCTCCAAATGGGATATAGCCTTCATTTTGTGTCAGCATTTTATTTAATGAATATGCTTCAGAAGGAATAGGTCTATATTTTTTCAGTTTACCATCCAATCCCATAAAATTCCCTTCATCGCTGATATCAGGATTATATAAAATACAGAAATCGATTAATTTCCCTGTACGACGAAGTTCGGGCCAGCGTAGGTATTCACCAACAAATTCTTTTGAACTTTCAATTAGTAATTTATCAAGGTTCATTTCGCTTGCTTGAATATCAGGAAGGCTGCCTCCGGAAACTGAATTTCCCGGTCTTTTTCTAACACTATTAATCTTTGCAGCTGCCTTACCCGGCTCATCAATAGCAATATAAGCTTCAGCAGCAAGGAAGAAGGTTTCTGCAAGCCTTGCAACTACAACATCACGTGTACTTGCATTTACGTTCCATCTTAAATTAATTGGGTCATCAAATTTTTTGACCGGTGCATGGTTACGTACAACATCTTTCCAATCGTTTGCAGATGGGGGGAAAGGATGGATAATGGCATCATTTCTTAATTCGGGTGCTTCAGCCTTCCATGCATTAGTTTGATCATTGGTCCATGCACCACCCGGAACTCTTGGGAAAAACAATCTAACGGGTAAAGTTGCCGGATCTTTCAGCCAGTAATCAAAGTATGGATTTGGAACAGTAATCATGAATGTTCCTTCATATCTTGCGTCATCAGCATCAAAGCGGTCATGTACATGCCATGTTACCGGAAATTGTGTTGCAGTATATTTATTAAGATCTGATTGTCCGTCAAGATAGGGTCCAAAACATGCTTGCTGAATATTTCCTCCTGATTCAGGATTCGATAATGATTCCACATCATATTGTATTGCCCATATAACTTCATCATTATTTTCGTTGGTATAATGCCATAGTTTATCAAAGGGAATTGAAATACTCTGACTTCCAATTACTTCTTCTGCATATGTAATTGCTTTATTAAAGTCTGCTTTGTCTCCAAGATCCCATCCTTTTGTGAGATAGGCTTTAGCAAGAAAATGCTTAACCACACTTTGGTCAACCCTTCCTCGTTGACTTGCTTTTGCGGGGAGGTCATTAATGATATCCTCCATTTCCTCTATGATAAACTTGTAGGAATCTTCAAGTGATGCACGAACAAGGTCTGTTCGGGGCTCATCAGTAACTCTATCATTGATTGCAATTCCACCAAATTGTTCAACTAACAGAAAGTGGTAATATGCTCTAATAAATCTGAGTTCCGCTATTCTGGTCTTCAATGCCGTATCATCGAAATCCTCCGGTCCTTTATCTGCATAATAGAGTCCGGTATTTACAACTTGAATACCCCTATAAGCATCTCTATAAAACTCCCATACTTGTCCATTAGTTGGATCAAGTCCTACATAGTTTTGGATTTCACGTTCATTGTCACGCCGGCTTATCATATACATATCTGTTCCCGAACACCACAGCCATGGTAATCTTCCATATAGGGTGCGTAAAGATGAGTAACCTGCAGCAACCAATCCTTCAAAGTTATTGGCATCGCTGTAAACTTTATCAGCAGTTTCATTGCCTAAATTGTTCTCTTCCAGGAAGTCACTGCAACTGAAGGACAAAAAGGCGATTGTTATTATATATATTATTTTCTTCATGTCAAAGAGTATTTTAGAATTTCACATTAACACCAAATTGATAGGTAATATTTGATGGTCCGTTACCACTATTTAAACTAACATTTGCATATTCAGGATCATATCCTTCATAATCGGTCCATACAAAAGGATTTAAAATATTCATATAAACCCTTAATGAAGAGATGTTTACTCTGTTCACTATATTTGTTGGCAGGGTATAACCAAGAATAATATTTTGAACTTTTACAAATGATGCATCTGTTATTTTAGCATAGCTTGTATAATTAGCGATATTAGGCATTCCGTTTACGTTTATCGGATGCTTACCGGTTTTTCCGGGAGAAGGTACCCAGTTAAGATCTTTGTCGTAAACAGGTACTCCGGCAGGTAAATAATAATCGTAATTGATCTTCATTCTACCACGATCACCTGTCCAGCCAAATTCTTCTAAGAATGGGCTTTCTAACAATATTCCCTGATGTGTATAGATATTAAATGCGAAGTCGAAATTTTTAAAACGCATTGATGATTGAAAACTTCCTATCCATTTTCCATCCGGTGTTCCCAACACTTTTTTATCTTCCGGTGAACTAATATATCCGTCTCCATTTAAATCAATGAATCTTGGTGTGCCTTCAACCGCTTGTAAGCTTGCTTCGAGTCCGCCTGCAGGCAATGCATTAAAATCTTCCTCTGTCCAACCATAATTTGTTCTATAAAAATCATCAAGATTTTCAATTTGGTCGGGTGTCCACACACCTGAGTAGTCATAATTATACACCACATTAATTGGATCTCCAATAAACCAGTTATTACCAATATCGTCTTCTTTGTCTCCATAGAGATCAACAATTTTGTTAACGTTTTTGGAGAAAATAAAGCTGGTGTTCCAAGTGAAATTACGATTGTTAACATTAACAGTATTCAATTCTATTTCTATTCCTTTATTGGAAGCAGAACCTATATTTGTTAACATTCCTCCGCTTACACCTGATTCGGCTACTAAGCGACGAACAAAGATCAGCCCATCAGAGAGTCTGTCATAGGCTTCAATTGCACCATTAATACGGTTATTGAAAACACCAAAATCAAGTCCAAAGTTATATTCCTTGGTTTTTTCCCAGGTAATGTTAGCATTAACCGGATCACTTGGACGGAAACCGGTTATTACATTTCCATTAAAATCGTAATAAGCTTGCGATCCCGGTGTGTTTTGGGTTCCGAATGCACTAATTCCGGAGTGGTTTCCTGAATAACCATAACTAACACGCCATTTTAAATTTGACAGCCAGTATAATTCTTGCATAAACCTTTCTTCAGACATCCGCCATGCAAGTGCAACAGATGGGAAAGACTCCCATTGGTTATTTGCTAATTTTGAGCTGCCATCGTAACGCATGGTAGCAGTTGCCATATATTTTCCAAGGTAGGAATAGTTTAAGCGTGCTGCATAAGATAATAATGAAGATTCGGAGTATGAGCTACCTGTATTTGTGGTAGTTGTTATTTCTCCGCTACTTAAGTTATACCATTGTGAATCGAATGGTAAATCTTCAGCTTGCATTTGAATACCTTCATTTCTTGATTTTTCTATTGAATTAATGGCAGTTGCTATAAGTTGATGTCCACCTGAATCAAAGGTATAAGTTAATACATTGTCCCAGGCATAGCTGAATGATTCGCTATTAACATTTCTTGCAATTGATGTAGTACGTCCGCCATCAACTTCACCAAAATAAAGTCCTCTACGGCTTCTTGTGAAATGCGGTGCCAATGAACTTCTGAATTCCAGATTTCTAATAGGAGTAATATCAACAAACACTTTTCCAATCACATCTATTCTTCTGTTTTGCTCCTGTCCGCTGGCAATATCCAAGAGTGGATTTGGTGAATCGGTATATTGAGTAACACCTTGTATAGCATCTCTGTTTCCGGGTCGTAAATGATAATTTCCATCATCATCAAAAGGTCTTACCAGTGGGTTTTGACGAAAACCCTCACGATATCCGTTTTCACTTCCTTGTGTAACTTCTCTGATTGAGGCATTAAAAGAACCTCCCGCACTGAAATATTCTGATGCTTTATGCTGAGCACTTAAACGAATATTATATCGATCAAGTTCTTCACCTATCATATTTCCTTTTTCGTTTTGATATCCTACACCTAAGGTATATGAAATGTCATCAGACATACCGGAAATTGTTAGGAAATGGTTTTGTTGATGACCGGTGCGGGTAACAAGATCTGCCCAGTTTGTAAAATCATTGTTTAACATTCGGTCTCTCAGTAAATCACTTTGATGAAGTACATCATTCGAATTCTCTTCTTTCAAATAAAAATACATTTCAGCGGGGTCATAATCTTTGAATGCTTGATTTTGACTTAATAACCAATCTCTGTCTTTTTCATCTACTTTTCCTAAACCATATTCATAAAAGCGCATGGTTCGGTAATCGTTAAATTCCCATCCATCCATCCAATCCGGCATTCTTGCTATCTTACGAACACCATAATAGCCGTCGTATGAAACTGTTGCAGTTCCTTTTTTAACCTGATCGGCACTCTTAGTTTGAATTATTACAACCCCATTTGAGCCCCTTGATCCATAAATGGCGGTGGATGATGCATCTTTAAGAATATCGACTTTTACAATATCGGCAGGGTTTAAAAAGTCAATATTACTTGTTGTTACTCCGTCAACAACAAATAATACATTGCCACCACTGCTGCTCATTGTATTTAATCCTCTGATATTGAATTTATATCCTCCACCCGGACGTGCACTTTGTGAGCTTATTGTTAAACCCGGCACACTGCCCTGCATACCTTCAATTGGAGATACTGTTCCGCGTTTTTGGATGTCTTCTCCTTCAACTGATGCAATTGAACCGGTTAAATCGCTTCGGCGCATTGTACCATATCCTACGGCAACAATTTCATCCAGTGTTATGGCAGCATCTTCCATTACAATATTAATGACAGAAAGATTGCCAACATGAATTTCAGCATTGTTGAAGCCTATAAATGAAAATAGGAGAACTGCGTTGTCAGCATCAGGAACATTTAAACTATATTGACCATCTATATCCGTTATGGTACCTATAGTTGTTCCCTGAACAACAACATTTACTCCGGGTAATGTGTAACCTTCACTATCAGTAACTGCACCGGTTACAACACGTGAAGTTTGAGCCATCGTTGTAGCAGATATTAAAAAAACAACTGCTATGACCAGACATTGAAAAAGTTTTTTTCTCATTTCCATCTGTTTTTAAGTATTTTATTCTTTAGAAATTATTGTTAATCTTATTGATGTATTTGAAATTTGATAAATATAAATTTCCGTCAAAATTTAAGACTTAACTATTATTTACAATTTTATGATTTTCATTACACAAACAAGGGCGATTATTTAACTGAATAATAGTGATGATTTATCAATAATATATAGGGCTTTTTGCTTTTATGCTCATAATCAGCGTGATAAGCTTTTTATGCTGTAAGGAACAATAAATAATTTCACACATAAATAGGCTATATGACTTAATTTTTAATTAGTAAACAGTCATATTGCCATACTTTGATTTTATTATATCAAATTTATTGAAAACAAAATAGAATTACTTAGCTGATATATTATTAAATATAGTAAATAATTCAGAGGAAAATAAATAGATGCATTATATTTATATAGATGTGACTGTGAATAATATTTCGTTCTCTCGCGAAGAGCAGTAATCAATTACGAAGACGTTAATAGGTTCACGCAAAGGCTGCGAAGGGGTTTCATGGAAAGGGCGCAAAGATTATTATCCACGAATTTCACTAATTTCACTAATTTTTTAATTACACGAATAAGGTCACATTCCTGACGGAATGTGGGTGGAGAGATGAGCATATTTTCTACCGAGCGTTGCAATCCTAACGGATTGCGGCAAACCGAGCTGTTCCGTAAAAAAGAACCATCCGTTAGGAATGGTGCACATGGTAAAAAGGAATGATATGTAAAAAGGCCATTACGTAGGAATGGAACGCTCGGTAAAACCTATAATAGCGTCTTATCTTGCATTCCGTTAGGTTTTTGAGCGTAGCGAAATTCCGCCGAGGCTTGCTGAAGGCGGAAGCTATTGTAAATTCATGTTTTCGTGGAAAATCTCAATCGCGTAAAATTGCGTTCTTTGTTGACTTAATTCACTAATCATCACATCTACTAATCCACTAATCTACTAATTCGTAATTGACTGCCATTCAGGCGTTTCGACTCCGCTCAACGACCGCGTAATTCATAATTTATAACTTTTAACTAAACCCTGAACCCTAAACTCCAAATCCATAACTGTTTACTGATTACTGATGACTGATCATTGTTCATTGTTCATTGTTCATTGTTCATTGTTCATTGTTCATTGTTCATTGTTCATTGTTCATTG
>CAZODA010000078.1:0-11161 GCA_964578485.1 uncultured Alkalitalea sp. | reverse complement strand
TTTATTTGCCAATTACATATTTGCATGATTCAAACCTTTTCTCAAAGCAGGATGCATTGAGTACATTAAAAATTGATAACTAACCCCATCTAAACGACGTTGTCCTCAACATTTTCAATTTTCTAATCTGCTAATCTACTAATCTGCTAATCCACTAATTTCCTAATCTACTAATCATCACATCAACTAATTTCTTCATTTCTTCATTCCTTCATTTTTAATTAGGGCGTTTCGACTTCGCTCTCCCGTCTCACGCCTACCGGCGTTAGCCGGGATTTCGCTGCGCTCAAAACAACCAGTTTCGAGTTTCATCTTTTTAATTTGTAATTGAATCAATTAATTCGTAATTCGTAATTGAAGATTCGTAATTGATTTTCTAATCTTCTAATTAACTAATTTGATGATTTTTTTTTGTGACAAAAAGTTTAAATGAATTAACAATTTGTGTATTGCATTTTGAAAAATCTAGTTCTATTTTTATATATTGAAATTATTGTGTGATTACGAGTCTGAATTAAGTTCAATAATTTAGTTTAAAAAATGCAGCTTCAATTATTTATCAAACATATTATATCCAATTATTATGAAAAAGATATTCTCAATTTTACTTTTAGGCGGTTTATTATTTAATAGTTGTAACAATGGAAATGGTACAGCCGCTGTTGAAGAGGTCAACATTTTGCGTTTAAGCGACGAGGCAGTTATTCGTTTAATAGCTGATCACATTTTAGAGCAGCCTGTTACTCAATATGTAGGTATAACTACAAAAGAAGTTTACAATTCCACGGATGAAATTCCTGAGGGTGAGGATGTTCGTTTTGCCAGTCCTTTAATGGAATGGCATTATTCTGCCGGTGTTACCAATATGGCGATGATACGTCTTGGGAAGTATTTAGATGAAGACAAATACATCAATTATGCTTTAAACCATGTTGCTTATGGTTTTGCCAACTATGAATATTTCAAAGAACGTTTCAGGGATGATCGTCGTCATTGGCATTGGCCTTTTGGTCAATTATGGAATTTCAAGGAACTTGACGATTGCGGTGCTATGGGTGCGAGTGTCATAGATGTTCATGAATTGAATCCTCAGGTTGAGTATCTTGAATACATCAATAATACGGCAAATCATATATCTTATGGTCAGGATCGTTTAGAGGACGGGACTTTAAGCAGGACTTTTCCAAGGAATTTAACTGTTTGGGCTGATGATCTTTTTATGTCGGTTTCATTTTTATCACGTATGGGTGCTTTTTCCGGTATTTCACAATATTTTGATGATGCCATTCATCAGGTTTTAAAAATGGATGAACATCTTTGGGACCCTCTTAGCGGTTTATTTTATCATTGCTATTATTCAGATCCCGGTATCAATGGTGTAGCTCATTGGGGACGTGCCAACGGTTGGATAACTTTAGCTATATGTGATTTATTGGAAAAGCTTCCTAGCGACCATCCTCAAAGGGGTGCTTTAATAGCTATATTGGAAAAGCAAATTATTGGTTTTTCAAGATATCAGGATGCTGATGGTATGTGGAAGCAATTATTGGACAAGCCTGATTCTTATCAAGAATCGTCTGTTACTGCGCTTTTTGTTTATGGAGTAGCCAAGGCTGTTAATGAGGGATGGATTAGTCCTGAATATAGAAGTATTGCAACTCAGGGTTGGACGGCTTTAAAAAGGAACAAGATTACCTCTGAAGGCAAATTTATAGATGTTTGTGTGGGCACAGGCATTGCCGATGATCTTGTATTTTATTATAAGCGTCCTGTTGGAGACAATGAAAAGCATGGATTGGGCATAGTTTTAATTGCAGGTCTTGAAATTATGAAACTTTCAAAAAATTAGTTATCTTATATAGATGATAAGATTCTGTTTCATGACATTTTGTCTTTTTATTATTTTCTTTAATATCTGAACAGAACGGCTATTCAATTGTTTTACGTGAGTGGAGTAGTTTTTTTAACTATTAAGCTGACATTTTCTACTCTTTCCGTTAAAAAGTGTAAACTAAAGCCTGCAGGCATAGTATTTGTTGACTTATGAGAGGAAATTCAAATTTACTATTGTCATGAAATTAAAAAATTCAATTATCACATTTGTAGTTGCCTTAATAGGGGCAATAATTGGTGTTTTATTATATTCCAATTTTTTCAAGGAAGAGACAAAGATTGTTGAGATTCCGGTTCAAAGAGAGCATCATTCAAGGTTTACGGCTATGCCTGAATCAGCTTCTCCAACGTCCTTGCCCGATTTAACTTATGCTGCTGATAAAACTGTACATGCTGTTGTTCACGTTCAAACCAAAGGAAGGGCCAAGCTTGGTGATCAGCCTTATTCCGGTCATCCTCTTTTTGATTTTTTCTTTGGTCCCAGGGGTTATCAGCAACAACCTCAGCAACCGGTTTTAGGATCAGGATCAGGTGTTATAATTTCTAATGATGGCTTTATTGTTACCAACAACCATGTTATTGATAACGCTGATGTTATAGAAGTCACATTAAATGACAATCAATCTTTTCAAGCTGTTCTTGTTGGCAGTGATTCAACAACTGATATTGCGCTTTTAAAAATTGATGCTTCTCAGTTGCCCTATATTGAATTTGGGAATTCTGATGAGCTTAAAATTGGCGAATGGGTTTTAGCTGTTGGTAATCCTTTTAATCTAACCTCCACAGTAACAGCCGGTATTGTAAGTGCAAAATCGCGGAGCATTCAAATTTTAGGACAAATGAGCATAGAAGCCTTTATTCAAACTGATGCTGCCGTTAATCCGGGAAACAGTGGTGGTGCACTTGTCAACACAAGGGGTGAACTTATTGGTATTAATACTGCTATTGCTTCACGTACCGGGTCTTTTACCGGATATTCATTTGCGATACCTGTTAGTATTGTTGAGAAAGTTGTTGAAGATTTAATGGAATTTGGGGAAGTACAGCGTGGTTTACTTGGCATTCACATTAAGAATGTTGACAGTGAACTTGTACGTGAGCTTAATTTAGATCGTTCGCGTGGTATTTACGTTGAAAAAGTAATAGACGGAAGCGGTGCGAAAGCTGCCGGTATAAAAGAGGGTGATATTATTGTAAGTGTTAATGGTGATGTTGTAAATTCTGTTCCTGAATTACAAGAAAAGATAGGTCGCTTCAGGCCGGGAGATAATGTTCAGTTAGAGATTTTCAGGAATAAAAAAACACAACCTTTCACTGTAACCTTACGTAATATTCATGGTGGCACTGAGCTAGCTCAGACAGTTAGTAAAATGAGTACTTTAGGTGCTGTTTTTGAATCGCTATCAGATGGTGATAAGCAACGATTAAGAATACGTAATGGTTTAAAGGTTAAAGAAGTGTCTGAGGGGAAATTCAGAGATGCCGGTATCCGTGAGGATTATATAATAATTCAGGCCAATCGGGTTCCTATCAACTCTGAAGAAGATTTGAAAAAGGTTGTTGACATTGTGGATGATGCCTTATTTATATCCGGTGTTTATTCAAATGGACGTACAGCCTATTATGCAATTAATTTAAAAGAATAAATCCAACGTTTAAGGTTGCTTTAGTTAATAAAAAAGTGTACTTTTGCGGAACATTTTAAAATAAGAAATGAGACAATTAAAAATAACAAAATCTATCACTAATCGCGAAAGTGCTTCGCTCGACAAGTATTTGCAGGAAATTGGTCGTGAAGACTTGATTTCTGTTGAAGAAGAAGTTGAGTTGGCGCAACGCATTAAGAAGGGTGATCAAACGGCTCTTGAAAAATTAACGAGGGCTAATTTGCGATTTGTGGTTTCAGTTGCCAAACAATATCAGAATCAAGGCTTAAGTCTTCCTGATTTAATTAATGAGGGTAATTTAGGTTTAATAAAAGCTGCTGAGAAATTTGATGAAACTCGTGGTTTCAAATTTATTTCCTATGCAGTTTGGTGGATTCGTCAATCGATTTTGCAGGCTCTTGCCGAGCAATCTCGTATTGTACGTTTACCATTAAACCAGGTTGGTTCCTTAAACAAAATCAACAAGGCTTTTTCTAAGTTTGAGCAGAAACACGAACGCAAGCCTTCTCCTGAAGAGTTAGCTGATAAGCTTGAGATTCCACCTGACAAAGTTACTGATACTTTACGTGTTGCAGGTCGTCACATTTCAGTTGACGCTCCTTTTGTTGAAGGAGAGGACAACAGTTTGCTTGATGTATTGGTAAACAGTGATTCACCTAATGCCGACAGGACATTGATTAATGAGTCACTATCTAAGGAAATCGAAAGGGCTTTAGCAACTCTTACCGATCGCGAAAGTGATATAATAAAGCTTTTCTTTGGTATTGGATGTCAAGAAATGACTCTTGAAGAGATTGGTGAACGCTTTGGTTTAACCAGGGAAAGGGTAAGACAGATTAAAGAAAAAGCTATAAGAAGATTAAGACATACTTCAAGGAGTAAATTGCTTAAATCTTATTTAGGTTAAGAAGAAATATTTATAAAATATTAAAAAAAGAGGAGTTGCTTTTTATTGCGGCTCCTCTTTTTTATTTTTATCACTCTTTATTTTTAATGCCTTTTGGATTTAATATATCTTCAAATTACTATTAATAAAAATCAATAACAGATTTTACATTTAGCATTTGTCATTCATTAGCTCAATTGTGTACCTTTGTTATGAGCTTATTTTTTATTAACTAAGCTCAATTAGATTTTTGAAAGCCATCAGCAATGAAAATCAGAAGTTTCAATTTATTCTGCCTATATCTCGCCATCTTGTTTATGGCCTTATTTATCATTTCATGTGAAGGTATTCTGAATCTTGATCTTATAGGTGACGGGAAAATTGAAAGTCATATTCGTTCCACATCATATTTCCATAGTATAGAATTAACTGATAATTTCATTCTTGAAATCGTGAAGGGTGAATCAAGAGAAATAACTATTGAAGGGGAATCCAATCTTTTACCTTATGTTTTAACTGAAGTTGAGCGTTCCAAACTAATAATAAGGCGTAAGGACAACTTCAATTTAATTTCACGTAAGCCTATCAAGATTCAAGTTACCACGCCCTCTGTTTTTACATTAAATAATATTGGAAAAGGAACTATAAAATTAGACACACTTGATATAAGCAAGTTAACAGTTAATAATATCAATGGTTCTATCATTGTTGCTAAGGATTTAAATATTGAAGAATTAGTTATCACTTCTGAAGGTGGTGCCACATCAGAGATTCACGGTACATTTTCATCTGTTTCTCTACGTCAGATTGGCTCGGGTAATTGTTTTGTTTTTGGCGAGTCCGAAACAATTAATCTTATTCAGGAAGGTTCCGGAATTATTGATGCTTTAAATCTTTCGGTTAAAAATGCAGATCTTTTTCTATTTGGATCAGGTGTAATATACTGTCATATCACTGATACTATAAATGTTACAGCTAAGGGTGTAGGTCGTATTTACTTTAAGGGCGATCCTGTTATCAACAATAATTCCGATCAGAATAACCTATTTAGATTTAACGATTAATTTTCAGGGTAAACAAGGATGTATATTTATATATTAACTTATAAGATAACAAGAAAATTAAAAAACTAACATCAATAAATGACTTCGAAAAGCGATAAAGAAAAATTTGAAAATTTATTTTCTTCTGAAGAGTTATGGCTTATTAAGGTCTTATTTAGAGGACAGGAAAAAAAGTTTGACTTTTCATCTCAGGCCAAAGAAGAATATATTATCAATTATGCTTTTCGAAATGGCCTTGGGCAGTTATTATATAAAAGTAAGACCTCTCGTTTTTTCTCAGAAAAATATCAAGAAGTTTTATATAATGGTTATTTATCAGGATTAGCAAGGAATACAAATCTTTTATTAATAGCAGATGAAATATCCGGCAGGCTGAAGAATGAAGTTGGTATTGATAGCATATTATTAAAAGGGAGTTTTTTAGCCAAGCATATTTATAATGACTCTGCTTTACGCCCTATGAGTGATATTGACATTCTGCTTCCTTCCGACCAAGCAGTAGAGGCGTGGAAATTACTTGGAGGCAGCAGTAAATTAACTTCAAGAGATAAAGACTTCTGGAGTCAACATTTACCACCAATTATTTATCGTGGTGTAAGTATTGAAATTCATCATTCTCTTTTTAGTACGGGTCATCGTTATAATATTCCTATACCTTTGATTTGGGATAATGTCAGTCCTTTAGCTCAAAGTAATATATTGGTACTTGATCCTATTCATCAACTTCTTTATCTATCCCTTCATTGTTATTATACCTATCGCACCGGAGGCATACGATTAGGATGGTTTATAGATATTGAAAAGGTTTTGATTCATTATAAAAATGAAATAGGTCAGGAGGCCTTAGATCAACAAATTAAAAGTTTAAATCTTTCAAAGCCTTTATCAATTATTTGGTCTATGCTAAAAGTATTAAATCCTGAAAATCAACTCACTATACCCGGAAAGAAGAAATATGACAAAGATATTAAACGTATGATCAGCTTTTTCAGAGTAAGCGATAATAAAAACTTTAGCGGATATTCTCTTGCTTTGGAGAGGATGATTTTTGGCAGGAAATGGTCAAGTAAGCTTCCTTTATTGAAGGAGTTGATCTTATATGATACGGAAGGCAATAAAATATCTTTATTTAAAAGATTGCGACATTTAATTAAAAACTCTGTCAAACAATTCACAGAAAAATTCAAACAAAGGAAAGATACTAATTAAAAGAAGTCTCATTATCAAGATTCACAATCAAGCTATAACCTATATGGCTTATTTTTAAATGAAGTTTCTTTTCACCTCTCACTTCAAGTACTTCACCGCTAATTCCCTTTAATGGTCCGGAAGTTACAGTTACAATTTGTCCTTTTTTCATACTTCCTGTTTCCACACTAAAATTCATTTTATTATCAACAGTTCTTCGCATAGCCTCAATTTCATCGCTAGGAATAGGAACGGCCTTGCCTTTATGAGATACATAAGCAACAACACCTTTCACTTCAAAAACTCTTCTGTAATCTTGTGATTTGATTTTAACGAAAACATAGGAACTAATAATTGGAGTTTCTATCCATTTTTTTCTATCACTCCATTGACGAAGCTCTTTTCTCAGAGGCAAATAAGCCTCAAATCCCATATCGGTCAACTGTTTTAATACTTTTTTCTCGGCTCTGGACTTTGTGTACAAAGCATACCATTGATAATCCTTTTCAGTAAGAGTAGAAGTATCCATTAATAATGGAGAAATTTAATTTTTAATTTAAAAAACCTGTTAAAGATTTTATATTTCTGAGGCAAAAATAGAAATAAAAGATTAGGAAAAAAAATCGTTAAAAACTCAGCAATAAAATTCCTCTGAATTGCATAAAACATAATAAGAGAAGTATTTCTTCAGAATAAAGCTATAGTGTAGTATTCAATAGTATTGCATTTATATAAAAACTTACATTAAAGCCGGTGCAGTATGGCCTTACAGCAGATAATCTTGACCTTGAAGCGCATCCATTTAAAAACATAAGGCCTTATTGATTTAACAAACAAATAATCAACTCAATATACTAACATGGCTGTTAATAAAAAAGAAGAAAAGTTCAACTCATTATAGCTATATTTTTACTATATTTGTATATCCTTCAAACAGCATAAGCATGTATATTACCTAGATTTTTTAATAATGTTTTTTTCAAAATAAATCTATTTGCAAGCTGATATTCTTCAGAAGGATTTATAATTAATTTTTTAAAATGACTGATAATTTAGATTTTATTCCTGAGGACCTTTCCAATGATGATTATTCAGCGAATAACATACAGATTTTGGAAGGTTTAACGGCTGTTCGTAAGCGGCCTGCAATGTATATTGGTGATGTAAGCACCAGAGGATTGCACCATTTGGTTTATGAAGTTGTGGATAACTCCATTGATGAAGCTATGGCCGGTTATTGTAACTATATTCATGTTACAATTAATGAAGATAATTCAATAACTGTTGTGGATAATGGTCGTGGAATTCCTGTTGACACACATGAAAAAGAGGGTAAGTCTGCTCTTGAAGTTGTAATGACAGTATTACACGCCGGGGGGAAATTTGACAAAGCGAGTTATAAGGTATCCGGGGGTTTACATGGTGTAGGAGTATCTTGTGTAAATGCTTTGTCCTTTCGCCTAATCGCTGAAATACATCGTGATGGTAAAATTTATCGTCAAGAATATGAAAAGGGAGTTCCTATCACAAAAGTTGAAGAAACCGGCACTACTGATAAAACAGGTACCTCTATTACTTTTAAGCCTGATGATTCAATTTTCATAGTTACCGAATATAAGTTTTCAACTCTTGCCGAGAGGATGCGCGAGTTGTCATATTTGAATAAAGGTATTGAGATTTACTTAACTGATAAGCGGGTTCAGGATGAAAATGGAGAAATTTATTCTGAACGCTTTTATTCTGATGAGGGTCTTCCTGAGTTTGTTAAATTTATTGATTCAAACCGTGAACAATTAATTGACAATATAATTTACACAAACACTATAAGGAATGAGGTTCCTGTTGAAATTGCCATAGTGTATAATACATCTTTCAACGAAAATGTTTATTCTTATGTAAATAATATTAACACTATTGAAGGAGGGACTCATTTAACCGGATTTCGTCGTGGTCTTACTCGGACTTTAAAATCTTGGGCTGAAAAATCAGGCATGCTTGCCAAGCTTAAGATTGATGTTAACGGTGATGATTTTCGTGAAGGTCTCACCTCTGTTATTTCTGTCAAAGTTGCTGAGCCTCAATTTGAAGGTCAGACCAAGACCAAGCTTGGTAACAGCGATGTTAGTTTAGCTGTAGATCAGGCTGTTAGTGTAATGTTACAAAATTTCTTGGAAGAAAATCCCAAGGATGCAAAGACCATAGTAAATAAAGTAATATTAGCTGCAACTGCGCGTCATGCTGCTCGTAAAGCGCGTGAGCTTGTTCAAAGGAAGAGTGTTCTTTCCGGTGGTGGTCTTCCCGGAAAATTAGCTGATTGTTCAGACAAAGACCCTGCCAATTGTGAAGTATTTTTAGTTGAGGGTGACTCTGCCGGTGGAACTGCCAAACAAGGTCGTAACAGGCAATTTCAGGCCATACTTCCTCTCAAGGGAAAAATTCTCAATGTAGAAAAGGCCCTTCAACATAAAGTATTTGAGAATGATGAAATTAAAAACATTTTCACAGCTTTGGGTGTGACAATAGGAACTGAAGAAGACAGTAAGGCTTTAAACTTAGAGGGTTTAAGATATCATAAGATAATAATTATGACAGATGCTGATGTGGATGGCAGTCATATTACAACACTTGTGATGACCTTCTTTTTCAGATATATGAAAGAATTAATTAAGAACGGTCATCTTTATATTGCCACTCCCCCACTCTATTTAATGAAGCGAGGTAAAATTGAAGAATATTGCTGGGATGAAAAACAAAGGCAAGAATTTATCACCAAACACGCCGGTGGTCGTGAAGATTTAATTCATATTCAGCGTTACAAAGGTTTGGGTGAGATGAATTCCGAGCAGCTTTGGTCAACCACAATGGATCCTGAAACTCGTACTCTTCGTCAGGTCACCATTGAAAGTGCAACTGAGGCGGATCGTGTCTTTAGTATGTTAATGGGAGATGATGTTCCTCCTCGTCGTGAATTTATTGAACGAAATGCTACATACGCAAATATTGATGTATAAGAAAAATTTGGTGTAAGAGTTATAAACCTTCCGGCTCTGTTATTCGCCGGAAGGTTTTATTATATTAACATAACCGATCTGTATAATATATGGCAAACACCAATAATAGGATTATTATTACAGTAAGCAACAATCTGATTATTGATCAACGTGTTGCAAAACTTACTGCATCGCTGACAAAAAGGGCTTACAATGTTTTTCTTATAGGAAGAAGGTGGCCCGGGGGTGATATTCCACCCGGCAGGAAAGGTGAGCATTTACGTTTAAAATGTCTTTTTAACAAGGGCTTTTTATTTTATGCCACTTTCAATATTCAGCTTTTTGTTTTATTATTATTTAAGAAGTGCAGTCATATTATTTCAGTAGATCTTGACACTCTTGTTGCAGCAAGGTTGGCAGGATGGATTAAAGGCAAGCCTGTTATTTTCGACAGCCATGAATACTTTCCTGAAATACCCGAATTATATAATCGCCCTTTTGTTAAAGCTATATGGCAATTAATTGAAAAGTTTTTTTTACCGGGTATAGACTTTGGCATAACTGTTTCGCCGGGAATACAAAAAATATATAAGGAGCGATATAACAAATCTTTTGTTTTAATAAGAAATATTCCTGATAAGGCCGATGATATTCATGAAATTCGTCCGGTCTCTAAAAGTTCTGTAATTTATTACCAAGGGGCATTAAATGTAGGGCGTGGACTTGAAAGTTCAATATTGTCATTAAAATATTTGCCTTCCTACAAAATGAAAATTGTTGGAGGTGGAGATATTGAGAAGAAATTGCATGAATTAGTCAGGAAAGAAGGACTTAATGAAAGGGTTGAATTTACAGGTAAGGTTTCTTTTGAAAAACTTCATGAATATGCTCTTGATACTCATGTAGGATTATGCTTGCTTGAGAATTTGGGATTAAGCTATTATTATTCATTGCCAAATAGAATCTTTGATTATCCTGCACTTGGCTTGCCTGTTATAGCTACTGCTTTTCCGGATATTAAAGATATAGTTGCAAGTTATAATACAGGTTTGCTTATTAACACTTTAGATCCTGAACTAATCGCTGAAGCCATTAAAAAAGCCTGTGAATCAAAACAATTAAGAGAAACATGGAAGGGCACTCTTATAAGGGCGGCAAATGAGCTAAACTGGGAGAATGAAGAGAAGGTTCTTGATTTATATTTTTAATTTTTAAAAAGAAAAAAACAAAAACAATTCAAAACTTTAGGATATTAATTTTTTTTCTTTAATTTTACAGTGCTTTTGGTTTAATATTTTTTATTCACAGGGGTATGAACACATATGTTTCATACCCCTGTTGTTTTTTATCTGATATTAACTCCAAATCCTGCTGTCAGCATTGAATAGTCTCCAACAGTATAGTCTCCATGTATTGCAATAAATCCAAAGCGTAATCTCAGACCTATATTAAAGTCGATACCCTTTGATGAAT
>CAZODA010000077.1:0-11392 GCA_964578485.1 uncultured Alkalitalea sp. | reverse complement strand
TCAACAGGTGGTTGAATCTTGTAAAATCTTGTCAACCTTAATTATGAAATGACAATGAACAATGAACAGTTTTGAGTTTTGAGTTTGGAGTTTTGAGTTTGGAGTTTTGAGTTTGGAGTTTTGAGTTTGGAGTTTTGAGCGAAGCGAAATCCCGTTTTCAACGGGACAGGTTCCCGACTCCCGCTAAAGCGAGACAGGTTGCGTCGGGAAGGGTCTAGGGTTTAGAGTCATTAAATTACGTATTACTCGGTCGTTGAGCGAAGTCGAAACGCCTGAGTAATACGTGATTTTTAATTCGTAATTGATTATTTTTTAGTGTCTTCGTGAAATTCGTGGATAATAATTTTCGCACGTTTTGCGTGAACCCATTGGTCAAAAATCAATCATCAACGATAAATGATAAAAAATCATTTTTTTTATACGTGCATTCTGCAATATGATTGTCCTATCATTAAAGGATCACAGTAATAATTAATTTTACCTGAAATGGACAGTAGAAATATTCGCAGAAATTTATACAGGGTACTTCGTCAAACCGGTGTTCCAAGAGATAGGATTTTCGAAGATGCCTCTTTTACTATGGATATGATGATGGATGATATTGATATGACATGTTTCTTGTTTTATTTAGAAACAAAATTTAATGTTGATATTGATAATGAGTCCTTACCAAGAATTAATACAGTTCAATCAACTATTGATTATCTTCAACAATGCTGTGCGTGATATGACATAGCTTTTTCCAACAGGTACAGTCTTTGAAGAAGCCGGGGGGTGTCCAATATATTTTGGACATCCTTTTTTTTATTTTTTTCGGAACACTTTTTCCAATGCTTCATCAGCTTGAATAATATTATAATCTTTCCAAAATTGCGGGTCAAATTCTCCAAGATGTTCCGACAAGACATAAGAGGGTTTAAAAGTTTCGGCCCATTTAATTCGTTCACGGCCGGCAGCTTCAGTAAGATCACTTACAAACATTTCTGAAACAGCATTAAACACCGATTGTTGTTTGCTGTTTTTATCTGTAATTTGAAGATTTACAACTCCAACTACTCTTGACAACATCCATTTATTATTAAAAGGTCGGTATTCGACTTTATATCGTGCAAAAACCGGTCTGCTTCGAAATTTACGTGCATCCCTTTGTATAAGATAATTTCTGCTTCTTTTTATAGAAGCCGGAGTCAATTCAAATTCTATTGACACAAGTGCATAGCTTTCAGAATCTATACGCATTTCTCCCTTATAAAAGAGTCCTTCATTATCTTTTACAGGTTTAAAAGCTATCCGATAAAGTATTTTATTAAAATCGATGGTAACACCTTCAAAAGAATAGCGATATGTATTTTGTTCTTTAGGCAAAAAATCTCCATTTCTAACTATATCAAGTCTTGAAAAGTGATAAGGTCCACCTACAAGTTTAAAATTTATAAATTCCATATCCGCCGTTTCTCTTCCTTTTCTGCCTTTAATAAATCGTACTCTTTCACTATCGGAAGGATATTTATATGATGGTTTCAAAATTTCAATCACAGCCTCTGAAACGTCAACAAACTTTTCATCTTGTTGTATAGTTTCTCTAAAAAAGGCAGTTAGAAAGGACGGATATTGCAAATAATTTTCATTTATCTTAGAAACAAGCTCATTGACAATTTCATCGGGATTACGATACAAAACATTCACTTCGGGTAATTCTATAGAAGTAGCAGGAAGGCGTACGATAATAACAGTATCTGTTTCAGGAATAAGAATTTCATTTGAAAGATGTCCCAAATAGGAGAAAAACAATTTATTTCCTGCATACTCTTGAGCTAATAAAAAATCAAAGTAACCCACATCATTAGTAATAGTACCAACAGCTGTTCCAAGCACTCCAATAGTAGCCATTGCCAATGGTTCTCCGGAAATTAGTCCTTCTACTCTGCCACTAATTCTAATAAGTTTAGCATTTTTAGGCAAGCCTCTTTCTCTTGCAATAATAACTTGATTTCCAAAGAGCTTCACCCCTACTCCTTCTTTCCCAAAAAGTTTTTCTAATTTTTTCTCATCAAGTGGTAGATCAATATTTACATTTATCACACTGTCAACATCAATAATACCAAGGTCATAGGCAAAATGGAAAGAATAATACTGTTCAAGGGAATCCATAAGAGCGGCAAGTGAAATTTCTTGAAATATCAAAGAGCTATCAGCAGTATTATTAGTAGTTTCAGCTCTCGCTATAAACTTTGCAATAGCAAACATTATTATCAGTAATAAAAATCTATTATTGCAAAAATTCAAATATTTAAATATAGATTTAATACTGTTCACAGTATTGATATTTTAATCAACTCTTGTTTGTTTTTTCAAAAAACTGCTAAATCTAATCTTTTAATTTTCTCTTAATTATATACTTGTCCTTATATTTTTCAGTTTCCAGGTTTAAAGTTAAACAAACGACATTTAGAATGTAGTCAAGCTTGTTCTGTGAAAATGAAGCGCCAAGTTTTTCCCTATAAATAGAATCATCCATCACCTCAATTTCAACATTAAACAATGTTTCAAGAACTTCAAAGACTTCATACAAAGAAGTGTCAAAAAAGCGTATTTCACCGCTTTCCCAAGCAAACATATTTATATTAAGTTCACGCTTTACAATCTTATCATCCATTGTATAGAAGTCGGCACCCTCACCTGCTTTAAGTGTCATTATCTGAGCAGGACTAACAAGAGATTTTAACTCTACTCTTCCATCATTAACATCCACACTTATTTTTTTACTTCCGAGATATGATCTTATATTGAAAGAAGTTCCAACAACTTTTATCATCAAGTTTCCACTCTCAATAACAAAGGCTTTTTTTGTATCCGGCAGCACATTAAAAAATGCTTCGCCTTGAAGTATTACCTTCCTTTGTTTTTTAAAAAAACTTGTATAATATTCAATTTCACTCCCTTTATTTAAGCTTACTATGGAATTGTCGGGAAGAACAAATTTTTCGACTACAGCTTTGTCCTCAGTATTTTTAATTATAATCTTAGGACTATAGGAAAGAAACATCCAAAACACTGTAGTACCAAGAACAACAGCAGCCATAACAGCAGCATATTTCAAGTATGATATTAATTTGGGCCTGTTTCCTTTTCTTTCTTTAGTTAAAAGCTCAACATTCTGCCATGCTTTATCACTATCAACTCTATCAGTTTGCAGTGCTATATCAGCTAACTTCCATACTTTTTGATAGTCATGCCACTGTTTTTTATATTGAGGATATTTATTCAGCCAATTATCATATAGCTCAACCTCTTCATTTGAGGCTTCACCCGATAAAGTTTTTGCTGCTAACAAGGAAGCTGTTCTATTTTTTCCCGACATCTATTGTTTGTTATTTTTTAAAAAATGCCTTCTTAATATTCTGACAAGATCAAATTTAAAAACCCCTATCAAATAATTAAATATTTTTCTTTTTAATCTCTTCTTTTAAGTTTTTGCGTAAAAATTTTAAAGCTTTTCCCATTTGTGCTTCTACTGTTTTTATTGACAAGCCAAGCTTATCGGCAATTTCTTTATATTTTAAGCCCTCATAACGACTCATTATAAAAATGCGTTGCCTTTGCTTAGGTAGTTTTGCAATAGTATTTTGCACAAGCACAATCAACTCGGGATCAAACTCTTCATCTTCTTCAACAAATAAAAGGCTTTCCTTATCAAGGTCTGTGAAATATTTCTTGTTTTTCAATTCATTTATACAGCGGTTTTTAACCGAACGATACAAATAAGCAGAGGGCATATTAATCTTAAGCTTTTGTCTTTTTTCCCATAGATCGACAAACAAATCCTGCACAATATTTTCAGAAACATCACGGTTAATCATAAATTTTTGAGCATAAACAACCAAGGCGGGATAATAAAGGCGGAACAATTGTTCAAAGGCCTGTTTATTCCCTTGCGCTATACGTTTAATTAATTTTTTATCCTCAGAATGTTTATTTCCCATTGACAACATTAATCTTTCCGGGAAAATGATATCACAAGAGCTGCATGATCAGAAGGAAAATCCAGATAATGTTCATCAATCACCCGGGCATATACAGGTTTAATTTTTTCACTTTTATAATAGATATAATTTGTTCTATCTTGAAGCACCTCTTTAAATCGTGGAGACCAGGTAAAACCGGGAAATTTAACTTCATCGGGATAAAATTGTCGGTAAGCATCATAGAAGCCGCTTTGTTCCATATGGCGGCTTACCGGAAAGTCAATTACAAGTCCGTAGCGATTTTTACTATTAGCTTCTGTCCAGTCAAGATGTGAGCCTGAATTAAAGTCTCCTGCCAAAACAACCGGTATTTTATCGCTATTATCTAATAAGGTTTGCAATTCCCAAAGGATATAACGGATTTCATTCCCTCGAGTCTGCATTTCCCTAAAAACAACTGAATCAGCTTCAGCATTTCCTGATAGGATGTAGGAGCTTATTCCCGGCATATAACTCAGGGCAATTGGGCAAAAGATCAATGTTTCATCTTTTGGCAAAAGAATATCCACAGCTCCTGAGTGCCGTGGGCGATAAATATTGTATGTTTTTCCAATAGGATAACGACTTAATACACTTAAACCTTCACTTCTTTTATAATAATAATATCCAAGCCGGTCGGCAATTTTTTCTCCCGAATCGAAAGTTTCTTGCATAGCTATAAGGTCGGCTCCTGATTTTTCAATTATTTCAGCTATTCTTTGCGGGCCAACATATTTTCCTGTAAACTGTCCCCCATTCCATATATTCCATGTCATTATCGTCAATGAATCAGGAAATTTTTCAATTTTTATTAAGCGATATGAAGGGTCGTTATTATATACAGCTTCTACCTGATCCTTGTTAAGTACTCTGCTCCATATTTTCAAATCATCAATTTTTCCATTAAATATTTCCTTTAATGGATTGATAATAAAGGGATGTACTCCAACACTTATTTTATTGCCAAAAAAATCCTGGTCAAAATCTGCTAGTGAATAAACGGCAACATTTATGCCATCGTAATAAAGGCGTGCTTCGCCATTTGAGAAATCTAAAGAGAAGCCTATCATATGCCAAGTTCCGTCATTTATTGGCTGGCGCTTAACTGTAGCTTCATATGAAGCATTATTAACTCCATCGGAAGCCTTCCATTTCCAACTCCCTGATGGAGTCCTTTCAATACTCCATCCAAAGGGCTCTAAGCCTTCTTCCTCTTCAAGTTGAGCTATAATAGTGTAGGCATTAAAATCTTCATTTTCCGAGTTTACCCAAAATAAAACTGTAAAACCCGGATAATCGTTAAAAGATTGTTCTGATTGTTTAACAATAACTATTGGTTTTCTGAATTTAGCTTTTTCTGATAAATCCAGAGCATAATCTAAAACTCCTGTTGTATAGCTAACATTTTCAACTCCTCTACATATAACGGGTAAAACTCCTTTATTTTCAATTCTTTCGTCAAAGTCGATATGTATAAGTGGCATACCGGGGATATCTACCGGTTTTTCCAGTTTATAACATGAAACCAACAAAAAGAAAAAAAATATCAGTCGGTATTTTTTATCAAGGTAGGCAGTCATAAATATTACAATTAGCTTATTTAGATTATTATTGAAGGTAAGATAATTTATCCAAACGTTCAACCATTTCAGAAACTTCAAGTTCAAGTCTGTCGGCAAGTTTTTTAAATTCAGGGTTATTTTCCTTGAATGCTTCTTCTGTTTCTATACTAAGTTTATAAAGCTCACTTGCTTCCATTGTACCAACTATACCTTTAAGAGAGTGAAGTAAAATAGCCAGACCTTCAGTATCGTTAACTTTGAGCAATTCTTTAATTTGTTTATCAAAATTTCGATAATCGTGTCGGAATCCTTTCAATAAAAGTTTATACAAGTCAGCTCTGCCTCCCAATCGTTTAATTCCTGTTTGCACTGTTAAGCCATCAATTTCAGGAAAATCGTAATCTTCAATTTCTTCGGTATCAACTTTCTTTATTTTACTTTCTTCAGATTCTCCAAAAATCAATTTGTAAATCACTTCAAATAAATTCTCAGGATCAATGGGCTTTGATACCATACCAACCATTCCGGCACGAGAAATCTTTTCTTCAATTTCACCAAAAGCATCAGCTGTTAAAGCAACAACGGGAGTTTCTTTCCAGCCCGGGATTTTTTTCAGGTTTTTTGTTGTAGCATAACCATCCATTTCGGGCATATAAATATCCATTAAGATCAAATCATAGGGACATTCATTTTTAAGTGAAGAAGCATGTTCCACAGTATCACGACCGCCGGCAAGTGTTTTTGTTTTGATATTTGCCATAGCCAATAATTCAATAACAAGTTCACGATTACTTAAAGTGTCATCAACAACAAGAATATTGAGGCTTCGCTTTGTTTTTAACAAATCGCGATATCGCATTGTCTCTTCATCATCGTATTGTCTGCCAGTATCATCTCCACCAAGAACATCCATCAAACAATCAAATAATAGCGAATAATTTGTTGGCATACCAAGTATTCTGATCTTTCGTTCACTTATCCATTTCTCTTTTAATTGTGATTCATTAAAAGGATTTGACAATAAAACAAGATATTCAAAATTTGAATGATTAATTAATTCCTCAAGATTTTTGTCTTTTAAATTGTCGAATAAATCGGGATTCAAAAATAAGATACTGTATTCATGAGTATTATCACGCCGCTTAATTTCGCGTTTTAATGTTTGGAGGTTTTTGCAGTTTTTCACATTAAATCCAAAATCCTGCAACATATGTTGTAGGCTTTTTGCTGTAGAACGATTAACATCAGCGATAAGCACATTTTCACCGGCTCCTTCAAATGCATTTATCATTTGTTCTTTTTTCTGTGTTTTTTGTTTTCCCAAATCAAGGGTAAATAGAAAAGTACTGCCAACACCATATTCACTTTCCACCCATATTTCACCTCCCATCAGCTCAGTTAATCTTTTGCAAATAGCTAAGCCCAAGCCTGTTCCTCCAAATCTTCTTGAAATAGAAACATCCGCTTGAGTAAAGCCTTTAAAAAGATATTCTTTTTGTTCTTCTTTGAGTCCTATTCCCGTATCAGAAACAGAAAAAAGTAAAACAACAGAATTTTTTCTTTCTGATTTTACCCTTACTTTTACTATTACCTCTCCTTGCTCGGTAAATTTTATAGAATTATTTACCAAGTTTACAAGGATTTGTTCTATCCGCAAGGGATCGCCAACAAGATTCAAAGGTACATTGGGAGAATAGTCAAACACCAAGTTCAGCCCTTTTTCGGTAGCTTTATATAATACAATATCAGCCAAGTTTTGCATAAGTGCCTCTAAATCAAAATCAATACTTTCGGGCTCCAGCTTACCTGCTTCAATTTTCGAGAAATCAAGAATATCATTTACAATTCCCAATAAAGAACGTGAAGAAGATTGAATGCGCTTTAAATAATCGGTATGATCGTGCAGATCAAGCTTTTCAATTCCAAGGTGAGTCCATCCTATGATAGCACTCAAGGGTGTACGAATTTCATGGCTCATTCGAGCCAGGAAATCGCTTTTTGCTTTAGTTGCAGCTTCTGCTGCTTCTTTAGCTTTTTGTAATTCTACGGCTCCTTCATTTCTTGCTATTACAATTCCCAAAGTAACCGAAAAAGCTTTAAAAAGAGTTATATGTGGTTCATTCCATAAGCCGCCTCTAAGTCCTATTCCAAATCCAATAAAACCCCAGAACCTTTCATGAACAAAAACAGGAATTAACACAAGCGTGGCAGATTGCATTATCTTTAAAAACTTCTGTTCTTCAGGCTCCAATTGCCTTGATGTAACAATTACTTCCTTTTTTTCACTAAGTTTATGAAACCATGAAGTAGGTAAGTCTTCATATGAAAACTCATTAAATTCATCACGTTTAACAGCTTCCAATTTGTTTCTATCCCATTCTATCACATGCTTAATCAGCATTTTATTGGAGTCAGGTGTTAGTTCATTCATAAAAGCAAAGGCTCTATCCACCCCTGCCCCTTGTCCCATTAATCTTAAGGCTCTCAACAATGCTTCAGTTGGTTCCGGTGTTACTATTAATTCTTTCACTGCCTCTGAAACCCCTTCTAATAGTCGATCGCGAAGCATCAGTTCTGCCATGGCTTCTTTTTGTGCCGTTATATCAACTATCACACCTTGCAAGGTAAGCTTTGTGGAATCTTTCTCATAAACAGGCAGTCCTTTTTCATAGACCCACTTTCGATGTCCAAACAAATCTCTGATTCTATATTCAATTTCGAAAGGACGCTGTCGTGATATTGCCCTTTGAATACTACTTTTTACTTTATCAAGGTCTTCCTTCTCAATAAAAGGCATAACAGATTGACCTTCATTGATAAAAGCATCAATTCCAAGTCCAATTAATTTTTCAACTCCACCACTAATAAAAAGCATGGTACGTCTCTCATCATTTAAACAATGGTAAACAACACCCGGCACATTCGAGACTATATTTTTATAATTTTCACGACTCTTCTCCAGTTCCGACAAAGCTGTTCGTAAGGGAGTAATATCTGTTGATATACACACTAAAGAAAGGATTTCACCATCTTGATCTTGTATTGGAAATTTATTTGATAAAAATATACGCCTACCGCTTGGTGAAGGAAAATATTCTTCTACCTGCAGAGTTTGCTTAAGATTAAGAACATTCTTATCATTTTCTTGAATAAGAAGCGCATATTCTTCAGGAAAAATTTCCTCATCTCGTTTTCCAATCATCCTATGTGCCTCAACTCCAATAATTTCTTCCATTGGTTGATTTACAAGCGTATATCGACCAAATAAATCCTTAACATAAATCAAGGAAGCACTGTTATTTATAATATCATTAAGCAGTTTTCGATTTTCTTCCAGCTCTTTATCTTTAATAGAACGATTTTGCTCATCTTTTTTCACCCTTCTCATAAAGATGTATGCCATGGAAAAACCAATAATAACAGCTAAGAGCATAACCATTGCAAGCGCAAACAAACTGATCAGAGACCACAATTCCATTGCACGATTCTGGTAATAATTAGCTCTTTCTCCGGCCTCCTGGATATTCAAAGCACTATGGGTAATAAGATTTTGTGCTTCATTAAGGTCATGAACTGCCATAACAAACTCATTCATAACCTTCTGATATTGTGAAAGATCACTTTTTAAATGTCGTATAACGATACCCGCACTACTAACTGAAGGTATCAAATCATCGGGGGGCAGTAAATGATGAATTCTATTAAAAATAATATTCACCGAATCTATGACTATCACTTTTTCAGGAAAGCCCCATATAGCTTTTTCCAATTCTTTTAAATGTAAAAGCTGAAACAAAAGATCATTATGAGGATCAATGCCTGATTCATTTTCTTCATCTACAAATATTTTTGGGAAGGGTTTTCGTGCATTAATAAAAATTTGTTGAAACAATGAATCCATTCTATGTTCAGCAGAATCACGTCTAATCCTTAAATCCATAAACATTTCCCAGTAACGCTCAAAATCCAATATCCATGAATCAACATTTATTAATTCTGCACTACTTTTTTCATTAATACGACTACCACGTGCATCGTCTAATGCAGAGCTGATTTCATAGCGTAAACTATCAAGTTTTATAAGATGCGCTACATCACTGCTCAAGCTATAATCCTTAATTTCTATACGTGCAAGATAAATTTGATGTAATAAGTTATCGACTTTCTCTGTGCTGTCAATCCACTGGTTTAAACGGTTAACCCCCCAAAGAGCAGATCCGGATACCAAAACCAAAAGCATCAGATTAATAATATATCCTCTGAAAACTTTTTTACTAATAGAACTATTTGGTGAATTAACAGACAAGGGTGACATTAATTTTAAATAATTGTTAATTTATATTACAAAAGTGGTTAAAAAATCCCAAACAACCCTGTTTTTTTGCATTATATACATATACATTTTATTAAAACCGAATTGTAATTTTAACACTTCAAGCCTGAAATAACTATTTCAATTGCAAAGAGAAAAATTTTTGGCAATTTTATACTCCATATATTAATAGACAATTTAAGTATCATACAGGTTTAATTACATAATGTTAATTTCGATATTTTCTTTTTTTCAGTTTTGTTTTTAAACAAAAAAAATTAACAGTTTTTCCATAAAAAATCTAAACAATTAGTTTGTTCCCGGGGTATCAAAGCATGAAGTTAAAAAAATATTACCTTTGTGTGCTTTGTCAATTTTTTAGTAATGCGGAAAGAACCACTTTTTGGAAAAAATCTCTATGAGTTGCAAACTTTATCAAGCAATCTGGGTCTTCCTTCATACACCGGAGCTCAGCTTGCCGGCTGGCTTTACAAAAAAAATGCCCTTTCCATAGATGAAATGACAAATCTTTCAAAGGATGCACGTAAACTTCTAAATGAGAATTATTCCTTTGGAGTATATCTTCCTTCCAAAGTTCAAGAGTCAATTGACGGCAGCAAAAAATATCTTTTCGATATTCAAAACAAGCTCAGCGTTGAAACAGTATATCTACCCGAAGAAAAGCGCTCCACTCTCTGCATTTCCTCACAGGCAGGATGTAAAATGGGGTGTTTGTTTTGTATGACAGGCAGACAAGGCTTTCAAGCGCAGCTTACTGCGGGTGAAATTCTTAATCAGATTCGCAGTATTCCTGAAAGCAATGAACTCAGCAATGTCGTATATATGGGTATGGGCGAACCATTCGACAATATAGATGAAGTATTAAAAAGCATAGAAATACTTACTTCAGATTGGGGATATGAATGGAGTCCCAGACGCATCACCGTTTCTACAATTGGTATAATACCCTCAATGCGCCGTTTCATTGAAGAGAGCGAAGCTCATCTCGCAATTAGTATTCACACTCCCTTTAGCGCTGAACGCTTAAAATTAATGCCGATTGAAAAAACTTACCCAATTAAAAAAGTTGTTGAGCTATTGAAAGAATATGATTTTGGCAAACAACGAAGAATCAGTTTTGAATATATCATGTTTGAAGGCTTTAATGACACAACTGAACATATAAAAGGCCTAACAAAATTATTAAAGGGATTACGTTGTCGAATTAATCTGATAAAATTCCATAATATCCCGGATTTTCCTTTCAATAGTGCAAGCCAAAAGAAAATGCTATGGTTTTGTGATCAACTAAAAAGAAAAGGACTCAACTGTACTATTCGACGCTCAAGAGGCGAAGATATTTACGCCGCATGCGGATTGCTTTCTACAATGAAAAATGAAAAATGAAAAATGAAAAATGAAAAATGAACAATGATCAATGAACAGTGAACAGTAATCGGTATGTCATTTCATAATTAAGGTTGACAAGATTTTACAAGATTCAACCACCTGTT
>CAZODA010000076.1:0-11656 GCA_964578485.1 uncultured Alkalitalea sp. | reverse complement strand
TCGAAAAAGAAGGATTCACAATTGAAAGAAAAAATATCTCAATTGTTGAAGCAGTCAAAGAAATTGGAACTTTTACAGCTAATATAAAATTATATCGCGATGTAAAAGTTGAAATTGAATTTGAAGTCAAAGCAGAATAGTTTTGACCCAATCATAAAAAAAAAGGCTGTCATTAATTTGACAGCCTTTTTTTTATGATTAAACACGCAATTATGCAAATAAAAATTTATTTTGAATTTAGCATAAGCTAATTTCATGTTTGTTTAAAACAAAATTCCCTTAAAACCCTGCCTCAGAAAATTTCCGTATAAAAAATCATTTCGACTGTAGTTAAAAAATTCGAGTACGGTTTTTGAGCGAAGCGAAATCCCGCTGAGGCTAGCCGAAGCGGGAGAGCGAAGCGAGTTCTTGAATTTTAGACAGGAGGAATGATTTTTAGGAAATTTTATGCAGCAGCGGCATTTTTTGTTTCTTTATTTTTGCTGTAGAAAAAAAGAAAAGCCCGTGCGGCTCGAGCACAAAAGAAAAAAGAAATAACCTAAGCTCATTTTTGCAGCGAGAGCGATCCCGAAAAATTGAATGACGTAAATAATTTCTCACAAAGCAGGATGCTTCGGGTACATTAAACAATAATTAAAAATTTATGCCGCTTGTGTATAAAATTAATTAACATTCAAAAAATCATCAATTTAAGAAAGGCAGAGAAAATAATATCACCTATAAAAGTTGTGTCTTTTATGATTATTTTGTGATATATTTGTTTTAACACGATAACCCCGAAGGGGTGAAATTATTATAGAAAGAATATGACTACCAGACAGAAAGAACCCCGAAGGGGTGATATTATAAAAACATTAATTTAATCGTAAGAAAAAATATAGATGCGAGATATTATTATAATTAATCAATTTAATAAATTTACACATGCCCGGAACATATTCAAAGATTTATATTCAAATGGTATTTGCTGTTCATGGTCGTACAAATCTCATAGGCAAAACGTGGAAAGACGAGCTATATAAGTATATTTCTGGTATAATTACAAACAAGGGCCAAAAATCAATCATAATAAATGGAATGCCCGACCATATTCATATTTTTGTTGGCTTAAAACCATCCATGGCAATTTCTAATTTAGTTCGTGATATAAAAAACAACTCTTCAAACTTTATCAATGAAAAACGATTTGTGAAAGGTAAATTTTCATGGCAGGAAGGTTATGGTGCATTTTCCTACGGTCATTCACAAATTAATAATGTTTATAATTATATTTTAAATCAAGAAAAACATCACTATAAAAAAACATTTAAAGAAGAATATTTAGAATTCCTACAAAAGTTTCAGATCGAATTCAATGAAAAATATTTGTTCGATTGGATAGAATAATGTCACCCCTTCGGGGTTTTAAATATTTGGAGGCTATATTCTTACTACAATAATACCACCCCTTCGGGGTTATTTCTGTCTGGGAGCTATATTCTTTCTTCAGAATCCCGTCTCCCGCTAAAGCGGGACAGGGCGGTCAACATGTTTTTCCGCATCGCGGAATAATGGTAATTCTATTCAAATAAAATGCTTTTAAAAAAAAAGCAACATTTTTTATAAACGAAATCTCCTAAATAACCTGCCTCAGAAAATTTCCGTATAAAAAATCATTTCGACTGTAGTTAAAAAATTCGAGTACGGTTTTTGAGCGAAGCGAAATCCCGCTGAGGCTAGCCGAAGCGGGAGAGCGAAGCGAGTTCTTGAATTTTAGACAGGAGGAATGATTTTTAGGAAATTTTATGCAGCAGCGGCATTTTTTGTTTCTTTATTTTTGCTGTAGAAAAAAAGAAAAGCCCGTGCGGCTCGAGCACAAAAGAAAAAAGAAATAACCTAAGCTCATTTTTGCAGCGAGAGCGATCCCGAAAAATTGAATGACGTAAATAATTTCTCACAAAGCAGGATGCTTCGGGTACATTAAAAAAAGAAGCTGTTTCACAAGGACAGCTTCTTTTTTTATGCTTAAACAAACTGCTAACTGCAATTATGCAATTAAAAATTTATTTTGAATTTAGCCCAATGCTTGCATTGGGCTAAACTTTTCCTAACCTAATAAAGAAATCAACACTCCTGCAGCAACTGCAGATCCTATCACTCCTGAAATACTCGACGCCATACAATACTGCAACACATGGTTTGTTCCGTCGTGTTTTAGCGACAGTTCATTGGCAACTCTTGCTGCCATTGGAACAGCACTCAGTCCTGTAGCTCCAATTAGTGGATTAATTTTCTTTTTCGCAAAAAGGTTATAAATTTTCACCACTACAATACCGCCTCCTATTGAAAATGAAAATGCAATAAACCCTCCTATTATAATTCCTATAGTTTGGAAATTCATAAACACTTCATAAGTCATGGTAGCTCCAACTGCCAGTCCAAGGAAAATAGTTGCTGTATTTAATATTGGTCCGGTAGCAGCTTCAGCCAGTCTATCAGTAATAGTACCTAACTCTTTTATTAGGTTTCCAAACATAAGCATACCAAGGAGGGGAACTGATGAAGGAACAAAGATTCCTACTACCGTTCCTAACACTATTGGGAATATTATTTTTACGAGTTTAAGATTTTTAATTTCACTTTTTGGTGGGTACAATTTATCCTGCTGTCTCATATTAATGAGGAATTCCTTTTTTGTCATCAGCAGATTGGCAACTAATGGAATTATAAAGGGTACTAATGCCATATATGAATAAGCAGCAATAGCAATGGGCCCTAATAATTCGGGTGCCAGCATAATAGTTGTATAGATAGCTGTTGGTCCGTCTGCACCTCCAATAATTCCCAATGAACCTGCTTGTTGTGGTGTAAAACCAACGGCAATAGCTCCAAATAGTGCCATAAATATTCCTATTTGTGCCGCAGCTCCAAAAAATGCAAGTTTCAAATTTCTGAACATCGGGCCAAAGTCGGTCATTGCACCTACTCCCATAAATATGATTGGCGGCAGGAAGCCTGTTTTAATGAGTGAATAATAAATAAAATTCATTATTCCATATTCACTTGCTATTTCAAAAAGGTTCATATAGCGACCTGTGTCTCCAATTGCTACCATTTCATCAGGTACAACTCCCATAGCGCCTCCGGGTAAATTTGCAAGGAGGATACCAAAGCCTATGGGAACGAGTAGGAGAGGTTCATATTTTTTTGCAATTCCCAGATACAACAGCAATGATCCGAATAAAAGCATCAGAATAATACCGGGTTCCTCAATAATGGAACCTAAAGCAGTCATGTTATATAACTCTTGTAATATATTCATAGTTAATAAGTATATCTGTTGTTAATTTACATGCAACCGCAATATTGAATTTTACCTTTTGGTAGTATCAACATGCGGTTGCTTGCATTTATTTTTTTGGAACTGCCGTAGTTTGAATAAGTTCTAAGGCAGATCCATACTTTTTGCTGATTATTTGGAGAGATATACTAAGATGTCGTCTTCATCAACATCTTCACCATTTGCTACAACAATTCTGTTTATGGTACCTCCCTGGTCAAAGCGAACTGCATTATAGGTTTTCATTGCTTCTATATAACCTACAATATCACCTTCTTTAACAACATCACCTTCTTTGATTATTTCCTCACCTGCTTCCTTGTTAAAGTAGAATTTTCCTTCAAGCGGACTAACAATGGCATTTCCATTTTGTGATCCGTCAACTGATGCGACAGGAGCAGGGGCTGCACTTGCCTCACCGCCGGTAGCAGCTACCGGAGCCTGACCCTCTGCGTCGTAATTTACAGAAACAACAAAATTTTCACCATTAACATTAATATTCATGGTAGAAGGAGTCCAATCTGCAGGAACACCCGCAGCTTTAACACCTGATTCTGCTTGAGCTTGCTTTTCAAAACTCTCTATTTCTTTCAAGAAGTTCTCTTTAGCCTCACCTGATTTATACATTCTATATTGTTCGGGGTGCATGGCAAGTTCAAAAAGCTCCTCATCATCTTCACCGTATTCCCAACCATTTTCATCCATCTCCTTACGGAAAGCATCTAAAGCATCAGGATAAGGATCCTGAGGATGACCGGTATAGAATTCGCGACCTTCACTTTTTGCTTTATCAATTAGTTCTTGATCAACTTTACCCGGTAATTGCCCACTTTTACCTAAAATCATATCCCAGATATTGTCGGCTATCATTTCCCAACGCTTACCACCTTTTTCCATCTGGATAACATTCATCAGAGCAACATTTTTAACATATTGACTGAATGGAGTAACAAGTGGAGGATAACCTAAACGTGGCCATACATATACTACTTCATCGAAAAGCTTTACCAGTAGATCGTCTTCAGTTAATTCAGGCTGATTGTTTCTCTTCTTCCATCTGTTGAGACTCTTTAAATTATTTGCAAGATCAGCCATTAAACTTCCCATCATACCGCCGGGTAAACCGGGACCGATAAGTAAGGAGTTCATTAAACGATTTTTGGGACTGATGAAATAACCAAGAAAATCATCAACAAATTCCTGAGTAAGACTTCTAACCTTCATATAAGCCTTCATATTGATTTCAGGAACATCAAAACCTGCATCCTTGAGCATGGCCTGTACCGTTAAAAGATCAGCATGACCGGTACCCCAGGATAAAGGTTCCATACCAACATCAATATAATCAACACCTGCCTTACAGGCCTCCAAAATTGTGGCAACCTGAAAACCGGGACCGGCATGACCGTGATAAGTGATGGGAATTTCTTTGTGTTTTTCCCTGATTTTAGCAACTAACTTGCCTGTCCATACAGGACGTGCTACACCGGCCATATCCTTTAAGCAAAGCTCGTCGGCACCGGCTTCAACAAGCTGATCGGCAAGATTGGCATAATATTCAATGGTATGAACTTCAGAATGCGAAATGCTCATGGCAGCCTGAGAAATCATGCCACCTTCTTTTGCATATTTAATGGAATCAATAATATTACGAGGATCGTTAAGCCCACAAAAAGACCTGGCAATATCGGTTCCCTGTTTCTTTTTTACCTTAAACATTAACTTGCGAACGTCGGCAGGAACAGGAGTCATGCGAATGGCATTTAGCGCCCTTTCCAACATATGGGTCTCAATCCCGGCTTCTTTTAGAGGTTTAATCCAACCACGAACAGCCTTGTTGGGGTTTTCACCAAACAGAAGGTTGATTTGCTCAAAACCTCCGCCATTTGTTTCTACTCGTGCAAAGCATCCCATTTCAACAATATGGGGTGCTACCTTCTCAAGTTGGTCTAAGCGGGGAACATACTTACCCGACGATTGCCACATATCTCTGTATAACAGAGAAAATTTTATTTTTCTTTTCATGATCTTATGCTATTTTTTTTCAATTTTATATACCTGTCCTTTACCCTTGGTTACAATTTTTACAGCCGCAACTATGGCAGCAACTTTTCCCTGCTTTACACCGGCACCACCTAGGGGACCGGCAACAGAAGTTTCAGGAAAAAAACGATTGACTAAGGCAATAATCAAATTGCCTAACAATACAACCATGGATAGCATTAATAATACTGTGCCCATCCCAACTATCATCAGGGTGAAAGCATACTGAAAGTGCTCAGTCATAGAACTTAATTTTTAATAAGAAACTGTGAAAAAAACAATCTTCCAACGCCGGCTGGTTAAATCAGTATATCTGTGTTTATCCTACATATAATAAACTACAGGGCAGAAAATTAAATTTTTTGCAAATATAGCCCTTTTTGACTATTTTAAAAACTTTGTCAAAAATGTTTTAACACTGATTTTAAGCTATTAAAACAAATTGTTTTATTTCATTCTGATATTCATTTAAAAAGATTATTTGCCTTAATTTTTTTTAACATTAATAAAAGTTTTTAGACTTTTATTTCCTCATTTGTTTTATCATTTATCAGCTACAAAAATATAATCAGAACTTATAAGACTTAGTTATTATATGTTATTTTCCTCTAAATATAAATAAAACACTTAGGCAAAATCCTATCTTTGTGCTGAGATGGCAAATAAAGAAAAAAAGAAAATCTTAGTCTTTATCGACTGGTACTTGCCCGGTTATAAGGCCGGCGGACCGGTACGGTCAATGGTAAATATGCTAGACCATCTATCTGATGACTTTGATTTCTATGTAGTTACACGTAATACCGAATATGGGGAAACCTTGCCATATAAGGGGATAGAACCCGACAAATGGCTAAATTATAGTAAGGCTGTAAAAGTTTGGTATTGCGATATTGGCAGCCCTTCTCTCAACTTGTGGAGAAGGCTGATAAAAGAAAGTGACTGTCAGCTGGTATATATAAACGGGATTTATTCATTTTATTTTTCTATCCTGCCTCTTCTTGCAGCTAAACTTTTGCGTTTCAAAGATATTATTGTGGCTCCACGAGGTATGCTTGCCGAAAGTGCCATTAATATTAATAAAGCCAAGAAAAAGCTCTTTTTAAGATTGACGAAAATTGTTCGTTTCTACAAAGGGCTTGTCTGGCATGTTAGCAATGAGATAGAAGCCGGGCAGGTAAAGAAAAGAATAAATCCTAAGGCGCTTTTGGTCCTTGCAAGTAATTTACCGCCCTTAACTATTTCTGATTTTGTGTCTCTCAAAAAAACGCCGGGCAGCTTACTGCTTTGTTCGGCTGCAAGAATTGCTCCTGAAAAAAACACTCTTTATGCTATCAAGTGTTTAAAGGATCTTCCGGGCGATGTTTGTGTGCAATTTAATTTATATGGACAGATTTATTCGAAAGCATATTGGCAGGAGTGCCTGAAAGAAATAAATCTATTACCCGATAATATCAAGGTTGCGCATTCAGGCTTTATTAAACCTGAGGATATCCCTGATACTATTAAAAAACACCATGCATTGTTTATGCCAACGACAGGGGAAAATTTCGGACATATTATCCTTGAAAGTTTTCTTTCCGGGCGACCGGTTTTGATAAGTGATCAAACTCCATGGAGAAAGCTTGAAGAAAAAAATGTTGGCTGGGATCTGCCTTTAAATAATCATCAGCTGTTTAAAGAAAAATTGATGGTCTTAATTCAAGCAGATCAAAATAGCTTTGAAAAATTATGTAGGGATGCATGGAACTATGGACAAGAATATATTGATAACGATGCCTTGCTTGATAAATATAGGGCGATGTTTAACAGATCAGAAAAAATAAAATAATTTTTTGAAAAATTATTTCTGAGTTATGCTGATTATATGTGTGGAATAAACGGAATCATATCAAATAAAAGACAAGGTCTTCACGGACTTGTAAATAAAATGAACAAGTTCTTTGTCGCTGAACATACCAATGATTTTGATATTTGGAACTATGATAATATTGCTTTTGCATATCAAAATAAAAGTGCAGATGGTATAAGGCCTGACAAAAAGCTATCCATAGTCTCCGATTGCGGTAGATACGCTGCGATTTGCTGTGGTAAAATCATTAATTTAAAAAGCTTGGCAAAGCTCTTTCCTTATCCATATAAAACTCGGGATCAGCATGAAGTTATCCTTGCAGCATGGAAAGCAAAGGGGAAGGAGGCAGTGCCGCTTTTTGAAGGGAATTTTGTAATAGCTCTGTGGGATAAAAAAGAAAATTCACTTACTCTTGTGCGTGATCGTATGGGGGTAAAACCTCTGTATTACTCACTATACAAAGGTGATTTTGTTTTTTCTAGCTCTATCAGGGCTTTGCTGACTTCCAAAATTGTGGAAGCAACTATCGATGAAAATTCCCTTGTTGACTATTTGCGCTATCAAACTGTCCATAGTCCGGCTACCATAATTAAGGATGTCAGCATGCTTGAACCGGCAAGTATCTTGGAATATAATATCGATAGGCAACAAATAAAGACACAAAAGTATTGGTCTATTAACAGCATACGACCGGTATTTGATATTGATAGGGAAGAGGCAAAACACGAGCTGCGTAATTTGTTTTTTAAATCCGTAGAAAATTGCCTTGAAAGCGATGTTTCATTAGGAGCTTTTTTATCAGGCGGTATTGATTCAAGCGCTGTTGTTGGTGCTATGGCCCAATTGAGTGCTAAAAAAATTAAAACTTTTAATATCAGTTTTGCCGAGAAAGAGTATAGCGAAGCTCCTTATGCTCGTTTTATTGCGGATATGCACAATACTGAACACTTTGAAATACAATTAACTGCATCATATTTTTTAAAGTATTTACCGGAAGCATTAAAGGAAATGGATCACCCCGGCGGCGATGGAACCAATACCTGGATGATATCAAAGGCTGTTAAATCGGCAGGTATAGATGTGGCTTTAAGCGGACTCGGAGGTGATGAGCTCTTTTGCGGTTATCCCATTTTCCTTCGTATGCAGCGATTAAATAAAATGCAGTATTTGTGGAGACTGCCAACTTTTTTGAGGCGGTTTGCAGGGAAAACACTTTCTAAAGTGAAGCCGGGAATTGCTTCTTCTAAAATTGCCGCCCTTTTATCTACGAAGAACTTTGATTTTAATGCCGCTTATATTCAATCTCGACAAGTATTGTCCGATCCTCAAATTGAAGCTCTTCTCTCACATCCTCTACCCGATACGAATCTGCCCCTTGAACTGTTGAATGAAATGGGGGAGACTTTAGTTTCAAAAGATCATATTTTTAGTCGCGTTTCAATTGCCGAAATGCTTACCTACATGCAAAATGTGTTGCTACGCGACAGCTTTCAAATGGCTGCGGCACATTCTTTGGAATTGCGCATACCCTTTGCCGACCATAAATTGATTGAATACACACTATCCTTGCCCGATAGTATTAAATATCCTTCAAGTCCCAAAAAATTGTTGGTTGACAGTATGCCCGATATCCTGCCCTCATACATAGTACAGCGACCAAAAATGGGCTTCGTATTTCCATGGGAGCAATGGCTTAAAAATGAATTGCATGATTATGCCTCACAAAGAATAATAAGCCTCGGAGAAAGAAAGATACTGGATAAAAATGAACTTGTGAAACTGTGGACAAACTTCAATAACAACCACCCCCAAGTAACATTCTCAAGAATATGGCCATTAATAGTATTAGAAGAATGGCTTGCTTCAATGAACAATCATCAATGAACAATTAACAATGAACAATGATCAGTCATTAATGTACTCAAAGCATCCTGCTTTGAGAAAAATTGAATTACGAGGTTCTATAATCACCAAACAATAGATAATGAAAAAACCTTTGATCATTTTCATTTATGTATTGCTCGTTGGTTTTTGAGCGAAGCGAAATCCCGCCAAAGCTAGCCGAAGGCGGGAGTTGTTGTATATGAGGACTTTACCTTGCAAATCATCACATCATCACATCATCACATCATCACATCATCACTTCATCACATCCTCACATCATCACATCCTCACATCCTCACATCATCACATCCTCACATCCTCACATCATCACATCCTCATATCCTCACATCCTCACATCAACTAATTTACTGTTTACTGATCATTGAAATTTTGTATATTTGAAAAAAACTAAATAGCTCAATCTACTGAACACATGAATAATACTATTAAAATATTACTTATTATGACACTATTAACTTCAAATTGCACTAACGCTTCCTTTAAAGCTGATGATTGTTCAATATCCATCAATGAAATTCTATTTTCTAAATCCCTTAACAATGCGCATAAGCAAACTCATCAGATAAATGATAACAAAGTTGAAATTATCTCCGCTGCCAAAACTGATTATTTCAATACCCCTGATGGAAAGCAAAAACATTGCAATGCTCAAATCCTTTTGACCCCTCTTGATAACAGCAAGCCTTTTACATTCACTGCCAAAGTTACTCCTGAATTTGCAGAGACCTACGATGCCGGTGCCCTTTATATTTTTGTAAATAATGATAACTGGCTAAAGCTTGCATTTGAAATGGATGAAAGAAAACTTACCCGTATTGTTTCTGTACGGACCAATGTAACTTCAGATGATAATAATCACGATGTTGTAAGTGAAAAACATGCCTATCTTAAAATATCTTCCGATACGAAATCAATAGGCTATTATTATTCTCTTGATAAAATAAATTGGCAGTTAGTAAGAGTATTTGGAAATAACTTCCCTGCAGAACTGTATTTAGGTATTAGTTCACAATCACCACGTGGTGAAGGAATTAAAACAACAATCGAAGATATTTCATTAAGCACTGAAGCAATAAAAGACTTTAGAAAAGGAGAATAAAAAAATATTCTTGAGATATTACACCGGATTCGGACTCTTTGGACTCGCTGAATTTGGCTATGGTAAATCGAAAATTTATAATCATCACAACCCTATCCCAACTGGTTCAGGCTTTATAGGACAATCCTATAAACTAAAATATAAAATGTTAGCGTATTCAGCAGGACTTGGCTACTCTTTTCAGCTAAAGCCTAATCTGCGAATTGAACCAATAATGAAGTATATACATGTTAAATACGATACAAAAACTGACAAGAATGAGGACTTTAAAAGAAATGGATTTCTCCTAAATATCGGTTTTGCTTATTATTTTTGATTCAAAGACTCATTTCCAAGCATCTAATAATCAATGATCAGTCATTAATGTACTCAAAGCATCCTGCTTTGAGAAAAATTGAATTACGAGGTTCTATAATCACCAAACAATAGATAATGAAAAAACCTTTGATCATTTTCATTTATGTATTGCTCGTTGGTTTTTGAGCGAAGCGAAATCCCGCTGAGGCTAGCCGAAGCGGGAGAGCGAAGCGAGTTCTTGAATTTTAGACAGGAGAAAAGATTTTTAGGAATGGAATTTTCTATGCGGGGTGGAGAATCCCGCTGAAAAGCGGGATCATGCAGCAGCGGCATTTTTGTCCACTTTTTTTGCTGTAGAAAAAAAGAAAAGCCCGTGCGGCTTGAGCACAAAAGAAAAAAGAAATAACCTAATCTCATTTTTTGCAACGAGAGCGACCCCGAAAAATTGAATGTCGTAAATAATTTTTAATATTTTTCCCAAAGCAGGATGCTTCGGGTACATTAAAAAAAATAGAAGAGGGTCATTCCGTAGGAATGGAACGCTCGGTAAAACCTATAATCGCGTCTCATCTTGCATTCCGTTAGGTTTGCATCCTAAAAATAAAATCCACTAATCTACTAATCATCTAATCAAACCCTAAACCATTCTCAACGACATAGTCATCAACGACGTAGTCATCAACATTTTAACTCATCACTAATTCCTTCATTCCTTCATTCCTTCATTCCTTCATTTCCTAATCTGCTAATCATCACATCATCTAATCTACTAATTAACCCCTCATTCATAATTTATAACTATTTTACTGTTTACTGATAACTGGTAATTGATGTTCGCGCCCTTCGCGTGAACCCATTAACCCATTAACCTCTTTGTAATTAATAATCATTTAAATCCCGCTAGATGACATTATAAAAACATCAAATTTGTAAATAGCTAATAATCTAAGCGGGAGAAATTATTATAGAAAGAATTTGACTATCAGACAGAAAAAACCCCGAAGGGGTGATATTATAAAACAACATTGCTATTATGTAATCAGTAACTTCATTTCCGCATATTTTGGCAATTAGATTTCCCCACTCAATGGTAAGCCTTCGGCCTAGTACATCTTGTATTCAAAGTTATGTCTTCGTTTCTTTG
>CAZODA010000075.1:0-11912 GCA_964578485.1 uncultured Alkalitalea sp. | reverse complement strand
CCGGACTTTTAACCCCCTGATTAATTACTTACACAGTTTATGGGATACTCCCCGTGAAAAACAATTCAGGCGTTTCGGCTCCGCTCTCCCGCTCTCGGCAAGCCTCGGCGGGAACCTGTCCCGTTGGAAACGGGATTTCGCTTCGCTCAAAGCCAACATATCTTTGTGTTCATTGTGTCTTGGTGGACAAAAAAAACCGTGAAAATTGGCCTGAATTCGTTGACCAATTCGTAATTGAATATTATTTTTGGATGCAATCCTAACGGAATGCAAGATGAGACGCTATTATTAGTTTTACCGAGCGTTCCATTCCTACGGAATGGCCTTTTTACATATCATTTCTTTTTACCATGCGCATCATTCCTACCGGATGGTTTTTTATTTATGGAACAAATCGGTTTGCCGCAATCCGTTAGGATTGCAACGCTCGGTAGAAAACATGTTCACCTCTTTCCACCCGCATTCAGTCAGGAATGTGACCTTATTCTATTTCCTTAAAAATTATCTAAACTCCGGATAGACGTTGCATGCAAGGTCTTTACAAGGCATTCCGACAATTGCCGTAGGCGCTTGACGGAAAACTGACGGCTTCAAGCATTCCGCCTCCCGCTTCGGCAAGCCTCAGCGGGACAGGTTTCCGCCATCGGCAAGCCTCGGCGGAACAGGTAAACGCTCGGCCGTATTCCGCCTCCCGCTTCGGCAAGCCTCAGCGGGACAGGTTTCCGCCATCGGCAAGCCTCGGCGGAACAGGTAAACGCTCGGCCGTATTCCGCCTCCCGCTTCGGCAAGCCTCAGCGGGACAGGTTTCCGGCGGAATAACTGACGGCTTCAGTTACTTCCGGGTGGAGGGGGATGTTAAATTTTTGATTTACGTCCTTTTTTATCTTATTTGCAAGCTTTAAAATTTCTTTTCCTGTAGCATTTCCGAGGTTTACTAAAACCAATGCCTGTTTATGATGTACTCCTGCTTGTCCTAAGGATTTTCCTTTCCATCCTGCTTTTTCTATAAGCCAAGCTGCCGATATCTTTATATATCCCTTATCTTTAACCGGGTAATTAGGAATATCGGGGTGGAGATTTTTCAAATTCTTAAATTGATCGACAGTAATAACAGGATTTTTAAAATAGCTGCCTGCATTTCCAATAACTGCAGAATCGGGAAGTTTAGAATTACGAATTTCAATAATGGCTTTCCTTACATTTTTAAGGTTCAGCTCTCCTAATTGTTTAACATTTTCTTTTACAGCTCCATAGGCAAGTTTAAATTCCGGCACTTTACTTAAAGAAATATATACAGTAGTAATAACTATTTTTTCTTTTAATGGTCCTTTAAACACACTATATCTATAATCGAAATCACAATCTTTATTTTCTATTTCAAAACTTTGCCCTGTATTCAGCCAATATCCTTCAGCTTTTACAAACAGCTCACAAAATTCAACGCCATAAGCTCCTATATTTTGTATTGGTGCAGCTCCTACACTTCCAGGGATATGGGATAGGTTCTCAATGCCATAATAATTATTTGCAACTGCCCATTCGACTAAATCATCCCACACAACACCGGCTCCGCATTTCACAATTATTTGATCCTTTGTTTCACCAACAATTTCAATTCCTTTAATAGCAGAATGAAGCACTAAGCCATGAAAGTCTTCGGTAAATAATATATTGCTTCCGCCTCCAAGTATCAATTTCGGATCACTCTGAAATTTTTCATCAATAAGAATCTGTTTTAATTCTTCCGCTGATGTGTAGCTAATAAATTTTTCGGCATTTACGTCAATTCCAAAAGTATTATATTTTCGTAAGGAAATTCCTTTAAATGTATGTATCATATCATCCCTGTCTTGTCTGTGTAAAATATCCTGAGTCATAATATCCATATCCCTGGTGCAAATTTACCACATCATTTAATACAACCCCTATACATTTAATTTTTTCTGTCAACAAATTATTTATAGTTAAAGAAAAGTGTTCTTTATTTGTAATCCCTGCCCTAACGATAAATAAATGGCAATCAGCCATATCCATCAATATTCTACCATCTGAAACCAAGCCTACGGGTGGGGTATCAAGTATTATAATTTCAAAATTCTCTTTTAGCGATTTAAAAAGCTCTGCAGTACGTGCTCCTGATATCAATTCAGAAGGGTTGGGCGGAATAACACCTGCAGGAATAACAAATAAATTATCATATTCAGTTTTTCTAATTATATCATCAACTTTCGCTTGTCCAATTAAATAATCACTAATTCCGGGTTGCCTGTCGAGATTAAAAATAGAAGCCAGTCTGGGTTTCCGCAGGTCGAAACCTACCATGACTGTCTTTTTACCCGAGACAGAAAATACTGAAGCCAGATTAACGGCACAAAATGTTTTTCCTTCACCCGTATTTGTTGAAGTAACAGAAATAACTTTTCCAGGATTTTGTGAAAGGATAAATCTCATACGTGCCCTCAATGATCTGAATGATTCGGCAAGAACAGAATGAGGTTGATGAAACATAACAATTTCATTTGTTTCTTTATTCCTCAATATTTCACCAACAATTGGAAGATCATTAAGCAAGCCTTTTAAGTCATCACGATCGCGAATACGTGTATTGAACAATTCTTTTAAGCCAATAATTAAAGCCGGAATTATAAAACCTGCTATCAGACCTTTGCTGAAATTGCCCTTTTTATCAGGTGAAATTGGCCCGCTAATACCAGGCTGATCCAAAACTTCATTATCGGGAACATTGGAAGCTTTTGCAATTTGCATTTCGGAACTTTTTTGCAACAAAAAGGTATAAATTGCATCATTCAATTTATGTGTACGTTCCATAGCAAGATAATCTCTTTCCATTTCCGGCAGATTTCCTATTTCCAATGTTAATGCCGAAACATGTCTGTCAATTTCATTACGTTGCATATCAATTGTTTCCATTTGTTTTTCTATGGCAACAAGGAGGGTCTTTTTTGACAATTCAATTTGTTTAATAAGTTCTTGATTATATGGATTTATCGCTCCTGCCTGTTCTGAAATAAGAGTTTGTTCTCTCAACAAGTTTAAATGTTCCCTAACGAATTGCTGAACAATACTTGCTGCTTCATTTGAAAAAACGGGTAATAAATAATCTGCTTCATCCAGAGTGTTGTCCATAATTCTTTTATGGATAAGATGAAAATAATCATAACTCACATCCAACATTTTCCGGTCTTTTTCTTTCTCATAAAATTCTGATGATAGTCGTTGTGTTACATCAGATGGCATCATAAAGCGATTTTCTCTTCTAAAATCCATTAACTGTTGTTGAGTGATTTTGAGGGTGTCAGCAACTTGGTTAAGCTGCCGTTGAATAAAATCTATGGAACGATTGGCCATATCATTTTTTCTTTCAAGATTATTAATAATAATCTCTTCAGAAAAAACTTCAAGGAAGCGCATTAATTTTTGTGGCTGCTTTCCTGTAACAGAAATAAATATAATTGAAGATCCCTCCCTATATGGCGATACACTAAGTTTTGAGCGAAATTGTGAAGCAAGAGAATTATGGGAATTAAATTCTATATAATAATTTTCTGATTTTAAATTATTCCCATTATAGCTTGGATGAATAACGAAAGAAAATGCCGGATGATTTATTGGCTCACCAAATTTTACTGTCTGCTCAAAATATACCGGGCCTGAATAGCCAATATCTTTAGATTCCGAATAATTATGAATCACACTACCTTCAGTTTTAACAAATACTTTTAGTTTCTCATTATCGATCACATCAATATAAATGGGAACTTTAAGCAATTGCGGCATAACAGAATCAAATTCAACAATAAAGGGAAGATTATTATATATTTCAGTATCTTTAAGTCTGCCGGGTATATAATAGGATACTCCAAAGTTTAATCGATCTATGGCCCTTTTGACCATGGCATGAGAACGAATTATAAAATTTTGATTTTCAAAGCTTCTCATTTCCGGCGATAAGCCAAAGCCTTCTGTTAAAACTGACTGAGAAATAGTATGGTCTGTACTAATTTTAAAGAGCATGGTAATGGAGGCACGGTATTCGGGGACTGTATAACGGTGGTATAGCCAAGCTGTTCCTATACCTGCTGAAATAAATATTACAAACAGATACCAGTGTGCAAGAGCTAATCTCATTATTTTTTTTATATCAGCAAAGCTATCCTGACCCTGGGGTTTTTGATAAAGCATATTATCCGGTGAAGCCATATTGTAACAGTATTAAAAAATCTTCAAAAAAACTGTCCTATTTTTCTAATATTTTTTAAGAACAGTGTATATAAACCGCTATTTAAATGCAATTTTATAGCCTTATAATCCTCTTTAGTTTTCAGTATAATATTATTGATGCTTCTATTGCTGACTCCTCCAAGTTTCATTTGCACTAAAATTTTCGGTAGATAGCTAATGTGCAAGCCCGGATTTTTTAAAACTCTAAGCATCCATTCATAATCTGCGGCAATTTGGTAAGCTGTATTAAAACTGCCATATTCATCACTCAGTATTTTTTTAAAATACACGGTTGTATGAGGGGGCATCCAGCCTTTTTTCAATTTTTTTATATTAAACTCTCCACTTTTCCAATCTCGTACAACACGTTCATTATTATTTTTACTTACATATTGCAGGTCGCCATAAACAAAATCTGCCTTTTCTCCGATAAATAAATCATATACATTTTTTAATACCGAGGGATAGTTGAATTTATCATCAGCATGTAAAAAGCCGATAATATCACCGCTTGCCATTTCTATGCCTTTATTCATAGCATAATACATTCCCTTGTCGGGTTCACTAATCCAATTTGTAACAAGGTCTTGATTTTGTTTTATCAACTTAAGAGTTTCATCTGTACTTCCCCCATCAATAACAAGATACTCAAGGTTTTCAAATTTCTGGTCACGAACTGAATTTATTGTTTGTTCTATGGTATTTACATTATTATATGTAACAGTTATCAGTGTAAGTCGCATTAATTATTTATTAATTGCTAATGATGATTTCTAAAATACGGAACATAATTAATTATGTTTTTAATTATAATGATTGTTTTTCATCTTCTTCCTCTTCTTCTGTTTCATTTATATTAAGTAAATGCTTCTTTTTATATCCAATTAAAAGGGATGGAATTTCAAAAATCACGAGTCCAAGTGCCATATTGATTATAAAAAGTCGAAGCATGCCAAAATCTCTAAGCAAATATGACCATGTTATAAACAGCAGGTTTATAAATCCAAGGAGCACGGCTATTTGTATATGCGAGAGGCCAAGAGTCAACAAACGATGGTGAATATGAGTTTTATCGGCAACAAAGGGAGATTGTCCACGTGAAATTCTGATAAAAAATACTCTTATTGTATCTATTACCGGAACAATTAATATACCAAGTGCAACTGCAGGTGCCGAGGTCATAGTATGAGCGAGGCTCGATTTTTCTGAGTTAATATTAAACTCCATAAATTGGATTGCAAATACTGCTACAAGCAAGCCTATCACCAAGGATCCTGTATCTCCCATAAAAATTTTCTGTCCCTGAGAAAAGACATTATAATAAAGGAAGGCTAAAAGCGCTCCAACAACTATAGCCCCGATTATTGGCATTTCATAAGAGTTATTTATAAGGAACCAAAATGAAAATGCAAGGATGGTAATTATTCCTGTAATTGCCGCTAATCCGTCAACACCGTCGATAAGGTTAAATCCATTAATTATAAAGACTACAAAAAGCATAGTAAATGATATACTTATAAAGTAATCAGGTTTTAAGCCAAAGAATCCGTGAAACTCTGTAATTCTCAAATCTCCAAAGCCTACAATAATAAATGTGGCAAGTATTTGTCCCAAAAGTTTCATGATTGGTGCAGTAACCATAATATCATCCTTAATTCCTATCGAAAACACTATAATCATGGAAGGAATAAGGAAAGGTATAGAGCGATAATCAAACCAATCGAGGCATATACTGTAGGTGAAAAGTATGCCTAAAAATATAGCGAGGCCACCAAGAGTAGGCACTTTTTTCTTATGCACTCGTCTTTTGCCCGGTTCATCAAATAAATTTTTTGAATATGAAACCTTCAAGATAGTAGGTATAACAACGAATACAAGAATAAAAGATAATAAGCCTGCAGCAATTAGCTGTAAAATAACTGAATAATCCATTAAATTTATTTAAACTATTTTTTCGTTATTTCAATTATAAAGGCAAACATCGAATATTTATATGATTTTTGCATCAAATGAATTAACAAAATTACATCGTTCAAAATTACAAAAAAGTAAGAGGTATAAAAATAAAGTAAACAGGCTGATAACAAATATTTTCTTTAATTCAATAATAAAGCTCAAAAGGCACTAAGCATCTGTTTTATAAACGCTTTATAAAAGTTTAGAAATGTGTTATTTAAGGGGTCGATTAATTTTTCGGATATATTCTCTTCATTAATTCCTATATCTTTTGAACTAAATTAAAGAAAAAGGTTATTTTTACCGTTGATATTCATTCAATAGTATATAACCATTAAACAAACTATGATGTTTAAGGAGGTCAAGACAAATAAAAAGTATTTTTTCTTATCTTTTTCAAATCTTTTTATCATTGTATTCATAATTTCTTTATCCGGCTGTCTTCCTCATCGGGAGACGGTATATTTTCAGGATCAATCGTCACGAAAAGGGTATGAAAATCCTTATGGGGAGCTTGAAGTTATTACAGAAAAATATATATTACAGCCCAATGATGCTCTTTTTATCAGGGTTAAGACATCTAATCCCCAGTTATCAGAATATTTCAACATTGGTTCTACTACCAATATTCAGACAAGTTCACAATCGCCTTTATGGACTTATCCCATTGATGATAATTATGATATAGATTTTCCTTTTGTAGGAAAAATAAATTTAAGAAACTGCACAAGGACGCAGGCTAATGATAAGATAGTTGAAGCTTTGAAGCCTTTTTTAAATGATGCACAATTAACAGTACGTTTGTCGAATCCTACTTTTACTGCTTTAGGAGAATTCACTTCCAACGGACGAATAAATATGACAAAGGAGCAAGTAAATATATTTGATGCTGTGGCACTTGCCGGTGGGATAAAACCTTTTGGGAAAAAGCGTAAATTACAGATTATCAGGCCAACGTCGGAAGGTTCAGAGATGATAATGGTTGATTTAACCGACAAAAACTTAATCGATTCAGATCATTATTACATTTATCCTAACGACATACTATACCTTCGTCCTATGCGTGCACGTCAATGGGGAATTGGTGAATCTTTTTCATTTGGCATACTAACTACTGTAATTGCTTTTTATTTCACTTTAAATGCAATATTAAAATAGATATTTAACATTCGCCTTAGCTGCTTTCTGGCTTGACATTTAATTTTGTCAGAAAGATTTAAACAACAAAGATTTCCAAATGAATTACCAAAATATACATAACAAAGCCAACCATGGATTAAAGCCCGACAATCTTTCTTTGGTCTTGGATTACAAAAAAGTACTAAATGATATTTTCAGATTTTGGTGGTTATTCATTGTAACCATAGCTTTGTCCATGTTATCAATTTATATAATTCATCGTTACACACAACCTGTTTACAGGGCGTCGATGACCATATTAATGGAGGAACGTGGAACAGAAAGTCCTCAAAGCAGTATGATGGAGGGCTTTGGTTTAAGCAGTGGTTTCAGGAATATCGACAATCAGATAGCCATTTTACGCTCAATTGAAACAATGCGCCAGGCTGTCGTTGAACTTGATTTTCATATTTCATATTTCAAAACCGGCAGATTTAAGAATTCTGAATTATATGGCAACATTCCTTTCACTGTTCATTTTGATTCAATTCATCCTCAACTCATCAATACTTCAATTTATTTATCCATGTTAGACGAAAATACTTTTCGTTTGAACATTGATACTGAAAATGGTATCACTTACGATTATTCCGGAAATAGAAATGGTTCAGCAGTTTCCGGGATTTCATATAATGAGCAACATTATTTTGATAATTGGATTGAGACTCCCTGGCTTAAAATTATGGTTGAAAATCATTCTTTAAACAAGCAAGAAGATAGGGCTTATTATTTTAAATTTAACAATCCCAACACCCTTGCTCATTCTTTTCAGCGAAATTTTGTGGTTCCGGGTCCTGCAGAAAACAGCAGCATAGTAAGGTTGTCATTATCAGGTCATAATAATGCTAAGAATGTTGTATTTCTCAATAAGCTTGCTGAGGTATTTATTCGGAATAATTTAGAAAGGAAGAATCAGATTGCAACAAACACCATTCAATTTATTGAGCAGCAATTAGTTATTATATCAGACAGTTTATCTGAAAAGGGTTCGGAATTAAGTCAGTTTAGAACAGCCCATCAAATTCAGAGTGTTTCGGCACAAGCAGGTATGTTATTTAGCAGGCTTGAAAATTTAGCTGAACAGTCAACACAAATAATGCTCACAAGGAAATATTACGAATATTTAATCGATTATTTTAATTCTGATTCTATTTATTTAACTACCCTTGCTCCTGCGAGTTATCCTATTGACAATGCTACCATAAACACACAAAAGAATCGTTTAATGGAACTCAATATGGAATTTCAGGGTTTAAAATATGAGCTTAATGAAAAGAGCTATAATCCATATTTTGTAGAGCTTGAAAACAGGATGGAAGTTGCTCGTCAAACCTTATTAAAAGCTATAAACAATCAAATCATCCTTATAGATTCAGATCTTGACAGGATAGAAAAGTCACGCCAAGAAACCACAAATGAATTATACAAGCTTCCTGATAAGGAAAGACAATTATTTGGGATAGAGCGGCAGTTTGATTTAAACAATGAAGTTTACACTTTTCTTTTAAGGAAGCGCAGTGAAGCTCAAATTCAAAAAGCTTCCAACACCCCCGACCATAGTATTCTTGAGGCTGCTCAGCCTTATGGTATGGTTTACCCGAATATAAACAGCAATAGGCGAAAGGCTTTTCTAACGGGTCTTTTTCTGCCGATTTTATTTGTCTTTATCAGGCAGCTTTTAAACAATAAGATTCAAACACCCGATGATATTGAAAGAATAACCAATCTTCCAATTTTAGGTCATATTATTCACAATCCCAAGGAGTTTGAAAATGTAGTTCACAATTACCCAAAGACAGTAATATCAGAAACATTCCGTCGTATTCGTTCTCGTCTTGAGTATCTTACAGGCAACAAGGAAACTCCTGTTATTTCTGTTTCTTCCTCTATGGCCGGAGAGGGTAAAACATTTTGTGCTCTCAATCTTGCTTCTGTTTTTGCTATTTCCGGGAAAAAGACTTTGCTTATTGGCTTTGATTTACGTAAGCCTGGTTTAAACAAGTCACTTTCACTTAAGAAATCGATGAAAGGTTTATCAAATTATTTAATTGGAAAGGCAAGTTTAGATGAGATTATTCTTGATACAGAACTTGAAAATCTTTATGTTCTTCCTTCAGGGAGCATCCCTCCTAACCCTTCAGAGCTTATAAGCAGTGCCAAAACAGCTGAATTATTTGTTGAGCTCCGCAAGCACTATGATATTATCTTTCTTGACACTCCACCAATGGGAATTGTTGCCGATGGATATTTACTGGCAAGGCATGCCGACTCGGTAGTTTTTCTTACCCGTCAAAATGTTACTGTTCGTGAAATATTTGCTCATACCATTAGGCAGATGAAAGAAGAAGGCATCAACAACATTGGGATATTAATCAACGACATAAATATTAAGCAGGGCATTTTAGGATATAATTATGGATATGGATACGGTTATGGCTACGGGCTTGCCTATAGAAATGGCAAAGGTTATGGATATTATGAAGAATGAGTGAAAATTATATCGATATTTCCTTAGGCTGTACTGATTAAAAATTTTTTTATGGCAAAAATTTTCATTAAAAATAAACATTGTTTAATCCTACTGATAATACTTACAGGATTTATCCATAATTCATCGGGTCAAACTTATAATATTTATAATAATTCTTCTTTTGACCCTGTTTCAAGGGAGTTATATCGCCCGGGACAAAATATTCATACATCAATACGACCATATCGGCTTGACGAGTTAAATAAGAGTATCAATATTGATTCAATAGTTCAGCGTGGCTTAAGTAAACCATCCGGAAAATTAAATATTTGGCAACGTTTTATTAATGATGATTTATTTAGATGGCAAAAAGATGATGTCCAGCCTATTATGATTCGCATCAATCCCTTGTTTAATTTTGAAGCAGGAAAAGAGACCAAAGAAAATAAAAAAATATGGTCAAATACAAGGGCTATAATGATAGAGGGAGAATTAGGAAAAAAAATCTCCTTTTATGGAGATTTTTATGAAAACCAAGCTGTTTTTCCCGCATATATTCATGATTTTATAGAAGAAAGAGGAGTAGCACCGGGACAAGGACGCACAAAGATTTTTAAAAACAATGGTTTTGATTTTTCTCAATCGACCGGTTATTTTTCTTTAAATGCTAATGAGTTGATTAATCTTCAATTAGGCTTTGGCACTAATTTTATTGGCGATGGATATCGTAGTTTATTATTATCAGACAACACTTACAGTTATCCATTTTTTAAAGTAACTGCCACTTTCTGGAATCTTAAATATCTTGTTATGCTGGCCCAGTTTCAGCATATTGATAATATCAGGCATGGTGGCGATATAAGGTATGAATATAAATATGGTATTTTTCATTATTTATCATGGAATATAGGCTCAAGGTTTTCCTTGGGTTTATTTGAAAATGTTATTTGGGCAGCCGAGGATCCTACGGGATATCGTGGTATTGATTTTAATTATTTAATTCCTACAACTCTATACCGTCCTATTGAATATGGAATTGGCTCACCGGATAATGTTACAATAGGTCTCAATCTTAAACTTCTTCCCTGGGAAAATGCTGCACTTTATGGCCAAATTGTTATTAATGAATTCAAATTGGATGAAATAATGAGTGGCGACAAATGGTGGGCAAATAAACAGGGTTTTCAGTTAGGCTTTAAAAATTATAATTTCCTTAATATTCCAAATTTAGATTTTCAAGCAGAATATAATCAAGTACGACCTTTTACTTATTCACATTATTCTCCCATTACAAATTATGGTCATTTTAATCAAGAGTTGGCACATCCCCTTGCTGCGAATTTCAGAGAAGGCATATCTTTTCTCAGCTATAGATTAAATAGATGGTATTTGAATTTAGAAGGTATGTATGCGATGCATGGGAAAGACTACTACAATGCTGAAGAGCCTGAAGACAAACAAATTAGTTGGGGTGGTGATATTTTTATTTCCAATATGCAAAGATATGGTTCACATGGTCATTTTATTGGTCAGGGTTTAAAAACAACTATTAAACATGCCCATGCTTCGGTTTCTTTTTTAATAAACCCAAAGAATAATATGAATATTGGATTAGGCATCAGAATAAGGAATGAAAGTAATGAGCAATATGACCTAACAAATTCACTTATTTACTTTGCACTTAGAACTTCTCTCAAAAATATTTATTTGAATTTTTAATTATCTGATATTATACGTTCTCTTATAATATCAGCGGGGTTTCCACGGTAAACACAATAAGGTTTAAGATTTTTTGTTGCAACACTATTAACAATCAAAACTGAATGAGATCCACAAGTAACTCCGGGACCTACCAATGAATTTGCACCAAGCCATACCCCATCTTCCAAAGTAATGGGTAAAATTTCCAAATCAAAAGTTACAGATGAATAATCATGATTTCCTGTGAGTAGCATCGCACCTTGAGATAAACAGCAATTGCGGCCAATTATAATTTTGCCAAGACTGTCCATCCAAACCTTTTCTCCTATCCATGAAAAATCACCTATTGAAATATTCCATGGAT
>CAZODA010000074.1:0-13003 GCA_964578485.1 uncultured Alkalitalea sp. | reverse complement strand
AGATATGGCAATGGTCAAGACTATTATTCATCTTTTTGATTAATCATATATGTTTTATTTACAGATCTTTTACCGCACAATTGGAAAAAGACCAACAGTTGCATGAATTCCATAGAAGCATCCAACTAATTCCAAAGGATTCCAGTAGAACTTAGAATATTACAACTTACCGGGCTAACACTCAAGGACCGGTAATTAATTTACTTATATTTGCAATACGTGGCAGGCCGAAGGCTTACGAAACAAATCAGATTAATCCTTCTAAAGAAATAATCAACCAATCTTCTTCTGAAAATGAAATAATCTCTTATTATTGGATTAGAGAAGGCTCTGTTCAATTTACAAAACAAAGTTCGAGATATAACGATGATTCTGCTAATTTTATTCTAACTTTATTGAAGAAGATTCAAATTCAAAACAATTTTATACCAGAAATAGGAATAATTACTCCTTATCGGGGACAGGTAAAATATTTGAATTCTTTAATTATAAAAAGTGACCTTGATAAAACTTTAATTAATAAGATAAAAGTTGGCACAATACACGCATTTCAAGGATCAGAAAAAGATTTAATTATCTTTGATACTGTTGATACCATAGACAAAAACATTGGTAAATTATATTTTTATGAAACAGGAAAAAGATTAATTAATGTTGCTCTAAGTCGTGCTAAGCATAAACTTATTATCGTAGGTGATTTAGATGTATTTACAGATGGAAAAGGAAAGTCAAATATTGATTTATATGTTTTTAAAATATTCAAAGACTTGAAAAAATATAAAGTGAAAATGTTTTAAAATTTCAAAAAAATCAGTTTTAACTTGTTTTTTAGTTCGTATGTTAATTTATAAATAAATAAGAAGTTGCTCTCTAAATACATGTTGATTTGAAAAAGAAATGAACTCTTGAATTAAAACATAAAATCTTAAAATAAATGTCCTTATGTTAAGTGATGTTTTTATTCAATTCTATAAAAACTTAATCCCTAATCAAGTAATGTTTAATATTATTATAACATATTTAGACCAAACTCGTACGTATTTGTATTTGTGAGTGTTATGGAAAACGGTGTAATGTTTCAAAACAACTATTATCAACGCTTTGGGTAATAACGGACGATCAAAATTAATTGCATAATAAATATAAGGAAACTCAAAACAAGCTGTAAAATTCAAGTTGGATTAATAACTTAGAACAAAGACTATTATATAAATGCAAAGTTTTTTTACTCAAAATTAAGCTTATGCTTTTGTTAGTTATGTCAAAATATAAAATCTAATTTAAATTAATAAGCGTACTATTAATGAAAGAAACTATTGAGATTATCGTAAAAAGTATTAAAAAGCATAGGGGATTAGAAATGGATAAATCTCTTAATAACCCTGCAATTGGTAGATGTCATGTCTTTTATCAAAACGAAAATAAAATTTTATGGTTAACAAATAAAGAAAATATTATTGGTAAAAATAGTTGTGATATTATAGGAAATGTAATACAAAGAAATATTGGTAAGCCTACAACATTGATGACCGATGGACAAAGCATTTATAAGAACACCAAGGTAGGAGAGATATTAATTTTAAATCATGAAGGTACTCATACCGTTAATACTCCAAAAGGAGAGTTTTCAATTAAACTTTTTAATCGGGCTAGTTTTGTACCTGTTAATAAAAAAGATGAGTATGCAAAAGATGTATTAATTAAAATTGCCGGAGATAGTAAGACACATTCTTTTCAAAATTTATTTAAAGTTTTTTCTCTTCAGCTCGAAATAGAACAAGAACAAGAAAAATTAAAAGACTTAACAAAGCATGAGGCTGAGCAGCTAATTCAGAGAATTGATAATAAAAAAGCTGAAATAAAAAAGTACTTGGAGAAAGCTCAAAGTTTTATTAGAAAACATGCCGAATTACGTTATCAGCCAATTTTAGATCCAATTCAAGAGTCTATAAAACGTTCCAAAATATTTGATGGTCCATTAATTATTAATGGTGGCCCGGGGACAGGAAAAACTACTTCTCTTATTCAGCGTATTAAATTTCTTATCTCTCCATCAATAGAAGATTACATATTCCTCAATCAAAATCAAAAAGAAGTATTGTTTGATCAAAAAACAAGTTGGATATTTTTCTCTCCAAATGAATTGTTAGCACTATATCTTCGTAATAACATGAAAATGGAGGATCTTAGTGCCGATTCAGAAAGAGTTAAAGTCTGGAGTTCTCACAAAAACGAATTGGTAAAAGCATATAAACTTGTTGACACAACAGCAAAAGGACCTTTTTTAATTTATAATAAGTCTCAAGGGAAAAGCTTGTTTGTTAATAAGCCAAAAAAAATCCACAACATAATTTCCGGATTAAATAAATTTTATTTGGATTTCCAAAAAGAAAAATTTAATAAAATTCTAGAGATAGATGTTTTATCTTTTAAATGGAAGGATATAGGTTTGTCAATCCAAAAATATATCAACAACAAAAAAAATATTAAAAATATTGAAGAGCTTATCCGATTATTTTTAAACTTAAATAAAACATACAAAACAGAATCAGATATAATTACAGAAGAATATTTCTCACTAATAAAGAAGGTAGCCGGTAGAATTCAAGTAATGATAACTAAGGATGTCAAAAGGGTTACTGAAATTTCTGAAATATTAAATAACTGGAAAAACAGTAATCAAGATATGGATGATGAAGGTGATATTGAAATCGAATTAGAAGATTTTGATGAGAAAGAAGAAAAAGCTTTTTTTGAATTTGATATCGTACTTTTTAATAAATTAAAATCATTATGTCGAAAACAGGCATTAAAAAAATATGATAAAAAAACAAAATTTAATAAAGTTGATCTTGAATTAATTAAAATAATCCCTGAAGTAAAAGAACAAATAGAATATGACGATATAGGTCAAATAGCATTTTATAAAAAATATTTTGAAAGAATAACAAAAGGTATTACAGCAAACGTTTTAAGAGAAATACCTATGATATATAAAAAATACAGACGTTCACAATTAACAAATAAAAACATTAATTGGAATGTTCTCATTTTGAATGAATTGATTAAAAAAGACAATAATAAAAGAATTCATTCAGATGAACAAGCATTACTTCTATATTTTATAAATGAAATTTGTTTGAATCTTTCAAAAGTATCACTCGAGCTTTTCAATAGCTTAAATCATACATATTTATTTTCATACAAAAATAATTGTAAGCCTGTAATTGGCATAGATGAGGCTACAGACTTTTCGATAATTGATCTTTTGGCTATTTATAGCCTTAGACATCCCTTATTATCTTCTTTAACTCTTTCAGGAGACATTATGCAAAGAATGACCGATAATGGTTTATCGAATTGGGAAGATTTTTCATGTTTTATTTCTAACACAGAAACAAAAAATTTAAATATTTCTTACCGTCAAAGTCCTACTTTGTTAGCTATGGCACAATATATTTATGAAAAATCAACAGGTAAAAAGGCTAATTATAAATCATTTTTAGAGAAGGATGAAACAGAACCAAAACCATTAATGTTTGTATCTACAAATGAAGATGAAAAACTTAATTGGATTGCTGAAAGGATAATTGAAATTTATAAAGCCTATGGAAGTAAAAATATTCCCTCAATTGCAATATTTTTACCTAACGAAAATCTTCTTGAGTCTTTTTCCTCTAAACTTGGGAACCTTGACACCTTAAGTGATGTTGGAATTCTTGTAAAACCATCTAGAAGAGGAGAGGTTTTAGGAGATAAAAATACAGTAAGAGTGATTTCAATTGATAAAATTAAAGGTTTGGAATTTGAAGCAGTATTTTTTTATGATTTTGATAAATTGCAGAATGAAAATATATCAAATGAATTGCTTTTAAAATATCTTTATGTTGGTTTATCAAGAGCGACATTTTACCTTGGGATAATCGTTTCTGAAGATTTAAATAGGGGATTGAGCTTTCTAACAAAATTCTTTAAAAAAAATAAGACTTGGCATAATTTAAATCAATAAAATGACCCAGAAAAGTCAGTATATTAAAACCTTCAAAATTAAATGTAGAATTAATCTTATGTTTCATCTCATGGCGTCGGGTATGAAGTTATAATCAATGAACTGAAAATTCGTAAAATATTTAAAAAGTCCAAGGTTATTTGAGGATTGCCTAATAAAATAAATTTCTAAATTTGGTTTATGAAAAATAAATCAATATTTTGCAACTTCTTTATGAGTAAGTTAAGACAAAAATCTGATTTTAATATAGATGCGGCCGAAGCCTTATTAAAGCAAAGTTTTTTTGCTCCTAGTGTTCATTGTTCTTATTATAGTTGCTTCCAACTGTTAAAGTTTACAATAAAGGATTTTTTTGGAGTTGACTATAAGACTCAAGCCAATAATGTTACCATGAGCAAACAAAAAACGCATCAATACGTTATTAATTTTGTTACAGATGAGTTAATAAAATTAGCAAATATTTTGGAGGGTCAGGATTTTAAAAGAAAAATCAAAGATTTGAAACATTTTAGAGAGGAATCTGATTACGAAGATATAGAGGTAAATTACGATAAGGGTGATAAAGCTTATAGAAAAGCTAAAGAAATTAGATTGTACATTAAAAAAAAATTTAATATATGAGCAATTCAACGGAATTTTTAAAAGATAAATTGAAAAAATTATATGATACATTTAGTAACATTAAAATAAGGTATGAATATAAATTAAACACATGTAGCCATCTAATTGAAATATTGCCGTTAAGTTTTTTTGAAAATAATGAAGAATATGTTATTCTTGAAGCTGAAATTGAAGCAGAATTTGAGACCATATTTCCCGATGAAAACATTATCTTTATTTCAGAAGATTCTTTATCGGAAATTGAAAATCCAGAATTTAAACTTGGTTATGATATAAAATTTTGCAATGAAGTGTTTAGTATTGATTTAGTTGTGGAAGGATTTAGTGATTTTGTTGATTATAATAATTTTGCCATAGCAGCTTAAAATAGATGAACGAATATTCTAAGTTTCAATTTAAAGGGTTTAAAATAATACGTTCTTTAATTGAACGAAATGAATTTGAACCTAATGGAAATGAGCTTTCAAAAAGAATTTCTTTGGGGTTTGCTCCAAAGGGAATTATAAATAAAACTCAAGGTAACTTTCAATTGCAACTAGGGGTGAAAATTGAAGACGAAAATAAATCATTTAATATTGAAATAGATGCAATAGCAAATTATACATTTGAAAAGAAGGAAAGCCTTGATAATTTAAATGATCTTTTTTATAAAAATGCTCCGGCATTGCTTTTTCCATACATCAGAGCCTATATTTCAACATTAACAAATTTATCAGGTTTTGATCCTATAAATTTGCCAACATTAAACATGACCAAATTAGGTGAAGATCTGAAGAAGAAAACAATTGACGAGTTATAATTAAGGAGGAGTGTTCCGATTTTCTGGTTCTCTGCATCATTGTTGCCAAAAACACCGTACTCTTATTTGCCAATCCCCGGTAGATTAACTGTTAACTGAACTCTTACGGTTTCAGGCTTTGTGTTCGGGCGGGGATTTAACCCAATAAAACCACAACAAAAGACCATAACTTAAAATTAATTATAAAACTTCAAATAACAAACAAAACCCCGACTGACACAAAGCCTTTGTTGCGCATTGCTTTATTTTTTCTCGTTATGTATTTCTTCGTAGGTTGCTTTTTTGACATCGTGAAATTTGTTCCAAACTTTTTTATAGTGTCGTCCTTATTAATTTCTTTCATAACGTGATTTGCATTATTCAGATAACTGATAAAATTCCCCCAGTCGTATTGTTTTGAAGGACTATAGTAAGCCATCGGTCTAGTACATCTTGTATTCAAAGTTATGTCTTCGTTTCTTTGAAAGCAAAAAATGAGGATGACACTTTCTACTTTTAAACAACTATTTCGTAATTATCAAGAATCCGGTCTTAATGTAAAAGACTTTTGTTTTAACCAAGGCATTGCTCCTTCATCCTTCTATTATTGGAGGAAGAAGCTGGTTGAGACCAATAAAGATAATCAGCCTAAACACTTTGTTCCACTTGTGTTTGATCCTTACGTTTCAGACAATAGAGTTAGCACTAATCGTGTTGATTCAAAAGCTTCAAATAACGGTTCTTCTCTTGCTTCAATAGAATTCGTTTTCCCCAATGGGACCAAAATGATACTCAGAGAAGCTGTAGATATGGCAATGGTCAAGACTATTATTCATCTTTTTGATTAATCATATATGTTTTATTTACAGATCTTTTACCGCACAATTGGAAAAAGACCAACAGTTGCATGAATTCCATAGAAGCATCCAACTAATTCCAAAGGATTCCAGTAGAACTTAGAATATTACAACTTACCGGGCTAACACTCAAGGACCGGCAATTAATTTACTTATATTTGCAATACGTGGCAGGCCGAAGGCTTACTTTCTATGTATTGCTATTTCCCAATTAGAGCTATTTCATATTATCAAATCAAATTGTCTATTTATCATATCAGCAACCTCATAAAATACCCTACTACGGTTGGTGCTATGAGCATGTGGCAAATTTCAGAACACTTTACTATTAAACTGCAGCAAAACTTGATGCGAGGTAGAATCTTCAATTAAACACTTTCACCGCCTTTGAGCCAAACGGTTGTTAAGCGCAGTTTTTAATCAAAGATATCACACTGGGGACATTTCCAACCTGAATTGTTCGGTCTGTCAGGATGAAGAGTATTGTCTAATTTATCTGTTTCTCCAAAATCGTGGAAATTATTACATTCTTTCTCAAAGGCAGTTTTGGGAGATGTTGCGTAACTATACTTAAACTCAGCATACTTACCTACCCAATTTTTAAGTCTCTTATTTAAATCGTTATCTGAACGACCAACATATTTAACTTTAAATGTTGATACGTTTGAATAACCTAATGCGTAGTTTCCTGCTGATGTTTTTGTAACGACTTCATTTATTTTTTCATTAGTCAATGGATAAGGTCCATTCATTCCAAGTGTTGCCATACTGTAATTGTTTTTATTAAAAATTCATTTTGACTATATAACAGGAACAAGGTCGCTTTCCCAAGCTATATAAGTTTCACTCTCGGACATATTGTTATGGCTATAACATAAAGGTAGAATATACTCTTTTCCGCCTTCACCAGATTTTATAACGTGACCACCAACATCGGGCTCTCCACTACATGACATTGCTTCGCATTGGGTTGCTTTTTTACCTTTCTTCTTTTCCCAATAGTCAAGCCAACTTGTACACCCTGTTGGTGGTGTTTTGGAAGAGGTTCCCTTTTTGTTTTTTACTTCAATAATATTCATGATTTTAGATTTTAGTTGTTGTGTGATTGTTCAATATTGTGCTTGGACACACAAATATACGCAATAATATAAAAAAGTGACAAGATGTTTTATAAATGTTAAAACGAGTCTTATTTCTCTATAATACAGATGATTGAAAACATATAGTTTGTTGTATATTTCGAATTATTATACTATCCTTTTTACTCGAATAGATGTTTAAAAATATATAAAACAGTGATAAAAGTAAGAGTCTTCTAAAGGAAAGATTTTTAATGGAATATTGATTTTACAGTTTATTGCATAATTCAAGTCTTTCCCAAAGCAGGATGCTCCGGGTACATTAAAAAAAGAAAAGCCCGTGCGGCTCGAGCACAAAAGAAAAAAGAAATAACCTAATCTCATTTTTGCAACGAGAGCGACCCCGAAAAATTGAATGTCGTAAATAATTTTTAATATTTTTCCCAAAGCAGGATGCTTCGGGTACATTAAAAAAAATAGAAGCCCGTGCGGCTCGAGTACAAAAGAAAATAGAAGAGGGTCATTCCGTAGGAATGGAACGCTCGGTAAAACCTATAATCGCGTCTCATCTTGCATTCCGTTAGGTTTGCATCCTAAAAATAAAATCCACTAATCTACTAATCATCTAATCAAACCCTAAACCATTCTCAACGACATAGTCATCAACGACGTAGTCCTCAACATTTTAACTCATCACTAATTCCTTCATTCCTTCATTTCCTAATCTGCTAATTAACCCATAACCCATCACTCATAATTTATAATTAATTCACCAATCTGCTAATCAACTAATTTGCTAATCAACTAATCTGCTAATCATCTAATCTGCTAATTAACTAATCAACTAATCTGCTAATTAAAATGGTCAACCCTATTTAGGGAAGGTCAGGAGTGTTCCAATTTCCATGAACTCTACATTATTGTGTCAAAACTCTGCACTCTTTTATTAATATTGTGGCTGTGACGCTTTGGTATTAGTTTTTATGATTTGATATTGCTTCATATATTTTCAATTTTATTTCTTCATTTATCTCAGGCTCATTAATTATTGAGCTTATCACTTCAAAGAGCAAATTTTTGTCTATAGCCCCAGATGCTACGTGATAACTAATATTCTCCATTTCTCTGATAAACTTTGATACTACAAAAATATACCCATTTATTAACAAGAAATGTGCTCCCAATGCAATTGCAATCCGTTTATTTCCATCATTGAAACAATGAAATTTGTTAGAACAGAAAAACAAATGTGTCAACTTATCAACAAAATCAGGATAATAATCATCGTTTTGAATATGGTCTAAAACACTTTCAAGTTTACTTATGTCAAGAATGCCATCATCGCCACCTCCACTAACTTCAACAGTTTTTCGATGAATCTCTTTTGCTTGTTCTATGTTGATATAAAGCAATCTCATTCTCTTTCTTTTAAGCGTTTAAATACATCCTTTGCCTCTTCAAGTCTTTCTGCTAATTCCTTGCTTTTTTCGCCCAAGAAACGTTCGAAATCTTCTGCAGGTACGGCTCCAATATATATTTCTAATTGTTGATGCAAAACATCTCTAAAAGCCAGGTCTCGACTTGCCATTTTTCGTCTTGCTTTCTCAATTAATGGAACCCATAAGGGTAACTGTTCAAACGCTGAAAAAAGCTTGTCAAGTTCAAAACTTGTGAGTTTTCTGCCAAGTTTTTTGTATCGTTCTTCGATTAATTTTGCTAAACCAAATTCAAAACTTGAAATCAAGTCTAAAACCTCGCTGTACATCGTTTCACGAACATTGTCCTTTTCTCTAAGTTTTAGAATCTGACGGTATTCCGTAGCATGTTCTTTGAAAATGGATTGGTATATCTTATTTGTATAAATAGCATACTTTGCATTTCCCATTGCAATATAATTTCTTAAAGAATCAGTAAACTCTTTTCTGTAACTTTCTTCTTTGTAATAACTGAGAATAAAGTCTTCGTCTCGTTGGTTTATATATTTCGTGTTACCTCCTGTGCGTTTGTTGATAGTGTCAAGAACAATATCAAGAACAATGCTTCTTAGTGTTCTCGCCTTCTCGCTCTCTCTCAGCAACATACCGAGATTTAAGAATGCACGAAAATTGAACAAACCAAGGTTTCTAATTTTGTGACCGACATTTATGTCGCTCACACCCGATTCATGTAAGGCTAAAATGAACTCTTTCAGCTGTTTGCCCCTCAAAACCTCGTAGCCATTTACCTTTAATTCCTTTTCATGTAATTCAAGATAACGCTCTATAGTGCGCTCATCAATTTCGAAGAAAGATGCAATTTGACTTTTTAAAAAGCGGAATTGGTTATCAAATACGATTCCTTCAATTCCTAGCGCATTTTGGATTTCTTCAATTGCATATTTATTATTTAGTATGTTTTGCCGTGCTATGGTCGAGTTTGTTAAATCTTTCATTTTTGTTTAATGTCTTATTAATTTTTAAGTACACAATTTACTAATTTTTTTTCTTCAATGAAGGAGCATTTGCATAAAAACAGCCCTTTTGAAAGCTGAAGCATTGGTTTGTGCGTTGAGCTTTATAAATGTGCTATTTTATGCATTGGTTTTTCATTCATTCGTTTTCTTGTCTTTAAGTAATAAATTGTCCGCTGTTTCTTTTTTAGATTTGTTGGTATCGGTTTGCGGTATAAAAAGTAAGGGTTTTTTTTAAACAAAATTTCCTTAAAACCCTGTCTCAGAATCCCGACTCCCGTTAAAGCGGGACAGGTATCGTCGGGACTCTCCGACCGACTCCGAGAATTCCTCGTATAAAAAATCATTTCAACTGTCGTTAAAAAATTCGAGTACGGTGTTTGAGCGAAGCGAAATCCCGCTGAGGCTAGCCGAAGCGGGAGAGCGAAGCGAGTTCTTGAATTTTAGACAGGAGAAAAGATTTTTAAGAATGGAGTTTTCTATGCTGGCTGGAGATCCCGCTTTTCAGCGGGATTGTGCAGCAGCGGCATTTTAACTGCGTTGAATTTTGCTGCGTTCGGCAATGTGCAAACAAGTTTGCCCACTGCCCTCACTTATCGCAAAATTTTGTATTTCTTTATTTTTGCTGTAGAAAAAAAGAAAAGCCCGTGCGGCTTGGGCACAAAAAAAAATAGAAGAGGGTCATTCTGTAGGAATGGAACGCTCGGTAAAACCAATAATAGTGTCTCATCTTGCATTCCGTTAGGTTTGCATCCTAAAAATAAAATCCGCTAATCTACTAATCATCTAATCAAACCCTAAACCATTCTCAACGACATAGTCATCAACGACGTAGTCATCAACATTTTAACTCATCACTAATTCCTTCATTCCTTCATTCCTTCATTCCTTCATTTCCTAATCTGCTAATCATCACATCATCTAATCTACTAATTAACCCCTCATTCATAATTTATAATTATTTTACTATTTACTGATGATTGATCATTGATATTTCGTAATTGATTATAATTCGTATTAATTTACGTTCTTTGTTTACTTGATTCGCTTCAACCCAAAACAACACTAAATCTTCAAACTAATTATAGGAGCTTTAAATTTAATTTATTATGAAAAAAATAATAATCTCCTCTTTTTTAACGACCATATTTTTCGCTTTAGCATCTTGTTTCCAGATGATTGATGGTGATTCTGATGAAGTTAAATCATTAGCACTTTCTTTAGTTAAATTAGAAATGAAGAATCAAGCTGTTCCTGTTTTAATATTACAATTATATCACGAACATCCGCGTCTTTGGCGAAACCCAACTTATACTGACTGTAAAAATGCGGTTGAAGACGAAAGGGCTCAAAATATTGTTTCACTAATTGATGAACATATAGTATCTTTAAACTTAAAATTAAGCGGAGTACGAACTATTGACGTAAGGAAAGATTTAAACCGAGTTCTATGTGAAGGAATTGTTGAATCAGAAGAAGCACAACTTTTTAATATTGTGTATTCAGCACAACTAACAGATGACAAGGAAAATATCTACGTAAAACTTATCCGTATGACCCCAATAAGCAATTAACAACGGTCGTTAATAGTTGTTATGTATGGGTACTATAGTTCCAATCTTTTAACAAAGAGACTACACACAAAATAAGAAATAAAAAAACAAGAGTCATAAACTTCAATACAGGTTATATAAATGAGTACTGAAAGAAATATCTTTTGTAATCTATTCAAATATAGACCTAATAATTTTGTAAGTCCGGAAGAAAATTTTATTACAGAATCCTTGGTTTATTTATTGGATATGAGTTTGCAAATTGATTGGGATTTATTTCGAGAGTTCATATCCTTACTTGACTCAGATTTGATTCTTAGTAATACAGATAATATTAAGATTGAGACTCAAAGACAATTTAATACTACTTTAGGAAGGACAGCTATTCCTGATATTTCATTAACTATAAATAATAATATTTACTTAATTGAGGTAAAAGTTTCTTCTGACTTTAATACCTATGTGGTTAAAAAAGATGATGCTACCGAGGCTATAAATCAAATTCAATTATATGGTCGAATTAAAACCGGCAATTTGAAAATACATATTTATAGTTTAACGGTAAATCAGATATTAGATACTCAGGAGTTTCCTTATTACAAAAAGGGCTTGCTTTGGAATGATATTTATAATTTATTTGATAAGGTTAAAAGCGATAATAAATTATTTATAAAACTGGTTTCAGAATTTCAATATTTTTTAAAAGAAAATGATATGGTAATTAATCATGTTTCAGAAAAACTGATAGATGGCGTTAAAGAACTGAAAAATTTTAACAACCAACTCAATACAGCAATGAAAGAGCTTGGGTATTCAGTGAATTCAACATCTGCTGCCCTTTATTCCGGTTATAATTACCTTATGAAAGAACCGGGAATACGACTCTGGATAGGAATTAATTTTAGGAATCCCAATCGAATAAAGATCCTAATTACAAATAAAGAGCTCATTCAATATTTCCGGCATAAAGAAGACTGTATATATGATTTTGATACCGATAATAAAAAATATGTTTTAGTTTCCTTTATTGATTTTTTCGAAGAATCTTTTTTTTCATTAACTGCACATCAGCAAAAAGAAAAAATTAAAATTTGGTTGGATGAAGAAGTAGTAAAACTGATTAATTATATCGGCAAAAGAGAAGTCCCCTTCAGTTTAGCAGAATAAGATTCCGACTCCTGCTTTCAGCTGGACAGGGTTAGCTGGATGTGTTTAATATAAGAAGTGATTAAATATAATAATTTCACTCCTTCAGGGTTTTAACTGGCTGATGCTGACTCGTTTGCTGCAATAATTCCACCACTTCGTGGTTTTAAATAGTTAGTAAAAAATCATTATACGAAATTTATATTCTTACGGGGAATCATGCAAATAACTCCTCCACTTTTAAAGGGGAGGTGGCCGAAGGTTGGAGGGGTTTATAAATCATCACATCACATCCTCACATCCTCACATCACATCATCACATCCTCACATCATCACATCCTCACATCCTCACATCCTCACATCAACTAATCATCACATCTACTAATTTTCTAATTCTATCCGTATTTCACATTCATGGATGCATTATTGGATTCAAAAAATTATTATCTTTACCTTAATATGGATGTATTTAATCAACATATCGAACATATTAAAAGAATTTGTGAATTGA
>CAZODA010000073.1:0-13159 GCA_964578485.1 uncultured Alkalitalea sp. | reverse complement strand
TACAGCTTTTATAAAAGGTTCTTTGTCGGGTATAATAATTTCGACTCCTGCTTTTTGAAGTTGTTCAAGTGACTCTTCTTCTGATTTTTTCCATTCTTCACGCTGAACTATCACTGATTCTTCAACAGCTTGTTGCAACCACTTTTTTTCCTCATCATTAAGTTTGTTCCAAGCGTGTGTGCTCATTATCAGCACATCAGGAATCATAGTGTGTTCGTTAAGAGTGTAGTAACGACTTACTTCGTAATGGTGAGAAAGATAAAAACTTGGTGGATTATTTTCTGCGCCATCAACAATTTTACTTTGCAGAGCAGTATAAAGTTCTCCCCATGATATAGGTGTTGGTGCACCTCCCATTGCACTAATCATTTCAACTGCGGTAATACTTTGCATCACTCTAATTTTTTTTCCTGCCAGGTCTTCCGGTTTATGAATTGGGCTTGATGTGTAGAAGCTTCGGGCTCCTGCATCATAGAAGCAAAGGCCGCGCAGCCAAAAGTCTTCACCTTTTGCCAACATTTCTTTGCCAATTGGTCCGTCCAATACACTAAAGGCGTGTTGCTTATTAGTGAAGATATAAGGCAGGCCAAAAACTTTGTATTCTTCCACAAATCCTTCTATCGCTGCTGCCGATACTTTTGTAAAATCCAGACTGCCTAATTGCAGTAATTCGAGGCTTTCACGTTCAGATCCTAATACTTCTCCGGGATAAATTTCTATTCTAATTTTTCCGTCAGACAATTCCTCTAATTTTTCTGCCATATACATCATAGCAATATGTACAGAATGTTTAGTATCAAGACCATGCCCAAGTTTGAGCGTTTTAACGTCACTCTTTAGCACGCAGCCTGCCGGAAGCAAGGCTGCGAGAGTGAGCATAATTGCAATTGTTTTTTTCATTTGCTTTAATTAATTAATCTCCTTGTTTAAACGTTATAAATGCTGGATGCTGTTGTACCACCACGTCCTGTCCAATTTGTATGGAAGAATTCACCGCGGGGTTTATCCAAGCGTTCGTATGTATGAGCTCCAAAGTAGTCGCGTTGTGCTTGCAACAGATTTGCAGGAAGTCTTTCGCTTCTATAGCCATCAAAATAGTTTAGTGCCGAAGAAATAGCCGGTACGGGTATTCCTTTCATAACTGCTGTTGACACAACATTTCGCCATCCATTTTGAGATTTTTCCATAACATCTTTAAAGAATGGATCGAGTAGCAGGTTGGTAAGATTTTCATTCTTATCAAAAGCTTCTTTGATTTTTCCTAGGAATGCAGACCTGATAATACATCCACCTCTCCACATCAGTGCAATTCCTCCGTAGTTAAGTTTCCAATTATATTCTTTTGCGGCTGCTGCCATTAGAGAAAAGCCCTGTGCATAAGAAACTAGTTTAGCGGCATAAACAGCTGCTTCTAAATCTTTTAGCAATTGTTTTTTATCTCCTTTGAATTCAGTTTCAGGACCTTTTAAAATTTTGGATGCTTCAACACGTTCTTCTTTTATTGCTGATAAGAAACGTGAGAACACAGCTTCTCCAATAAGTGTTAATGGAGTTCCAAGGTCGAGGGCTGTAATTGCTGTCCATTTTCCTGTACCTTTTTGTCCTGCTGTATCTAATATTTTATCTACCAATGGTTCACCATCTTCATCTTTAAATGCTAAAATATCACGTGTAATTTCAATCAGATATGAATCAAGTACTCCTTCATTCCATTCTTTAAATATTTCGTGCATTTCATCTGCTGACATTCCCAATACATCTTTCATAATATGGTATGCTTCGGTTATCAGCTGCATATCTCCATATTCAATTCCATTATGTACCATTTTTACAAAGTGTCCGGCACCATCTTCACCTACCCAGTCGCAACATGGCGTGCCGTCATCTACTTTAGCAGCGATGCTTTGGAATATTGGTTTTACAATTGGCCATGCCTTAGCGGATCCTCCCGGCATAATGGATGGCCCTAATAATGCTCCTTCTTCACCACCTGAAACTCCTGTTCCGATATATAAAAGACCTTTACTTTCAACATATTTGGTACGTCGGTTGGTATCCGGGAAGTGTGTATTTCCTCCATCAATGATAATGTCGCCCTCATCCAATAAAGGAATGAGATTGTCGATACTTACATCAATAGCAGATCCTGCTTTTATCATTAACATAATTTTGCGTGGGCGTTCTAATGATTGAACCAATTCTTCAAGAGTATGAACACCTTTTATTTTTTTCCCTTTTGCTCTTCCGTTTATAAAGTCATCAACTTTTGATGTTGTACGGTTATAAACAGTAACTTGAAAACCTTTACTTTCCATATTTAGTACAAGATTTTCTCCCATTACGGCCAGTCCAATAAGACCGATATCAGATAATGCTTTCATAATAACACAATTGTTTAAATATAAAACTACCATTTAGTTGCTTTGTGCAATACAAAGGTATCTATTTGTTTTTTAACTATAGTTTACATTGATACCGGATGGCTGTTTTATACGAAATGATTAAATAGTTTCTGTTATAGTTAGATTATTACGACTGTTTTTGATAACTTTTTTTACAGTCATTTTTGTTTTTCAGGATCTTTTATCTCTTTACCCTTGCATTACCACTCCATATACTCCATACCATATCCTCATCTGCAGGTTGCCCATAGTCGGTAAGGAAAGTTGTTGCCATAGCTCCTGATGCCCATCCAAACTGTATCCATTTTTTTGGTTCCCATTCTTTAAGAATGCCGTATAGCAGGCCGCCAACGAAGCCATCACCTCCACCAATACGGTCGAGAACTCTGATTGGACGTGGTTCAACAACGTGCCAGTTATCATTTTCAAGCATTAAACCTCCCCACAGATGGTCATTGGCACTAATTACTTCACGTAAAGTATTTGCAAAAACAGAAGTCTTAGGAAAAGCCTTTTTTACACGCAGGATCATTTCCTTAAAGCTTTCAATTTGTTCAGTGATATCTTTCCCTCCTGCATCCGGTCCTTCAATTCCAAGGCATAGTTGGTAGTCTTCCTCATTACCAATAAGAACATCTGTTAAAGAAGCAATTTCAGTAAAGATTTCTCGTAATTCTTTTTCACGTCCTTTCCAAAATGTTGCTCTGTGGTTCAAGTCGAAAGAGATGCGTGTTCCATATTTTTTTGCTGCGCGTGCCAGTTCAAGGCAGAAAGTTCCTGTTTCGGGTGATAGTGCTGCTATCAGACCTGATAGATGCATTATTTGTACTCCTTCATCTTTAAATATTCTTTCAAGGTCAAAATCCTTGACATTAAGGGTACGTCCAACTTCTCCTGCTCTGTCGTTTTGCACTCTTGGTCCTCGTGCTCCATAACCACTATCGGCAATATTAAACTGATGACGGTATCCCCATGGTCCTCCTTGATCGACTTCCGGTCCTTCATATTCCATGTGGCGGTTTTTTAGGTTGCTTTTTAAGAATTGTGCAACCGGACTTCCTTTTACAAAGGTTGTAAGGACTTTAACAGGAAGGCCCAAGTATGATGATACACTTGCCACATTGGTTTCTGCACTGGTAGCATGCATAATAAAAGTGTCACTACTGTGAACCGGTTGTCCGTTTTCCGGTGTAATTCGTACCCCCATACTTGTGGGTACTACCATTGCCCATTTATAATTTTTTTTCAGTTCCATTCTAATTGTTTTTATTTATCATTAAATAATTTATTCTAATAAGTTCCAATACTAAACACCACTATATGCACTAAAGCCTCCATCCACCGGTATTACTATTCCTGTAATGAATTCTGACCAGTCGGAAAGTAAAAATAGTAATGCTCCGGTTAATTCTTCCGGTGTTCCATAGCGTTCCATAGGAGTTCCATTTGTAATTTTTTTCCCTCGTGGGGTAGCTTCGCCCGTTTTTTCATCTATCAATAAAAAGCGGTTTTGATTTGTAAGCAAAAATCCGGGTGCTATGGCATTGACTCGTATTCCTGTTTTGGCAAAATGTACTGCAAGCCATTGAGTAAAATTATTTATTGCAGCTTTTGATGCTGAGTAGGCAGGAATTCTTGTAAGTGGTCTGTATGAATTCATGGATGAAACATTTACTATCCCTCCACTTTTCAATTCCAACATATCGGTAGCAAATACAAGAGTTGGCAGTAGCGTTCCTTTAAAATTCAGATCGAAAGTTTTATCAAAGCCATCAAGTTGTAATCCAAAGAAAGTATCTTCCAATGGATCAGTTTCTTCCATTTTTTCAACTTTAGAGGTAGCACTTGCTGCATTTCCTCCTGCTCCATTTACCAGAAAGTTTATTTTTCCTAATTTCTCATTAATTTCTTTTTTTGCCGCTTCTAAGGATGCCCTGTCTAATACGTTTGCTGCCAAACCAATTGATTCTACACCGGTTTCGGCTTTAATTTCTTCAGCAACTTTCTGAGCAGCTTCGGGATAGATATCCAAAATAGCAGTTTTTACTCCCTGCATTGCAAGTGCTTTTGCCATTGTTGAGCAAATCACACCGCCACCACCGGTAATTGCAGCTACTTTTCCCTTTAAATTAAGATCTTTTACAGCTAAAGTCATAGTCGTTTATTTTTTTACTTTTTTAATTGTTTCCATCAGTGCTTTTACCTTAAGAAGAAGAGCATCAAAATCGCGATTTTCTATTATTTCTTTTGGGAATAAATTAGAGCCCATTCCAACACAACTAACACCTGCATCGAACCATCCTTTCAAGTTGGCTTCTGAAGTATCTACTCCACCTGTTGGCATAATGTTGGTTTTTGGCATTGGCCCTTTTACTGCTTTGACAAAAGAAGGTCCTCCTATTTCGGATGCCGGGAAAATTTTCACGACTTCAGCACCAAGCTCTTCAGCCTTTCCAATTTCAGATACAGTTCCACAGCCGGGTGCCCATAGGACTTTTCGTCTATTACATATTTTTGCCATATCTTCATTTAGAAGAGGGGAGACAATGAAATTTGCCCCTGCTTGAATGTAAATTGATGCAGTACCTTCATCAACAATACTTCCTGCACCCATAATCATACCGGGGAGTTCTTCAAGCGCATATTTATTGAGTTCGCTAAAAAGTTCATTTGCAAAATCGCCTCTGTTTACCCATTCAAAAACTCTTATGCCTCCATCATAGCAAGCTTTTAAAACGCCCTTACTTGTTTCAATATCAGGATGAAAGAAAACAGGTACAACACCTGTTTCCTTCATTTTCAAAAATACTTCAATGCGTGTATATTTCGCCATTATCTTTAATTTTTATAATGTATCAATTTAAAATGATATTACACATTAATATTTTAAATATGTAATATCATAAAAACTTTTAAGCTTTATCTGGAAACTCTTCCTGATGCATCCCCACCCATTAGCTTTTCTACTTCATCAATAGTAACTTGATTGAAGTCGCCATGGACAGTATGTTTTAGGCAAGATGCTGCAGTTCCGAAACGTAATGCTTTTTCATCGTCTCCTTTGAAAGTTAAGAGTCCGTATATAAGTCCTCCCATAAAGGAGTCTCCACCTCCAACACGATCAACAATATGGGTTATTTGATATGTTGGAGCAACAAAAAGTTCTTTTCCATCATAGAGAACGCCCGACCATGAATTATGATTTGCACTAATACTACCGCGCAGGGTTGTAATGACTTTTTTAACGCGTGGATATTGTTTCATAATTTGTTGCGAAACACTTCTGTATGCTTCAGCTTCAACATGTCCACCGGTTATATCAACTCCTTCCGGTTTAATACCGAGAACCATTTCAGCATCTTCTTCATTTCCTAAAACTATGTCACAGCCTGCAACAAGTGCCGGCATAACTTCTTGAGCAGTTTTTCCATAGTTCCAGAGATTTTTTCTGTAGTTTAAGTCGCAAGATACTGTAATTCCTTTTTTGTTAGCCGCTTCAATAGCTTCAAGGCAAACATCGGCTGCACCTTGCGAAACGGCCGGTGTAATTCCTGTCCAATGGAACCATGTAGCTCCTTCAAGAATTTCATCCCAGTTAAATTGTCCTTTTTTTACTTGTGAAAAAGCAGAATAAGCACGATCGTAAACCACTTTGCTTGCACGAGCAACAGCTCCTGTTTCAAGGAAGTAGATACCCAGTCGTTCTCCTTCATATCGGATAAATGAAGTATCGATGTTATATTTTTTCAGGTCCATCATGCAAGCTCTTCCGAGATCGTTTTTGGGGAGTGCAGTAACAAAGGCTGCATCAATTCCATAATTTGCCAATGAGGCTGCAACGTTTGCTTCTCCTCCTCCGTAGCATAGATCAAATGAATTTGCTTGTGAAAATCTCAAATATCTCGGAGTGGATAATCTCAACATTATTTCTCCAAAACAAATAACTTTTGGTGCCATTTATTATAATTTTTATAGGTTTTGTTTTTATTTAAAATTCAAAATAATTTATTGCATTGTAATAGCAAATATCTTCTATTACATTTTTTAGTAGTTCTTGGTCATTGGGAATCATTCCGGTATCCACTTCTTTTCCAAGATGGTTGCATAGTATTCTGCGGAAATATTCATGTCTTGGATATGATAGGAAACTTCTTGAATCTGTTACCATTCCAACGAAGCGGGTTAGCAAGCCCAGTGCTGATAAATCTTTGAAATGTTTTTCCATTCCTGTTTTTTGATCTAAAAACCACCAAGCTGCTCCATATTGTATTTTTCCCGGGATTTTACCATCCTGAAAGTTTCCCAGCATAGTAATGAACATTTCATTATCACTGGGATTAAGATTATAGAGTATTGTTTTAGCAAGTTTGTCTTCTAAATTTAATTGGTCTAAAAATTTAGAAATTTTGATTGCATCCTGTGGATTGCCTATGGAATCAAATCCTGTATCAGGTCCCAGCTGTTTTAACATCAAAGTGTTATTGTTGCGTATAGCCCCGAGGTGAAATTGTTGTACCCAGCCTCTTTTATGATTCATTTTACATAATTCGAGCATTATAAAAGTTCGGTATCCTTCTGTTTCCTGCTCTGTTAATTGCTGTCCATTGCGTATTTTTTCAAATGCTTTTCCGGCTACATCCTGAAAACCTTCGATATAATACATTTTATCAAGCCCGTGATCTGAGGCCTTACAGCCTGCCTTATCAAAAAAGTCGTGGCGCAGATCTAATGCTGCAATTAAATCGTCAATGCTTTTAATTGTTTGACCCGAAACGTTTTCAAGTTTATTTATATATTCATTGAAAACTTCAATATTTTCTGTTTTGATAACATTGTCGGGTCTGAAGGTGGGTCTTATTTTAATATTAAAGTTTTTTAGTTCATGATGATATTTTAAATCATCAATAGGATCATCCGTAGTTCCCACGACTTCAACCTTCATTTTTTTTAGTAAGTTTTGTGTGCTGAAATCGTCTTGTTGAAGCATTTCACTGGCTTTGTTATAAATGTATTCTGCATTTTTCTCAGATAGCAGATCATAAATACCAAAGTATCTTGCTAATTCAAGATGAGTCCAGTGATGAAGAGGGTTCCCAATAGTATGTGGAACAGTTTCCGCCCACTTTTGAAATTTCTCACGAAAAGAAACGTCGCCTGTACAATAAACTTCATCCACACCGTTTGTTCGCATAGCTCTCCATTTGTAATGATCACCTTCGAGCCATATTTGCCCCAGATTTTCAAACTTAAGGTCTTCAGCTATCAATTTTGGTGATAAATGACAGTGAAAATCTACAATAGCTAAGTTCTCAGCGTAATTGTGGTAAAGTTTCTTTGCTGTTTTGCCTTCCAAGGCAAAATCCTGATGAATAAAATGTGCCATAACTAAAAATTGTCGTTAACGAACACGAAGATATGAAGGCTCGAAGATTTTTCCAAATAATTAAGGATAATTTATATGTTAAATTTTTTATTTTGCCTAAGTTGTCTATCTTAACTGATAGTATTACAATGGGATGTTAACTTTCACAGTGATTGCTTGAAAATTTTTAAAATAATAGCATTTAACTTTAGCGGATAAAAAAAAATGAAAAACAAATGTCAAAGAATTGTGTTTTTTGCGCAAACGTTTGTATTTTTGTTGAATTAAAGAGATATATTTACGATGAAGCGAGTTACCATAATTGATATTGCGACTGCCTTGGGTGTAACGCCATCGACTGTATCAAGAGCATTATCAGGGAGTTCGAGGGTTAGTGAAGAGACTCGTAGGAGGGTTCGTGAGATGGCTGAAAAGTTGGGTTATCAGCCTAATGTTGTTGCAGCTTCTTTGCGAAAGGGCAGGAGTGATACCATTGGCATGTTGGTTCCACGAATTAATCGTCATTTCTTTAGTCATGTTATCAGTGCAGTAGAGGAGGTATTAAATCCTGCAGGATTTAATTTGTTGATTGTTCAGAGTCATGAGAAACTTGAAAAGGAGATTCAGGCAATTGAGGTTTTCATTAAAAATCGTGTAGCCGGTATTATTATGTCTCATTCACTTGAAACTTTAAATTATGACCATATGATCAGGGCAACTCGTTTAGGTGTTCCTTTGGTTCAGTTTGACAGGGTTATTGATTTGGTTCCCGGTCCCAGAATTATCAATGATAATTTCACCGGTGGTCATATGGCTGTAAAGCATTTGATAAAAAGTGGCTATACTGCTATTGGTCATTTAACCGGATCTTTAAAGGTTAATGTTTATCATCAGCGATATATGGGTTACAAATATGCTTTGGACGATGCTTCTATTTCTTTTCGCGACGATTGGGTTTTTGAAAATTCAATTACTCAAGAAAGTGGTTATGAGAGTACTTTAGTTCTTTTGGAGAAGGGTGAGGTTGATGCAATTTTTTGTGCCGGTGATTATTCGGCAATTGGTGCTATTCAGGCTATAGAGTCTGTTAATCTTAAGGTTCCTGATGACATTGGAGTAATAGGTTTTGCTAATGAGCCTTTTGCAGGTTTGTTAACACCTAAGCTAACCTCTGTCGAACAAAATGCTTATGATATGGGTCATACTACAGCACAAGCATTAATAAATGCTATAAACAGCAAGCATTCATTTTCTCATGAGGAACTTATCCCTGTCAGGTTGCTTGTGAGAGCTTCCTCCATAAAAGGAGATATACAAAAATTTAATTAAAGTTATATACTAATAAATATAAGAGCTTTATGAGATTTTTTTTAAGCTTATCATTAATTTTTATTATTCTTTTTTCCTCTTGTGAAAAAAGAAAGTTAATATCTGAAATAGATTATGCTTGGTCAAAGACTTCTGTTAATGCTACTATTTTCAGAAAAAACTCTCTTGTATCAGATTCTCATTATCAGTATATTTCATATTATGACAGTTTAGGACAGGTTGTTTTGGGTAAACGACAGCATGGCAGTAACAAATGGGAATTACATACTACCGGATATAAAGGTAATGTTTGGGATGCACACAATATTATTAGTATCATGGTTGATGGTGACGGTTTTTTGCATATTGCTTGGGACCATCATGATGGACCCTTGAATTATGCACGTTCTGTTGAGCCTGGCAGTTTGCTCTTAGGTCCAAAAACTTCAATGATTGGAACTCTGGAAGATAATTTTGTATCCTACCCCGAGTTTTATGCTTTACCTGATGGAGGGATGTATTTTGCATATCGTTATGGAGGCTCAGGCGATGGTAATATGGTTCTTAACAGATATTTCCCTGAGGAGAAAAAATGGTTGAGGATACAGGATAATTTGATTAGTGGAGGTGGGAAACGTAATGCCTATTGGCAAATGGCAGTTGATAATGAAGGATATATTCATGTTTCATATGTGTGGAGAGATAGTTGGGATGTATCAACAAACCATAATCTTTGTTATGCACGTTCAGTTGATGGTGGGTATTCTTGGTTTTCTTCAAGCGGTAGTGAATTAGAAGTTCCTATAACTTATGAAGGTTCAGAAGTTATATTAGAGATTCCGATGAACAGTAATTTAATTAATCAAACGTCTATGACTACTGATTCAAATGGTAATCCGGCTCTTGCTAGTTATTGGACTGCTCCCGGCGATAGTGTTACTCAGTTTTTTGTGGTTTATCACAATGGGATGCAATGGCATGTTTCTCAGGCAACTGAACGTACTCTTCCTTTTTCATTGTCGGGAGGAGGTACCAGGCGCATACCCGTTAGTAGGCCACAATTACTATCCTTATCAAATAATGAAGAAAACCGTTTTTATTTAATTTACAGGGATGCCGAAGAGGATAATCATGTAGTAATAGCTTCTGCTAATACCGCTTCGCAAATGCAGTGGAAAAGTTGGGTAGTTGGTGAATTGGAATTAGGGCAATGGGAACCATCTTTTGATACTGAATTATGGCGTCATCGTGGCATTCTCAGTCTTTTTACTCAAAAAGTAGGTCAGGGAGAAGGTAATGAACGTTACGAGGATATGGAACCACAAGTTGTTAAAGTGTTTCAGCTTTCATCAGATGAGCTAAATCGTTATATAGGTCTGAATTAAATACTTGATTAATGAGATGAATTGTAGTATTTTAAATACTTAAGAAAATAGGAGAGAATATTTATATAAATTTATGTTTAATAATTAAAAATAGAAAATTATGAAATGGGAATTAAGGTATGCCGCACATCCGGCTGATGTAAAAAATTATGACACAGAAAAACTACGCAAAGAATTTTTGATTGAGGATCTTTTTGTTTCCGGGGAAGTTAAAATGGTTTATTCAATGTATGATCGTCTTATTGTTGGAGGAGCCATGCCTGATACTAAGGGTCTTAAAATTGAGCCTTTTGATGAATTAAAGGCCGACTATTTTTTAGAGCGTCGTGAGCTTGGTATCATCAATGTTGGTGGTCCTGCTATTGTTAAGGCTGATAATGAAGAGTATAAGCTTGCTTATAAGGAAGCACTTTATTTGGGTCAGGGTAATAAAGAGATAACAGTTATTTCGGAAGATAAGTCTAAGCCTGCAAAATTATATATGAACTCTGCTCCTGCGCATAAGAAGTTTCCCAACAAAATAGTAACCTTGGCTGACGCTGATGTGGCTGTATTAGGAAGTCTTGAGGCTTCAAACCATCGTCAGATAAATAAGCTTTTGGTTAATAGTGTTGTAGAAACCTGTCAGTTACAAATGGGTATGACCGAATTAAAGCCCGGTAGTGTATGGAATACCATGCCTGTTCATACTCACAATCGCAGGATGGAGGCATATTTTTATTTTGAAGTTCCTGAAGATCAGGTAGTATGTCATTTTATGGGACAAACTGATGAGACTCGTCATATTTGGATGAAAAATGAGCAGGCTGTTATTTCACCGGCTTGGAGTATTCATAGTGGTGCCGGAACTTCCAATTATGTGTTTATTTGGGGTATGGCCGGTGAGAATCTTGATTATGGCGATATGGATGTATGCGCACCTATTGATATGAAATAATATGGCGCTTAATTATTGGATAAAATATGATGATGCTGTTGTTACTAAGGTAGCAGAGGGCATAGAACGTCGTATTATAAATACCGGTAATTTAATGTTGGTGGTGGTCGATTTTTATGACGGCCCCACCACTTCTCCCGATCCTTTTCATCATCATGTTCACGAGCAGGTTTCTTTTGTGGCAGAAGGCGAATTGTTGCTTTTCGCCGGAGATGAAAAGCCGGTACACTTGAAAAAGGGAGATATGTTTGCGATGAAGTCTGATTTGCCTCACACTATACAGAGGTTAACAAAGCATGTTCGTCTTATTGACTGTTTCACACCATTACGTGAAGATTATATTTAACTATACAAACAATTACAACGATGATTAAACAATTATTTGATTTATCGGGGAAAGTAGCCCTGGTAACCGGTGGTACCCATGGTATTGGGATGGCTATTGGTAAAATTCTTGGAAAAGCAGGAGCAAAAGTTTGCGTGAATGATATTTCGCAAGAGAAACTTGATGCCTGTGTTAAGGAATATTCCAAAGATGGTATTGATGTATATACTCTTGTTTTTGATGTTACAAATGAGGCTGATGTTGATAAAGGAATTTCTGAAATTGAAAAAAATGTAGGTGATATTGACATTTTAGTTAATAATGCCGGCATTATTAAGCGTATTCCCATATTAGATATGCCTGTAGCTGAATATAAGGAGGTTATTGATGTTGACTTGGTTGCTCCTTTTATTGTTTCAAAGAGGGTAGCTCCAAAGATGATTGAAAAAAGGAGCGGAAAGATTATCAATATGTGTTCTATGATGAGTGTTTATGGTCGTAATTCTGTATCGGCTTATGCTTCTGCTAAGGGAGGATTAAAGTTGTTAACAGCAAATATGACTTGTGAATGGGCAAAATACAATATTCAGGTAAATGGTATTGGACCCGGCTATATTGCTACAGCACAAACAGCTCCAATTCGTGAGGGTGGGCATCCTTTTAATGATTTGGTAATGACACGTACACCTGCCGGTAGATGGGGCGAGCCTGAGGACGTTGGTAATGCGGCTCTTTTTCTGGCTTCAAAAGCAAGTGATTTTGTTAATGGCCATGTATTGTATGTTGATGGAGGAATATTAGCTAATTTTGGCTATGTAAAGGGCGAGAATGATATTTAAATAATTATTAAATTCATTTAAAACTACATTGTTATGAAATATTTCAATTATTCCTTATTAAGTTTTTTATTAGTAATATTTTTTTCTTGTAAACCATCTGAAGATCTTTCTTTTAAGGTGAGTAATCCGTTTAATGAACCGGTGTCCGGGAAAGCAATAGTTTTATCGCGTGACATAGTTGAGGAATATATTAAAGAAGAATCATCATCTCTTTATGATGTATTAGTAACTGATATGAATGGAGAGGTTTTAGTTTCTCAAACTGATGATTTAGATGGTGATGGTAATTGGGATGAATTAGTGTTTCTTGCCGATTTTGACCAAAATGAAACTAAGCAGTTTTATTTTAAAGCAATTGATCCTGCTGAATTACCCGAATTTACAAAAATGACCGCTATTAGGTTTGCACGCGTAAATCCTCCTTATGAGTCGGCAAATAATGATTTACGTTTAAAGTCAACCGATAGCCCCACTATTTCTGCTGTTTTTCAAATGGAAGGTCCTGCATGGGAAAATGATATAGTTGGATTTAGAAATTATTATGACGCACGTAATGGGATTGATATTTTTGGCAAAAGAACCAGTGAAATGGCTTTGCATA
>CAZODA010000072.1:0-13416 GCA_964578485.1 uncultured Alkalitalea sp. | reverse complement strand
CAAAGAAACGAAGACATAACTTTGAATACAAGATGTACTAGGCCGAAGGCTTACCTTAAAAGTGCATTCACTTCGTTTTTTAAAAAAATGTTATCAAAAGAGGATTCTGGCTCATCGATTAAAAGCATATTATGTTTTAGAGCATCATTGATTTCGTGTAAAAGATTAAATTCTGACCTTTCTCCTCCAGAAACTGGGAATCCTATATTATTAAGAGTTTTATATTCTATGTCAATAAAATATTTATACAATTCTGTATCTTCTATTTCTGCTTTTTTTAGAGCTAATAAATATGTATAAGGATTGTTATATTTAGAAAAGGCATTAACTAAAGAAATTTGTCGTGTACAAACTTTTTTCAAATGAGTAGCATTTGTAAATCTTTTTGTCGATGCGACAATTTTGAACCCTCTTATCTCTTTTTCGTCAATTTCTCTTTCATTTTTGAGATTGCTAACAATATCTACAAATTTTTCAACTTTCTTGTTTTCAATTAAAATTCTATAAAAATCAACATCAGAGGGAACAGATGAAGAGGTTCTAAATCGAAGTTCGTCTTTTACTTTTGTTATCAGATTATTTATCCAACTTTTCTTTAGATTAGCTTCTTGAATTTGAAGATATTCTTTCATCAAATCAATTTCTAATGCCTCTAAAGTTTCAAAATCAATATGCCTATTAATTACAGACTTGTATTCCGTATTTTCTTTTAGGGTTTTTGTAGCATCTATAAGTTTTTTAAGACCAGTTAAATCCTTTGTTCCAAAGAGGTTTTCACTAAAAAGTTTCGTATTTGAATAAGCATCTGCTTTTTCATTGTCTGATGCAAATTTTAGTAATGAATTCAAGTAAGATTCAATCTCGATTTCATTTTGTTTTAAATCAATATTCTTTACAGAGTCCACAACTTTTTTAAATTCCTTTAGATAATCTTCTGAAACTGAACTATGTCTTCTTGATAATAATTCGTCAAATTTTTGAGCATCATTTTGTAATAATGAAAATTGCTTTATGTATTTAATGTTCTCGTGAGTGTCGTATATTTTGTTAAGTGTAACAGTTTTTCCGGTTGAGCGTTCTCCCAGTATTACATTCAATCCTGTTGATAGCATTAAGCCTTCTGCTGTAGCCTGAAAAAAATCATTGCCTTCTTCTTTTGTTAAGAAAACTTTTTGTTTGTCCGTTAAACACGATTTAATACCAGACAGGGTAATTTCATCAAGGTCAACCCAAGTTTGTTGAGTTGAAAAGTTCTCCATTTCAGCAAAAAACCTTGAATCACTAAATATTACTGGCACTAAGCTTTCTTCATCTTTGACGCAACTTTTAAATTTTTTATAACTCGATACTTCTCCCGCAGTAATTAAAGTGTCAATTTGCTCAATTACTTCTGACTTTATAATTGGCCTTTTATGGTAATGAGGAATTAATAAATACTTATCAAGAGTAGTGAAGATTTCTTTGAATTGCTCTAAACTAATATCATCATCTTTAGTATTTATTAATTTGCTTACTCGTTCACACTTTTTTGAAAAATCGTTTATCTCTGAAATATCGGTATTGTCAGCAATTACAAGTATGTGTCCTTTTTCAAGATCAATTTCTATACCTGGAAAAACCACAATTCCCAATGCATCTTTAATGGTGTTATATTGTTCGAAGTCAAATTTATTATGATTTGTTATTGCGATACAATCAATTGCAAGTTTATCTACATACTCTTTTAATTTGGGAAGGTCAAATTCAAAATCATAGTCACTGATAGTTGAAATTGTATGAATATGTAAATCAATTTTTTTCATTTATTGAGTTTTGTTTTAATTACCGCCAACACGCAAACATACGCAATAATATAAAAAAATGAAAAGATGTTTTATGAAAGTTAAAATGGGTGTTGTTGCTTTATAATACAGATGATTGAAGGCGGATAGTTTGTTGCGCATTTTATAGATATTATTTTGAACCTGGTGATAATAACGGCAAGCGAGTAATCCGGATTAGGTTTGAAAAAGATAACAATTCTATTTCCTATCTACGCAAGCATACGAAAGCAAGATGGAGGACATCAAAGAAATCATGGTTTTACCATTGTGGAACAGGCCCTTACTCTTGTTCCTGAGTTTAATGAAGTCGTTCGCCAAGTGAATCAGCAAGTTGAGCTTCGAGGACAAAGCAAAGAACGCCAAGCTATATTTTCTGATAAATTTAAAAAAACGGCAATAAGAAAATAGCATCTCATTCACCATGGGATATAGTTCAACATGGACTCATCGCTTGGTGCTGCGCACCGCTCAGAGTCCTATTTATTAGTACCAGGCTTTCTTTTTTTTCGATAGAATATTAATTTCAATAACATACTTAATATTGAGGATGATCTACTAAAATATCACCATGTCCTAAACCAATAATTTTATATTTTGAATCTTGTAAAACGTAATACATTCTATAGATACCATTATTAAAGGATGATAGGTCAAACCTAAAATGACTGGATTGTCCCCTAAGTTCAATTTTTTTTTCAAAAGTTTGGTCAACAATTACAATATTCTTTATAGTTCCATCATAAACGCTGAAATAAGCAATTGAGTTTGCCGGATTTAGATAAAAGCGAGGATTTCTTTTTATTTCAGGAATTCCTATTGTATTTGATAATGCAGACTTTATAAATATTGAATTGTCAAATTTCAAAGTATCAAACAAGCTTTGCTCAAGTTCGGTAAACTTATCATCAATTCGCCAATCTGTTGGATCAATAGAATATGGCTCACCATCTTCAGATTCCAGTATTGTTATTCCTTCAAAAATAGGAATAGTTTCTTCAACTAGCTTTTCTTTTTTACATGACAGAGCTAGCAAGAGAAGAAGAACATAGAGCAAATAAAACCTTACTTTCATATTTTCAAATTATGGTTAATGTGTCTTTGTAGCTCGGTGCTAACGGTTTGAGGCTTTTGCGTTCGAGCATGATTTTACCCCTCAAAACCACCACAAAAAGCCATAACTTGAAATTAATAATAAAGCTTCAAATAACAATTTAAACTCCGCCTGACGCCAAACTGGCTGTTAGCTGATGTTTTTATACATACTTATTCTATCATTTAATCTTTTAGGGTAAAATTTGTCATCTAGGTTTAGTAAGTTGCAGATAATAAAATCACATACTTCAACGTGGTATATCAACAGCACTTTCAGGCGAGAATAAAAATAATCCCATTGTATATTTAAGTCACTTTTAACACTAAAAATGAAGTTGATATTTTGTATTCCTGTAAGATTATCTTTATTTCTTGTTGTAGATGGATGAAGTGCTTTGTTAGATATATTTATCAAGCTATCTGGAAGTTTCTGATTAAATATAAAATCATATATATCTACTTTTGTTATTGATTTTGTTATTAAAGTTGCTACTGATAGGCCAATTAGTTCTATCAAATCAGTATTTTCTAATTTGGTCGTGTCAAAATCTTGCTTTGTATTAAATTCTTCAAGAAAGTCCGAAGTGAAAAATGTTCTTAAAATTACCACCAAGTTATAAACGAATGGTTTTCTTATCAAAGAAAATGCGACTGTAAGACGTCGTTTAGTAGAGGCACTTAAGGCTTCCTTTATAAAATAAAGAGTGTCAATAAGAATTCCATAGATAATATGCTTAGTCAAGTATTTATCGTGAAGTTCTTTTTCTTCAATCCTAAGTAAATAGTCTAAAATGTGTTCATTTTCATTAATTAAAGGTTTCCCTTTAATTTGGACTTCTTGTTTTCTTAAGTCTAAGTAATCATCTTCAATTATAAATTTCTCAATCTCATTTGTCATCTCAAGACAAAACTTATGACTTGAATGAAATTTCTCGGGTAAAAGTCTATAAGGAATTTCCATAGCGTATTGTTGGTTTTAAAATATCAGATAACGTTTTGATGACTTGAAGCAGGGCGGATTTCACCGATAAACTACGAGAGATGACGAAACTTTAAAATTAACGAAAAAATTTCAATCGAAGTACTTTATCCGCCTTGCGTTCAAACCGCTTGTTATACCTTCGCCCTATTTTGTCTGTCACTTAGTATTAGCATGCTCAAGTAATAATTAATAATTCTTATAAAACGGCTCTGCTACAAATTTTGTAAACTCTTCTGTCTTGATGTTGCTTCGGGAAATAACTTGAAATGGTTCTAGTCTTGCAATTTCGGTTTGTAAATCTTTTGCTGTTTTAGGACTACAACCCAATATATCTTGTATAGCACCCGCAGATGCACCCTCGCTTTGGAAAATATAAGAAAACTCAAGCAACTCCTGGAAATTGAAGAATTTCTGCTGATAATCTGATGGAGATTGTGATGCAAAAAACACAAAAATCCCTTTTGAACGACCTTCTCTAATTATTTTTTCCAAAAAGATGTTTTTCTGACCAAGATAGTTATGAGCCTCATCTATTACCAATATCGTTCGTATAGTTCTGCGTCCATCTTTAATCGGACTATCGGGTAAAGAAGCCATTTCTTTATACAAACGCTCAATCACCAAATAAGCAACCAGTTCTTTTAGCACAGGCATTTTGTGCAAATCAATAATCATAGAGCGATTACTAACTTTATCCATTGGCGGAACAGAAGAACCATGCGCCCAGAATAGATTGAAATTGGCTAAATCTCTTAATATTTCAATCAATGTATCATCATTTTTCCCATCTTCTTCATAGCTTGCTGCTGCAATTGTAAGCACATCATTAAAATCGGGAAATGGTTTTTCAGGTGTTGTTGAAGCTCTTGAATCATAGGCAACAATAATTGAGTCGGTCAATGTTCCCTTTTGAACAGGACCTAATTTTGAACTGATTGAAGCAAAACTCTCGGCTTTTTCACGAGCCGAAAGCTGTATATCTAGTTCACTATATGTTGGCAGCACGAATGGACTTATAGGAAGAATCTCATTGTCCTGCAATAAACGATAGGTCCGGCATCTTGTTACATCAATGAAACTTTCATTGTCAATCACATCACCTTTGTAATCGAACAAAATAAAATTTGTTTCGAATTTTGACTGAATCCTTATATCGGCAAGAATTTTAAGCAGAAACTGTGTCTTGCCCACACCTGGTTTTCCCATGATGGCCAAATGAGAGTTGGCATGTCTTTTTGTATCGTTCAGATACATCAATATCTCACTTTTATCGAGTACATTTCTACCAATAAAAACATCAAGATCTTTTGTTTTGATTTTTGCACCTGTAAGCTCAATGCTTTTTGTCAACTCTGTGAACCAACGATTAATATCTTCACCGTTTTCTTTAAACAAATCCCATAGCATTGTAGCACCCTGATCTACATGATCTTTTATAATCGATTTGTTGCTATAAAATTCATTTTCCTCAATATCGTCACGTTCATAAACATGACTAATTAAAGTTCTGATAAAGATTTCATCGGAAGCAATGAATGATGTTCTTTTCATCTCCCCACCGGAGAAGTTAGAACTTGCAGGAACATTGGTTCCATTCTTTGCCAGTGAGTATGAAAAGGCAAGTCGTGCAATAATCGCCTTATCCAACTTTGTAAATGATCTAAGTGCACTAATAATTTCGTCAGTCTGCTGAGATGTATATAGTCTGTCTGCCATAGCTGCATGTGTTTAATTCCAAAAATATCCTTCTTTTATCGTCGTTATTTCGTTTATCTGGCTAAATTCCAGACGTGCAGCACCAGTTAAATGAGATTCCAGATTTTTAAAATAATTGCTATCAACTTCTGTATCTGTTGAAAGAATAATTACCTGTTCTGCCGCATTGGGGAAGTAATGATTGACAATATTATCACGATGCACACTATCCAATCGTGATAACGGTGTGTCAATGATAATCGGCAGGTTTAGCTGTGAAGTTTGTGCCAGCCCCCAAAGTAGTGAAACTGCAAAGACCTCTTTCTCGCCGGCCGACAATCCTGATTTTTTCATTTCATGCCCATTCCGGTCTCTGATAGTGATTTCATATGTTTTCTCATTAATCTCCATATCTTTGATTAAACCGGATTTACTTGACAGCATTTTATACATTTCAAATGTTTTCTCTTGTAACATTAAAATTTTCTCTTTCCGAAGCTTGACAATGTATATATTCAGCATATTTGCAAGGGCATCACACTCTTTTATAAAATCAACTTTTTCTTTGGATATTTTGTGCTTTTCGTAGAGTCTGTCAATTTCATTCTCTATTTCACTTATCTTTTCCTGAAGATGAATAATCTCATCATTTAGACTTGATAGTTTTGCGGAAATCCTGCCTATTTGAGTTTGACAGCCTTCTATTGTGTTTTGTAATGTTTCAAAAAGTTCTCTTTCATTCTCAGTAGAAATTGTGTTCATGCTATTTTCTATAATCAATATCTCTATATCTATCTCCTGTTTTTCTGCCAAAAGCTGCTCTAGTTGCATTATTTCACTTTGCTCAACCTCTTCCATACGAATCAACACTTTTGCAGCGTCGCGCTCAGAGAGATTGAGAATTTTTCGTATTGTTTCCGGACTCTTGTTATTCGAAAGCAGTTTGTAAACCCTCTCCTCCAATTTTATTTTCTGTTCACTTGACAGGGGCTTTTCTGTAATGGGTTCTGGTTTATCGATGCTTTCAACAATTTTTTTAGAAAGCTCACGGGCATTGGCTGAAAGGGCGTTTTGTTTGTTGCTCTCTCTTTCAAATTCAATTTGCAGCTTTATCTCTTCAAATAGTTTTCCTGTAATAGCCCAGGGAAGATATTGTTCAGTGAGTGCTTTAATCTGAACCTCTAACTGGCTTACTTTTGTCGAGAGCTGAATTCGTTTTTTCTCTTTCTGTTTAGCAGTTTCGGTAGATTCAACATCGATATTAAAAAGAGCCCGGAAACGTTCCTGTGCTTCATCTCTTTCAGAAGTAAAGTTTTCCAATTGAGTTGTCAAATCATCTTTTTCCTCTGTTTTAATTTTCAGTTTACGTTGTTCTTTCCTTAACTCACTCTCTTTAAAATCAATATCTTCATCCGATATCTCCACAAAGTTTCTGCGTTCTTCCTGTTTCAGATATAAAATATCACTCACAAGTTTTGAAATATACTGAATACCTAGTGCAGCCTCCAGTGATGATTTTAAACGAACTTCAGAATGGTCATCAGCAGCAATTTCCTGAATTTTTTCACCGTCGAAAAAGAAAAACTGAGTTATGCTTTTGGGGATGGTACTGTTAATATATTCCTGCCACATCTCTTTATTTTGCACACTTACCCTTTTGCCATCTCTTACAACCACAAGTTTCTCCTGCAAATCTCTGGCTTTGGGTTTATCTATAGCTCCAGCACTCCATGAACGCTGTATCAGGACCGTTTCATGATCATCTGTTTCATACTCAAGTTCAAAGGACACATAAGCATTTCCCATGCTTAACTCCTTGCGATTAATACATTTATAGAGCCAGTCTGTTTTAATGCCATACAAACATATATTAATTGCTTCCATGATCGATGTTTTACCGGCACCGTTCATTCCGCCAATCAGAAAAATGCTCTTCTCCTCTTCGCTCTTCGGAAACTGTATTACAGTAGGCAAACGAAACGATTTGTAATTCTCTATGGTCAGTTTATTCAATTTCATCTTCTCTCGGTTTAAGGTCATACTTAACAATTTCTTTCAAAGCGTCAAACACGCCGGTGCGTCGCTCTCTGAACTGATACTCTTTCACGGTTTGCAACAACTTTTCCACTTTTTCATAGGAAATGTTGTGCTCGGCACACAAATCTTTTAGCAGTTGATTATTTCTCTGTTTCATTTTCTAAATATTTTTTTCGATAATAATCTAAGGGTAATTTATCCTCCTCCACATACCACCATACCCAGCCGTTAAGAGCCACTTGCGCAATAAATTTGGCCGCGGCACTCGGACTGTCAAAAAAATGATTCCTTCCATTTAAACTGATTTCCATTTGACCCTTATCTGTTATTCGGGCATCATAAACGACATTCTTATATTTCCGATACAATTTTGTATTCGGCTTTAATATATTTGCTTCGACCAAGTCTCTCAATTTCACCATACTGGATACCCGGATTTTCTTTTTTACAGCTATTTCGGGTTTTACAGTTCTTAATTCTTTCTCCGGATATTGTGGATTTAAAAACTGTGACAACTCCTTATCCAGCTCTTTTTTTGCCTGTTCTGCCTCCTTAAACTGGTCCAAATCTCTCAGCAAACGAAATTTTAAATCTCTCAGCTCTGCAGGGATTTCTACTGCTGATTTACTAAGTTTGTTAATGGTTTGCTCTACGGTCTTCAATTGTGTTTCCATTGCTGACTTTTGGTCTAAATTCAACAAAGGCTCTAACTGCATTGTAAGTTCCTGCAAGCGGTTTTTAATCTCTTCAATATCTTCTTTCCATCTATGCATTATCTTGTATTGATTGTTCAATTAATTCTTCTACTCGGTTTTTGGCTTGTTCGAGTAATTCTAGTGATTCTTTCCTTGCGAGTTTACTATTCTCAACTAAGCTTGAAATTTCGCTCATAATTCCAGAGTCAATTATAGGGATTCTTAATTTCCTAATTTGTTCAGGCTTCCAATGTCTTATTAATGCACCACTACATTCTCTTTCAGCTTGCATTTGACAAAACTGAGAGTTAATAGCTAGAGCAAGATACTCTTTAGGGATTGATGGATCCTTTAGTTTTAATTTCATTATTCCACTGGAAATAATTCCCTCAACTTCTTCATCTACTACATAACAGGTACCAATTGTGCCGTCTTTGGTTAGCAGAATATCACCGTTATCAGGTTTATAAGTTTTAAGAGACTTGTAGGTTTGAGCAGAAATATATTTATCTGAATTTCCAATTTTAAAACCTTCTATTGTTAGATTGCTAACTCTTATAAATAAATATCCATCTTTGGTATAAGAAGAAGACCCTACCTCGAAACCTTTTTGAAAGTTACAAATGCTACTTAAGAATACAGTCTTGATGTTTTGAGCATAATTCTCTAATTGGATATATTTTGTTTGATAATAATCAGGATCGGTTCTTAGATTTCTAGTCACTTCACTAAAATTAGCAACATATCCAGTCGGTTTCTCAAAAGAGATCCTCCCCAATCCAAGTTCTTGTTCTAATAATTGGGTGGCTTCGGCGTAGAGTGAGTAAGAATGTCTCTGATAGTTAAAGCTTTTTTTTATAAGGCCAGTAATTATATCATGATTAACTTTATCTACTATTGGTATAGGAATATTATATAATTCTGGTTTAGATACATATGCTATCAAGGTGTTAACTTTCGATCTGTCTCTCAAAATTTTTCCGTACTTGCAACTAAAAAAAGCAAATAAGTATTCGTGACTAATTATATTATCTTTTAATTGAAGCTTAAATAAAGTCCCAGTAACTAAAGTTCTTAATGGCATATAATCCTGTACAATTGTAACTTTTTCTGCTTGCCCCTTTACCTCAATTAACACTTCGCCAATTTTTAGTCGTCCTTTTGGATATTTTTCCCAGTCGCTATATTTAACAAAACCAATATTCTTTACATCTATCCACAGTCCATTATTTGAAATGTTTGTAGCCTGAAGAAATAAAACATCTTCATTTTCTTTTATTTTATTTCTGTCCAAAATCTTAGTGTTCTCATAAACGACTCTATAACCGTCCTTAACTAGACTTCCAAGTTTTTGATGTTTCTGTTTCCTTATCGCCTGATCTGCATATAGAGTTAAGGGTTTATAGAATTCAGAATCAATTCTACCTGAAAAACTTAAAATTTCAGAGTATTTAATTACGCTAATTTGTGTCATCTATCTCTTAATTTGTCCAAAAATCAAATCTTTCTTCAATTGCAAATTTCACAAAAGCCTCTGCGATATAGAGTTCTTTCGGTTTTTCAAAACCTACTTTTGCATCAGCTGCTATGTCTAATTCTGTTTCTCGTTCAGCCATAGCCATCAAATCCCTCCGGGAAATTAGATGATTAACCAGGTCCTGATCAATCTCCGGATTTCCGAAGGCATCTTCTACAATATTGCCATCTTCATCTGTCAGATAAACATAATCACCGCTGTTGTTTTTGCCACCTCTTTCGCTTACCGCCATAAAAATAGGGTAATCAGAACGTTTTGCTACCTCTGCATCAATATAGCGGTTTCTCAGTTTTTCAATGCTGTCCTCATTTTCAAGCAGCAGTTGCAGTTTTCCTTTATTGGTCAGCAGTAGTTTCTCTTCTTCGGCTTCAGGTATGGCATTTTCATAGCTCTTTATTTCTGCCCTAAGCTGCTTTGATTTTTCTTTCTGACTCTCTTTAAGGGCTTTTACAGCTGCTTTGTGCGCTCCTTTAACCGGTTTCATATGTTCGTTGAAAGCTTTTTTGGTACCTTCCCAGTTTTCTTCTGCAATACGCAATTCTGTTTTATGGGTAAGCTCCATAGCTTCCACTTCATCATTCAGTCCTTCCAACTTTCTTTTTGCTTTCAGCAAATTCGATCTTAAATCCGAAATTTTTTCCTCGATATTCTCCAGTTTATCTTCAAGTGTAAGCTCTCTGTTATCATCACCATCTTCTTCCTCATTATCCTCATTGTTGTTTTCATCTTCAGTTATATCTTCAATTTCCGGCTCCGGATACTCTTCCATCAGCAGCTCATAAATGTTTTCAGGTATATTCTCATCCGGAATTTCCGACTCATTTTCAAATTGCGAGAGCAATTCTTCTATCTCTTTTTCATAATCAGGGCATTCATTTTCCACCTCTTTCTGTATTTTTGCAATCTTTCCCAGCTGTTCCTGCGTATATTTCTGAATAAACAATACAGATGTTTTGGTTCCTGTATGCGGTTTAAAAGTGTTGCCATGCAAACCAACAACAGCCAAAAGACGTACTTTTCTAAGTATCCATTCGCGGATAAAAGCAAGTGATGAGTTGTTGAATTTCCCTTGCGGCAATATAATGGCTGCTCTTCCACCGGGTCTTAGCATTTTGATAATACGCTCAATAAATAGAACATCACGTTCTTCTTTGGCAGCTTTGCCTTTTGCCCGTTTCAGGGCCGGCTTGGCCAATTCGTATTGTGAGAGCATTTTTTTATCTCTCATCTCTCCGGCAAAAGGTGGATTTGCAAGAATTACATCAAAATTCATTTCCCCAAAATACTCCCACGCCTTGTCGTCATCTTTAAAAGTTTCTGTTCCCGGTATTCTTACTTTCAATAATCCAGTATGCTTACTTAACTCTGTCATCAGGTATTGACCTGATTTAGTAGTGTACCAAGTTCGTGGATCAATACTGCTAACATCAGGACCAAAAATATTGGTATGCCCGTCACCTGCAATCAACATCAGCGCACGTGAAGTTTTAGCAGCACGTGCTTCAAAGTCGATTCCCCACAAGTATTTGCTGGCGTATCTGTGTTTTCTTTTTTCCTGCTTTTGTGTTGTTGGCGCAGGATATGCCCATTCCATAGCATGTAGAAGAAAGCCGGCCGACCCACAACTCGGATCCATAACATACTCATTATCTTTAGGATTAAGCATCCTGACGCACATTTCAATAACATGACGTGGTGTAAAAAATTGTCCTTTCTTTTTCTTTGATTCAGTAGGCAGCAAATACTCAAATGCATCATCCATAATTCTTAAATTGGAACCCATCAGCCGAACCGGCTCCACCGGTCCGATGCAGACTTGTAAATGGTCTTTTCGTAGTCTGATATTTTCATTTTCCTCAAATACTCCGGGCCATTCAAGACAGGCTTTTTTAAATAGTCCATTAATTGTCTCATAGGTTAGTTCAGCATCTTCAAACTTCTTGAATTCCACCTCTTTATTGGGTCGTTCTCTGCGGTTTTCATTAGCTTCTTTTTCGTCCCATATTTTTGCAAAAATAATTTTAAAAATCTCGTTAAACTCATCCACACCGCTGTCAGCCAGCACCAACTCTTCCAAATCCTGAATTATCTTTTTAAAGTTAAATGATATTTTTAACTGAGCCAATGTGCGCTTAACTTCCAGAACATCTTTTTCCTCTTCATTTACTTTTGGTATTTCTGAAAGGGTGTCAAAATCTCTATTTTGTGGTCTGTAAAGAATTAACCGGTCAGTTCCGTTCGACCAAATTCCAATCGGATTTCCTTTTGCACCTAAATAAGTTTTCAGCTGCTCAATCCCTTCTTTCCTTTTTGGCTTTTTAATTTCAAACAGAAGTTTCACCGTTTCTTTAGTGTTATCACGATAAACAGCTATATCTGCAAATTTGGTACTTACCTCTATTCCAAACTGCACCGGAATCTCACACTCTATTTGTTCAGGCTTATAATTGTAGTAATTGATAAGTTTGTAAATCCAAAGCTGACGTACTACCTCTTCGGGCGCAGATCTTCCATCCTTGGTATAAATCAATATTTCATCTTTACCCGAATGGAAAGGTGCAAGCGGTTTAATATAATACAACTCTTTCCCAGACTGCCGTCCGGTTCCTTTTTTTTTCTGAACTTCAATCATTTCATGAATCCGCTTCTCCAATCCATCAAATTCACTCAGTTCATATTTTACACTCGGATCTTTAAAGATTTTATCTATTACTTCTTGTGTGGTCATTATTTAATTGTTTTCTTTTTGTACTTAATTTTTTCTTCTGCTACCATCATTGCCTGTAATGCCAAATCTTCATTTTCCACTTCGTGGACTAACTTATCAGAAAGCCAAGCGATGATTACTTCATTTTTTTGATCCTTGTAAAAGTCAGCCAATGCCTTAACTTGCTCTTTAGTAGGCATTCTTTCATCTCTTTCTATCTTACTTAGGATAGTCGGGTCAATAGAAAGTTTTGCTCCCACTTCTCTTAGCAGCAAATTCTTTCCATCCCGCAATTCTCTAAGCATTTGTCCTATGGTTTTAATTTTCTGCATTAAATGAAATTAATTGCTCCTATTTGACTTGACAAAATTTGCCAAATTTAAGAAAATAGTTGTTGATTGTTATGATTTTATTGATTGTTTATTATTGGCTTTTGGGGTGACGCATAACACACAAATATACGCAATAATATAAAAAAATGAAAAGATGTTTTATGAAAGTTAAAATGGGTGTTTCATTTTTGTAATACAGATGATTAGATACAGACAGCTTGCTTGGAATTTCGAATTATCATACTTTCTTTTAACTCAAATAAATGTTTTGAAATACGTATTTAACATATTCAAATTACGCAAATATGGATTTTACAGATTCTAGATGTTATTTTGAACCGGGTGATTATAACGGCAAGCGAATAATCCGGATTAGATTGGAGAAAGAAAACAATCTTATTTCCTATCTACGCAAGCATATGAAAGCATGATGGAGCATATTAAAGAAATCGGGTTTTACCATTGTGGAACAGGACCTTACTCTTGTTCCTGAGTTTAATAAAGTCGTTCGCCAAT
>CAZODA010000071.1:0-14180 GCA_964578485.1 uncultured Alkalitalea sp. | reverse complement strand
CCTCCCGACCACAAAGTATGTTCATTAATCTGTATTCTATCAAGTTCAACACCTCCAAAGATCATACTGCCCATATAGCCATTCCCAAGTGGAAAAGCTTCATTCTCCCATGATAATGCGGGTTTATCATGCATGATTTTTAATTCGGGGCTTTGAATTTCGATACTCGAATTTTGTGTGCAGGAAACAAAAAAAGGCAAGCTTATAATTATTAATAAAGCAAAGGGAAATAATATTTTTCTTTTCATAATTTTTGATATTAAAAGCATGAAATCTTTCAAAACAACAAATTAAGAAATTAAAATTTTATAATTACCATTGTTGGTAATTATGTTTATAATCAACAATGAAAAACGACTAAAATTGGGATAATATATTGGCTATATGCAAAGTTTTAATAGGCAACTTCTGCTTTTTTATATAGCTATCAATATTTATCAGGCAAGATGCTTCAGTAGAAACGATATATTCAGCTCCTGTCTTCAATGCCATTTCAACTTTTTGTTCGGCCATAGCCGTTGAGATAGCAACGAAATTTATCATAAAGGTACCTCCAAAGCCACAACAACTTGTGCAATCCTCCATTTCCAAAAGCTCCAAGCCTTTCACTTTATTAAGTAAAATACGGGGTTCACCATTAAGTTTATATTCTCTCAAGGCAGCACATCCGTCGTGGTAAGTAATTTTATGAGGAAAAGAAGCATTAAAGTCACTTATATTTAAGTGATTTATTAGGAAGTCGGTATATTCCACAACATTAGAAATAATCCTGTTTCCATCTTTATTTTCAAACTCTTCTTTTTCAAATAATTTGGGGAAATGATTTTTTATATAGCCTGCACATGAAGCAGAAGGTATCACAATAGGGTTGTCAGCTTTGTAGTTATTCAAAAATTTATTTGCATGTTTTTTCGAGTAATTCCAATATCCTGAATTATAAAAGGGCTGTCCGCAACATGTTTGCTTAGGATTATAATTCACCTGCACCCCGGCCGCTTCCAAGGTTCGTACCACATCAAAACCGGTATTGGGAAACAGCTGATCAATAAAACATGGAATATATAAATCTACAAGCATATAAGGTTAAATAAACAGTATGGCGCTTAGCTGCCTTATTGCGACAAGCCCTGCTATTAATTATTCACATAATTCACCAATTATTTTTACTGCATCACTTATACATTTTGAACATACCTTTTCCGGAAGACTATTTTCTCTGACATAAGAACGCCCCTCTTCAGTACTTATATCACAATTTAATAGTTCCCTACATTTTGTTGTACCATGAAGAGATTTAAATTTATTGTTAAACTCACGAACCATTGAATAAGTTTCTTCTTTATCGGCAAGGCTCTTATCTTGCTTTTTATAATTTAATAAGCCCAATACCATGTAGGCCCCTGTAACAGCACCGCAAGTATTTTGCAATCTGCCCATTCCACCACCAAAACCACAGGCAAGACTCAAAGCAAGATCATTGTCGGTTTCAAATTCATCTAAAAACACAGCCAATACCGATTGGGAACAATTCAATCCTGATTTAAACGCTTCAAGAGCTCTATTTCTTTTTTCCATTATCTAATATTATTTTCTATATCCGCTGTGAATATGCTAAAAATAAAAATTAATACTATACAATAAGTCAATGAAAATTAGCAAATGAGAAAATGTGATGATGTGAGGATGTGATGATGTGAGGATGTGATGATGTGAGGATGTGATGATGTGATAATTAGAGAATTAACGGGATAATGTCGCTTGCTGGAACTTTGGAATCATGCCTTTTCTCAAAGCAGGATGCTTTGAGTACATTAAAAACTTATGACTAAACCCTTTCCGTCTCTCGCCTACCGGCTATAGTCGGGATTTCGCTTCGCTCAAAAACTCTAAACTTCTTTCAAATTAGCATTATAAACAATAGGACAGGAATCATCCTATAAAAAATCACTCTTGATGTCGTATAAGGATAAGCTAATCCCTACCAAAGAGCAGGTGTTTGTAGGCTAATCCAAGGCCCTTGAGTTTAAGCAATGGCTATCAAGCTAATACCGCTTTTTCGTTTGGCTTAAGCTTAGGCTCCGGCATCAGTCGTAACCATCCTTCTTAATTTCACCAAGAGGCGCAGCCTACTTATGATGGATCGAAGAAAATCCCGACAACGGAATACGATCGTCGGAAAATCGCCACCGAATGGAGAATATGAGACAATCGGAATTAATAAAAACGTATTAAAGTGGACAAATCATCCCATTTATTCTTATCTTTGAAGTATGGGAAACCGTGAGAAAGACATACTTAAGAGAATAAAGGAAATAGTTAGAGGGAAAGATCCTTCGGCTAAAGTCTATATTTATGGTTCAAGGGCGAGAGGGACAGCCAATAGTGAATCTGATTGGGATTTGCTAATCTTATTGAACCAAGAGAAGATTTCAGCAGATATTGAAAAAGAAATAACCTACTCTTTGTACGACCTGGAGTTTGAAATAGGCGAGCTCATTAGCCCCATGCTATACACAGAAAAAGATTGGAATATAAAATATAGCGTTACCCCTTTCTATAAAAACGTAATGAAAGACAGCCGCTTACTATGACAGCCTATCAACGAGAAGATTATATTAGGTATCGCATAGAATGAGCTAAAGAAACCTTAGTAGAGGTAGAAAAGCATGTTGAAAATTGCTTCTGGAATACTGCAGTAAATCGCTTGTATTATGCCTGCTTTTATGCCGTGAGCGCATTGTTGCTTAAGCATAATATTGAAGTTTCGAGCCATTCAGGAATCAGGCAGAAATTTGGGCAATTATTCGTCAAAACAGGAAAGTTTGACAAGGATTTAGCCAAACACTATACTGACCTATTCGAGAAAAGGCATAAAGGTGATTACAATGATTTTTTCGATTATGATGAGGAAACCGTTGCTAATCTCTACCCCTTATCAGTTGAATTCATAAATGAAATAGAGAGATTATTGGAAGATCTCTAACTGCGGATAACAGCCACTTGGTTTCATCAAGAGGCGCAGCCCACCGATAATAAACTATTGTTTTTCCCATGCGGTGAAAAAACGAAATAATCACCGCAAATTTGCGATAAATAAATTGTAGATTAGCAATTAGAAGTTTTGTCAATTGGTTCAGGCAAAGCCCGCAATGATAATTTTATGAATTATGGAAAAAAACTCCTCCTGTATTCGGCAAGCCTCGACGGAACCTGTCTCGACGCAACCTGTCCCGCTTTAGCGGGAGTCGGGAACCTGTCCCGTTGAAAACGGGATTCCGCTTCGCTCTCCCGAATTGGCGGGATTTCGCTTCGCTCAACCTCAACGAGGTAGTCCTAAACAACGTAGTTCTAAACATTTAATTTTTATGTTGCTCCTTCAGAGCGCAAATGGTGGTGGCGTTCTGCTACATAGGGCGTTGCCCTATGCTAACATATATTAGGCTTTCAGCCTATAAATTCGTGAAAATTTGTCTTCGTGTAAATTAATCTTCGCGACCTTTGCGTGAACCAATTGACGTCTTCGTAATTGCTACCCTCAACCTTTCTCAACGGCGTAGCCTTCAACGACGCAGTCCTCAACATTTTAAGCCATCATTTATAATTCATAATTCATAACTAATTTGCTAATCAACTAATCTACTAATTGTCTTTTTTTTATTGCATATATTTGTGTGTTGACTGTCAGCATTTCGAACAAAAGTATATCAAAAGTTTTATCTAAGTTAAAAAAACAGAAAACTATTTGTTTCCCGATTGGGAAATTATTACCTTTAAAGAAAAATTGAGAATGAAGCAAAATTTTGAAGTTGTATTACTTCCAGAAGCTATCGAATTTTTAGAAAGCCTTGACGACAAAACCAGAGAGAAGATTTATTACAATATCAAGAAATCACAATATTTAAACGAAAAAGAGCTTTTCAAAAAATTGAACGAATACATTTGGGAATTCAGAACTTTATATAACAACAGAGCTTACAGGCTATTTTCGTTTTGGGATAAAATCGAAGACAAAGATACATTTGTAATTGCTACTCACGGAATTTTAAAAAAAACGCAAAAAACACCCTCTAAGGAAATTAAGAAAGCAGAAAAAATTAGAAAACAATATTTTGAAAATAAAAGAACATTAAAAGGACATAAAAAGTGAATAAAGAAATGAAAACAGATAAATTTAAAACCGTTTCACTCGATGAAATGATAAACAAGCATATAGGGAAACGTGGAACTAAAAAAAGAGAAGCTTTTGAAAACGAGCTTAGATTAGATTTATTGGGTCAAGCCATTAAACAAGCAAGATTGGAGCAGAACTTAACTCAAGAACAATTAGGAGAATTGGTTGGAGTTCAAAAAGCCCAAATTTCAAAAATTGAAAACAGTATGAAAAATGCTAGGTTTGAAACAATAATGAAAGTATTTGAAGCGTTAGGAGCAAAAGTCAATTTTAATGTTGAAATAAATCACAAGAAATTAGCATTATAAACAATATGCCGAACACCCAACAGCCGGCTTTGCTTCATTTGGAGTTTAGTTTAATATTCGAAGTTTTTTATTAATTTAAAATTGCGGTTTGTGGGTGAAATCCCCGCCCGACCGCCCAGCTGGTCAATTGTTGTGCGTCATTAATGCATATACCACCATCCAAGTAAAATTTTAAAGAAGGAAAACATTCATTTATTAAAATTTTATTATTAATTTTGACCTGAATTGGTCAAGTTAAAATATAGGAATATGACTATTGGTCAGAAAATAAAAGAATTAAGAAAAAGTCGCGGACTGCTTCAAAAAGAATTGGCTTCAAAATTAAAAATTGGAGAAGGCTATTTAAGCAAAGTTGAGAATAATCTAAAAAATCTGAATAAAGACCACCTTATTAAACTTAGCCAATTGTTTAATTATCCATTAGCTGACTTAGAAATCTTGTGGCTTGGAACAAAAGTGTATGACTTAATTAAGGCGGAAGAAGATGCGTTAAGAGTATTAAAAGTAGCAGAAGAAAGCATTAAATATAATAGAAGAAAATGACCTACTTTGAAGAATTAAGAAAAATAACAAAAAACATCCCAACATCAATTGTTGATTTTAATATTGAGAGGAATAGAACTTCCCCTCCTACTCAAGCATCTTCAAATTTTATAACAAATAAAGAACAGGGAGATTGGGCTGAAGATATAATCTTTAGGGCTATAAATGAAACTTCTAAAAACTATGTCGCTGTCCGATACGGAAAATCTGATGATATTATTGCAGGAGAAGAAGGTTTCGATAAATTCTACAATGATTTTCAAGACGAATTAGATACCATTGGGAAGCGACCAGACTTGCTAGTTTTTAACAAAAAGGATTTTAATGAAAAATTAGGGTATAACATTAGCAATATTGAACATCAACTAATTGATAAATATGTAAAGAAAGCAATTGCTGGCTTAGAAATTCGCTCTAGTGCTTTTCTTATTGATAAATATGAGAAAGAAATGCAAGAAAGAACAGAATCAAACTTATCCCGTGCATTAGAATTAAAAAAACTTTTATTATCTGACTATGAAAACTTACTTAGTCATCCAAAAAGAAAAAAATACATTGATATTTTAAATAGTATTACAGAAGATACTGTTCAAGCTATAAGTTTTAGACGACCTAGTTGGAGTGCTACCGACCGTTTACAGGAAATTACAGAAATATTTAAGGAGTTAAAAGAATGTATTACTATTTGTCAAAAAAGAGATTACTTAAGTATTACGCCAAAAGTAGAAGACCTGAAAATTGTTTATAAATGGGCGGAAGCTTTTAATGTCCCTCATTATTATTTTCAAGTATTCTTCGACAAATCATACGGCATCTCTTTTAAAAATATTCTTACGCTTATAACAGATGAAGAAAAGGAAGGAGAACAATATGAAATAAGCAAGGATATTAAGAATCAAAATAAAACAACGATCAAAATAAATACTCGACATACAAAATTGGTAGCTTATAAAATAGAAAAGCCTAATCATAAAAGTGTTAGGAGGGAAATGGGAAGAGGAAGACTTTTGTTTTACGTCAGTTTTGAAGGCGGGACAGCTTATTTGGATATTGATAATTTAAGGTCACTATTAAATATTCAAGATTTCTAAAATGACTTATGAAAAAACATATAATAATAAGGTAGGTTTAAAGCATCGAAAAAAATTCGCTCAATTCTTTACGCCTGCACCTATAGCCGAGTTAATGGCAAAGTGGATTTTAGGAAATACAGCTTGTAAAACCATCTTAGAACCAGCATTTGGATTAGGGATTTTCTCTAGGATACTTTTAAAAAGTAATAAAGAACTTGAAATTAAAGGTTTTGATGTAGATTCTATAATTTATGAAGAAGCAAAAAAAATTTTTAGAGAATTCCCTAATGTAGAACTAGACCTTAAAGACTATATGTTTAATGATTGGATCAATCATTATGATGGTATTATTTGTAATCCACCTTATTTCAAATTCCACGATTATGATAATAAATTAATATTAGAGGAAGTACAAAAAAAACTAAAATTCAAATTTAATGGCTTTACAAACCTATATACTCTATTTCTACTAAAGTCAATTCATCAATTATCTGATAGAGGCAGAATAGCATATATAATTCCTTCGGAATTTTTGAATTCCGATTATGGCAAACTAATTAAACATTATTTGCTAAAAACCAATGCGCTCAGGCATATTTTCATCATAGACTTTAAAGAGAATGTTTTTGACGATGTTCTTACTACAGCATCTATTCTTTTATTGGCAAAAGATGAGTATCAGGATTTAATTCACTTTTCAAATATCAATTCTATTTCGGAGTTAAATAAAATACAGGATTACATCTACAGTTATCCTCTCCAATATGGTGATTTCTCATATCATCAAAATGATTTGAATTCTGAAATAAAATGGAGAAAATATTATCAAACTCTAAATGCTTCCAAATATAAACACCTAGTCCCCTTCTCTAATTTCGCAAAGGTAATGAGAGGGATTGCAACGGGTGCCAATGATTATTTCACTTTCAATAAAGAAAAGGCTGAAAAGCACGCTATTCCTGAATCCAGTCTTATTCCTTGCATATGCAAATCTAAAAATATTACTTCTAATTTCTTTACGAAAGAGGACTTTAAGAACCTCCTTAACGCTAATGAAAGTGTCTATCTTTTTGATGGAACGAAATCGGACGATTCTGTAACTAAGAAATATTTAGAAAAAGGTGTAAAAGAGGAGATAAATGAAAAGTATCTGACAAAAAATAGAACTCCTTGGTATGCTATAGAAAACAGACCTCCAGCCCCAATTTGGGTTTCCGTTTTTAACCGTAATGGATTAAAATTTGTACGAAATGAAGCAAACATTCTTAATCTGACTACCTTTCATTGCATTTATGTGAAAAAAGAGAATTTATTTTCCACAATAAACATTGATGTGTTATTTGCTTATTTATTAACACCAATCGCTAATGAAATATTTAATGATAATCGGAGGGAATATGGCGATGGGCTAAAGAAGTTCGAACCTAATGATTTAAATAAAGCAAAAGTTGTTGATTTCTCTCTATTATCACAAAAGGAAACATCTAAGATTTTAAACTTATTCAACCAATTTAAAAAAGATGAGGACTATAACTATGTTGAAAAAATAAATAAAATATTTAAAGGAATATTTGCTAAGGAAAAGCATTCTACCATTAAAGAAAAAAATTAACAAAGTCACAACAATAGATATCATCACAATTTTTGACAACCGCCAGAATCCGAAAAATCAGTTTTATTACAGCAAGGCATTAGACAGCGGGTTACTGACATTTTAGAAGAAGGAGATGAGGCCTTTAAAAAAAGAGAAATGAAATATCAATAAAACAAACACAGCAGCCTATAACATAGTGTTTGCCGCAATGGCGGGTAAACGGTCTCAATTGAACGTTTACGAATAATTGAAAGTTTGTTCTTCGATTAAGGTTTATCGATAAAGATGAATGCTAACAATTAAACATCAAATAGAAAATGCTTCAAGAACCTAAAAAATATACAGATAATGACCATTTTTTCTTTACGGCAGACCAAGATTTAGAAAAGGTTTGTAATGGACCAAAGGACAAAGATGGTATTTTTAAAGTAATAGAATTACGAAACGGGAGAGTTAGCTTAGTTTATATTGCATATTCAAATTCCGGTGGATTATATAACGAAATTGTAAATGGATTCCACTACGACAAAAACCCGAGAAAAATAGGTTGGACATAGCAATTGCTGAAAGACAAAACTGATGCTATTGATGTTTATTGGTTTGTAACGACCGGTAAAGACAGTCAAAAAAAGGAACAGGTTGAAATGCTAAAAAACTATATTAAGCTAACAGGTGAATTACCAAAATGGAATAAATAAAAAACAATAAAGTACTAACATTTCCAAAATTATTTCGTATAATAATTTTGTTTTTAAAAGCGTTTAGTATATTTATAAACATAGATTATTTATTCGCCTGTAATAAAATAATCTAATATAAAAATCAAGAAGGGAATTAATTTATACAACTATTCAGTATCTTGCTTTTATATTTTAATTTTCTATGTTTGCATTATAACTAATGGTATAAATTTTGTGTTGTTTTAATTAGATGAGACTGACTATCAAACATATTATTTTCTTAATAGCAGCAGGGCTGTTCCTATTTGGAAACAATCTTGCAATTGGCAGTCCATTTTATAATAATAGTAATACCAAATCAAAGGCAGAAACAAATATTCAAACAACTATTTTTACAGACTCTCAAAGCAATGAGATTGTAATCAGTAATCCTGTAAACAAGAGTTTTATAGTTCAAATATTTGATTTAACCGGCAATGAGGTTTTCAAGCAAGAGTTTTCTTCCAATAATAATATCATTAGAATCAGCTCAATTCAGTTAAAACCGGGCATTTACCTTATAAAGGTAACACCTGCTGTTTCAGCACCTTCCGTTACAGCAAAAATAATATTCAAATAAGTGAAATTTGTTTTTTATTCCTCTATGGGGATGAAATTCAATGAAATACTATTCACACAGTGACGAATATTTTTTTGTGTAAAGCCTTCCCCCGTAAAAACATGTCCAAGATGTCCCCCACAATTTGCACAAACAATTTCTGTTCTTCTTCCATCAGCATCGGGAACTCGTTTTACAGCATCCTTAATTTCATCATCAAAAGATGGCCAGCCACATTGTGCATCAAATTTATCCTTACTACGGTATAAATGCGCATCGCACTGCTTACAGGTATATATTCCCTTCACCTCGTGCTTATTATAAATTCCGGTAAAAGGACGTTCTGTTCCTTTTTGTAAAATAACAAAAGCTTCTTCGGGTGTTAATTCGTTATATTCTTTTTCTTTCATGGTGTTAACTTCTTTGGCCGGTGTTTGTGAGCAACAATTAATTGATATTATTATTAGCAACAAAACCACAATATAGTACTGCTTTTGCATTATCATTCTCATATAGATCTTTATTTTTTAGAAAACGTGTAAAAACAAAATTTGTTTATTGTTTTTAGTTATTTCACTGCTCTCCGGCAAAATAATAATTCAATTTTTTTGTATGCTTTATAAAATAAGTACAAATTTTGTATCACATTTGATAGTAATGAACCTTTAAGGAGATAATAAAATTTGACTATTTTTTCTTTCCGGTCGATATAAATTAATCTAATTCTAAATTATGACTGATAAAATAAAAACAAATAAGTGGTTTTTTATTTTCAAGTTGTTAAAAACAAAAAAAACAATCAACTGAATTAATGCTACTTACACTCTATTCACAACTAGTCTTTCATTAATTTCTCATCAGTATATTTTAAAAAAGATTATTATCATTATTTATTCATAATTGTAGAGATAAGCTCTTTTATTATCTTTGCTGCTCATAAAATTAAATTTGCATTTTAATTTAATACAAATAAGATGGGATTAAGAATAATTGTTCTTGCCAAGCAGGTACCCGATACTCGTAATGTGGGTAAAGACGCAATGAAAGCCGATGGAACTGTAAACAGGGCTGCCTTACCTGCAATTTTCAATCCGGAAGATTTGAATGCCCTTGAGCAAGCTTTACGTTTAAAGGACAAACATAAAGGAAGTAAAATAACTTTACTTACTATGGGTCCGGGTCGTGCTGCTGACATAATCCGTGAGGGTTTATTTCGCGGTGCTGATGATGGTTTTTTACTTACCGATAGAGCTTTTGCCGGATCTGACACATTAGCGACCTCCTATGCATTATCTCGTGCTATATTAAAGATTAAGGATTACGATATAATTCTTGCCGGTCGTCAGGCCATTGACGGGGATACTGCTCAGGTTGGTCCTCAGGTAGCTGAAAAATTAAATTTACCGCAGATCACTTATGCTGAAGAGATTCTTAAGGTTGAGAAAAATAAAATCACTATTAGGAGACGTTTGGAGCGTGGTGTTGAAACTGTAGAGGCTCCTCTTCCCTGTGTGGTAACGGTAAATGGTTCGGCAGCTCCATGTCGTCCTCGTGCGGCCAAGTTATTAATGAAGTACAAACATGCCAAGACTATGACCGAACGTCAGAGTCAGTCGGAGGATTACATTGACATGACTCAGGACAGGCCTTATTTGAACATTACCGAATGGAGTGTAAATGATGTAGATACTGAGGCCAAATGGTTGGGTTTGACAGGTTCTCCTACCAAGGTAAAAAAGATTGAAAATGTAGTTTTTCAGGCAAAGGAGACTAAAAAGCTGACAAGTTCAGATGAGGATATTGAAGGTTTGATTCAGGAATTGATTCTTAATCATACCATAGGTTAATTAATATTTGAAATTAATACCATAGATAGAATTATCTGACAGAAGATTTCATTTTTTATGGTATTAGCAGATAAAACAAGAAAATTACTGATATATGGACAATGTATTTGTTATTTGCGAAATAGATGAGGGAAAAGTTGCCGATGTAAGTCTTGAATTACTTACCAAGGGGCGTTCTCTTGCCGACACTCTCAAATGTAAACTTGAAGCAGTTATCCTGGGGCATCAGCTTAGCGGAATAGAAAAACAAATTTTCCCTTATGGTGCTGATATTATTCATATTGGTGACGATGCGCGTTTGAGTCCTTACACCACCCTCCCCCATGCTGCGGTAATTAATGGTCTTTTTGCTGAGCGCAAGCCTCAGATAGGTTTATTAGGAGCCACTACTATGGGTCGCGATTTGGGTCCGCGTGTTTCTTCAGCTTTATCAAGTGGTTTAACTGCTGATTGTACAGCGCTTGAAATTGGTGACCATGAAGACAAAAAGGCAGGTAAAAAGTATAAAAATCTTCTTTATCAGATTCGTCCTGCTTTTGGTGGCAATATTACTGCTACCATTATCAATCCTGATTGTCGTCCTCAAATGGCAACTGTCAGGGAGGGTGTAATGAAAAATGAAATTTATTCTGATGCTCACAAGGGAGAAGTAGTAAATCTTGATATCAATAAATACTTAAAGCCTGAGCATCTTGTTGTAAAGGTCATTGAGCGTCACATGGAAAAAAGCCGTGTTAACATAAGGAATTCCTCCATTATAGTTTCGGGTGGTTACGGCATGGGATCGAAAGAAAACTTCGACAAGTTATATGAGTTAGCTGAAGTTTTAGGTGCTGAAGTTGGTGCTTCTCGCGCTGCTGTAGATGCCGGTTATGCCGATCCCGGTCGCCAAGTTGGTCAAACAGGAGTAACTGTTCGTCCCAAATTATATATAGCTTGTGGTATTTCGGGTCAAATACAGCATACCGCCGGAATGGAAGACTCTTCTATGATCATTGCTATCAACAATGATTCTTCAGCCCCCATAAACAAGCTTGCCGATTATGTGATCACAGGTGATATTATGGAGATAATTCCGAAAATGATAGAATATTATAAGAAGAACAGTAAATAATTAACTGATCTTTTTAATTATATAAAGAGTTAAATTGAATTTGTAACGAACCACTTTTAGGTTCAAAACAGTATATAGAATGGCTAATTTTTTTACAGACAATCCCGATCTTCTGTTTCATCTGCAACATCCGCTGATGAAAAAGATTGTTGCTTTAAAAGAGCGCGATTTCAGGGACAAGGACAAATATGACTATGCTCCTATTGATTTTGAAGATGCAATGGACAGCTACGAGAAAGTATTGGAAATTGTAGGTGAGATATGTGGTGATATTGTTGCTCCCAATGCTGATGATGTTGACACAGAAGGGCCTCATCTTGTTGATAATGAAGTGATTTATGCCAGGGGCACTCGTGAAAATCTTGATGCATTAAGAAAAGCCGGCTTAATGGGTATTACTTTACCGCGACGTTATGAGGGATTAAATTTCCCAATAATCCCCTATACTATGGCTGCTGATATTGTTTCCCGTGCTGATGCCGGCTTCGTAAACATATGGGGTTTACAGGATTGTGCTGAAACGATAAATGAATTTGCTAATGATGATCAAAAGGAAAGATTTTTACCTCGCATCTCCAATGGCGAAACTGCTGCAATGGATTTAACCGAACCCGATGCAGGATCCGATCTTCAGGCTGTACAACTAAAAGCGACCTTTAATGAAAAGGACAACAAATGGTATCTGAATGGTGTAAAGCGTTTTATTACAAATGGTGATGGAGATATTTCTCTTGTTTTAGCTCGCAGTGAAGAAGGCACTACTGATGGTCGAGGTTTATCCATGTTTATTTATGATCGTCAGCATAAGGCTGTTACCATCCGTCGTATTGAAAACAAGCTTGGCATAATAGGCTCACCAACCTGCGAATTAGTTTTTAAGGATGCCCCTGCCGAATTAGTAGGTGAGCGTCGCTTGGGTTTGATCAAATATGTTATGGCACTAATGAATGGTGCACGTTTGGGTATTGGGGCCCAATCGGTTGGAATATCTGAGGCTGCTTATCGCGAAGCTCTTTCCTATGCAAAAGAGCGCAAACAATATGGAAAAGCAATTATTGAATTTCCTGCAGTTTATGAAATGCTTGCTACTATGAAAGCACGCTTAGATGCATCAAGAACTTTGTTATATGAGACATCCCGTTATGTTGATATTTATAAAAGCTATTCTTATATAAGTGGAGAAAGGCAATTGACAAAAGAAGAGCGCACCGAGATGAGATATTATCAACGTTTGGCTGATTTTTTCACTCCGCTTTTAAAGGGAATGACGAGTGAATATAGTAATCAATTGGCTTATGATTCTTTGCAGATACATGGTGGTAGTGGTTTTATGAAAGATTATCCTATTGAAAGGATTTACAGAGATGCTCGCATCACCACCATTTATGAAGGTACCACACAGTTACAAGTTGTAGCTGCAATACGTGGAGTTACCACCGGTGCTTTCCTCAACAGGATACGCGAATTTGAAGTTATGACTATTAAGCCTGAACTTCATGCTTTGCGTCGCACTTTAATAGGAATGACTGAAGAGTATGAAAAAGCTGTTCGTCTTGTAACAGAAGTAAAAGACACTGAATTCCTTGATTTTCATGCCAGAAGATTAGTTGAAATGGCAGGACATATTATTATGGGATATTTACTTTTGTTGGATACTGAAAGAGAAGACAGATTTAAAACTTCAGCTGAAATTTTTATTCGCATGGGACGGGCAGAAAACCGTTCAAAAGCTGAATTTATTGCAAACTGCACTATTGATGATTTAGGCTTTTTTAAACCTGTTGTTTAATTTTTTGTTGAAAAATAATATTGCTTTTTCAAAAAAAATAAACAATGACAATGGGAAAGATATATGGTTAAAACCATCAATTTCGGACGACCACGTAGGGGCCCCTACGTGGTCGTCCGAAATTAAGCTTACATAGGGCTACGCTTCGCTTCACCCTAACCTGTCCCGCCGAGGCTTGCCGAATGCGGGATGCTATGGTCTTGCGCCCTTTCAGGGCTGATTAAAAGTCTAATCTGCTAATTATCACATTAACCAATCTGCTAATCTACTAATTCGTTGTAATAGGTCAAAAACCCCTCAGTCCTTCGGACAGCTCCCCTTAAAAAGTGGAGCAGTTATTTGCATGATTCAAACCTTTTCTCAAAGCAGGATGCTTTGAGTACATTAAAAATTGATAACTAACCCCATCTAAACGACGTAGTCCTAAACATTTTCAATTTGCTAATCAACTAATCTACTTATC
>CAZODA010000070.1:0-14183 GCA_964578485.1 uncultured Alkalitalea sp. | reverse complement strand
TCACTTTAATGCTCATTGTAAAATTATATTAAATGATTGTTTGTTAAAATATATAGACTCAATTACTTATCTTTTAGTTGTCCGGAAGTATCTGCCGTAATTTATTTAACTGTCTGTCCTTATTAATTTGTCGCATACGGCGAGCAGTTTTCGTATAATATCTGTGTTTTGAAATAAAATCATATTGTTTCTTTATCCACTCGTGCATAGTCATTTTACCATTAAATTGCTGAAGCTCTTTATACAGATTATCCGAAATCTTCAAGAAATCAGTGCGCCCCAAATAATCCAAATCAGCATCTTTTAATATTTCGCCCAATTTCCCTGAGGGACGTTTATTGGACCGTGTACCTTCAATTAAATCAATAATAACTTGAATTTGCTCGTCACTATATTGAAATCGTTTGAGAATTTCATTACACAAATCAATGCTATATTTTTCATGTTCACTGTAGGAAAACAAAAAGCCTGTATCATGCATTAATGCAGCAGTTTTAAGTAATAATAATTCCTCTTCGCTAACATTTTCACCCCTTGCAATAATCTCAACCTGGGTTATAACGTCTATTGTATGTGTAACATTATGATAACTAATCCACTCGGGCAAGTCCTTTTCAAGCCGATTAAGTATAGCCTCTTCCAGATCTTGATAACGAATATGCTGTAAACGCACATTAAACAATTTATTAGGTAGCAATCCTTCCCCTTCTTCCGAGAGTTCTTCTTTTATCCCTTTTATAAAATACATATCAATCTCCCCTTTATATTTAATCGGCATTTTTCCTCTATATTCACAAACAAAAAAATCATTAACAAGCTGATATGTTGTTCCTGTAATATTTATTTCTCCTGCAGTTCCTGATGATTCCATCCTGCTGGCAATATTTACAGTATCACCCCAGATATCAAGGGCTGTTTTATTTCTTCCAATTCTACCTGCAATAACAGGTCCTGTATGAATTCCAATTCGTAACTCCCAATATTCCTGATGTTCAAGATCCTTCTTTGAACGTAATTCATACATAAACCTCTGAATCTCCATAGCAACTCTAACCATTTGAATTGCATGGGTCCTCGATTTCTCAGGAATACCACCCGCTGCCATATAAGCATCTCCAATAGTTTTGATCTTTTCAATGCCATATTTTTCAACAACAGAGTCAAATTTAAAAAAGAAATCATCTAATTCATCTATCAATAAATCGGGGTTAAGATGTTCAACAATTTTAGTAAAGCCTTGTATATCAGCAAATAAAACAGAGACACTTTTATATTTTATTGATTTAACTTTATTACCCTTAGCTGTTGATGATATAATGCGACTATCAAAACCTGATCCGATACGCAAAGCTTTTTCTTTTATTTTTAACGCTTCTTCTACTTGTTTATTGACTAAATGAGAAACTTTTTTATAAAAAATTTTTCGCCCGAACCAAAATAAAATAATTACAAAGCCTAATAATAAAAATATCAGAAGCGAAAAAGGGAAATTAAAATTGCTTAGGATAAAGAATCTACCTGACATATTGTTATATAATAATACGTATCCCGGCTTAAATAAGGCAACACCACCATTAAGAATAAACAATAGGTGACTCATAAAAAAATTAATTAATAAAGGCGACAAACCTTAATGTATATAGATAAAATATTTACGTTTATTATTTTAATTGCAAAATAATAGTAAACTTTCCTTTTTAATAATTTTAAAACAAAAAAATATTGGATTACGTTCACAAAATATCCATTTTTAATGCAATTTTGTTATTTAATTGATTAATTTTTCACATATTTACATTCAGTAACAAAATTGATGTTTTGACAATTATTTTACTTTTTAGTAAAGTTCCAATAAATAATGATATTGTAAAACAAACATATAAGTTATCAGCCTACATTTTAAGTCTTTTAAAGTTAAGGAGATAGCAATTTACAATTAATTAGGATCAATTATTTGCATTTAAAAAAAACATTAACAAATGTGGGTAAGTTATTCCAAAAGTGCTATATTTATTTCGAAAAATTAACCTTTGAAATTTAATTTTAATATGGAAATCCTCAAACATAGCATTGTTGTTCCTTATGATTTTACCGAAGTTGCAATGAATGCTGTTGCTCATGCGGTAATTCTTTCAAAACAGTTAAAAACTGATATTACCATCCTTCATATTGCCAAAAAGGACAGTGAAATTAAAGAAATGGAGCAACAACTTAAAAATGATGCTCAAAAAATCAATGAAATTCATAATGTTCTTCCTCATGCCCTTGTAAAGGGAGGCTCCATATTTAAAACTATCAATCAAGTAGCCCATGATATTGAAGCAACCTTGATTGTTATGGGCACTCATGGAATGAAAGGGCTTCAAAAACTGACAGGTAGTTGGGCTTTGAAAGTAATTATTGGTTCAAAGATTCCTTTTTTGGTTATCCAAGAGCCACCAAAGAAAAAAGAAGGACCATTAAAATTAGTTTTCCCTGTAGATTTTAAATCTGAAAACAAAGAAAAACTAAAGTGGGTTCAATTTATGTCAAAATATTTTCCTTCAAAAACTCTGCTTTATTCAGCAACTTCAAAAGAAGGAATTGTTGAGGCTCGCACAAAAGCAAATCTTGTATTTTGTAAAACTTTCCTCGAAGAAAAAAATATTGATTATGAATTGGTTCTATCAAAGAATAAATCTTCATTTAGTCAGGAAACCATTGATTTTGCAAAAGGCCGAGAAGCAGATATTATTATTATCATGACTACTCGCGACATAGCTTTCCACGATTATGTGTTGGGTGCACAAGAGCAATACATGATAGCCAATTCAGCTAAAATCCCGGTAATGGTTATCAATCCACGCACCGATCTCATGAAATATGGCTATGGCAGTTTTGGCTAATAAAATATTCTTTTGATTTCGAAGCCCTCCCTGAAGTTAAACTTCTTTTGGAAGGGCTTTTTTAATTGTTAAGCATGAATATTTGAGGATTATGGTATGCAATAAATTATCTTGGTCTTCCGTTGAAAATTATATTTGATAAAACATATGGAACTAATTTTTGCTACTCATAACAAACATAAAATTAATGAAATAGCTTACTTGTTAGATCCAGGGATAAAGCTATTAAGTCTTTATGACCTACATCATTATGCCGATATTGAAGAAACCGGAAGCAGCTTACAAGAAAATGCACTAATAAAAGCAAAAAGCATTCATAAAATATATAATCTTAATACCTTTGCTGATGATACCGGATTAGAAATTGAGGCACTCAACGGCGAACCGGGAATATTATCTGCTCGTTATGCGGGCGACGACAATAATGCTTTAAGGAATATGAATAAGGTCCTTAATTTAATGAAAGGCGTTAAAAACCGTAAAGCCAGGTTTGTCTCTGTTATTGCATTAATATATAAGCACCAAGAATATTTTTTCGAAGGGCATATTAACGGTATAATCATTGAACAAGCTACAGGTGAAAATGGTTTTGGTTACGATCCCATTTTTATGCCCGACAATTATGATATAACTTTTGCTCAAATGGACCTTGATCTTAAAAGTAAAATAAGCCACAGAAGTATTGCCATAAATAAATTAATAAAATTCCTTAATCAACTTCAAATATGACAATGAGACTTATTATCCTGCTACTTCTATTTTTCCCTTCAGTTATAGCTCAAAATGAGGGGAGCCTACGTATTGGAGAATGGCAGTCATACTTTGCTTTTAACAATTGTTCCGAGATTATTGAAACAGATCAAAATTATATAGGAAAAACAAAATATGGATTGATTTTTATTGAAAAAGAAGATTTCTCAATCCACACAATGACCAAAATTAACGGCTTGTCTGACTATCACATTTCTGCTATTCATTATAACCAAATACATCAATCATTAATTATTGGTTATTCTAATGGAAATATTGATATACTAAAGAAAGGGAAAGTTAAAAATATCAACGATTTAAAAATAAAACAGCTTGATGGAAGTAAAACTATAAACTATTTCTTATCTGATGGAGAAAGGATATTTTGTGCAACAGACTTTGGTATTTTAGTCATTAATATTGAAAAAAACGAAGTAGAGGCAACCTATTATATTGGTGACAATGCATCTAATTTGGTTGTAAACCAACTTGCAATGAATAATGGTTATATATATGCTGCAACAGACAAAGGAATTAAACGTGCCTTACTTAGCGACCCTCAAATTCAAATTTTTTTAGCTTGGCAAACAATATCATCAGATATAAGTAATTATACATCAATAGCTTCATTTAACAATGGTATTATAGCAGCCCGAGGTAACAAAGGAGAAACTTGCTCACTTATTTATTTTGAAGATCTGAATGAAAACAATTTTGCCAATGTAAGTAACTTCCGTAATCTAAGAGTTTATAATAATCAAATTTTTGCTACCAGAACAAATGCCGTTAATATATATAATTCTACATTTAACCTTTCAAGCAGTATTTCAAGTCCTACAATAAATCAAACTAGTATCAAGGCTAATTTTTCGGATGTTGTATTTGATTCCTCAGATCAATTATGGATTGCCGATGAAACATCAGGCATATTATCCATCAATTTGTCTTCAAATACCTGGTTGCAGTTTCTTCCTCACGGACCATATTCAAACAATGCTCACAAACTGAAAGTTATAGATGATAATTTATGGATAATACCCGGAGGATTAACTCAACCATGGAATAATCGAATGATTGCTGCTACTATATCAATAAAAACAAATACCGGATGGCTGCACATGACATCAACAAATTCTCCATTACTAAAGGGAGCCACTGATCTTCTAAGTATTTCACAAAATCCACAAAATCCTAATAATATCTTTATCAGTTCATGGGGCAGCGGACTTTTTGAAATTAATTTCACCAATAACCAAGCTGTTGTCGAGAATCATTTTTTTATAGTTGAAAACGGGCTTCAAAATATTTTCGACAACCAAAAACGATATGTCAGGGTTGCAACTACTGCATTTGATAACAATAATGTTCTTTGGATGACTAATAGCAGTGTTATTAATAATTTAGTCGCATATTTTCCTGAAAATAATACATGGAAACAATATTCCTATGAAACATTAAATAATCAGATGGGAATAGCCCCAATACTCGCAACATCGTGGGGACATAAATGGGTTCCCATTTTTAGGGGAAGTCAACGTGGAATTTTTATATGGGATGATAACAACACTCCGGCCGATGAAAGTGACGACCGTTACAGAGGGCCTATACCACGAAATCAGGAAACAGACAAAAGAAATCAAGGGCAAATACTTCTATGGAATGAACAAGGAGAAGAAATTACCGATAGAATTTATGCATTAGCAGAAGATAAAAATGGCTATATATGGTTAGGAACAGATAAAGGAGCAATAATACAATATCAAGCGGCAACAATTTTCACAAAAGAAAAACCGGTGTTTTCAAGACTTCTGGTTGCACGTGGAGATGGAACTACTGCAGCTGATTATCTGTTAGGCGATGAAATTATCGGCTCCATAGCAGTGGATCCGGGAAACAGAAAATGGCTGGGAACTCAAGGAGCAGGTGCTTTTCTGGTATCTGCCGATGGCAACAAACAAATTAATGCCTTCAACACCAATAACAGTCCTCTCCCCTCAAATTATATTAATGATATAGCTATAAACGAAAAAACCGGTGAAGTGTTTTTTGCTACATCCGAAGGGATAGTTTCCTTTAAAGGTTCTGCGATTGAAGGAAGTAATAGCTTTTCAGATATGTATGTATATCCCAATCCCGTAAGACCCGATTTTTCAGGAAATATTACAATAACAGGGCTGATGACTCAAACAAATGTGAAAATAACAGATATAAGCGGAAAACTTGTCTATCAAACAACTTCAATAGGTGGGCAGGCATCGTGGAATGGGAAAAACCTATGGGGTGAAACAGTAAAATCAGGAATATATTTGATTTTTGTAGCTTCTGATGATGGAAATCACTCAGCAGTTACGAAAGTAGCAATTGTTAGATAAAATGTGTACCTTAAATTGATAACCATAAAAAATAAATTGAGCTATGCTCAGAAAACAATTTATTACTATTACTTCAATAATCCTATTTATTGCTATAATAATTATAGCTTTTCTATTCCTGCAAAAAAAACAACAATTTGATAATAATGATCCAATTTATGCAATACCCTTAAATGCTACTTTTATAATCCAGATAAATCAGCCATCGCAATTCTTTTATACCATTCAAGATCAAGGAGGATTTACAAAAGAACTTGAAGCTTTTGATTCCTACAGAACAATAAAATCAATTATCAGCCTTCTTGATACTACAGAGCTGTTTAATTCTTCAATAGCCAAAAATTTGAAAAAACAAGCATTTACCTTATCCTTACATTATACAAACGATAGTGCTTTTAATTGGATGATAAATAAATCAATCCAAAATAAACAAGAATTAAATGAACTTAAACGTATAGTTACAAGCAATACTAATAAATTACAAGCCAACAAAAACAATAGCTATTTTTTCTCAGAAATTGAATTTAATGAACTTGAAAAAATACCTATATACTGTTCTTTTAACAACAAAATTTTAACCCTTACAAGCTCACCATCCCTAATTGAAGCATCGCTTTTACAACGACAAAAAGGCCAATCGTTGATGAATGATAAAGGATTTTCAAAAATTCAAAAAACTTCTTTTATTTCTAATACAGCTACTGCATATATCAACTATAAATATTTGACCGATTTCACCTCTGAACTGTTTGATGCACCATTTCTTCAAAATGTTTCTGAGTGGACAGAGCTTGATATAAATATTAAAAAAGATGCAATTTATTTTAATGGTTTTACATACGGAGGAGATTATAAATACTTTACCAAACTTTTTAATGGAATAGATTCAAAAAAATCTTCCTTAGCCGACATATTACCTGCAAGTACTAAATTCTTAATTGCCTATACCTTTTCATCAAGCAATAAATTTAAAGAAAACTTAAATTTATACAGGAATGAGTTAGAAAATCAGGAAGCTGAAAAAAATATACTCTCTAATTTCAGAAAAAAATATAATACCAATATTGAAGATGTTTTCTTTTCATTTATTGAAGATGAATTTGCACTTACAATGAATCTTTCCCAAAATGAAAAGGAATATTATCCTTTTTTGGTCGTTAAAACAAAAGGACAATCTAAAACTCTGGAAGATTTTAAAAACTTAATGCCCCTTAATAATAAGGAAGCTGAAGTCTTTGAATGGGTTGTATTAGATAGTCAAACAAAATTTCCCGTTTATTCAACTCCCAATACTCAGGCAATAGAAGCCCTTTTATCGCCCTTGTTTTCTCTTATACCAATAAAATATTTTACTTTCTTCAGAAACTATCTGATATTCGGCAATTCTATTGAAAGCATAGAAGAATTTTTATACGCTAATGTTTTAAATAAAACCCTTGCGGCACATTCATATTATTCCTTGTTTTTAGAAAAATTTTCATACCAGGAAAACTTTTTTATGTTTGCTGAAATCCCTCATATCTATAAATTATCAGGTGATTACTTAAACCATGATATTTTCAATCCTACAAGTCAACAAATTAAATCATTAGAGAATTTTTATGGTATAGGAATACAAATGTCAACTGCCAACGATCTCATATATACCAGTATAAGTGCCGATTATGCCCCACATAGAGATAAAGAACCTAGAACAATATGGCAGAGCAGAATAGATTCAACTATTATAGGTAAGCCTGTGCTTGTAGATAATCATAACACAAAAGAAAAAGAAATTCTTGTTCAAGATGCTTTAAATAATTTATATCTGATAAATAATATGGGACGTATATTATGGAAACGACCCATTGATGGCCAAATCCTAAATGAAATTGTTCAAATCGATTATTATAAAAACAATAAACTTCAATATCTTTTTAACACAGCCGATAAAATATACCTCCTTGATAGAAACGGTAACCATGTAGCTCGTTATCCTATTAACCTTCCATCAAAAGCAACAAACGGAATTGCTGTTTTTGATTATGATAATAATAAAGATTACAGAATTTTTATAGCCTTAGAGGACAGGCAAATATATTTATTCGATAAAACAGGAAATATTAACCCCGGTTGGAATCGCCCTCAAACAGAAGGTCTTGTAATTACTCCAATACAATATTTCAGAAATCAGGGGAAAGACTATATTGTATTTAGTGATGAATTCAGAAATTATATCCTTGACAGGAAGGGCTTTAACAGAATAAATCCTGAAAAAAACTTTATACGTAATTCTGAATCCCTCTTTTTCTTGGAAGGTGAGAATTCCTCTAATGCTGCCCTTGTTAGCTCAACAAAAAATGGAGAACTTGCAAAAATATTCCTTCCTGATGGAAAAACTACAATTAAAAAATTATTGAAGGAAGCGGAAAACCATCATTTTATTTTATTAAATGAAAATTCTCAAAATCCGGAATATTTATTCACAACAAAACATCAACTGCAAAGATTTAATAAGACAGGAGAAAAAACTCTTAACATCGAATTTGAAAATGAACTAATACCATTAAGCGATATTTATCGCTTTTCTGCTTCGGATATCAAATATGGATTGGTTGAAAAAAACGATGGGCATATACATTTAATAAATAGTGATGGCAGCTATTACAGAGGGTTTCCACTGAGTGGAATGAGTCGTTTTAGCATTGGTTTCCTTCATTCAACAGCATACAGATTTAATCTTATTACCGGAGGAAGTCATAATTATATCTATAATTACAGAGTTGAATAAACAAATAAATTATATAGAAATGAAAAAAATAAATATCGGAGTGTTAGGAGTTTCTAACCACTTTATTAAGCGAATAATTCTCCCCCTTCAAAATTCAACAAATTGTGTGTTGTATTCTGTAGCCTCAAGAGATATAAACAAGGCAAAGTTGGTAGCACAACAATTTAATATACCAAAGGTAGCAGAAAGTTATGATGCACTTATTAAAAACCCTGAAGTAGATGCTATATTCATTCCTCTCCCAAATCATCTGCACAAAGAATGGACATTAAAAGCAATAGAGGCAAAAAAACCTGTATTGTGTGAAAAACCTATTGCGCTAAATTCAGATGAAGCCACTATAATAGCCACAGCAGCAGAAAAATCGAAAATTCCTGTTATGGAAGCCTTTATGTATCGTTTTCATCCATTATGGAAATATGTTAAAAATCTAATTGAAACTAATCAGATTGGTAATATTAATTATGTTCATTCTGCCTTCTCATACAATAATCCATCAGTTTCAAATATTAGAAATATTAAGGAATTTGGAGGAGGAGGATTATTGGATATCGGATGCTATGCCATTTCTGTACCCAGATTTATTTTAGGAAAAGAACCTATAAGAGTAAATTCACTTATTACAATGCATGAAGAGTTTAAAACAGATATGCATACCTCAGCTTTACTCGATTTTGGAGATTCAAGAGCTTCCTTTCATGTTTCAACACTATCTGAGCCATTTCAAAAAGTTGATATCGTTGGAGATGCCGGCTCTATTTCAATTCCTTTGCCCTTTAATACCTACGTTGATGTTCCTTCATCAATAATAGTTAATGGTGGTTTAGGATCTCGAGATGTTAGCTTCCCTATTTGTGACCCATATGGCTTAATGTTTGAAGCCTTTGCTGATGCCCTAATTAACGGAAATGATATGCCTCTACCACTTTCTGATGCAATTAATAATATGAAAGTAATTGATGCAATAGTAAAATCATCAAATAACAATAGTTGGGTTAACATATAATCCAATTATCTATAATATATAATGCGTCATCAACAATATTAAGCCATTGCTGTAAAAAATAAGAATTTAATAAATAGAAATTTTATCTTTATAAGAAAATAATAATTTCTTTGGAATGAAATCTTTGCTCAGGCTTTTATTAATCCCATTTCTAATTAGTTGTCAGCCTTCAAGTCAACTTGAAGTTGTAACATTTAATGCCGGGAAAGAAATGCAGACCTCTGATAAAAATGCCTGGGAAAAAAGATTGCCAATTATTGAAGAATTCTTCTATAAAACAAAACCTGATATTATTGGTATGCAGGAAGTTAATAAAGGGCGACTTTCTGATTTAATTGACGCTCTCCCTGCCTATGACTATATTATACCGGAAATAACAAATACTATTTCAAATATTGATTGTGTACCAATTTTCTTTCATAAAGAGAAATTAACCCTATTAATAAAATCTCATTTTTGGCTCTCCGAAACAAATGATATCTCAGATCTTTCCGAATTGGGTGAAGAAGAACAATCCAGATTAGTTAACTGGCTTAAGTTACAAAATAAAGAATCAGGACATATTTTTTATACCTTCAATACACATCCCATGATTATGGATGATAGCACCAAATGTAAAAATATGGCTCTACTTTTAAAGAAAATAAAAGAAATTGCAGGTTATGCTCCGGTGGTATTAACGGGAAGCCTTAATATGACATCTGAAGACAGACCTTTCAGGATTCTGAACTCTAATTGGGAGAGATATATTTCATTAGAAAACAGCTTAAGCCTTTTGAATAACTCAGAGCACTATAAAAAAGGAAGTTATAACCAATATAGCCTGGACACCAGCTATATAACAACCGACCATATTCTTATTAATAGTTATTTCAAAGTGAAAAAATATAAAGTTTATGACATAATACAAGGAGACAGCTTTATCTCTGATCATTTTCCGGTTTACACAAAATTAAGCTTCCTTTTTGAACGCAGATTTAGAGAAGGTACAATAACAGATGAACCTTGGAGATATCAATAATTTTACTGAATTTTAGTTTTTGAAGCTTTAACAATTTTATATAATTTATCGGAACGACGTATCTTATGATCAACAGGCATGGAAAAAACATTGCCCTTAATTACTTTTTCAACAGGCTTTAAATCAACACGTAACTCTTGAACGGTAGTTTCTAATACTCCTGTCGTTGGTCCGGTAATTAAAATCTTATCCCCCTTTTTTAAATCTTGAGCTTCCAATAAAAATTCTCCAACACCAATCTTAGGAAAATAATTCAGCCCTTTACCTACATAAATTTTTCGCCTGCTTGCTAAAGATCCATAATTAGAACTCCATTCGCCAAGACGCTGACCCCGATAATAACCATCCCAAAAACCACGATTAAATACTGATGAGAGGCGCTCTTCCCATTCTTTTATCCTATCTTTTGTGTACTGCCCATCTATAATTGCTTGAAGTGCCTCACTATAACAAGCAGTAACTGTTTTAACATATTCCGGGCTGCGTGCTCTTCCTTCAATTTTGAAAACTCTGACGCCGGCATCTACCAATTTATTTAAAAAATGAATGGTTTTTAAATCTTTAGGCGACATTATATATTGATTGTCAACTATTAATTCATCACCGGTTTCCACGTCGCTCACAAGATAGCTTCTTCTGCAGGCTTGTAAACAAGCACCACGATTTGCAGAATAATTGTACTGATGCAAGCTTAAGTAACATTTACCTGAAACAGCCATGCATAAGGCCCCATGAGCAAACATTTCAATTTTAACAAGCTCTCCTCCCGGCCCCTTTATTTCCTCCTTTTTAATTGTCTCATAAATATTATTGACTTGATCTAAATTTAGCTCACGTGCTAAAACAAAGACATCAGCAAATTTGCTGTAAAAACGCAGAGATTCAATATTTGAAATATTAATTTGAGTTGAAATATGAACTTTCATTCCTTTTTCAACAGCATAATTAATAGCCGCTTGGTCTGAAACAATCACAGCAGAGATGCCACTTTCAATTGCAACATCAATCAACCGGCGCATTTCAGTTAAATCATCATCATACAAAACAATATTTAAAGTTAGATATGATTTTAAACCATTATCACGACATATAGCAGCTATTTTTTTTAGGTCTTTATCGCCAAAATTTAATGATGATCTTGAACGCATGTTTAAATTACCGGCGCCAAAATAAATAGAATCAGCCCCACCCTGGATGGCAGCCATCAATGATTCATATGAACCAACCGGCGCCAAAACTTCAAAATCTTTTCTTCTCATAATTATCTTTTTAAATGATCGCCCGATAACACCTGAAGATAAGCCTCGCCCATTTTATAAGTTGATAATGGAACCTCCCCCTCAGAAACTATATAACGTCCGGCATTATCATCATATACTGTAAAAAAATCTTTGTTTATAAAACCAAAAGCATTAGGATAAGTAAAAAAAGCAAATTCATTTATTTCATCTGCCATAAGGTTTTTACTAAAAACAAAATCATCTTTTACAAGTTCTAATTGATAAAGAAGAGTTGATACCAAATCGGTCTGACTCCCTAAAGTTGTTATAACAGTGTCTTTTACAGCAAGTGCACCTCCTGTCCACAGCATAGGTATATGATAACGTTCCTTCATTTGGGATGTTGCTTTATGTGGTCCGGGAACACCATGATCAGCTATAAGAACAAATAAAGTGTTTTCCCATAAACCACGTTTTTTCACCTCATCAAAAAAATCACCCAAACATTTGTCGGTATAAAAAATCGAATTCAAATATGGGTCGTCATAAACTTTTTCCATTGGAACATCAAAAGGCTCATGACTGCTAAGTGTAAAATAAAAGTAAAAAAACGGGGATCTGTCATTTGTCATTTCTTCCAATAAACGATTAAAAGTATATTCATCATGCACACCCCATTTTTTACCCTGAGTAGAGCTCGGAAAATCGTCCATGGTTATGATTTTTTCAAACCCGGCAAGTGTAACCAAAGAATTCATACTTTTAAATCCAATATCACCACCATAAATAAATGATAAATTATTGTAACCCGCATCTTTCAATATTTTAGGCAAAAAGTTTAATGATTGAAGTTTTGAAGGATATTGAATTATCGAATATCCGGGCATAACCTGATAACCTGCTATTGTTGCTACCAATCCTTTATCAGAACGGTCACTGGCGGCATAAATATTGGAAAATAAAACCCCCTGTTCAACGAGAGCTTCAAAATTTGGTGTTACAGCTTCTCCCCCAAGACTCTTAATTATTTGGGCAGAAAAACTTTCAAGCAAAATAATTACAATATCAGGGCGAGCATTATTAAGCAGTATTTTGGTGTCGCCTGATGTTTTTGTCATTTGTTTAAATATTTCCTCTGCTTCATCTTCATCCATAAAATGGTAGTGTCGCGTGGTTGAATCAAAACGCTTATAACTGTAAAACAAATTCCATAAAGGATTTACAGCCGAATGATTGGCATACATATAAGGCGAAAAATAAGCATGACCCACGTTTATCGGGGCAATCCCAAAACCACCGCGTATTGGTATGATCATCAACCCACCAAGGAACAAAACAATTAAAGTAGATAGGGCTAAAGGTAAAAGCTTTAATTTTTTTGATAGACTGTTTATTTTAATCAGTCGCTTATAAATATAAATTGCAACAAAAGAAAGTACAATAAATACAACTACAAATAATAGAGTCTCAAACCATGACAAAGAATCGAAAATGACTCCCGGTGTAGATAAAAAACTTAAGGCTTCCCCATCGATATGACGCCCCCAATAACTGTAGAGACCGGTGTCGCCAAGCATTAAGGCCATAAAAACCGGAATAATAATGTAATGAAGCCAGTTTAAATGGGAAAACTCAAACCTTCGTAATACCAACAAAGAAAGTAACTGTAATAAACAAGTTAATAATAAAATATAACCCGTGAACGAAAGATCAAGCCTGAAACCGACAATAAACGAAGCAAATAAAGAATTAAATGATGCGTCGTTAGAATATCCATAATTGAAGATTATAAATATCAACCTGTGAAATAAGAAAAAAACAAGCCAGAAAGCTGTTACTTTTAAAAGATATTTAAAAAAACGTAACATAATAATGTGCCTTTAATAATAGTTCTAAAATCCTCATTCAGGATTTTCTAATAAGGAATTCTTTTTTATCTTTTAAATAAACTTCCAATTCATCAACCATATTCTTATATGAAAACTCTGAATGTATTTTGAATGCGGCATTTTGCTCCATTTGTTCCCTAAGATTATCATCAGCTAATAGTTTTTTTATTGCCTTAAACAATTCAATAGGTTCACCGGGTGGGATAAGATAACCATCATAACCATCATTTATTAATTCAACATTTCCATTAACAGATGTGGCTATGCAAC
>CAZODA010000069.1:0-14780 GCA_964578485.1 uncultured Alkalitalea sp. | reverse complement strand
ACATAGTGGGGAAGTCTAATTGCCAAAATATGCGGGTTTTTATTTGCCGATTACACATTTTTAATTAGGGCGTTTCGACTTCGCTCTCCCGCCTACCACCTACCGGTGATAGGCGGGATTTCGCTACGCTCAAAACAACCAAGTTTCGAGTTTCATCTTTTTAATTTGTAATTGAATCAACTAATTCGTAATTCGTAATTGAAGATTCGTAATTGATTTTCTAATCTTCTAATTAACTAATTAATTAATCTGCTAATTCGTTGTAATAGGTCAAAAACCCCTCAGTCCTTCGGACAGCTCCCCTTCAAAAGGGGAGCAGTAGGGTCGTTAAATTACCAAAATATGCTGGTTTTTGCGTATCGATATCACGTAAAAAGACGTTGCATGCAACGTCTCTACTAATCTTCACTGATTACTGATGACTGATCATTGATGACTATTTTCTGATCATTGGAGAATCTTGATATCCATTACGTCCAAAGGTTAAATTAAGTCCGAATTTCAGACTTAGCTCCTTTTGTTTTGGAAACATAGGGAAGGAATCTTCTTCGTCGTCAAAATAAATTTCTGAATAATAAATAGGTATATAGTCGGCCAACAGATATAATTGTAGTGGTCCTGCGAGTATAGTAAATCCACCTCCAATACCGTTTGCTCCTCTGAGACTAAGACTATAATTTAAATTTAGTGCAACAAAGCTATATGGTTGAATATTAGCCGACAAGTTAAAGTCTTGTCTAAAATTATATTTTTCAAATAAGCTTCGCGATAAAAAGCCAAAATCAATAAAGTGGTTAAAATGATAAGAAGCTCCAAGGTACAGGCCCGGTGTCAATCCACTTGAAAACTTTTTATGTCCTACATTAAAATCTATTATATCTTTTATAGAATCAACTACAGCTTCAAATTCATCATCTAAATCATCTTTATTGGATTCATCGATATTAATTCCATCAAAAGTATATGAGCCTTTAAATGACAGGCTGTTCAAATCTTCTTTCCAAGTAATAAAGCCAAGGTTAGTTAATGCAGCCGAAAACGACCAATCGTCATTATGCTGATATACAGAACCAAGGTCAAATGCTATACCCGGATTTTTAAAGGAAGTAAAATAACTCACAACATCGTTGTCACTTAATTCTCTGTCTTCTATTGAATCAGGGAAATCTCCTTCATTTTCTCCTTCGATAACATCAAAAGGTGCAGAAGAATGGACGCTTCCATTTACATTCAAGTCCCACTGTGTTCTTGTCGTCAACAGACTGAAGGATTTAATATTGGTTTCGGCAGCCATCATACCAAACAAAGGTTTAACACTTACACCAAAGGTAAAAAGGTCATCCCATTGTCGGCTATAGCCAAAAGAAAACTCTTTATATGCCATAGCTCTCATTCTGAATGTTGACAAGTCAAGTTTTTGTCCGTGTGGAAAGCCATTTTCAAGAATTTTAAACATATCGGTTGGCAAGCCAAATTGCATATTGCTTTTCACCCCAAACCCAAAGGTGAAATAATCTTTCCCATATCTAAAGCCAAAGCCTAATACATTAAGATCTATATTAGGAATAATAGAAGTAGATTTACCCGTCGCCCTATAGAGTTTATTATAGTTATACCTTGAACTTATAGGACTTACATACTCATTATTTCCTATATCTTGAAAAATATTATTAAAAGCCAGATCACTATGAAGTAAAAAATTACTACCGGGTAATGCAATGAAGCCATTTGCACGTGGTTGCATAGCAGGATTAACAAATGACGCTTGTGGGATTGTTTCCATGTAATACAAGGCCATAGGAGATTGTGCAGCAATTGGCATCACAATCACAAACAGAATCAGTATAATATTGAATATAAATCTAATCTTCATCATTTTATATTTTGGTTGATTGAATTTTACGGTTCATTTAATAAAAACTTAGGGTATCTGTCCTTCTATTTCAAATGATAAAACTCCTGTCAATCCGGTATCATCAAATACTTTCACTAACTCTTTACCTTCATTTGCAGTTGAAATTTTTGTTTCCAGCACTAATTCCATTGCATTTTTATCGATAAAATCACTTATTTGATCCTCTGAAATTCTAACAACAAATTCTGTTTGTTCAGGTTCCATCACTTTACCATCAACAAGATTTCCTGCTTTAATAAAATATTGGTCTTTCAATAAATCTGAAATATAATTTCCCTCTCCATCGATTACCGTAGCAGTTATATTCAATTCAAAAGGAATACTATTAGAAAAGCTCAAGTATAATGCTAGGTCTTTTATTTTTCTCACATCCTCTTCATCATCTCCTATCATATCGTTAAAATCAAAGTCCACAGTATCGCTTCTTAAATAAGCTTCAGCTCTAAACCATACAGGAACCTCAACTGCCACGTCGGTTTTCAATTCTGACATTCTGCTTACGACATTTTGCTTTGGATTATTAGGATCATAATTTGAATGTTCGGGATCGTTATAATAATTTGATGTTGCAATAAAATCAGCCAACATCTTATTTGGAAACTCATTAAGGATGTCAACAATATTGGTGTTTTCATGATTGATAGCCCTATCACCTAGGGAAAAAGGAGTGGGTATTAATGAAGGCCCATATTCAGCGGGTCCAATATTCAATACCACATCCATTTGTTGTTGATTTTTATCAAATAACAACCAATCGGGAAAATCCGGATCAGCATCTGCTTCCTCATAAAACCTTAAATCTTTAATTTGAACAGAAAGAGGAACGCCATATGCATTCATTCCCTCAAGGTCAAGGGAGAAGCCTCCAATTTCTATCTTACCGGTTCCTTTCTCCAATTCTTCAAAAATCTCCATAGAAACAGATAAATTAGATTCTTCTGATTTTTGAACTCCAAAATAACCATAGGCTATTTCATGCTCCATATTTGATAAGGAGAGAAACAAAGTAACATCATCATCTACGGGGGATAAATTTGGTCCTTGGGGAGCCGGCCAACTGCCATCAGCTTCAAGATTAATTGTAGTAACAACAGTAATATAGCTGAATTCTTCTCCACTTATATTATCCGGATCCTGTTTAAAAATAATTTCTGAATTGGCGAGTGAATGGTTGGAAAGGACAAAGTGTCTGTTGTAACTATCAACATTAAAATTAAAAGTCAATTCCTTATCATTTTCATAAATTTCGGGGAAAGTGATATTTACGTATCCGCTAAGTCCGGGATTTACATCCAATATCATATTCAAAATACCACTATACAATTCTATCATATCATAGCGCACATCAGACTTATGATTAAATTTAAGTCGTTCAATTTTTTCAATTGTATTGCTTTTTAAAACGGTGCCTGATTTTAAGTAAGAGTAATACCATGTTTCATTAATATCATCAAGAACTACAAAATCATCCCATTCAAAAGATATTTCCTCTTTAAAGTTGATCGAAAGCAATCCGTCTTCAGCCACTTTAATCATGAAATCTTCATCATCTATTTCATCAAGAAAGTCTTTCATAAAAAAATTAAATTTGGCAAAGGGGCCTGCTATGGCAAGGCTTCTGTTATCATCTGAATTATCAAATGTTACAAAAATATCGTCCTGCTTACATCCATTAAATAATAATGCTATTGAGATCAACAATATCTGAATTAGATTTAACGCCTTCATAGATTTCACTATTAGTTTTTTTTAAAATCTTTTTTTTAATACATATAAAATTATCATATCAAGTTCAAGGTAATTTATTTATTCAAGCACTTCAATCTCTACTCTTCTATTAGCTGCTCTACCTTCGGCCGTATTATTCGATTCTATTGGTCTGTCAAAGCCATAACCTTCATATTCAATACGACTTGGTTCAATTCCTTGAGATTCAAGATAATTTTTTACTGTAAAAGCTCTTTCACGAGATAATTTTCTGTTAAGTGCTGCAGATCCTACATTATCAGTGTGTCCTGACACTTCGATACGAACTGTTTCATTTTCTTTAAGCAATCTTACCAATTTATTTAACTCCGGATATGACTCAGCTCTTAAAGTTGACTGTCCTGTTGTGAACAAAATATTTTCAATAACAATCTTAGTTCCCATACTCATTTTTTGCATAGTGATATTTTTCACTTGCAAGGTAGAATCAGGATTAAAATGTACCGGTATATTTAAATAAAAATATCCATCGGCATTAACCTCCACCAAGTATGGTCCTACATCCTCCATTTCAATATGGTAACGACCGGAAATACTATCTGCAAAAATAATGGAGACTTCTTCAGTTTCACCCGGTTTTGTTATTCGGAAACTTGCTTGAACAGGGTTTCGTGTATTTTCTTCCTGAACGATACCCGTCAAAGTGTAAATCCTTATACTACGCAAAAGTTCAAATGATTTCTCTTCCCTCTCCCCTGCCATTTCATCTACATTCAATGGGAGAATTTGGGAATAATAATCTTTTGCAACAACCTCTATTTCAATATTTTTCTTATCTTCTAAGGTGATAGAATAATATCCTGAAACTCTATTTGTAAATACCCGATAAGTGGCAGAATCTTCATTTTCGGGCTTAATTAAAATTTCGGCCTGTATAGGATTGCCTGTTTTTTGATCGGTTATATTTCCCCATATTGTATAAGGATGTGATAGTTTCTCAAGGTAATAATCTTTTCTTATCCTGCTATTCCGTTTTGTTGGCATTTCAAGGGTATCAATCACAGTTCTATATCCTGCAACATCAACTTGAAGCACATAATTTCCAACATCATCAACATCCAAATAATATTCTCCGGATAATGAATCTGATACTGTTACTGCCACCGGATAATTATGTACAAAATCTACTAAAGTTACATTGGCAGTTAATATTTCTCCTGTTCCTTGATCTATAACCTCTCCCCACAAACTAAATGGAGTTCTAACATCTTTTATAATTTTATAAATATCAAGTCCTCCATATCCTTCGGGGCGTTCTGAAGAAAAAAATGCAAGCAATGAATCCGAAGAAGGGAAATAAAACATATCATCAGCCGGACTATTTATAGGATATCCAAGATTAACAGGTTCTCCCCAAGTATCATCTATTTGTTTTTCACTTTTATATATATCATAACCCCCATATCCCGGATGCCCATTTGATGAAAAATAAAGATTTTTACCATCGGGAGTAATATAAACAGCTTCTTCATCATAAGGGGTATTTATCAAGGAGCCAAGATTTACAGGTTTTGAGAATCTATATTTACCTTTTTTCCGGGCCGTCCATATATCTTTTCCTCCTTCTCCACCGGGGCGATCCGACACGAAATATGCTTCTCCTTTATTACTTACTGAAATGGTTGTAAATTTAAAAGCTTTTCTATTTACAGCACCTTTTAGGCGTCTTGGTCTTTTAAATTTATCTTTATAGTAATATGCTGCTTTAATTTGTCCATTTTTACGTTTTCCTGAATATACATATAAGACCTGATTATCTTCCGACCATCCTGCAACGCTATAATGTCCGGATGCAGAAATTTGCTTGATATTTTCACCCTCCATAGCTTCTCCATAAGTTAATTCAGCTTTTTTTATCCTTTCATATTGGGAGTTTCTATGTACAGGATTTGTAGGTGTTTTATCGGGCCGTCTTGTTGTATAATATAGTTGCTTTCCTTCAATAAATTCAACTGCGGCATATTCGTCATAGTAACTATTTGTAGCCGGCCCCATATTAATTATAAAGCAAGGAACAGAGTCCCCAACAACATTAGCGCCAAATTCACATTCACGCATTAATTGTTCATATTCTTTTTTGAAATGTCTTCTCTGCCAACTGTTTAATGAATTAAAATATTTCTGATAAGCTTCATCGGCCTTTTTATAATCCATTACTGCTTGTAGTGCTTTTCCATATTGGTAATAATGATCGGAAGTATATGCAGTATCCATTAATAAAAAGTAAGACAAAGCTTCGTCAGCTTTACCACCATACAAAGCACTGATGCCCATCTTATAATTTAAGGTGGGGAGATTTTTGTTAAGCTCAAACAAATCTAAATATGCGCGATAAGCTCTTTCATACAGACCTTTTTTATAAAAAGAATCTCCTTCTACTAATTTCTTATCAATAGAAAAACCGATTTCTTCCCCGGCTATTTTAAATTGATCTTTAGGGATTGGAGGATTTTCCTGTGACACTCCCACAATTATGGAAGTCATTAATACTAACAATGTAAGTATGACCCTTCTCATTTTTTTGGTTTTGAGATTATTATAATAAGTTGTTGTTAACAAATGTATAATACGAATAAGTTTTACTCATGTTACAAAAAACAAAAAAAAAGAAACTTTTATTAATATTTTCTTTAAGATAGTTTTAACATTAATTGTTGTTTTTTGACCAACAAGCTAAATTCTTATATGAAAAATTAAAGAATCAATAAAATAATATTAATCAATTGAGTAAATTTGAAATGTCAAAATAGATAAAGATTTTTTCTTTAAAATAAAGAAAAAAACATACAATATTTAATTGTTCTTTACCACTAACTTTAAAATTTAAATGATGAAAAAACTTATTCTGGTTCATCCTTCAGAAATGCTTAATGAAGACAACAGACTTACAGTTACATCAGATATCAATCATGCTATGATTGAATATGGTTTTATGATTAAGGCAAATTATTTAAAATGGTTGTTTTATGAAAACAGCAAAAGCCCCGGTCATATTAATGATTTCATTTTAAGTATAGCTTATAATTACTCATCGGGCCAAATGATTCCTGTTGAGTTATATGATAAAATCTCCCAAAAAACCAGTCAATATTTATACAATCTCCCCACAAGGAGAAGGGTTGCACTTTCTTTTATAATATTAAACAGTGAAGAGTATCAAGATTCTTTATATGAGATCAACAACAATTCTAATTATTCAGAATTGGAGAAAAAAAGAATTACCGGTCGTGAAATAGAGCGCGAGATATATGTTACCGGCAGCTATGAACTTGAAAAAATGATTCATAAATACTTAATTAGTGAATTATTCTCTTTTGTAAAAGAATATAGCAGAACTATTAAAAATCTGTCAAATGATAAAGTTTTAAAAATCATTGAAGTTTATTCAAATAGTTGTATTGCAAAACTTAGTTGTGAAATGGTTGATTAATTGTAAAGCTTAGAAAATTATTTCTATATAAGGTTTATAAAAAATATAAATTTATATTTTTAATTGTTCTCCCTTTATTTTTTCACTTCGTCCGTATATATAAAGCTTTTCTTTTAGCTTGTTGATGAATTTCTTGTTGACAGGTATTTTTTTTAATCGCCATACCCAGTTTCCTTTTGTTGTAGCAGGTCTATTCATTTGTGATCGACTTCCCAAGCCCAACAAATCTTGCATTGGAATAATTGCCAGGCCGGCATTCGATGACCATGCCAAACGATTTAAAATATTATGACAATTTCCGGGTTTTGGTTTAACACCTGCATAAAGGCGCAACAATTTTCTTTTCTCATGCGATAATTCATTTTTAAACCATCCTTTTGTAGTATTATTATCGTGTGTTCCTGTATAGACAACACTATTTTGGGTGTAATTATGGGGTAAGTGAACCGATGATGGCAGATCAGCTGTAAATGCAAACTGCAGAATTCTCATACCCGGCAAATTAAATTCATCTCTAAGGGAATAAACTGAATTATCTATTTCTCCAAGGTCTTCTGCTATAAAAGGCATCTCAGGATATAGATTTTTAATTAAGACAAACAATTCTTTGCCGGGTCCTTTAACCCAACTGCCGTTAACAGCTGTTTTTTCCTCTGCTCTAACCTCCCAATAGTCAACGAAGCCTCTAAAATGATCAAGGCGCAAGAAATTTGTCAATTCCAGATTTTTTGCAATCCGTTTTAACCACCATTTGAATTTTTCTTTTTTAACAGCCTTCCAATCATAAACCGGCATATTCCATAACTGTCCTGTTTCGCTAAAATAATCCGGCGGTACACCGGCAATTGCATATAGCGATCTGTCAGAATTAAGCTTAAAAAGATGAGGATTGCTCCACACATCAGCGTTATCATAACCTACGTATATTGGGAGATCTCCTATAATTTTAATCCCATTGATATTTGCATATTTTTTTAAAGCCATCCATTGACGATGAAATAGGAACTGCCTAAATTTTTCCAAGTCAAGTCTCTCTTTATACTTTGAAGAATACTCCTTTAGTATATTTTTCTTGCGCATTTTTATATCGTCAGGCCACTTATTCCAAGGCCTTCCGGCAAAAAGCTCCTTAAAAAGAACAAATAAAGCATAATCATGCAACCAAAAAGATTCTTGTTTACAAAAGTCCTTAAAGTTATCACTCTCAGAAAGTTTAGCTTGTATTTTAAAATTATTCCAGGCTTGTATCGTTAGCTCCTTATACATAGCAGAAGCTTCTTTGTAATTTATCTTTCTACCCGCTTTCTTTTCCCATTTTATAAAATCACTTTTTACAATCAGTTTTTCATCTGCCAAAATATCAGGGCTGATAAATAATGAATTTCCGGCAAAAGCAGATACAGGACTATATGGAGACCACGACAGATCTTCAGATAAAGGGTTCAAAGGAAGAATTTGCCAATATTTATGTTTGGTCTTTACTAAGAAATCAACAAATCGATATGCTTCAGGACCAAGATTTCCAATTCCAAACCTTCCGGGTAATGACGAAATATGCATTAATACACCTGCTGCTCTTTGTTCAGTCATTATTATATGATTAAATACTTCCAAAGACAAAATCTCATTAACAAGCTACTTGACTCATTATAGAAAACACTCTTAAAATTTCTATGTATTTGAGTATTAAATTATTTCTAAACAATATAAATATCTATAACTCTTCAAATACATGTTTAATAACTTGATTCTTATACACACAAAAACCAAGAAATATAAGATTAAATACAATTTTTATTACGAAATAATATTACAGATCTACCATTTAACTGCACTTCACTTTCTGCATCAAATATCTGTTCTTCTTTTTTATCATCAAATGATGTTTCATAGGTGTCAAACACTCTAACCCACTCACTACCATATTTTTGATCAGGCAATTTAAAAATCACCTTATCATGATAAGAGTTGAACATAATAAAAAAATTATCATCGATGATTTTTTCGCCTTTTTCTGTTTTAGAACAAATATCATTTCCCGAAAGATATAGTCCTAAGGATTTTGTAAAATGTGCATTCCAGTATTCTTTTCCTGCAATTTGCCCTTCGTTTGTAAACCACTCTATAGCGGGAACATTTCTTCCATAAATAATTTTATTTTTCAACCATTTTTGTTGTCTCAACACAGGATGTTCTTTTCTAAGCTGTATAAGCTTCGACGTGAAGTCCCATAATTCTTTATCCTTATTATTCCAATTCAGCCACGAAAGTTCATTATCATGACAATATGCATTGTTATTTCCCTTTTGTGTGCGACCAAATTCATCACCTGCAACAAGCATGGGAATTCCTTGAGACAAAAAAAGTGTAGCAAGAAAATTTCTCATTTGTTGCTTGCGTAAGCTGTTGATTTCCGCATTTGTTGTTGGACCTTCAACACCGCAATTCCATGATCTATTATATGATTCACCATCTCTGTTATTTTCTCCATTGGCTATATTATGTTTTTCATTATACGAGACTAAATCAAGTAAGGTAAAACCATCATGAGCTGTAATAAAGTTTATACTTGCTGTTGGATTTCTTAAATCGGAATATAGATCAGGACTGCCGCATATTCTGTTTGCAAATTCCGGCAACATATCATTTTGACCTCTCCAAAAATCTCTTACGCCATCACGATATTTACCATTCCATTCCATCCATCCTGCAGGGAAATTCCCTACCTGATATCCATTTTTGCCAAGATCCCAGGGTTCAGCAATAAGCTTTACTTGTGATAAAACAGGATCCTGGTGTAAGACATCAAAAAAGGAGCCCCATTTATCAAACTCATCAAATTCACGTCCCAGAGTCGATGCCAGATCAAACCTAAATCCATCAACATGCATTTCTGTCACCCAATATCTGAGACTGTCCATCACAAGCTTTAATACTGATGGATGAACGGTATTTAAAGTATTACCTGTTCCTGTATAATTCGTATAAAGTCGGGGTTTATCTTTATTCAAGCGATAATACGAAATATTATCAATTCCTCGAAAGCCAAGAGTTGGCCCTTTATGATCTCCTTCTCCCGAATGATTATAAACCACATCCAAAATTACCTCAATTCCGGCAGCATGAAGATCTTTTACCATTTGTTTAAATTCCCTGACCTGCTCCCCCCCTTTGCCTGAGGATGAATATCTCACATCAGGGGCGAAAAATGCAATACTATTATATCCCCAGTAGTTGCTTAAGCCCAAATCAACAAGGTGCTGATCAATTACAGACTGATGAACAGGTAAAAGCTCAATGGCATTTATACCCAACTTTGTATAATATTTTAACATCGAAGGATGAGCCAATCCTGCATATGTGCCTTTCAAATTATCAGGTACACCGGATGCCAACCAGGTTAGTCCCTTTACATGAGCTTCATATATTATATTTTCATGGATAGGTATTTTAAGCAGTTCATCACCATCCCAATTAAAGTTATCTTCAATTACTATGCTTTTAGGAACAAACAAACTACTGTCACGCTCGTCGAAAGACAAATCAGCTTTTTTATTGTTTCTCTGATATCCAAATAAGGAATCATCCCATTTTACAGAGCCATCTAATGCCTTAGCATAAGGATCAATCAATAGCTTATTTGGGTTGAATCGAAGTCCTTTATTAGGTTCGTAAGGACCATGTACACGATATCCATAGCGTTGTCCCGGCTTTATTCCCGGCACATATATATGATGATAGTTATGCGTACATTCACTTATTTTTATGCGGGTTTCCTTCTCCTCATCATCAAAAAGACAAAGTTCCACTTCATCGGCATATTCACTAAATAACACAAAATTTACACCCTTTCCATCATAATTGGCTCCGGGCGGATAAGGATGTCCGGGCCATACATTAATTATATTTGTCATATTTAAGAATATTCTTAAAAAAAGAACAAAAAATAACAATCGTCCACCAAAAATCACTTTTTGTCCTCTCTATACATAAGTTTTTATATTTTCTTTGTAATGATAAGTAATTTAAAGCTATCAATAAAGTCAAAAGTTATTCATTTTTTAAATCCTTAATTGCATAAGTTTTTCAGTTTTATATTATCACTACACTGATTTTTTCATAGTAAGTTTGAACAATTGCAAAAATGGCTGACATAGGATTATGGTCAGCCTTTTTTGCAATTGTATTCATCTACAAAATATCTGCATTCTTTTTCATGCTTCCCTTTTATAAAACCAATTAAATTGTATAAGTCAATTTAGCATCATTAATTATACTATTTAAAGCTTTAACCCACTCATTATTATCATTCAAACAAGGAAGAGTTTTATAATCTGTTCCACCTGCATTCAAAAAGATATTTTTTCCTTCGATATCCAGTTCTTCTATAGTCTCAAGGCAGTCGCCAACAAAAGATGGCGCTACAACAAGGAGTTTTTTTACTCCTCTTAATGCTAAGATCTTTAAGGTCTTCGAAGTTGATGGTTCCAACCATTTGTCAAGTCCTAACCTTGATTGAAATGAAACCGAAAACATATTTTCATTAAGATCTAAAGCTTCACTTAAAAGATGCGTTGTTTTTAAAACCTGATGTCTGTAACAAATATCATGCACAACAGAAATTTGGGAACAACAATCTTTTCCATTCAAACAATGATTTTTTGTTATATCGGTCTTTCTAATATGTCGCTCCGGGACCCCGTGATAGCTAAATAAGATATGATCGAAATCATCATTTAGAAAGGTAGAAATGAGCTCAGCTTGTGCTTTTATATAGGCAGAATGCTCATAAAAGGGTTTTACTATTTTCAGATTAAAATTAAAAGCTCCATTTTTCCAAGCCCTCTTTACATACTCAACAACAGTTTCATAGCTGCTCATTGCATAATGTGGATAAAGTGGAATAAAAATAAGTTCTTTTATATTAGGAAGTTCTTTTACAATTTTTGTTAAAACTTCTTGCGCTCCCGGGTTTCCATATCTCATACAAAAATATACCGGTAGTTCTGTTTCTTTTTGTAGTTTATTGGCAAGACTTTCGGTAATTTTAATTAATGGTGCTCCATTTTGCGTCCAAATAAGCTTATATTTCTTTGCACTTCTCCTTACTCTAAAAGGGACAATTATACCTTTCACTAAAACAGTTCTGAAAATTTTCGGTATATCAATTACCCTTTCATCCATCAAAAATTCATGAAGATATTTTTTTACATCTTTAATGGCGGTAGAATCGGGTGAACCATGATTTACAATTAATATGGCTCTGTTATCCATAAATAAAAGGTTTATTGTTGTTCAAAATATTCAAATTATCTTTGTCCCATAGATTTTCAATAAACAATTTGCAAAATAAAAGCTATTTGAATATGTTTTGATAAAATATTTATTAAAAATAATTATACAATCAACTATTACTATTATTAAAAGTTCAAATTAAAGATTATGGCATTTACATTAGAAATTGGAAAAGTAGCACCCGAATTTAATCTTCCTGCAACAGACGGTAAGCATTATTCTTTAAATGATTTTGAGGATTCGCCATGGCTTGTAGTATTTTTCACCTGCAATCACTGTCCCTATGTTACAGGTTCAGACGAAGTTACAAGACAAACAGCATTAAAATATAAGGATAAAGGAGTTATTTTTATTGCAATAAATTCAAATAGTGAAAAAACTTACGAAGAAGATAGTTTTCCAAATATGGTTAAACGAATGGAAGAACATAAATTTCCATGGCTTTACCTATATGACGAATCACAGGAAATTGCATTAAAATATGGAGCCTTGCGTACTCCACATTTTTATGTGTTCAATAAAAACCGAGAGTTGGTATATACAGGAAGAGGCGTAGATTCACCAAGAGATACTTCAAAAATGAAAGAAAACACCCTTGATTTAGTATTGGATGCAATTACAAAAGGAAGGGAGATACCATTTTCTCAAAGCAACCCTATTGGCTGTAATGTAAAATGGGATGGACAAGCACCACATTGGATGCCGGCAGATGCCTGTGATTTGGTTTGATTAAGATTATAGTTTAAACAATATTTTATACAGCTAAAAAGTATTTAAAAGCTCTTAATTGAAAAGTGATGGCAGTCTTTCATTGTTTTCCGAAAACAATTCTTTATCACTGACATAGTTATTTTCAAACATCCATTTTTCAACCGCAGGACATTCAACATCTTCAACAATAAGATGTCGTAATATTAGTGGGTCAAATTCTATCATCCAACGAGTAAGATCACAGTCTGCACAATTTTCTTCAAATCCCTCATTCATCATCCATCCTGCCATCATTAAAAGACCTTCAGGGCTACCATCAAGGCCTTCGAAATCGATCATCCATGGTTCAAATATAAATACTAATCTATCTTCAGCGCTAAATTTATCTTCATTCAACATCCATTCATCCAAAAGAATGAAGTCCTCAGCAATAAGCGGCTGATCATCAATGTAATAAATAACTGCAGGAATACTTAAACAATCGTTGAATTCATCATATCCTTGCGTATTGGCTTCAAAATAAAAAAACATCAACAGCAAAGAAGTAATAAATATGCGCGATAAAACCGTTTTTATCTTCATGATCGTACCTCCCATTAATTTTAAATGACTTTCGAACCTTTAAAGATTCCTTTTCCAGATCATTTTTGCCACCCTGATCATTCTGACTACTCTAAATAAACTATGATCTCTTTTTAAAAATTAAAAAAGATAAATCCGTATAATATAGTACGTGATAAATGCACTTTTCGTTTCAAAGAACATTGAAGAACTTAGACGAAATATAACAATAAAAGAGCAAAAAAGCAATGATTTTTCGGACTACTTTCGGAACAACTCGATTTTCCGCAATCCGTAGGATTGAAACGCTCGGTAGAAAATATGCTCCTCCTTCTCCAACCCACATTCCCTTAGGTCTGTGACCTTCTTTTATTTCCTTAAAAATTAGTTGATTAGCAAATTAGTAGATTAGTTAATTAGCAGATTAGGAAATGAAGGAATGAAGGAATGAAGAAATGAAGAAATGAAGAAATGAAGGAATTGAGAATGTTTAGGACTACGTCGTTGAGAGGGGTCGAAACTGGGTTGTTTTGAGCGAAGCGAAATCCCGCCGAGGCTTGCCGAGAGCGGGAGAGCGGAGCCGAAACGCCAGCGTCTTCGTAATTACATCTGACCCGAAACCCGAAACTGGCTTGACCACAAAAGACAAATCTTATGTTGCCTCTTCAAGGCGTTGGAGGAGGAGATAATCATCGACATAGGGCGTTGCCCCATCCTGTTCCGCCGAGTTTCAACGAAGGCGGGAACCTGTTCCGCCGAGGCTTGCCGAAGGCGGAAGCTAATGTATATAAGGCTTTCAGCCTATTAATTCACTAATCAACTCCTAAACCATTCCCGTCTCCAGCTCACGCGGAAAACGGGATTTCGCTTCGCTCAAAACCCCTCCGATCTTCGATCACCTCCCCTTTGCAGGGGATTTGAGCGTAGCGGAATCCCGTTTTCAACGGGACAGGTTCCCGTCGAGGCTTGCCGAATACGGGAGGAGTTATTTGCATGATTTCCCCTTAAAAATATAATTTTTGTATAATGATTTTTACTAACTATTTAAAACCACGAAGTGGTGATATTATTGTAGCAAATGAATCATTACCAGTTAGATGA
>CAZODA010000068.1:0-14972 GCA_964578485.1 uncultured Alkalitalea sp. | reverse complement strand
GTGATGATGTGATGATGTGATGATGTGATGATGTGATGATGTGATGATGTGATGAGATGATGAGATGATGAGATGATGTGATGATGTGATGAGGGACAGGGTAGCCGGCGGTAGCGAGGCGCAGTTGGCTGTGCGTTAATGGTTTGAATGAAAGATTTTTTATAGAAACTAGCTTTGTGCCTTTTAGGAAAAGCCAACAAGGACGTGGGGAGAAGGTTAACTTTAACTTCGTTGAATTTTGCAGCGAGAGCGATCCCGAAAAATGGAATGACGTATCCAGTTTTTCCCAAAGCAGAATGCTTCGGATACATTAAAAACTCTTCCTTTTTATCAATATTTTACATATCATTAATTATCAGCAAGATAAAGGCTCTTTAAATATTCCAATAAAAATTTTATACGAATGCTGCAAGTTAGGAATATACGAATGTGTATATTTATTTCGAAAATTGAAGCTTAGCACACAGAAAAAATAAACAATGAAGCAAACAACTGTTTTGAAATCTCCAAGAATAGATATTGTTGATGCCTTACGTGGTTTTGCAGTATTGGCAATAATCTTAATACATAGTGTAGAGCATTTTATTTACCCTGTTTATCCTGACAAAATGTTACAGCCGAGCTGGTTAGTTGCGCTTGATTCAGTTGTATTTATTACCGTATTCTCACTTATAGGCGGTAAGGGATATTCTATATTCGCTCTTTTGTTTGGCTTTACCTTCTATATTCAATATACAAATCAGAAAAATATTGATCGGGATTTTAGATTGCGTTTCATTTGGAGACTTATGCTTCTGGCTATTTTTGCCACTATTAATGCAGCATTTTTCCCGGGGGGTGATGTGCTTATGCTTTTTGTAATTACCGGACTCTCCTTGGTATTGGTATGCAAATTGAATAACAAAACTATTCTATTAATAGCAGTCCTTTGCTTTATTCAACCTATTGAATTATTTCATTTTATAAGTAGTCGGATTAATGAAGCATACTCAATGCCGAATCTTAATGTGGGAGGCTTGTATGAAATTGTTCAAGAAGGAGTAAAAAGCGGTAATCCAAGAACCTTTTTTATTGGGAATATTACAAGCGGACAAAAAGCCAGTTTATTGTGGGCTGTTAATGGAGGGCGTTTTGTACAAACCATAGGATTGTTTTTACTTGGATTTCTCCTAAGCAGGAAGAACTTATTTATTAATTCACAAGAAAATATAAAATTTTGGATTAAACTGCTTATTGTTTCTTCCATACTTTTCGGAATACTCTATCCCCTAAAGGTGGAATGCTACGATAATGCTTCAAGCGAAATCATAAAAAACAGTATCGGGACGGCCTTGGATATGTGGCAAAAACTGTTTTTTACCTTTGTTCTTGTAGCTTCATTTATAATTATATACTACAAAAGCCCTTTTAGAAAATGGATGGATAAATTGAAAGTGTATGGAAAAATGAGCCTTACAAACTATATTTCACAATCAATTATAGGGGCATTTATATTTTTTCCTATCGGATTAAATTTAGCTCCCTACCTCGGATATACTGCAAGTTTGATTGTAGGAATACTTATTTTTATAATTCAGTTGAGTTTTTGTAATCTTTGGTATAAGCGTTTTAAACAAGGACCTTTGGAAAAACTATGGCATAAAGCAACATGGGTTTATAGTAATTAGTAATTACGAAGTGGTTAATGGGTTCACGCGAAGACCGCGAAAATCAATTACGAATTAAAAATTACGAATTACGAATTTTCAATTACGAAGACAAAGACGAAATAGGTCAACGAATTTCCGCAGATTTACACGAATTCATAAGCTTTCAGCCTTTTAATTCTTGAACTCTAAACTCTAAACCATTCTAAACGACGTAGTCCTCAACATTTTCAATTTTCAATTTTTCATTGGTAATTCATAATTTATAATTAATAACTCATTTACTGTTTACTGATGATTGATAATTTGCTAATTAACTAATCTGCTAATCATCACATCAACTAATTTGCTAATCATCACATCTGCTAATCCACTAATCTACTAATCTGCTAATTAACTAATTACCTATTTCGAAGTTGACTTAAAAAATCTTTTACTGCATTATGACTTACAGTACGATTTTGAAAAAATGCCTCAGCGTCATTTTTTTCTTTTTTACTTGCTTTAAAAGTATTCAGAATATTTGATAAATGAAGTTTCATATGTCCTTTTTGAATACCGGTAGTAAGGAGTGCTGCAAGGGCAGAGAAATTATTAGCCAAGCCGGCTGCTGCCACAATTCCCATAAGTTTATGGGCTGAAGGATTTTTTAGCATAGCAAGAGAAAGCCGAGCAAGAGGATGTAGCTTTGTTAATCCGCCCACTGTTCCTAAAGCAAGAGGCAGCTCTAAGGAAAAATAAAAATATTCATCATCAATGTTGCATGTTGACAAAGATTTGTAATTTCCATCACGTGCAGCATAGGCATGACCGGCGGCTTCAACTGCTCTGAAATCATTGCCGGTAGCTATTACAACGGCATCTATACCATTAAATATACCCTTATTATGAGTGACGGCCCTATTAGGACTGTCTTTTGCAATATCAACTGCTTGCTTAAAACGATGAGCAAATTCGGCGGGCGACAGGCTTCCGGCGAAGGGTTTAAGGGCTTCTATCCGACAGCTTACTGAACAGGAGACAAGACAATCGGGATTATAGTTCGACAATATTGCCATTATTATATCGGGAGCTGCTAATTGTCGCCTTACAAAAAAATCTGTTAAGGGTTTTTTCATACTTTCAAGGCAGGTATTAATAAAGTTTGCGCCCATACTATCAGCTGTTTTAAAGGATACAAGCAACTGATAGCTTGAAGGCTGAGTTTCTAAAGGAAGAATTTCCATACCTTTTATGCCGGCTCCTCTTTGTTCCATTGCTTTGGTAAGCTCTGATATCGATCGTTTTAAAGTATCGGCAAGTGTAAGTTCCAACTCTTTTAAAATAGAGCCGTCTCCATCCCAATTAAACCATATATGGCCGGTTTTAATATCGTTATGTACTATGGTTTTAAAGCCTCCATTGTTTGCCCAAAATGAAGCAGCCTTTGATGCAGCTGCCACTACAGAGCTTTCTTCAACAACCATAGGAACAAAAAACAGTTCTCCATCGATTAAAAAATTAGGAGCAACTCCAAAAGGGAGATAAAAATTACTTATAGTATTTTCTGAAAAGTCATCAAAAAGGGCTTGATCAACAGGATGTAAAAAATCAGATAGTATTTGTTCAAACTTTTCTTCCAGGCCGAGTGTATTTTGAATCACAGAAATTTTTTCTTCACGCGATAATTTGGAAAAGCCTTTTATTAGCTCCATAATATTCTTTTATTTAGGAATAAGATACTGACTTGCAAGCAAGAGGCTTTGCTTAATTTGAGTCATAAAATTTTTAAGATCTTCATAATCGCCCATTGCATATTGAAGGAAGGCAGCCCCCATACCAAAAACAGCCGGTATCTTACTTATTTTCGTCAGATAATATCCTTCAAGAACATCTCTTATACCACCTGATATAATAAGCTTCTTACATTTTACCTCAGGAGTATCGGCAAGTATTTCATTTACAAAAAGGGTCATTTCCCGTGCTGTATGACCTATCCTACCAAAGGTATCAAAGACTTGGGTATCAGAATTTTTATGTCGCAATAATTCCTGTTTCGTGAAATTTGTTCCTCCTAAGGCCCCGAATTCAACAGCTTCTAAAGGCAGTGACAACAAGCGTTTTAAACTTTGGGGTCCCATGCCTTGTCCTACTTCCTTAACTATCACTCTAACAGAGCTTTGTGACAAAAAGGCTTCAATGGTTTCAATTGGTGGATGCTTGAATGTCTCCCCTTCCGGCTGAAAAGCTTCTTGCAAAGGATTTACATGTATTATAATTCCATCAGCTTTAAGAAGTTCAAGCAATTCATCAATTCTATGTATTTCTTTGTTTTCCAATAGAGTTTCTAATTGGGCAATTCCAAGATTTGCAAAAAGGGGAACTTCCTCTCCCGTGATTTTTCTTATATCAAAATCTTGGAGATGCCGGTGGCTGTCTAATAAGCTGCGGCAAGATCCCAAACCCATACCGAGGCCAAAATCCCTGCTTAACATTGCGAGGTTACGGTTGATTTTTCCTGCCATTTTAGTTCCCCCCGTCATACTACTAATCCAAACAGGCAATTTCATAACTTTTCCGGCAAAGGAAAATGTATCCGGCTCTTTGTGAGGATGTGCAGCCAATAAAGGCTCATAAAAAAAGTCCGGATTTGCTTCATCTGCACTTATCCTTGATTTAAAAGCAAGTTCGATATGTGATCTTTTTCGGTCTTCCATAAAACTGAGGATTTATTTTTTTCAATATAATGATTTGAAGGCTTAAACACCTAAGTTCCTGGAAACAACAAGTTTCAATATTTCTGTTGTTCCTTCACCAATTTGGAGTAAACGCTGATCACGATAAAAACGCTCAACAGGATTATCCTTAAACAAACCTGAACCCCCAAAGATCTGAACTGCTTCATCGGCAATTTCTCGGGCAATTTCTGAACTGTAAATTTTGGCTATTGCTGCCTCACGAGTAAAAGGCAAGCCCTGATCCTTTAACCAACATGCCCTATATAGAGTATTACGTGCAAGTTCAAGCTTTATATCCATATCGGCAAGTTTAAAAGCTACCGCCTGAAAACGACCGATAGTTTGCCCGAATTGCTTTCTTGTTTTTGCATGTTTTAAGGCCATTTCAAATGCTCCACGTGCTAATCCCAATCCCATGGCGGCTATCGACAAGCGACCTCCATCAAGTGTTCTGAGCATATAACGTGCCCCCTGCCCTTCTTGCCCAAGCAAATTATCAAGAGGAACACGGCAGTTTACAAAAGCAGCCTCACCTGTATCGGAAGCACGCCACATCATTTTTCCTGTAAGACGCCGACTTGAAAATCCTTCCGTACCTTTTTCAACCAATAAGGCAGTAAGGCGCGGACTGCCATTTTCATTAGTTGTCATAACCTGCAAAGTTACACCAAGGGTAAGGGGATTGGAAATATTTGTTATATATCGTTTGTTGCCATTAATCAACCAACTATCTCCATCCTTAGTGGCAGTGGTTTCTGTACCGCGTGCATCAGAACCTGCATTATTCTCTGTAAGGCCAAAAGCCCAAAGATGTTCACCGCTTGTTAATAAGGGCAGATATTTATCTTTTTGTGCCTCTGAACCATATTCAAGGATAGGACTGATACCTAAACTGTTATGGGCCGCAACTGTTGCTGCTTGAGAACTATCAATCCTTGCAAGTTCCTCTACTGCAATAATATATGACAAGGTATCAAGAGCTCTACCACCATATTTCTTCGGAATATTGATACCAAACAAGCCTTCTTCACCCATACGACGGGTTAATTCTGTGGAAAATCTTTCTTCTTCATCGAGCTTTGCAGCAAGAGGAGTTATTTCACTTTCAGCAAAAAAACGAACTTGAGAGCGTAAGTCCTCATGATGCTTTTTGATTATTGGGTCCATTAAAAAATAATATTTATCTATTAAACAAATCGTTGATATTTATCTATCTATATCTAATTCCAAAATTACCTCATTGGCTTTAACCTGTTGACCGGCATGGAAATTCACCCTTTTTACTATTCCTTCATATTCGGCTTGTAAATGATTTTCCATTTTCATTGCTTCAAGCACTACCAAAACATCTCCTTTTAATATTTTTTGCCCGCTTATCACTTTCACCTCTGCAAGTCTTCCGGGTATGGGTGCCTTTAAATAAATGCAATTATTATTATTGCTAACAGGATGTGAAATATTGTGCTGTGGTTTATCGGGCAACTTCCATGAAGGACGGATCATAAAATGATAGGGCCTTTTTTCAATTAAAAAACAGCCATTTGCTGTTTTTTTATAGAAAAAGCTTGTCCTCTTTCCTTCATGGATAAAGGTGATTTTTTCTTTTTCAATTTCAATTTGAGTTACAAGGCTTGGTTTTCCATCGTTAAGCCTAATTTCTCTTGCATCAGCTTGCAACAATTTCTCCCATTCAACAATATATTCATCAGCATCAATACTAAAAGAAATTTGTTGTAAGGCTGTTCGGAATTCAATGCTGTACCAGAGCGATAAGACCGAACTCTGTGTTTCAACAGGTTTGGTTAAACAAAGCTGTGCTGCAATTGCCAGCTCTGCCTGAGATGGAAGTTCTGGTACAGCATAAATGAATTCCTTACAAAATAAGGTTGATAATTTGGCAGCTCTAAAATTCTTGTCACTGATGAGCGCAATTAAATAATCAATATTAGTATATATGCCACTTAAACGAACGGATTCTAAGGCTTGTCGCATTTTTAACAAAGCCTGTTCACGACTATCGCCATGGGCTATAAGTTTTGCCAACATAGGATCGAAAGTAGGATGAATCTCAACTTCATCATAAAACCAGGTATCGGTACGAACGAGCTCTGAAGAAGGCCAATTTACAGCATAAAGGCATCCGGGAGAAGGCCGAAAATCATCATGTGCTTTTTCTGCATAAATACGGCATTCAATGGCATGTCCGCGGCTTTTAATTTCATCCTGTTCAATGCTTAAAGGAAGTCCCGAAGAGATCAGTATTTGTTGCTCAACTATATCAATACCTGTCAACATCTCTGTTACGGGATGCTCTACCTGCAGACGGGTGTTCATTTCAAGAAAGTAATGCTGTCCGGAAGGGTCAACCAAAAACTCTACAGTGCCGGCGCCATAGTAGGCAATGTTCTCACAAAGTTTTATTGCATCATTAATTAATCTTTCCCTAATTTTCGCATCGAGATTTGGTGCAGGTGCTTCCTCAATAATTTTCTGATATCGTCGCTGAATAGAACATTCACGTTCGAAAAGATGAACAAGCTTACCATATTTATCCCCTAAAACTTGAACTTCTACGTGTCGAGCCTGACTAATATATTGCTCAACAAATACAGTAGCATCACCAAAATAATTAGCAGCTTCTCTCGTAGCTTGGTGTAGCTGAGACTCAAGGCTTGCTTTATCCCTGACAAGCAACATAGCTTTTCCGCCACCTCCAAAAGCTGCCTTTATTAAAAGAGGAAATTTTAATGAAAATGACTGTTGAAGTATTTCCGCGATACTACCATGGACAGAAAAAATTGTGGGAATGGATAATTTTTCAGCTAAATCCACTGCTTTTATTTTGTTTCCCATCAATGCTATATGCTCAGGTGATGAACCAATAAAAATAATTCCTGCTTTTTCTACTTCGGAGGCAAATTTTGCACTTTCAGATAAAAATCCATATCCGGGATGTATGGCATCGGCACGAAATTCCTTTGCCAAACGAATAATAGCAGGGATATTTAAAAAGGTTTCCTGAAGTGTTAAGCCTTCTAAAAAAGCTGATTCATCAGCAGCTGTCTCAGGCTCTAAGTCGGTGCAAATACCAATAGTAGTGATACCGGATTTACGAGCAGTTCTTATAATACGTTCACTTACTTCACCTCTGTTTGCTATCAACAGCCGATTTATAGGTCGATATATTTTATTTTTTTCTATCATTCATTTTTTCCTTTGCGCTTTTCAAGGAAAGCTCTTACTCTTTTCTGACTTTCCTGAGAAATTCTAAGCTCCGAAATCATTGTGGCACACAAATCCTGTATTTCTTTATCTATTTGAACAAGCTGATCGCTAAGACGGTTCATTAGTAACTTAGTCTGAAAAAGGGACTGCCCACTGTTACCGGCAATATGGCTTGCTATTTCTATTGTTTTTTCTTCAATTTTATCAAGTGGAAAAACTTTTTGTACAAGATTGTAAGTAAAAGCTTCCTCTCCACTAAAGGGCAAGCCACTTAAAAGTAAATACCTTGCATTAGCCATCCCTACCTTTTTTACTATATATGGTGCTACGGTGGCAGGAACTAAGCCAAGTGTTACTTCACTAAACATAAAGCGGGCATCGGGAGCACTAATAACGATATCGGCACAAGCAGCTATACCAACAGCTCCTCCATAGGCGCCCATGTCTGCTCGCACAATCACAGGTTTTGGAAATTTATCAAGAAGATGATAAAAGCGGTTAAAAAGTCGAGCATCTTCAAGGTTTTCTTCAAAAGATTGCTCAATACCACTGCGCATCCAGTCAAGGTCGGCACCCGAGGAAAGAAACTCTTTCCTCCCTAAAATTACAAGCACCTTATAATCAGCTGATTTTACCGAAGTCTCCAAAAATGAAATAAGCTCAACAAGCATTTCTCTGTTAAGTGCATTTTTCTTATCAGGTCTGTTAAGTTCAAGATAACAGACCTCATCGGCATATTTTTTTCTTATACTCATTTGATGTCTTTAATTTTTATCCTATTTAAATAGATAAGCTACATTCTGAAAATGCCATATTTTGGCCGGCCTATTGGAGCATTGAGGGAAGCAGAAATAGCAAGCCCAAGCATATCCCTTGTATTTACAGGATCGATAACACCATCGTCCCAAAGCCGGGAGCTACTATACCAGGGAGATCCTTCTTTTTCATACTTTTCAAAAATCTCCTTTTCAATTTTACTTTTTTCTGCATCGGAAAGCTCTTTATTTTTTGATGCAAGCTGATCCTTTTTTAATGTACACAATACATCTGCAGCTTGCCTGGCTCCCATAACAGATATTCTGGCATTTGGCCACATAAACAATAAACGAGGATTAAAAGCTCTGCCACCCATGGCATAATTTCCGGCTCCATAAGAGCCTCCAATTATTACTGTGAAAAAGGGAACTACCGAATTGGCAAGCGCATGGACCATTTTGGCTCCATCCTTAGCTATTCCCTTATGCTCATATTCACGACCTACCATGAATCCTGTTATATTCTGTAAAAAAATCATGGGAATACCCCTGGAATTACAAAGCTCAATAAAATGAGTGCCCTTTAAAGCTGATTCGGAAAATAATATGCCGTTATTGGCAAGTATTCCAACCTGAAAACCGTGCAATTTGGCAAATCCTGTTACCAGGGTCGTTCCATAATTCTTTTTAAATTCAGTAAATTCTGTCCCATCAATAATGCATTCAATAATTTTTCTGACATCAGGCCATGGATCACTATTTGATGGAATTAATTCGTAAAGATTTTCTGCCGGACAAAGCGGTGGTACTACAGGATGGCGCAGACCTGAAGATTTATTGCTGTAAGGAATATTAGCGATTATAGAACGACAAATGGACAGTGCATGATCATCATTTTCGGCCATATGGTCGGCAACGCCCGATATGCGGGTATGAACATCAGCACCACCCAATTCTTCGGATGTTACCTCCTCGCCTGTTGCTGCCTTAACCAAAGGAGGACCGGCAAGGAAGATAGTACCCTGATTACGTACTATTATCGTTTCATCACTCATTGCCGGAATATAGGCACCACCAGCAGTGCAAGAACCCATTACCACAGATATTTGGGGTATGCCTGCAGCAGAAAGACGAGCTTGATTGTAAAAAATCCTTCCAAAATCATTTTTGTCGGGAAAAACTTTTGCTTGTTCCGGTAAGAAGATTCCCCCTGAATCAACTAAATAAATACAGGGTAAATTGTTTTCTTCTGCTATTTCCTGAGCCCGCAAGTGCTTTTTAATAGTCTCATGAATATAAGTGCCACCCTTCACTGTGGCATCATTGGCAATAAGCATTACCTCTCTCCCATGAATTACACCTATTCCGGTAATAATACCGGCAGCAGGAAATTCATTACTATACTGGTCATAGGCGGCTAATGCCGATAACTCCAAAAAGGAACTTTCAGGATCCAATAAGCGACTTATACGATCACGAACAAATAATTTCCCCCTTGATCTATGTCGTTGCTTCGACTCAGGTGAGCCTCCTACACTAATTTCACGCAATATATTAAGCAACTTTTTAGCAAGCTGCCTGTTATAATTATTGCTTTTTGAGTTGTAAGCTGATTTTATATAAAGCTGATCATCATCCTTTTTCATAAACAATCTTTATTCATAAACGAATAAGTAGATTAAAGTGTTTATGTTGGTGAGTATTATTTGTTAAAACACAAAACAAAATTTTTGTTTTAGCTCTCATTATTTGAAACTGATAATAAAAGTCTAAAATTATTGTGATGGAATTTTATGCCCATGGTAAATTGCTTTTGACCGGAGAATATTTAGTGATGACAGGAGCTCTTGCATTGGCGGTCCCTTTAAATAAAGGGCAAAAAATGAAGGTTAAAGAGAATAACAACAAACTAAAATGGATAGCAAGATTTCTTGATCAAAACTGGTTCAAGGTAGAGTTTGATAATCAGCTTAATATATTAAAATGCAATAATGATCAAAAAGCAAAAAAACTTCAACAAATCCTTATTGCATGTACAAAAATTTCAGATAATGCCATAGAAAAACTAAGGAACAAAAAAATCACCACTACACTTGAATTTCATCCCAACTGGGGCTGGGGAAGCAGCTCTACTTTAATTCATCTTTTATCGCAATACCTAAAAATAAACCCCTATCATTTGCTGGAGAAAACCTTTGGTGGTTCAGGCTATGACCTTGCATGCGCAAATACCCAACAGCCAATATTTTTTCAACGTTTAAATGAAGAAGCTATCATTCAAACGGTAAAATTCTCTCCGCCCTTCATAGACAATTTAGCTGTGCTTTGGCTCAATAAAAAACAAAGTTCACAGCGGGAAATAAAAAGGGTGTTTAAAGAAAATATTGACCATAATGAGGCTGTAAATCGTATTAACGAAATTACAAAAGCCTTTGTTAATACAGATAATATTGAAAGTTTCATGGAACTGATAAAAGAACATGAACAAATCATTGCGAAAATAATCAAAGCTACACCAGTTCATGAAAAACTTTTTCCTGATTTTAAGGGTGCAATAAAATCACTCGGCGCATGGGGTGGCGATTTCGTTTTGTTTGCCTCACATAATGATTTTAACTACTCAGCACTATGGTTCAAAAAAAAGGGCTATCCGATAAGCTTTAAGCTTTCTGATATCATTATTGAACTATTATAATAAAGGAACGTTAATTAACATGGCGATAAAAGAAACACAATGATAAACGCCAAAGCCTTAAATGCAATATCTGAATGGAGCAGTCCTTCGAATCTCGCAATAGTTAAATATTGGGGTAAAAAAGGTCAGCAGGAACCCTTGAACCCCAATATCAGTTTTTCATTAAAACATTCAGTAACAAAAACCAGAGTTAGCGCAAGCAAAGAAGGCAAAGCCGGCAGCTTTACTTTTACATTTAACGGGAAATCAAAGCCCTCCTTTCATCAAAGGATTCATTTTTTCCTTAATCAGGCGAAGCAATATTTACCTTTTATTGATCAACATCATCTTTATATAGAGAGTAGTGCAAACTTTCCACATTCTTCGGGAATTGCTTCATCGGCAAGTAGTATGAGTGCTCTTGCCCTCTGTCTTGTATCATTGCATAATATTACAATGGATAAAGATCCTGTCAAACCCGATTTAATGATGGCTTCAAGTTTAGCACGTATGGGTTCGGGAAGTGCAGCACGCTCGGTTTATGGTTATTGGAACTTATGGGGTGCATATCCCAGACATCCGGAAAGCTCAAATATGTATGCTATTCCTATAAATTACAATTCAATCGACGCATCTTTCCGAAATCTAAGGGATGCAATTTTAATTGTTGACCCTTCACAAAAAGCTATAAGCAGCAGTGAAGGCCACAGCTTGATGCAAACTCATCCTTATAATGAAAGCCGTATCAAGCAGGCTTTTAAAAATACTGAAAACCTTTTACAAGCATTGGCAAAAGGCGACTGGAATTCCTTTATTGAAATTGCAGAAAATGAAGCCCTCTCACTACACGCTTTGATGATGAGTTCAAGTCCTTCATATACACTTCTAAAACCAAATACTCTTCTTATTATTGATAAGATCAGAGAATTACGAACGCAAAAGAATATTATGGCAGGCTTCAGCATGGATGCCGGACCAAATGTACACCTGCTGTATCCCGAAAAGGAAGAGGAAGTTATTCTACCTTGGATAAAGAAAGAATTACGCCCACTCTGTTATAATGGACAAATAATCTTTGACGAAATAGGGCAAGGTCCTGAAAACATTTATACAAATTTTTAACAATATGCCAACAAACAATAAAAAAAACAATACTTCTTTTTATTCAAAAATTTTGCTGTTTGGAGAATATAGCATAATCTTAGGTTCTATGGGACTAACAATTCCCTATGCCCATTTCAACGGATCATTAGAATTTTACAACTCTTTAAAATATACCAACCTTGATTTTGCGAAAAAAAGTAATTTATTGCTAAAAGAATACCTTGTATATCTGCATAAGCTTAAAAATAACAACCAGATACCATTTAGTTTTAACTTGGGGCTCTTCGAAAAAGACTTAGAAAAAGGTCTGTATTTCGAATCATCAATTCCTGAAGGTTATGGTCTTGGGAGTAGTGGAGCTCTTGTTGCAGCATTATATCATAAATACAAAACTAATAAGGTTGACAATAAATATTCAAATTCACCGAATGACTTGCTTAAACTTAAAAATGAACTGTCAATACTCGAATCATGGTTTCATGGAACCAGCTCAGGTATAGACCCCCTTGTGTGCTATATAAAACGCCCACTCTTGCTGAAAGAAGATCATAGCATAGAAACAATTGGTATTCCACGTTACAATCTTACTCCTGAAGATGCTATTTTTCTGATTGACAGCGGTAAATCGGGGAAAACTGCACCACTTGTTGAACAGTTTATGAAAAACTGTGAAGACAACAGCTATCTAAAATTAATGAAAAATGAATATATCCCCTTAAACAACAAGTGCATAAAAGACTTGATAGCAGGAGATATAGACAAATTTACAAAGTCGCTTAAGGCCTTGTCGCTTTTTCAATACGAACATTTTAAAACTATGATTCCCGCCTCGCTTGAAATGGAATGGTTATATGGGATTACTACAGAAGAATATTTGTTAAAACTCTGTGGTTCAGGAGGTGATGGCTTTATTATAGGATTTACCAAAAATTATAACAAGGTCAAAAAAAGATTTAACAATAAAAATATGGAGATCATACCTGTTTATCAACGCTAAGAATGTGTATGAATTTTAAAAATAATTCAGCCCTAAATGCTGAATTATTAAAATTTCAATACATTTTAATAAAAACTTATACAAAATATTATTATAAATCTTCAAATATCTATTCAAACATTTCAGTTAAAAAAACGTTATTTAATATATAGTAAAAAAGTATGCTATATTGATAATGAAGAGAATAGTTCTACTAAGGTTTACTTTATTAGTTGGTAATGCAGGGAAATATAAAAGCACAAAACAAAAATTGATTCTGATAATAGAAATATATGAATAACAGATCAGCAATAATTATAGGTGCAGGTTTAACCGGACTAACAACAGCTTTTTTTCTTAAAAGGGCCGGATGGGAAGTCACGATATTGGAACGTTCAAACCGTGCCGGAGGATCTATACAAACTCACAGTGAAAACGAATTTATTTTTGAAAGCGGACCTAATTCAGGCGTTATTACCCACCCTCAGGTTACCGATCTATTTAAATTGTTGGAAACTTCTATAAAATATGAGCCTATTAATGAAGAAGCAAGAAAACGCCTTATATGGAAAGGTTACAGATGGTATGCCCTTCCGTATTGCCTTAAAGAAGGAATAAAAACTCCACTTTTTAAATGGCGCGATAAGCTGAAAATGCTGATGGAACCTTTAAACAAAAAAAATATAGGAGCTGAAGAGACTCTTGAAAATCTCGTAAACCAACGCATGGGACAATCGTTTCTGAATTATTCCATTGACCCCTTTATTTTGGGAATATACGCAGGAAATCCGGCAAGCCTGATCATAAAATATGTTCTACCGAAACGATTTAACTTTGAAAAAGAATATATAGAGTTTATAAAAGGGAAGCCTCCAAAAAAGAAAAAAAGAAAAAGTGCTGGAGGCAAAAAAACTAAACAACAAATTTATTCAATTGCAGGAGGACTTGAACAACTTATTAAAGCATTGATAAAAGAAATTGGAGAAGAAAATATAAGATATAATTGCGTCAATACAACAATATATCCGAAAGAAAAAAAGTATTTTGTAAGCAGCGAACAAAATAAAAATAAACTCGAATACCTTGTTTCAACAGTTGTTACAACCACATGTGCAAGTGAAATTGAAAAACTATTGCCCTTCCTAAATTTGAATGAAAAAAATATTATCAGCAAACTTCCGTATGCCAAAGTAATACAAGTGGCTGTGGGATATAAAAAATGGAGAGGAATTCCTCTAAAAGCATTTGGCGGACTAATCCCACATAAAGAAAATAGAAATATCCTTGGCATACTTTTCCCTTCAGCATTCTTAAATAACAGAGCACCAAAAGAAGGAGCCTTACTGTCAGTTTTCCTCGGTGGAATCAAAAATCCGGAAATGATGGAACTAAACGATGATTCCATAAAAACCATTGTTATGGAAGAATTAAAATTAATGCTGCTCATTCCACCAAATGAAGAACCGGACCTATTCCGAATATTCCGACACAACCAAGCAATACCGCAATATGATATTACAACAAATATGAGATTAAAAACTATCGCTAAAATTGAATCCCAATTCCCGGGACTAATACTTGCAGGCAATTTACGTGATGGAATAGGAATGGCTGAACGAATACGACAAGGTACACTTATTGCCAAACAACTTACAAAAGCAAACAAACAATCTGCAAGAAATTAAAAAATATATAGCAAAATAATTTTTGAAATTGAATTAATCCCCTATTTTTGCAAACGCAAACAGGAGAGATGGCAGAGCGGTCGAATGCGGCGGTCTTGAAAACCGTTGACCTTCACGGGTCCGGGGGTTCGAATCCCTCTCTCTCCGCAACAAATAATTATCCCGCTTCAGCGGGATATTTTATTTCCGG
>CAZODA010000067.1:0-15418 GCA_964578485.1 uncultured Alkalitalea sp. | reverse complement strand
TTTTTCATTTCTTCATTTTTCATTTCTTCATTTTTCATTTCTTCATTTTTCATTTCTTCATTCCTTAATCTACTAATCTGCTAATCAACTAATCTGCTAATCAACTAATTTGCTAATTATCACATTTACTAATTCATAATCAATAAAAAATGTAGGGTTGTAAATTTATGAGACAGCCCCTACAAAAGAATAATTTTAAATGTTTCATAGAATTCAGCGCCTCTTACATTTATAATATGAAGACCTTTGGAAAAGGGCAATTTAATATCATATTGTATATCTCCTCCTAAAAAATTTCTTTGTAACAACAATGATCCGGAGCTGTTAAAAACTTCAACTTTAAAGTTTGATGGAGGTTCTTTAAATATTAAATTTATAACATCCGACTCAGCGTCGGTAACCACAAAAACATTTGCTTGTGAATGAGCATTAATATCCCTTAAAGGGGTGGTATCAAAAGATTCACAACTTCCCCAAATATTTTTTATTACAGTATCATTTCGAGGAACAATAATACCTCTGTCCTCCCATTTACCCCAACAATCGGAAGGAAGGACTTCACGATAATTAAGATAATCTGTCCAGCTACCGGTAGTAAGATAGTAATATGCCAGCACCTCATTTCCCGGTAATAATTGGCATGTCCAACTATAAATATTATTCCCTCTATGGCTCATCTGTTCAATCGTCCAATCTCCGCTTCCTGTTATTTCACCGGTAATAAACACTCCTCTCGAGACATCCTGACCTGTCATATCAACCATAAAAGTCAGATTGACCGGTCCTGCCTCAATTTCCTCACAGCTACCAAATTCATAGGCATAAAGTCCATCCTTAGTACCAACCGAATACAGGCGATCGCTATCTTTCCATAAGGCACATTCTGATGGAATAATCTCGCGCCGGGCAAGATCGTTACCATTGACAAAGAAATAACCCCCTTCGGAATTCTCAGGTAAAAAAGTAAAATACCAAAAAATATTAGCTCCAAGGGGCGACATTTGGATTAGTTCATCATTTGTAAATGAAGCGCTGATAAAAACTCCATCTTCTGTATCCCTATTCCCCATATCCACCTTAAATGTAAGCTTATGACTCTCTACATCTTCATAAAAAGCAGGATTTGTCCATCGTCCTCCCCCATTTTCCATAAAATTATTATCCACCGGATCGAAAAACACAACATGATCATGTGAGGAACCAACTCCCCAGGCAGTCCTGCAGGGTGTAGAAACCCATGCCGGCTCCCAGAAAATAACTCCAATACCACCCGTTCGTTTTACTTCACGGGCGTAATCCACCATATATTCAAGTTGTTTTTCCGGACTAACAGGTAGATACTCGGGATCCGGATCATTAATAATATTTCCTAAATGATCAAAATTTTCTGTCGTCCACAAATAGCCGGTTTCCACTGCCATAACTTCATACTGAGGCCAGCGTGAACGCAGCATACGAATTGTGTTACCCATAGCAGAAATTGATGCATCGTGCCATGAATAATAATATGAAAAACCAATTATATCAAAATCTGTAACCCCATTGTTTATAAGTTGTTGAAACCAGCCACTAATATTTGACAATCCTGAACAATGCAATACAATACTCGGTTTAATATTTGTATTTTTACTAACATCACGAACAGCTTTTATCCCGGCATTAAACATTTTTGCATGACGACTCCAATTATTACTGACAACACCGGAAACATTAAAATCGCCCGACAAAGTAGTATGCATAAGAATGCCTCCATTATTTTCATTGCCAATTTTCACCAATTCAGGCATTAAGCCTTCAGAATTAAGCTCTGTGAGTACTTTTGAAACATATTTATAAACAGAGTCGGCAAGCAAATCAGGATTCTCAGCAACTTCAAGCCAGGCCGATGGAATTAATTGTTGACCGGGATCAGCCCAAAAATCCGACAAATGAAAATCCAACATTACTTCCATCCCTTCATTCTTTGCCCTGCTAATAGTTTGCCTTACATCATCAAAATCACTGTATTGAGGCTTAACACCTTCAGGTTGACTTAGCTGATTTTGCCAGTCAGGATTATGCCACAAGCGAACTCTTACTAAATTAGTCCCTTGATCAGCAAAGATCTTATAAACATCTTTTGGTATCCCTTTTTCTTTAAATACAGCGCCACAATCCTCCATCTGATTTACATAAGACAAATCATTACCCAAATAAAATGTTTGTCCCAATATCATTAAAGGATATAACATCGAAATAAAGACAAGATATTTCTTCATTTTTTAATAATTTAGTACATCCATATCTTTTCTATATATAGATCAAGGTTTTGTATCATCCCTTCCTTAACTGAAAACTGCAACATTTCAATATCTTCCGGCTTAAATTCAAAAGACTGACCTCCTTCATGAAATTGAGGCATAAACCAAGGAAATGAACGAGGCACGATAGCAAGCTTATCCTGTTTAAATGATGACAAGGGAAGGCTATAAATATCTTTACCGGGTTCGATATCAAAGGAAGCAGAATATGCTATACCATTTTTATCAATAAGGCCAAGCTTTACTGCTTGTTTATCAGAAGCAGCTGTAAACACCTTAATCATAACAAGTGATTTTTTGTCAAGCTCGGCAACACGACCATTAATTTTCTCTCCAAAATAATATTTGAAAATATAATCAGGTAAAAAATCATCGTCTGTTATCCCCTGCGAGGCTTTTATATTAATATGCAATACAGCATTATTGTGTCCTAAAGGTTTGAGCGATACATTAGAATTCCACTCTTTAAGAGTTGTATCCCAACATGAATTTGCATTCCACAATTCAAGAGCTTCTGATGGAGGCAAAAATCTCAATGAATAGGTCGAATGATCATAAAAATCCCAATCACCGGGTGTACCGGACAAGCCAGAAGGAAAAGTCTTTATTTCATCAAGATAGTGTAATATCAGAAAATAATCTACTATGCCATGACGAGTAATATCACCTTCGATAAATAATTCATAAAAATCTCCACCAACATTTTTTACTTCAGAACGAAAATTTCTTCTACTGCCTTGTATAAGTAGTTCCACTTTTTCGGGTTTCATCGGTGAAATAACTTCAAAACGCATCAATAATGGTTGATTAGCAGTTGCCTCAAGGGCTGTAAAATTTTTTATGAGTGTATCATTAAGATTTGATTGAGGAGCAACAAACTCATTCAGCAAAATGTTTTTATAACTCTGGTAAGGAGAAAAACTCAAAACACTTGCTTTCCTCTGCAGTAAATAAACACCGGGTAATAATTCAAAGGATCCCTTTATCGCATTGGTTTCAATCAACTTATTATCTCCTAAGGCTTTAATCAAAAAATCCCCACCCAATTGAGGCAAATTAATCGTCATTTTCCTGTGTTGATGATTTACAGCTGCAACCTGACGGCGCGGACTAACTCTTGCATAGGGATCGCCTAACCAGTAGGCATCAGGCATCACTTCCAAACGCCAACTATCTTCAGCAATTTTATCTAAAAAATAAGCCCCTTTTCCTTCATAACTAATTAAAGGCGATGATCCATAACCTGCAATTTCAATTAATTCTTCAGGCTTTTCAGGCATGGAAGAAGTATTGTTGGAATAAAAGAATTTTTCAGCCGAAACAAATTCCACAAGGTCATTTGTATAGTCAATTCTGAAATCACCAAAATTATTATTCAATGGAAATTCACCAAAATCCGAATAAAGTGGTATTTCATGAAAGACAGCTGAAGCAATTTTTAAACTTAGTGCTTTTTGGGGAGCATAGGGAAGACTCATATAATGTGTACCATAATTGGTGTTATAGGGGGCAAGAAACATAGCATCATAATCGAAATGAGCAGCTATTTGTAAACCGGCTTCCCTAAAACTTCTTGCCATAGCAGGATATATATAATTTCCTCCCACATCAGCGGCATCAAATTCATAAACAAGCTTAGCTGTTTTTTTAAAGTCCGGATTATCGGCAAAAGGAATATGATAATGGGCAACATGGGGTAAAAAATTTCCGTTTAACTGATAATTAGCAACTAAGCCTGCCGGGTACCACTGAAAAGTTCCTCCTTGAACATCAGCTTTTAAATAAGCATTTATAAATTGAATACTATGACTCATATTATAAAAAATAGGAGTTAAGGTACCGGTCCTCCTCATTGCTGAGGAAAGCCTGTTAATAAATTCGGTAACACTTTCTTCAGATCCGGAATGATGGGGTTCATTACTGATTTCAAAAGCTATTATATCGGGATCGTCCTTATATGCAATACCGGTATAGGGATTTACATGATTTAAAAACTGAAACAGGTAATTCTCTTGTGCTTCAATTGCTTCAGGAATGGTAAGACAATTTCCCTTACCATACTTATTGGAAAATCCGGGAGTGTCAAAATCCCGTTCCGGCCAGCCATTTCCCCAATAAGCAATGGGAGTAATCACAAATTTCATCTCTCTCTTTTTCATCTCATTAATAGCAAAATCGAATAAACGTAAATGCTCGTTTTGCAATAAATTTCCGAGGGTATCAGAAATTTCTGTATCCCAAACATGCACGCGATACAAATCCAAATCAAGACGGGCAAAATGATAAATATCCTGTTTAATCGCATCTTCATGATTAACCCCAAGTCTATTGGCCATACGATAAGCATGCGAAAAAGGCAAGGAATAATTTACACCAAAGGCTTTGATTTCGCTGTTGTCATACTTCCAACGTAAAACTCCATTTTCATCAACAAAACTTCCTTGTTTATTTGTTGCAATTGCAGGAGAAATAAATGAAATAAACAATGCTGATAGAATGAGAAATAATCTTAACATCATTTTATTTTTTTACCTGTTAAAAACTCATCCGAAGACTTAAGCAGTCATCGGATGAGTTTAAATTATTCATAATAATTAAACTTAATTAGTCGGCAAGGGTAAATGAACAGGTCATTTCAAGAAAATCTACAATTACATCATAAGTTCCTGCAGAAAGTGCCTGATCATCGGTTATATTGTCACCTAAATATGAAAGCGAATCAAAAGAACCTCCAAAAAAGCGATTCCATGACTGATCCAATTGGATTGCCATTCCCCACGGTGAAGGAGATACTATAGTTGCTTTTCCTTCATAAATTCCCGGAGAAGCTTTGCTAAGAACAACTGATGAAAGTTCCCAATCATCATTTAAACCAACAATATAAACCTCATCACTTAAAAACACATAGGAAGAATTGCACAGATCAACAATCAAATCATAGGCACCTACACCTATATCTGCATCATCGGTAAATCCATCTTCTCCATATATTAATTTACCCTTACTTCCTCCAAAGGCTAAGTCCCAATTTTGATTGAGAAGGATTTTTCCACCCCATTCTGAAACCTGATCAATATTTAACGATGATACATACACCCCGTTAATGCCGCTTTCATTCATGGAATGTATATCCCAATCATCATTAAGGCCTGAATAACCGACATCAGTAATTTCTGTATGAGCATAAGTCAGATTTTTAAGGTCGGCATCTATCAGGTATAAACCGGGCAGAGGGGCAGGAATATCAACAGCACCCTTAAATTTAAGTAAGCCTTCTGTGCCTCCGTATTTATAAACATTATCCCATTCTCCAACTTCCAAAGACATTATATATCCATAAAGAGAATTAACATAAGCAACACCTACGAAAGTGGAATCCATGTCATTTATAAGCGTCAAATAATTATCAAAGGTCCAAGAACCTGAGATTCCATCATCAATGCCGGGCAAATATAAATATTCGCTAATCGGATCTTCTATAATAACCGATCCTGTTTCAATGGTATAATGAAGGTTATTTAGATCAGCAAGGAAGATTTTTATTGTATATTCTCCGGAAACCGGTATTTCAAATTCAGTTGCATCATCAGTAAAACTGAAAGTCAATGATTCGCCTGAACCGGGTATAAAATTAATATTACCGGGAACAGCTAATGAGTTTTCAGTTGAAGTTTCAACATTATAGGTACTCGTATTTCCGCTGACAGAAAATTTTGCATTGTCTGCATCTGTCGTAAAAGATAACATCCAGTATAGCTCAGTTCTTATAAATGTAAAATCACCTTCAACAGCTCCTGAAGCTATTAAATCAGGTATATAAGTAGCAGTCCACTCTTTTTCATTGGTATTTACTGTTGAAAAATAACAACCACCAAATTCGGGGAACCATAAATTCCACTGATCATCAGCGTCATCAGAAATGAAAAACTCCTTATCCGATTCAGCCACATTACCCCATATAGTTTCATCACCTTCCTGCAAATACCAGTTATACCATCCAAGGGCATTCATAAAACCGGAATATTCTCCATCACTATCGGGGGAATACAAGTAAAAGTCCGTTTTATTCTTGTCGGCATCCAAAATGAAAGCTCGTGACATATCTATTTTAAAGGGAGTTAAATTTATCTGAAGCACTTCACTAAAAGTAGATTCAATATTTTTTCCCAAAATAGATCTGATCCTAAAATAAACCGGTGAAACAACACCTTCCTCCAATGCCAAAAATTTAGCGAGATTATTAAGAGCTGCACCGGTAAACACATGTGGATTGGTAGTTGGATTAATTTCATAAACACCATCAAAATCAGAAGAAGTAGATACTTCAATTACCGATGAAGGTAGTGATTGAGGTACACCCATAGTTTTATCTGAAAGCTCAAGAGTACTTTCTGTCCATGATAAAGACAAAACTAAACTTTCAATATTTGCCTGTGTAAGAACAATATCAACATTATCAATAGATAATTCCGATGATGTAAAGCCTGATATAACTATTAAATCACCCTCCTTTTCACAGGCTTGCATAAGCAAAGAAAGTATTAAAACAGTAAAAAATAATTTATAATATCTCATTATAATTGCTTATTAACAAATTAATAAAAGTCATTTCTTAAATTTGGATTAGCTGTAAGTTCAGATGCAGGAATAGGATATAAATTATAGCGTTCATCAACTAATTTACCATTCACTGCTCCTCCCTTCCATTGCCACAAATATTTATCACTTGTAAAACAATCGAAGCGAATCAAATCAGTACGCCTAACAGCTTCCCAGTATAATTCGCGGGCACGTTCGTCAAGGAAAAATTTAAACGGAATCCCATCTATTGTCGCACTAAGGTCACTTTCAACTACAGAAGGAGCATTTCTCTGACTACGCAATTCATTTATATAGCCAAGGGCTGTTTCAAGATTAGTATTAGTTCTTGCAGCAGATTCAGCATACATAAGATAGGCATCGGCGAGGCGAAAGAGTGGAAAGTCAGTATCCACACCATCATTGCTTGTGTTTGAAGCTGTTTCCCCTGCATCTGTCAGATTACTCCATTTTCTTACAAAATAACCGGCAGTACGATCATCAACTCCATTATCCATATACTGTGACTGACCTTCAGTATAAAACAATGCACGATCGTCGTTTTCCATATTAAATAAGGCAGGAACCTCCCCCCTGACTCTGAACATACTCCAAGCACTGGCAACACCAATTGACTCAGCAGGTGGACCATAATCAGTATCTACTTGACCACAAATCAAATAAGTAGTAGTACCCCATGACATTACATGGCGACTGTCAACAACCAAAGAATGAATTATTTCTTTTCCTTTTCCTACCCGCAAATGGTTATCAGCATTAAAAAGCTTTGTATAATCAGATTCAAGAGCATAGCCCTCATCTATTACTTTTTTGCTGTATGCCAAACATTCGCTATAATGTTCTTCTACACCATAGCTTTCTGCATTCAAATAAAGACGTGCCAAAAGCATCCAAGCTGCGGCTCTCGGTGCATGCCCATATGTTACATTGTCGGCATCAGCCATTTCTTCACTACATTCTTTCAATTCTTTCTCTATAAACCCAAAAATCTTATCCGACTCCCAACGTTCAGGTAAAACAGAACCTCCAATTAATTCTTCGTCTGCAAAAGGAATATTGCCATACAAATCCAAAGCATGATAATAAGCTAAAGCCCTTAAAAAACGTGCTTCAGCTCTATATTTTTTAATACTGTTTTGCTCAACATCCGTAAAATCGGAAATACGCTCAGTTGAACAGTTCTTTATAAATTCATTACAAAGCGAAATAGAATAATAAATACGATAATAAGTATCAGCTATCCAAGGATCATTGGCATCCCATGAAATAAAGGTTAGATTTCCCAGATTATCACCTTCAATCCAGGTAGAAGCAATTTCATCAGTTCCTGCCTCCTGCAGATTAAAATAACAACGCATGTAGTCGTATCCGGTATTACTTGATAAATCAACATTACCCCCTCCTTTTTCTTGCCCTGCCGTTACAAATGAAGCATAGCATTTTGCAAGAGCAGACAAATAATTTGCAGGATCGGAATAAACCGATGCAGAGGTCTCCTCAATTTTCGGGAACTGGTTCAAATCATCAGTGCAAGCCCAAATTCCCAAAATGAAGATAAACGATAATATATAAAATGTTTTTTTCATGTGCTTATATTTTTTCATCAAAACTTCTACTAAACAAATTTTCATTTATTAAAGTTGTTTTTTAATTTTTTATAACTAAAATTCAAAGCCTAAACTCAATGAATAAATCCTGGGACGAGGATAGAAAGACATATCCATACCACGTGCAACCTCTGGATCAACTCCGGTATATTTTGTAAGGGTAAAAACATTCTGGACCATTGCTGAAACATTCAGCTTAAACAAATCAAAAACTTCACCGAAGTTATACCCCAAATTCAAGTTATCCATTTTTAAAAAAGAAGCATTCTCTACGTAATAATCGGAGAGATATTGGCGACTTTGAAAACCGGTTTCTAAATAACTTTTATTTAAATTATTAAGTTGATAGGCATTGTACGACATAGTACCAAAAGCTCCGGTATTCATAGCCATACCATTATAAACATAATTCCCAATGTTAGATCGCAGGCTTGTTGCAAGAGTCCAGTCTTTATACCTTAATGAGGTGCTGAAGCCAAGAATATAATCGGGAGCAGGCGATTTATATCGATACAAATCATCAGTATTTATTAATCCATCATTGTTAATATCGGCAAAAGCTCCCTCAACGGGTTTACCACTTTCTTCATATAATTGATGATGAACATAGAACATATAAGGAGCATAACCTTCTGTAAGAACCTGAAAATAATAACTGTCAATAGTAGGGCCAACAGAAGTATTTGTGATTTCAGCGCCTTTAATTATTGAAAGATTTTTAATGACTTGTTCCTGCCATGCAGCATTAAAACTTAGATCCCAAGTCCATGTTCTATTATCTATGGGAGTGACATTCAATGTGATTTCAACCCCCTCACTATCAACATTACCAACGTTAGTTAAAATTTGCTTGTCAAAATTAGTGCCGGCGGGAGAAGGCACAGTGGCAAGTAAATCTTCAGTTTTTCTTGTATAATATTCAACTGCACCTGAAAAACGATTATTAAATAACCCAAAATCAAGACCATAATTGAAAGACTTGGTTGTCTCCCATTTTAAGTCTGATACATAAGCTTCCGGTCGGTAGGTAGTTACAGCCGAATCACCAAAAATATACTCTGCACCTGTCTGACTGATAGTATAAACAGGAAGATAATTATAATTTCCTATACCCTCTTGCTGCCCGGTAATACCATAACTTGCACGCAATTTTAAATTACTCAAAACATAGGAATCGCGAAGAAAAGACTCTTCAGATAATCGCCAGGCTACTGCTAAAGAAGGGAACATACCCCAGCGCTCATCTTTACTAAATCTTGATGTTCCATCACGACGTATAGCAGCTGTAAGCATATATTTTGATGCAAGGGAATAATTTATACGACCATAATATGAAATCAAAGTATGTCTTTGATCATAAGCTGCAATTGAACTTTGAACCTCACCATTCATATTAAGCTCTTCATAGTATGGGCGCTTACTAACCCATGCCTGATAATCATAGCCGGCAGTAAGATCGAGAGTACTGTTAATCGCATCAAGGTTTTTATTATAGTTAAAATAAGTTGTCAGTAATTTATTATCCTTTTTCTGAGGACCATATTTATAATCTCTACCATCTGTCAAATAATATTGTGCTGCCGAAACAGGTACAAAAATTTGACCTTCCCCTTTAGCATAATCATAAGCAATAGTAGTATGAAATTTTAAGTCGGGTAGAAAGTGCATTTTGTATTCTAAATCTACATTGCTGATAATACGGTAAACATCACTGGTAGATTTATATTGATTTAAAACTCCTAATGGATTAAGAACAGCCCTTGTTACAGGAACACCCTGACTATCTATCGCTTCATTATAGCCTCCAAAATTATCATTGTTCGAATAAACAGGAATAGTTGGATTATAGGTCGCACCACCCCATATAGCAGAAGTATTAGAGAACTGATTCTTATTTAATGAGCCCTTAAAACCAAGCGTTATTTTTAGATAATCATCAAGTAAGGATGGGGAAACAGTAATATTTGAAGTTATCCGCTCAACATTATCAGTTTTCAAAATTCCATCCTGATTAAAATAACCAAGGGACAAACGAAAAGGCAAAGTGTTTATTAAAGGCAAATTATTAAGTCTGCCTGATGCACTAAAATTATTATCAGTTCCGTAGGCTATCTGGTAAATCTCATTATTCCAGTTTGTTTTGGTATCACCGAGCAATGAAATTTGGGCGGCAGATCCTTCCTTTTCAACAACAGATCTAAATTCCTCTATTGATAACATTTCCGGAAGCTTAGTCTTTGTTTGAATAGAATTTATTGTACTAAAACTAATTCGCAAATCATCATCAACACCTTTGCGTGTGGTAATTATAATTACACCATTTGAAGCACGCGAGCCATAAATAGCTGTTGATGAAGCGTCTTTCAAAACAGTCATGCTTTCAATGTCGTTAGGGTTTATCAAACTCAAGAAATTACCCGTATTACCACTGATTCCGCCCGGTTCTAAAGGTATCCCATCAAGTACAATAAGTGGCTCATTACTTGCATTTAATGAAGCACCACCACGTATTCGAATAAAACTTCCGGAAGATGGTGATCCATCATTTGACATAATTTGAACTCCTGAAACTTTTCCACTAATTAATTCCTGTGGACTGCTTATTACTCCTCTGTTAAATTCACGGCTGTCCACATGGGAAACAGCGCCGGTTAAATCACCACGGCGTTGCATACCATAACCAATAACAACAACCTCATCGAAACTTACTATAGAAGATTCAAGCTCAACTAAAATATAATCCCTGCCTTCAACAGGAACAACAGCAGTATGAAAACCAACATAGGAAATTTCAAGCGTATCATTTGGATTTACAAGTACAGAAAAAGAACCATCAGCAGCAGAGACTGTTCCACGTATGGTCCCCTTGATCACAATAGTAGCACCGGGAAAATAATCATCTCGCGATGCCTCTTTTACCCTGCCGCTAACAGTTAGTTGCTGGGCTGACAATGGCGCTGCCATCCCTGTTAATAAACCTACAATCCCCAGCCATTGTAAGCTAATTTTAATAAATCGTTTCATTCGATAAGTTTTGATTAGTTATATATTGCTAATGATTTAATTCAACAATATGTCGTTTATATAAAATCAATTTCAAAGCATCTTTTTAAAAAATATTTGGAAATTAAAAGTTAGGGTCTATTCATTAATAATTAAAGTTTGTATTCAGAAAAAAAAATCTCAATTAATCAGCTAAATGGAAAATCCTTATCAAAAGGAATAAAAACAAAACTAAAAAATACTTAAAATTAATTGTTGTCTGATTCTTACAAATAGTTGTTCAAATCCTACATTTTTAAGCTTGTCTTTAAAATAGCAGTCTATTCTTTTCATTTAGTGATAATTACTACCCTTACACCAAATTTTTGCTGTTTGTCAAAATCTTACAAAATGTTTTTTTTAAATTAAAAAAAACATTAATTTTATAATAAAGCATTCCTTATAAAAAGCATAAATAGTCATTATAAAACAGAGCTTTTAGCTATGCCCACATATAATTATTCAAAAATCCTTATAAAACTTATCATTTTAACAAGCTTGTTTATGCCAAAACCGGTATTGAACGGTCAAGCTTTACAAACGGTTTATTTTTCAAGTTTGACAATTGAAAAAGGCTTGAGCTCTAATAATACAAGTTCAATCATTCAGGATAAATATGGTTTTATATGGATAGGTACAGAAGAAGGTTTAAACAGGTATGATGGATTTAAAATCACTCATTTTAAAAGAAGTATTTCACCGGCATCTTTATCATCTAACAGGATAAGCACATTGCTTTATGACGATGATGTTATTTGGATAGGTACATGGGATGGACTAAATACAATTGATATACACACTTTTGAAGTTAAAAGAATAAATACAGGGACCGGCAATATTATTAGAACTCTTTTTAAGGATAAAGATGGAGATATATGGATAGGGACTACCAAGGGTTTATTGGTTTACCGGAAAACAAGTGAGGAGTTCAAACTTTTCAACACAGAAAACAGTGAGCTGACTCACAATACAATACGCTCATTCTACCAGGCTGTCAATGGAGATATGTGGATAGGAACCTATGATGGTTTAAACAAATTATCAAATGGCAAATTTACCGCTTATGATTTGAAGGAAGACTATAAACCAATGATGGAAAACAATCTGATTTGTACAATTCATCCTTATGGAGAAAAATCAGATTCTTTGCTTTGGGTGGGTACAGAAACAGGCCTGGCTCTTTTCAACAGCATTACAGGAAAATACACCTTATACAATTCTTCAAACACTATGCTCAGTAATGAAGTTATAAAATGTATCTACCCTCAAAATGATTCCTTATTGTGGTTAGGAACAGATTTTGGCTTAAATATTTTTAATACAGTCTCACATAAAACCGATTCTTATTATCATGATCCTTTAATAAGTAATTCCATTGTAAGTAATGTTATCTGGGAAATTTTTGAAGATCGCCAAAAAAGATTATGGCTAATTACTACAAACGGAATAAGTATTATTGACAATAGTCTTCCTATATACCAATTGCATGAAGAATATTTTTCATATAAAAATCCACGAATTGGAAACTTGGTAAAAGATATATTGATTTCAGAAAATGAGGATGTTTGGTTAGCGACTATTCATGGCGTGATGAGGAAACAAAAAGCCACAGGTAAACAAATTAATTATTCAACAACATCAGCGTTGAATGAGCGCATTCTTTTAGACAATGTGTATTCATTAAAAGAAGATATAAAAGGAAGAATTTGGATAGGAACAGCCGGTGGCATAAATATCTGGGACAATAAAAAAATGCTGGCAATAACAGCAAACAAACAAAACGGTCTTATCTCAAATTATATCAGCAATTTTACTATTCATTATGATGGTTCTATGTGGGTAACTGCATGGGAAGGCGGAATCTTCAAGGTGAATTTTGATGAGAACAATCTTGAAAATATGAGTTTTACACTTGTTGATAATGATGGAGATGGCAGGCTGATTTCTGCAGGAGAGCATCTTTTTTATGGAAGCCTTAATAATTTATGGCACATTAATCACAACAGCTTTGAGAAAACACGAATAGAAAAAGTAAGCAATGAACTTCATAGCAGCCAGATATCAAGTTTAATGGCTGCCATTGACGGAACGGTGTGGGTGGGTGCTGAAAATTTACTGATTCATTATTTTCCCGATAAGGATAGTATTTCAAAAATTAATGTTGATACAGGACGACCACAAAGATTACTGAATTTACAAGAAGATCTTTTAGCTTATATCTGGATGACAACTCCTAATTCAATAATAAGAATTGACAAAACAACTCATGATCAGCTTACTATCCCAATTTTAAAAAACTCCCCATTAAGAGGCTTTTATCAATACAGCAGTACCATGAGTAAAAATGGAAATATATTTTATGGAGGTGACAACGCTTATATTAAAATAAACCCTAAAAACATTAATTTAAAAGGAAATAAACCGGACATTTTAATTTCAGGCCTACAAATAAATAATCATTCGATTATGCCTGAAGACACCTTTAGAATAATAAACCGCGACATATCCTTTGTAAAAGAATTATCGCTTAAACATAATCAAAATTCACTCACTCTTGAATTTACCACACTCGATTATCTATATCCTGAAATTACACAATTTGCCTATCGCTTATTGCCATTTAAAGAACAATGGACTTCAACAGCCGGTGAAAAAAACTTTGCTGTATTTGCAAACTTAAAACCCGGACGATATTATTTTGAGGTTAAAGGAACAAACCACTTAGGAACTTGGAGCAATGTTTATTCCCTACCCATTTATGTAAAACCTTCAATATGGCTAAGCAAGGGATTTGTTTCCTTATATCTGCTCTTAATCGTGTTTATGACTTATTTTATATTTAAAATTTATAACTTCAGACATCATCTTAAGAACGAATTGAAAATTGTTAAATTAGAAAAGCAACATAGTGAAAAACTCTATCGCTCAAAAATTCGTTTTTTTACAAATATATCCCATGAATTCAGAACCCCTTTAAGCTTGATCATCCCTCCTATTCAGGAATTATTAAAAACAGGAAAACAAAATAATGCCGAAAGGAAAATGCTCCTTTTGGCTAATAGAAATGCACAAAGACTATATAAGCTTGTAAATCAATTGCTGGATTTCAGAAAAATGGAATCTTCCCGACTTGAAATTACTTACGTAAAAATTGAACTTATAAGCTTTTGCAAAAATATATTTGCTTTATTTGATGACCTTGCAGCAAGGAATGAAATAAATTATAATTTTTCATCCACATTTTATAAAATTAATTTGGATGCAGATAAAGAAAAATTAGAGACCATATTATTTAATCTACTTTCAAATGCTTTTAAATATACTCCTGTCAATGGTCAAATAACTTTTGATATTTCACAAACAACTATGTCAAAGAATATACCCGGAATACAAATTTCTATAAAAGATTCGGGTATTGGAATTTCAGAAAAAGAACTTCCACATATATTTGATCACTTTTTTCAGACTTCAGAAAACAAAACTTACAAAACAGGATCCGGTATAGGCCTAACATTGGCACAAGAATATGCAAAACTCCACGATGGTATTATTACTGTATCAAGTCAACAAGGCAAAGGGAGCGAATTCAGTCTTAGCATACCGATTATCCAATTAGTCAATACTCCCATAAACATTCCTGAAAAAATATATTCTATTGACAATAACCGTGACAATATTAAGGAAGAAGAAATTACTCCTTTAACGGCCAAAAGAATTCTAATTGTAGATGATAATGAAGATATCTTGGATCTAATTTATTTAAACCTCAAATATGATTATCACATTTTCAAAGCAAAAGATGGTCGCGAAGCAATGAAAATAATCTCTGACAAACACCCTCACATGGTAATTTCAGATATAATAATGCCG
>CAZODA010000066.1:0-15479 GCA_964578485.1 uncultured Alkalitalea sp. | reverse complement strand
AATGAAGGAATGAAGAAATGAAGGAATGAAGGAATGAAGGAATGAAGAAATGAAGAAATGAAGGAATGAAGGAATGAAGGAATGAAGGAATGAAAAATTGAAAATGTTGAGGACAATGTCGTTGAGGACTGCGTCGTTTATAAGGGTTTAGTAATAAGTTTTTAATGTACTCAAAGCATCTTGCTTTGAGAAAAGGCATTTCCAGCAAGCTCGGCCACCACGTAATTCGTAATTTTTAATTCGTAATTCGTAATTGATTTATCATTCGTGTAATTAAATCATTCGTGTTAATTCGTGTAATTAGTGGATAAAGATCTTTGCGCTCTTACATATTTAATCTTCGCGGGCTTTGCGTGAAAATCTTTGCGGCCTTTGCGTGAACCCTTTTGACGTAATTCGTCTTGATTTTTGCCGGTGTTTCAACTATGGCAATGGTCATGGTTTTGATATTATATTTACATAGTTGAAAATGTTGAATTTTTTAATCTTTTTTTAAAATGTTTAATAACCTTGCTCTCTCTTAGTAAATATCAGCCATTTATAAAAACATTTCACAATAAAAATATGATTTTTCAAATAACAGATGTTTATTTTTCTTGTTCGTATCACTTAAAAAATATACATTTGATGATCATTGAATTAGACCCATCAAATAAGGTTTTACTGATTTAATTGAAACATCTTTTTGATACTTTAGGATACATTTAATTAACGAAGTATCAATTAATAATGCTCAAAATAGCTTTGTTTGTTTCCTTATCGAAATTACTTGTTAAGCTTAGATCTTGTGTTTTAATTAGGACGTAAAATTTATAACTTAATTTGATGTTTTCTTTTTTGAGTTTTTAAAATTCGCTAATATTATGAGCTGAATTTTAAAAAGAACAAAGGATCCTGAATAATTGAATTATAAGGTTTTTGTAATAAAACCTTATTTACTATATAATCGAGTTGTTATTTGCAATCATCATAAAAAAATAATTTTATGCAAACAAAACTTCAGGAACTAACTGAGAAAATTTTTAATGAGGGTGTAGAAAAGGCCCGTCAAGAGGCTGAGCTTATACTTAAAGAGGCCGAGGAGAAAGCAGAAAACATAGTAAAAGAAGCGGAAAAAAAATCTGATTCAATAATTGAAGAAGCTGAAAAAAAAGCAGATTCTCTTACCAAGCACGTTAATTCAGAATTAAAATTATCTGTTAACCAAGCTTTGGCGGCTTTAAAACAAAATTTGACATCCCTTGTAACAACGAAAGTTATACAGCCGGGTGTTAAGGAATTGTTTGCCAATATTGACTTCCTTAAAGATATTGTTAGCCAGCTGGTAAATGGATGGATAGAAAAAGAAAGCTTTGATCTTACAGTTATATTACCTGCCGGTAGCCAAAAAGAACTTGAGAAATATTTCAAGAATCAACTTGCCGATGAATTAAATAAAGGCTTGGAATTAACTTTTTCCGATGGTGTTAAATCCGGATTTAAAGTTGGTCCGGCCGACGGAAGTTATCTCATCAGTTTTACAGATCAGGACTTTATTAACTTTTTTAAAGCTTACTTGCGTCCCAAAACTAACGAATTACTTTTTGATGAGGAGCTATGATTAAACGAAATTATTATTCATTAGTTGCCGGGTTGCCTGATATAGTCCTTGAAGAAAAAAAGATTCTTTTTTCTTCTGTCGAATTCAGACAGATGCTTAAGGATATTGTTAGCAAAGTTGATTATGCTTTGGTGGAATTGTTATTCCTGCCATTTGACCATAACAACTTGCTTTTTCTTTTTTACAATAAAGGAAATGCTTGGGATGAAAGAGGAAATTATCAAGCTGAAGATCTGGAGCTGCTAATGGATAAGAAATTGTTTGAAGATATTGATCCTGAAATCTATCCCGATTATATTATAAAGTTTGCTGAAATTTTTCATAGCGATAATTCTTTTGAAAGTGTCCTTGAAGCAGAACAGATGCTTGTGAATAGCTATTATGATTATCTACTAAAAAACAATAATCTCTTTATAAGAGAATATGCCGAATTTAAATTGACGGTTTTTAATATTATGACAGCTCTTAATGGGCGTAAGTATGATCTTCAATTCGACGTAAATCTTGTAGGAGATAATGATATTGTTTCAGCTTTAAAGAAAAGCCGTGCACGTGATTTTGGTTTGTCATTAGAGGTGCAGGATATAGAGCAACTTATTCAAATTTTTGAAGTAGATAATTTGCTGGAAAGAGAGCTGAGATTGGATAATTATGATTGGAATTTTTTGGATGAACAAACTTTCTTTAATTATTTTTCTATAGAAAAAATACTGGCTTTTGTTTTAAAATTATTTATTGTTGAGCGATGGATGTCGCTTGATGTCGATAAAGGAAATAAATTATTTAACAGATTACTGAAAGAATTAGAAAGTGACTTTCAGTTTCCTGAAGAATTTACATTGACATATGGAAAGAGATAATAAGACCACAGGTACAGTGGCAGGAATTGTATCGAACCTTGTAGTTGTCGAAGTGAATGGCCCGGTAGCACAGAATGAAATATGCTTTATTTTGCATAATGAAGAACGCTTAATGGCTGAGGTTATCCGTGTAAGCGGTGATAATGCTTATGTACAGGTATTTGAAAGTACAAGAGGATTGAAAGTAGGGTCAAAAGCAGAGTTTCAGGGACATATGCTTGAAGTGTCATTAGGACCGGGAATATTGTCGCGGAACTATGACGGACTGCAAAATAATCTTGACACTATGGAAGGGATCTTTTTGGATAGAGGTGATTATACCGATCCCTTAGATCGTGAAAAAAAGTGGAATTTTAAACCATTGGCTAAAGCCGGAGATGTAGTATCTGCAGGAAGCTGGCTCGGTGAGGTAATGGAAAATAGTATTCCGCATAAAATAATGCTTCCCTTTAAAATGGAAAAACGCTATGTGGTAAAATCTGTTGCCCAAGAAGGAGAATATACTGTAGATGAGGTTATAGCCCATGTTATTGACGAGGAAGAAAAGGAAATTCCACTAACAATGGTTCAAAAATGGCCTGTAAAAATGGCAGTTAGAGCATATAAGGAGAAGCCAAGGCCTTTTAAATTGCTTGAAACCGGAGTTCGCTGTATCGACACCTTGAATCCCATTACTGAAGGAGGAACAGGTTTTATTCCGGGACCCTTTGGAACAGGAAAAACCGTGTTGCAACATGCTATATCCAAACAGGCAGAAGCAGATATAGTGATAATTGCTGCTTGCGGTGAAAGAGCAAATGAAGTGGTTGAGATATTTACTGAATTTCCAAGACTTGATGACCCGCGAACAGGTAGAAAATTAATTGAAAGAACTACTATAATAGCAAATACATCAAATATGCCGGTAGCAGCCCGTGAGGCTTCGGTTTATACGGCTATGACCTTGTCTGAGTATTATAGGGCAATGGGATTGAAAGTGCTATTGATGGCCGATTCAACTTCAAGATGGGCACAGGCTTTGCGTGAAATGTCGAACCGACTTGAGGAATTGCCCGGACCGGATGCATTCCCAATGGACCTGTCAGCAATTATTTCCAACTTTTATTCACGTGCAGGCTTTGTTTATCTGCCAAATGATGCTTCAGGATCAATTACCTTTATTGGTACCGTTTCTCCTGCAGGAGGAAATTTAAAAGAACCGGTAACTGAGGGTACCCGAAAAGCAGCACGCTGTTTTTATGGATTATCACAAGATAGGGCCGATGGTAAAAGATATCCCGCTATTGATCCTATTGATAGTTATTCAAAATATCTGGAATATCCTGAAGTTCAAAAAGACCTGACAGAAAAAGTTGGTGCCTCATGGCTCGAAAATGTTGAAAAAGCTAAAGATGTCTTGTTGAGAGGAAAGGAAGCTATGGAACAAATTAATATTCTTGGCGACGATGGTGTTCCACTTTCATTCCATGACCGTTACTGGAAATCAGAACTCATCGATTTTGTTATTCTACAACAAGATGCCTTTGATCCCGTAGATGCTTCTACCCCTATGGAACGTCAGAGATATATGCTTGATTATGTGTTAAAAGTGGTTGATACTACATTTGAATTTGATCACTTTGAAGAATTATCAGGCTTTTTTAAAGAGCTGATCAATAATTTCAGACAAATGAACTATTCTGAATTTGAATCTGAACAGTTTAATGAACATAAAAAAGAACTGGAAAATTGTTTGGCAAAACGAAAAAATTGATTGAAGAGCTACAGATAATTTATTAATTATATAAAGAAAGAAAAGAATGGAAAGTCAGGCATTTCAAAAGACATATACCAAACTGACTAACATAACAAAAGCCACAGTTACACTAAAGGCCTCTGATGTTGGTTATGATGAGATAGCCACTGTACATGGTCGTCTGGCACAGGTTGTTAAAATTTTGCGCGATGAAATAACCTTGCAAGTGTTTTCAGGAACAGAAGGAATACCTACAAATGCTGAAGTATCCTTCATGGGACGCCCACCACAGTTAAAAGTGAGCGACGATCTCGGAGGCCGATTCTTTAATGCCTATGGTGATCCTATAGATGGAGGACCTGAAGTGGAAGGTGAAATTCGTGATATAGGAAGTGCTTCGGTGAATCCTGTTCGACGTATGCAACCTTCAGAATTAATCGCCACGGGTATTGCCGGCATAGACCTGAACAATACCTTGGTTTCAGGACAAAAAATCCCCTTTTTTGCCGACCCCGACCAGCCTTATAACCAGGTGATGGCAAATGTTGCACTTAGAGCAAAAACCGATAAAATAATCTTAGGTGGAATGGGATTAACAAACGATGATTACCTGTATTTTAGAAATGTCTTCGAAAATGCAGGTGAACTCGATAGAATCGTTAGTTTTATGAATACTACTGAAAATCCACCGGTAGAACGATTATTAGTTCCTGATATGGCACTTACAGCAGCAGAATATTTTGCCGTAGATAAAAATGAAAAAGTCCTTGTCCTACTCACCGATATGACCCTCTTTGCCGACGCATTAAGTATAGTGTCGAATCGTATGGATCAAATACCATCTAAAGATAGTATGCCGGGTTCATTGTATTCCGACTTGGCAAGGATATATGAAAAAGCTGTGCAATTCCCATCGGGAGGATCCATAACAATTATTGCAGTTACAACCTTGTCGGGAGGTGATATTACACACGCTATACCCGATAATACAGGATATATTACTGAAGGACAGCTGTTTCTGAGGCGTGAAACCGAAATTGGAAAGGTTATAGTTGACCCTTTCCGCTCTTTGTCAAGATTGAAACAACTTGTTATCGGAAAACAAACACGTAGCGATCATCCACAAGTAATGAATGCAGCAATACGCCTATATGCCGATGCTGCAAATGCACGTACCAAACTTGAAAATGGCTTTGATTTATCTAATTATGATGAGCGTACCTTGGATTTTGCAAAAGAATATTCAGATAAACTGCTCGCTATCGATGTAAATGTTGATATCGATACCATGCTTAATATCGCTTGGGAATTGCTTGGTAAATATTTTAGCAAGGCAGAAGTAGGAATCAGACAAGAATTTGTTGATAAATATTGGACAGGAAAGTAAGTGCTTATCGTGCTAAGATGATTATTTTAATTTATTGTAAGAATGAGTGTTAAATTTCAATATAATAAAACGTCACTTCAAAATCTTGATAAGCAATTGAAGATTAGGGTGAGGACTTTGCCTACTCTGAAGAATAAGGAATCGGCCTTGCGCAATGAAGTGAAAAAAGCAACAGGAAGCGTTGGTGAATTAGAAGTGAAGATTGAAGAGGAAATGAGAAAGTATGACAACATGGTCAGACTTTGGGGAGAATTTGATCAATCTTTGCTTAAAATTAAGGATGTCGATTTAGAAGTGAAGAAAATTGCAGGGGTGTTAACTCCTGTTTTAAAGGAAGTGAAATTTGAAATTAAACCCTTTCATTCTTTTAATTATCCGCTGTGGTATGCCGATGGAATTGCCATCTTAAAAGAAATGACCGAATTAATAATTCAACGTGAGGTATTGCTGCGCTTTGTTGAATTATTAGACTATGCAAGGAAAAAAACCACACAAAAGGTTAATTTGTATGAAAAGGTTCAAATTCCCGGCTTTGAGGATGCTATATTGAAAATTAAACGTTTTCTTGAAGATGAAGAAAATTTGTCAAAATCTGCTCAGAAGATTGTGAAATCCAGACAAATGCAGGAGGATAGTCTATGATTATACCCATGTTGAAATATTCGTTTTTGGTCTATCATGGCAATTATCCCGAATTTTTAAAAGAGATAAAAAAGATTGGGGTTGTACATATAGAACAAAAATCAGCAGAACCAACAGCTGAAATGCAGGAGAAATTCCGAAATATTGGTGATGTTTCCCGCGTTATATCCATTCTGGAGCAACGTTTAAAATGGATTAAAGATACTCCCTATCCTATTTCAATCGATGAAGAAAGCGATTTGCTTGAAAAAATAAAATCTTTTGAGCATGACTTAGAATCCCTACGGCATACAGCTACCGCCCTTGAAAAAGATATACGTCAGGCCGAACCATGGGGTGTATATTCAAAAGAAACAATTGAAAAATTGTCGGAAGCAGGCTTAGACCTGCGCTTTATGATTTGTCCCATAAGAAAGTTTGAAGAGGAATGGTTGGGGATGTATCCAATAGGAATTGTAAGTGATTATATAGGATACCGATATTTTGTTTTGTTTGAAGATAAAAATGATCCATCTTTTGAAACTGTTATCTTGCCTGGAGTAGATGAAATAGCAGCTCCCGAAAAATCTTTGCAAGAACTTAAATTATCCCTGGAGGAAAATAAAAAAGCTCTTGATAATGTTAACAGTAATTTAGATGCTGCAGCATACTACGGAATAACATCATTAAAACAATATAAACAAAAACTTCAATCAGAGTTTGATATGGCTAATGTATGGCATCAAACCGAAAGTGAAGTTGAAGGAAAAGTGCAGATCGTGGAAGGATGGGTGCCAAAGCCTAATGCCGAAGAATTGGATAACTACCTCAAGGAAAATTCTGTTGTTGCAATTACACGTGAACCACAAGAGGAAGAAAAAGTACCTGTTAAGCTAAAGAATAATAAATTTACCAGATTGTTTGAGCAAATAGGTGATTTCTATGACCTGCCTAATCATGCTGAATTAGACCTCACACCCTTTTTCGCACCCTTTTATATGTTGTATTTTGGCATTGCACTCGGAGATGCAGGCTATGGACTTATTGTTTTCTTGGTTTCTACCTTTGCAAAACTGAAAATGCCAAAATTTAAAAAAGCATTTAGCCTCGGACAATATCTTGGTATAGCAACCATGATATTTGGAAGTCTGACAGGCTCTTTCTTTGGATTGGAAATTAGTGAATTCGGAATTCCTTTTCTTGAAAATTTGAAAGATAACTTTATTACAAACAATCAATTGTTCTACCTGTCTCTGATTTTAGGAGGAATTCAAATCTTGTTTGGAATGTTTATTAAGGTGGTGAATATTTCTATTACCCAAGGTTTCCGTTATGCTTTTTCAACCATAGGATGGCTGATTTTAATTTTTGGAATGGGCTCAACCTACCTTTTAAGCTCTAACAATATAATTAATAATGCACTTGCCGGAAATTTATATATGGGAGTGGGAATTATTTCAGGAATACTGATTATGATACTTAATCATCCCAAACGTAATATATTTTTAAATTTTGCTATGGGAATATGGGATATATATGGCATGGTAACCGGACTCTTAGGAGATATGTTATCCTATGTCCGCTTATTTGCCCTTGGTATCTCAGGAGGAATACTCGCTTCAGTATTTAATATGATGGCGGTAAGCATGAAACCTGATATCCCGGTCTTAGGCTTTATTATAATGCTGATTATTTTGCTGGCAGGACATGGAATAACTCTTGTAATGTCAGGAATTGGAGCCTTTGTGCACCCCATACGCTTGACCTTTGTGGAATTTTATAAAAATGCCGGCTTTGAAGGCGGAGGAATGAAATACTCTCCTTTTGCCGAAAAAACGGATGTAGCTGTAAATAAAAAATCAAATAATAACAACTAAAACAATTAGAATATGGAATCTATTGTATTTGCTTATCTCGGTATTGGTCTGATGATTGGATTGTCGGGAGTTGGTAGTGCCATCGGTTGTGCAATTGCTGCCAATGCTTCGATTGGCTCACTCAAAAAAAATGCCGAAGGATTTGGAACCTATATTATGCTGACCGCACTTCCCGGTAGCCAGGGATTATACGGCTTTGCAGGTTATTATCTGTTGAATAGTTTCGGTTTGTTAGTGCCAAATGTTACATGGCTGCAATCAGGAGCAGTTTTTGGAGCAGGCTTTGCCCTCGGTATTGTTGGACTTATTTCTGCAATTAATCAGGCAAAAGTTTGTGCAAATGGTATCGCTGCTGTGGGATCAGGACATGATGTAGGTGGTAAAACACTTATACTTGCAGTATTTACAGAACTATATCCAATTGTTGCTCTGGCAGCTGTCTTCCTAATTGGACTCGCCGTTGCATAATCTGACTTAAATAGCGCCGTTCTGTAATATTTTTAAGCCTGAAAATATTTACTATTCAGAAAAAATAGAAAAATTATAAAAAAGAGGCAGTTCCCTAATTGGGATTCTGCCTCTTTTGCTTTTTAAATGATGTTAAATTAGATTATTTTAGCCCTTTAAAATGATGGTGGTTAAGAATATATGAAGAATACTGTAAAATATGTTTTTGTCATTTTATTTCTGATAAGCTTTGGACTAATAAGTTCCTGTAATTCTAAGAAAAACAATAAAGTTGTTTTCTTAGAAAACAGGAAGCTGAAACATTTGCGTGCTTATCCCTTTAAGCATGAAGATGTCAGACTCCTTGAAGGACCTTTTTTATATGCAACAAATGTCAATGAAAGGATATTATTATCTTATAATCCAGATAAATTTTTAGCAAAATTCAGAATAGAAGCCGGCCTGGAACCGAAAGCCGAGCATTATGGAGGTATGGAAGCAACTACTATGGCAGGGGCAGGCCTCGGGCATTATTTGTCGGCATGTGCTTCTATGTACAAAACTACAGGTAAGCGTGATTTTTTAAACCCTATAAACTACATTGTTGATGAACTTGAATTTGTGCAAGAGACTCATGGCAATGGGTATATAGGAGCATCTTCCAATGCTAAATATATCATGGAAGAGGAGCTGGCAAAGGGCAGAATTTTTTCTTCAGAAAAGGAACTTAATACTTTGTATATGCCTTTTTATACTCAACAGAAAATATTGCAGGGTTTACTTGATGCTGCTATAATTGCTGATAACCCAAAAGCTTTGAAAATAGCTCTTGACTTTGCCGATTGGCTTGGGACAATAATGCAAAGCTTGAATCATGATCAGAAGCAGAAAGTTCTTGAATGTGGCTATGGCAGTATGAATGATGCATTGTTGAACTTGTACGCTATTACAGGAAATGAGAATTATCTTGAAATGGCCGGTGATTTTTATCATGAAGCTGTATTGTTTCCCTTAAGCGAAAAAAAAGATATATTGCCCGGCCTACATGCCGACACCCAAATACAAAAGTTTATAGGATTGGCAAAGCGTTATGCCTTAACAGGAAATGAAAAAGATAAGGAAATTGTGGATTTTTTTTGGAGCTTGCTTGTAGATAATTATTCCTATGTTACCGGAGGCATTGGCAATCATGGATATTTCGGCCTTGTTGATAGCTTAAGTGAGGGTTCTTCTAATGGATGTTCTGAAGTTTGTGCTGTTTCTAATATGATGAAATTATCGGAGCAGATATTTATGTGGGAAGCAAATGCCAAAGTTGCCGATTATTATGAAACTGCATTGTTAAACCACGTCCTTGCTTCGCAACATCCGTTCACAGGCAGAGTTGCTTCTTTTAACTCTACGGAAAAAGGAGGGGCTAAATTCTATCACCATCCCTTTGATTTTTCTTGTTGTGTAGGAACAGCAATGGAGAGTCATTCGAATTATAGTAAAATAATTTATCATCATAATCCCAAAGAACTGTTTGTTACTAACTTTGTTGCATCAGAATTAAAATGGAAAGAAAAGGGACTAACTTTACGACAGCATACTCAATTTCCTGTTGAAGAGAAAACTATTTTAGAATTTGAATGTAAAAGAAGCATAAAACTAAGCCTGCAAATACGTCATCCAAGCTGGGCAGTTGATGGTTTTGAGATTTTACTGAATGGAGAGAGCTTAGATATAAAAAGTAAAGCCGGAACTTTTGTAGCCATTGAAAGACGCTGGAAAAATGGTGATAAACTTGAACTGCGATTTCCATTTAATTTAAGAATGGAAACTATGCCGCATAATGACAACACAGTGGCAATAATGAAAGGCCCACTTGTATTGGCAGGGCTCTTTGAGGAAAAAGGCGATGATATGATGGATGAAGCCATCTCCATACCCGTATTAAAGACTAAAGACAGGAAGCCTGAAAACTGGGTGGAGAAACTGCCTGATCACCCGGAGGCATTTTATACCAAAGTTGCTTATCCTGAGGATTTTGTACTAATGCCATTTGTTATGATACATGACAGCTTTTATTTTGTATATTTTGATCTTTATGCAAATGATAATTAGTTAAATAACAGTATTGGGGAATTTGAAATATGCTTAAAACCTTTATTCTCTTTATCTTATTGTTAATTATTGCAGCCTTACTTTTTTCTGTTGGTGTATTTCTTAAAAAGAAAGGAGGCATGGTAAATCCCCACGTTGGTAAAAACCCCCATTTAAAAAAACGGGGTATTGGCTGTGCAAGATCTCAGGATAGAGAAGCACAGCGTAAAGGACGCAGCACTTGAATTCGCATAAAATTATTATTCTATTATTATTTTTTTGTTGATTATATCCCCATCAATAGTTGTTAGCCTAACAAAATATAAACCGGCAGGCAGCTTTTCAATATTTATATTAAAATGATTTAAACCTGCTCTAACTGACTTCACTACTGAGCCGTTTATATTAATAATTTGTATGTGTTCAATAAGTTCAGATGAAGAGACAGACAAGATATCTTTCACCGGATTTGGATATAAAACTAATGAGGAAGAAAATTTGTCTAAATCAACAACATTAGTGTTTTTAAAATCAGCCCATGAACGAGGCATAATTTGCATTGTTTCCTGAAACTCAATTACAACACCTGTTATATCTTGGTTTGTAGTAGGAAATTCCTCATTCAAATAAGGTAAATCTTCGTAATTGACACGTAGCACGCCGCTGTTGTTTTGTGAATCAGTAATAATATAACTGTCTTGTTCAAAAACTGTTTTTGTCTCGTGGGAAATAAGCACATTCGAAATTGATACTAAAACAGCTTGATAATCCCTGTTTAAATCAGAAATGTTTATTTCTAAGGCACTTAATTTATTGTCAGAACTGACCGGCTCCCCGGGATCTGTAACAACCGATAATTGCAACATATTAAAGTTAGTTGTCAAGAAGCCTGTTAAATCCTTTATTCCATCGTATTGTGAATAAGCTGTTGTAATATTTCCATCAGGATCATCAATGAGTATAGCAGCAGTTTCATCCTGTATGAATTTTTGGTTCCGGAAAGAGGTCATAAATGTAATAATAGCTTCTCCTTTAAGTTTATAATAGCTGCCATCTTTTTTCCCCTTTCTTAAAATTGCTATATCGTCAACTTCAATGGGAAAAGAAAATGTGGCAATAGTGAGCTCACTATCTTGCGAACCTTCCTTAACAGCATAGGCAAATATTGTTGTTGTTTCACTAAGGGTAAATTTATCCTGATAAAGTGTCCAGTCTTCAGCTTCAGAAGTCCTGTAATATATTTGTGCGTCAGGCGTAGGACATTCTATACTGACTTCAATGTCTGCAAAAACATTTCCGCCATCAGGTGAAATTATTGGAGGCAGTACAAAATCAGTTTCTTCTAATGCTTTAAAAGCCCCGATTCGCATGCGATTATTATTAGCTCCACTTCCTTCCAATATAATTATTATCTGACCGGCATTAAAATTTTGTGCTCCGTCGGGTAGATAAAAAGTAAAAGGATGAAACTCATCGATATTGGTAGCCCAGTTAGCATCAATAAGCCCAATAGTATTATAGTTTTCACCTCCATCAAGACTTAATAAAACTTCCCGGTTGGCAGCAGGACTGCTTCTCCAGTTAAGCATAAAAAGACTAAAACCGCCTAAATCATTTATCGCTAGCTCATTTGTTATAACAAGGTCACCACGATTTCTTAAAGAATAGTCCGATTCGTCATAGCAGATATCAGTATCGCGAATTGAACTTTCAGCGGTAAAACTCCACCCTCCTTCAGTATATTCCTTTAATCCGTATGATCCTCCGCTTGTGTCTGGGTTCCAGCTTTCCTTGTTATTGAACTTCGTAATAAAAGGGACTTCCATAGGGTCAGGGAATATATATGTTTCCTTTGCCAAAGGACTGTTAATCCAACCTTCTTTTTTGGCAATCACCCATAAAGTACAGCTCTCCTTTATGGTAAATACTCCCTTGTATTCATGCCATTCCGATTCATCAGCATCAGCCCCTTCGAAAGTGTAAAATATTGTGGCATCCTCCGTTGAGGTGGAAATTGAGATTTCAATAGGATTAGTAAATCTTCCACCTTTAGGATTAATATCCGGTGTAGCAACAAGATTGTTGTTTAAGTCGGATTCTTCAAAATCGTCGGTAAATCTTGGAATTACAATAACATGCTCATCTTCCTGTAAAATTACGCCTTTAATATTTTGCCATGTTTTTGGAATGTTGGCACCCAAATAATCTTTATTTGGATAGGGAGTCCTCAAATTAATTGTATTTGAACTAATATCTCTCAACTGATAGTTCCCACCCTCAGTGAACTCTTCATCTTCGGTGATAAACAAAACATCCTCAAGATAAACAAGTTGGCCCTGATAATCTGATATACCCCGGCTAAATGCAGTGTTTAGAGTTTCAAAAGAAACAGTTTCTATATAAGCATCATTGCCCGTCGAAGAGGCCGGTCCCGGATCTTTTGCAGGGACAAAAAGCAGCATATTACGAAAATTGGTAATACTACCCGTAAGGTTTACAATTCCGGCGTAAAGATCATAGTCGCTAATGATTTTGGCATCTGCATCATGAAGAAGGATAGCTTCTTTAGCATCTTTATCCTGAATATATGCCTGATTATATGCGTTGTCGGTAAAAAAAGTAAATACCACTTCTCCTGTTATTTTGTAGTAACTATCATCCCCTGCATGCATACGTAATTCGGCTATGCTTGCAACTTTTACAGGCATTTCAAAAGTAGCATTCTTAATGCTGCTATCATCCATTCCTTCTTTTTTTGCATAGGCGAAAACAGTGGTAGTTTCTGAAATTAACAGCTTTTCTACATATAAAATCCAATCAGACTCTTCACTGAATTTGTAATAAATATCTGCCCCTTCTGTAAGAGATGTTAGTGAAACTTCAACATCTTCAGTAAAACTGCCGCCCTTGGGTGAAAAGGAGGGAGGAAAAACTATATCGTAATCTTCAGGCTGAATAAAGCCGTTAACAGTAAAATCATTGAATCTGAAATTGCCGCTGTCAGTATTATAGCCCCATATCCTTATTGTTAAGCTGCTGTTTATTTCCGGCGGTAAGTTATCGCTTATTATAATATAATCAAGACTGCCTGTATTGGTGCTGTTTACGGCAGCATCTTCAAGCAGGAAATTTCCCTCAGTATTGAAATCATCAAAACTATATTGAATAGCTACCTTTTTTGGACCTTTATCCGTTCTGCCAAATTTAAAACTTAAGGAGCTTAAGAGTATTTTATAACCCTCCTGTGGGGAAAATGAATATTCAAGATATTTTTCATTAGCATCAAATTCATTGTTGATACTCCAGGAAGAAGCATATCCTATCTTTTTTCCGCCTTCATCAGCGCCATTTTGAAATGAAATGCTTCCGGCTGAAATAGAAATGTCCGAGGCAATAATGTCTTCATTAATACTTAGCGGTGAAACAGTATCCTCAAAATCCCACAATAAAAGTTGTTCTTGAGCCGACAGTCCCGCAAATGAAAAAAGAATTGAAAATAGAAAGAGAGAAAAAATATGTTTCTGAATTGGCATTTTCATAATAAGGTTTTTTTTAATATTAAAAAAACGAAACGTTTTAATCTTATTGAAATGATTTTCTTCTGTTAAAGATCTTATTAAGGTCTTTGTTAGAGCGAAGTAGTACTTTTATTAGTAATATTTCAAGTTAATCCATCACAAACATAAAATACAAAGAAGAAAAATTGTTTTGTAAATTTATGTTTTTCTATAATATGATATAATAAATATCAGGTATTATTTTGATAAAATTTGGATAATAGCTTTTATGAACTAAGACTTTCTACCTTCTTCATCAATTCATAATTTTCATCATCAAAACAAACAAATATTACTTTTTTAATCTTTGGAGTAAGCTTACTTGTTTCTTTTGTTGTTTGATAGGCAATTTCGGCAGCTTCCTTTTTTGGATAGCCATAAACGCCGGTACTGATATTGGGGAAAGCAATAGTTTTACAGTTGTTTTCCTGCGCTAATAAAAGTGAATTTCGGTAACAATTAGCCAATTTCTCAGCTTCATCATTGTTTCCACCCTGCCAAATAGGACCAACTGTATGAATAACAAACTGTGCCGGTAAATTTCCTGCAGTAGTTATTACAGCTTCTCCGGCAGGACAAGGACCCGATTGTTCTATGATAAGCTTGCAGGCCTCAAGAATGGCAGGACCACCTACCTTGTGTATGGCCCCATCAACACCACCTCCACCCATTAAACCGCTGTTGGCAGCATTGACAATTGCATCACAAGAAATTTTAGTTATATCACCTTTAATGATTTCTATTTCCATAGTTAAGGTCTTTAATTGAACGAAACATTAAAGATAAGGAAAAAAATAATATTCATAACCACAGATCTTCGCGGCCTCGAAACGCCCAGGATAACCGAGGCATGACTTTTATCCACGAATTACACGAATTAACACGAATTTTTTAATTACACGAATGTTTTTCACGCAAAGCCCGCAAAGTTTTTAATGTACTAATTACATGGTGGCTGAGCGGAGCGAGGCCCGAATTAACACGAATTTTAACCACCTCCCGCCAAGCAATTCTTTCAAACAAAAACATAATTTCAAATTGTGCTTGGCGTACTCCTCCTTGAAAAAAGGAGGAGAGTTTTACATTTTAATTGATAACCTTAACTCTTCCCGTTTCCCGCTCACGCCGTCATCGGGATTTCGCTTCGCTCAATAACCCTTCTAAACGACGTAGTCCTCAACATTTTCAATTTTTCATTTCTTCATTCCTTCATTCCTTCATATCTTCATTCCTTCATTCCTTCATTTCTTCATTCCTTCATTCCTTCATTCCTTCATTTCTTCATTCCTTCATTCCTTCATTCCTTCATT
>CAZODA010000065.1:4368-15499 GCA_964578485.1 uncultured Alkalitalea sp. | reverse complement strand
ATCCAAACCTTTTCTCCTATCCATGAAAAATCACCTATTGAAATATTCCATGGATATTTAATATTAACTCCGGGCTTTATTACGACTCCCCTGCCAATTTCAGCTCCAAACAAACGTAAAAACCAAACTTTTATACCTGAAAAAGGATTGAGTGAATTAATAAAGAATAAAACATTCACTATATACCATAGCGACCTAATAAACATCCCTCTACCCGGATTATACCAGCTATTATCATATTTTGAAAGATCACTATGCATTAGTTTTTCATTCTTCATTTTGGTAAGTAATTTATTAAATCTTTATTTTAAGAATGACAAATATACAAAATAGCTTATTCAGCAAGATACAATTTCATTATTTGATACTGTTAATATTTAAAGTATCAATTTTTATAATTACCCCAATATCAAAATTGCTATACCGGTAAGGATCCCTGCCAGAAGCACAAGTTTTTTACCTATATTTTTTTCCTTAAACATAAGTGCACCAAAAAAGAAAACTACCACAACAGATCCACGTCTTAAAATAGAAATGACAGAAATAAGTGAATCCGGGAAATCGAGAGCAAAGAAATATAGGAAATCTGCAAACACTAAGAATATTCCAATTAAGGGTATGCTCCATCTCCATATAAATGTCTGTGGGCTTGCTGTTGAATATCTTATTATAAAGACTACCGGTGTAAGCAATAGCACTTGATACAGGCTAAAAAAACCTTGCACTGCTATTCTATCAATGTTTTTTATCAGAAATTTATCGAAAAGTGCACTTGTCGAAGCGAACATAGTCCCTAATATCGCAAACCAAATCCATTTATTGTTTCTAAATGATATCCCTTCTCTTCGTCCAACGAGTGAAAATGCAAAGAAAAAAATCAATGTGATAACAAGTCCAAGCCATTGATGTGATGTTAGTTTTTCTTTATAAATAATAAGGGCTCCTAACAAAGTCCATAAGGGTGAAGTTGAGCGTATAGGTGAAGCAATTGTAAGGGGCAGGTGTTTAAGGGCAAAATAGTATAATATCCATGAAGTTAATACTATCACTGTTTTCAGTAAAATCAGCAGATGTTCATTTACAGTAATAAGTGGTATGTATATAAGGGCTTCTTTACTAATTACGCCAGTATATGACAAACATATTATTGGAAGAAAAATTACAGTACTGCTAAGTGTACTTATCAATAACACAAGCCATACATCATTATCATTGAGAGCATGTTTTTTAAAAACTTCATAAATTCCAATAAAGAGAGCAGAAAGAAGTGAAAGTATCAGCCACCACATAAAATATATATTAACTTACAAAAGTAATTATTTGTTGAAAATATCAATCATAATATTTATATTTATCTAACAACAGTTCTAGGTATGCTATACACCCTTATAAAAAATGGTCAAATTATTTCGGGTAAAAGAGTCTTAGCCGGTGATATTCTTATCAGAAACAATAGGATTCTTCATATTGATACATCAATAAAGAGGCCTACACCGGATACGATAATAATAAATGCAGAGAATAAATATTTACTTCCCGGACTTATTCATTATAACTGTCCTTTTCTGAAATCTGATGATGATTCGCTTACCGGCATTTATATTGCTTTATCCCATGGTGCTACCTTTATTATGGATACATTAAGCATAAAAAACGAAGTTTTTAGTCGCGATTTAATTGCTTCACATCGTGATGCTTGTACTCCAATAATTACAGATTTCAGTATACATCTCGATGCTATGCATTGCAGTAAACTGTCAAAAAAGGAAATAGACTTTTGCTACATTTATGAAGGTATAACCTCATTATATCTGAGACATAAACATTTTGCAAAGGTCTTAACAGGCAAGTTAGATGAGCTATTAGCAATTATGAGTGACAGAGGAATGCTTTTGATTTGCGAGCACAAAAAATCTGAAAATAATTGGAGAAATAAGTTAGCAGAATTAACACATTATTTTCGCGAAAAAAATGTTATTGTTCTTTTTGTTGGTGTCAACACAGTTGAAGAGCTTGAAATTATTGAACCCGGTTTAAAAAACTCAAATAATATATATGCAGCTTTTGGGCTCAGTTCATCATCACAAAATAAAGATCACAGCAAGATCACTGATTTAAAAAGTCTCTTAAAATATCCAAATCTTATTCTTGCTCCTCCCGCCCTTGAGCCTCCAAGCGAAAAGACAGGTAAATTTATTGAAAACAAATTGCACTCATCATTTTTAAGTGATTTATTATCAAATGGGCTCAAAAACTCAGATTTAACAACTTTTTGTGAGATGTATGCCGGAAGGCCTGCAAAACTGCTTGGTATTTATCCTCAAAAAGGAGCTTTACAAATTGGAGCTGATGCCGATATCATAATATGGGATCCTGAAGAGCACAATGTTTCTATAACCTACGGAGCTAATACTTCTCTACTACGAAAAGATATTTGGGGTTTAATTTTAAATGGCAGTTTTATTGATGAGGAGCATCATATAAATTCAGACAATTTTAAGGGAAAATTTATTTACAGAAACACTATTATTACAGAATCACCATAGTTGCACCATAGCCATATTCTCTAAATGATGCATCTTGATAATAAATTCCTTTATATGTTCTTTCAAGTTCTTTTCTAATTTCCATTTTTAAGGTTCCATTTCCAACTCCATGAATAAAAACAATTCTGACACCTTTATTATTTATATTAGCACCCATGATCTCATGGAATTTTTTCATTTGTATTTGTAATAAATCACCACTTGACAATCCTTCGGTTGAATCAATTAATTCATGAATATGCAAATCAATTTCCAACAACTCATTACTTGTCTTTTTTTGAGGGGGAATTGATTGCTTCACCGAGCCTTGTTCTTTTTCCTTTATAATAGCTTCAATTTGATCTTTGGTCAAAGAGTCGATCTTTTTTTTCAAATCTTCTTTTACAAGTTGCACTAATAATGCAGGTTGATAAAAGAAATCATTGGCAACAAATTTATTTTCTTTAAAAAATTTATTGGCTTTAAATTTTATTGTTGTTGAAACCGGGTTTATTACAGGATAGGTTTTATGTTTTTTAAAAAGGATTAACTGTGCTTCCCAGTTAACATCTAAGTCTTGAACTTTTATCAACCCTAAGGATAGCTTGGTATTTGGTTCTATAACTCCTTGATTTAGGGCTTTCATAGATCCATCTTCTTTCAATTCCCCAATGAGGTAGTTACAAAAATAGTTACTATCATTTACAAAGAAATGTTCAAGCTCATCCTTTGAGGGTTCCATTCGAATAAAGGCAATATATATTTTAGGATTAAAATCATCTCTATCTTCAATTTCAAGCTCCTCATATTCGGATTTAGAATCAGCAAGCTTTTCATTTTCATTAAGCGATGTTGTTTCTGAGTATTGTTGTGCATCAGACGATTTAAAAGCATCGGATTGTTTTTCCACAACCACAACTTCAAATACAGGCACAGGTACTTCAAATCCATCTTCATCCTCAACAAAAACAAGATTTCCTTCAACTCTGGCAACTATACCTTCTCCTACATCGTTTAAAAATCTGACTCTATCACCTTGTTCAACTCTCATTTCGATTATATTTTATTTATTTTAGATTCTATTTTTGACAAAGTTAATTAATTTTGCAGCGCAAAAAGCAGAAGTTTAACAATATGCCAATTCCATCAATTAATATTTCTGAATTTGATTATGAGTTACCGGAAAACTTCATAGCAAAATACCCGCTAAACCAACGGGATAAATCGAATTTATTGATCTATGATGAAGCCCCTATCCGTCATGCTCCTTTTAGTAATTTGAATAAACATCTTCCACCAAACTCTTTACTTGTCTTTAATAATACAAAGGTTGTTCGTGCAAGATTAGAGTTCTATAAATCTACAGGGGCTAAAATAGAAGTTTTTTGTCTTGAACCTTATAATATCTTTAATACAACATTAGCATTCCAACAGCTCGGACAGGTTGAATGGCTTTGTCTTGTAGGGAATTTAAAAAAGTGGAAAACAGGACTTATCTCAGCTTCCATAAAAACAAAATATGGTGAAATTATTTTAGATGCCGAATTGACAGGCAAAATTAATCATACTCAAATTGTAAAGTTTAGTTGGAACCATGATAAACTTACATTTACAGATATTTTAGAGGGCATGGGACAAGTACCAATACCTCCTTATCTCAACAGGGCCTCTGAACTAATTGATGAAGAGAGATATCAAACCATTTACTCCAAAATAAATGGTTCAGTAGCGGCTCCAACTGCAGGTTTTCATTTTTCCGATGAAACGATAATGAAACTTCAACAAGAAGGACATAAAATATTAGAGTTGACCCTCCACATCGGAATAGGCACATTTCAACCTATAAAAAGTACCATGATCAATGAGCATAACATGCATTCCGAAAAATTTGAAATAACAAAAAAAGCCCTAAATGCCATACTCATGCATCAAGGGCCAATAATAGCAGTTGGCACAACCTCGGTACGTACCCTTGAATCGCTTTATATTTCAGGAGTTTTACTTTCAAAAAAATTAAAGGCAGATAAAATAAAACAAGATTATGGTTTTAATATTAAGTCGGATATAACTTTTAAACAATCTTTACAAGAAATAATAAATCACCTCGCCTCATGTGATGCTGAAGCATTTTATTCTTCAACCGCTTTAATGATTGCTCCGGATTATCATTTCAAAGCAATTAACGGCTTAATTACAAATTTTCATCAGCCAAGAAGTACCTTGCTGCTATTAATAGCCGCATTGATAGGTGAACAATGGAAAGCGGTCTATGAATATGCTTTATCAAAAGGTTTTCGATTTTTAAGCTACGGCGACAGCTCCCTTCTATTGCCTGCCGCATTAACGCGCTGATCGTCGCTTTTCTAACTCCCCTGCCAATAATTCCTCAATGTCAGCAATACAACTTCCACAAACAGTACCTGCATCTGTTTCATCCTGTATTTCTGCGAAAGAGCTTAAATTTTTCCGTCGTATAACTTCTAAGATATCTTCTTTTGTAAGTTTTAAATGCCGACAAATATACTTTTCCTTTTCAAACATAGCTTTATACAATAGTTAGGAAATTTTTTAACTTAATTTGTAGAAAACAAAAAAATCCGTCTTATTTGTAATTTAATAGTATTTTGCTTCTTTATAGTGCAAAATAGGATCATAAGGCATAAAATTAACATGCTTTACAAGTTAGTAATAATTATAATGATGGAAAATAAAGTTTTTCAATTATGAATTAAAAAATTGGAACAATTCTTGCATAAAATTTGTGGGTTTTATTTTAAATTAAGCGTTTAATTACAAGAAAATATTGATATAAAAAATTTATTTATTAAGAGATTTAAATTTCAAATAATAATTAATTGATTACATAAAAATATAGAAGATGAATCAAACTGTTGACATTAAAGAACTTAACGAGCGTATTCAGCAAGAAAGTTCCTTTGTGGATTTGTTAACTTTAGAAATGAACAAGGTCATAGTAGGCCAGAAACATTTAGTTGAGAGCTTACTTACAGGCTTACTCAGTGATGGACATGTTTTATTGGAAGGAGTGCCGGGTTTGGCAAAAACATTGGCAATTAACACCCTTGCTGACATAGTTTCAGCCAAATTCAGCAGAATACAGTTTACTCCTGATTTATTACCTGCCGACCTTTTAGGTACCATGATTTACAGTCAGAAAAAAGAAGAATTTGCGGTTAAAAAGGGACCAATTTTCACCAATTTTGTATTGGCTGATGAGATAAACCGTGCTCCTGCCAAGGTGCAGAGTGCTCTTTTGGAAGCTATGCAGGAGCGACAGGTTACTATTGGTGAGCAAACCTATAAACTAGCTGATCCTTTTTTGGTTCTTGCCACTCAGAATCCCATTGAGCAGGAGGGTACTTATCCACTTCCAGAGGCTCAGGTTGACCGTTTTATGTTAAAGGTTGTAATTTCCTATCCTGATAAAGCTCAGGAGCAGGAGATTATTCGACATAATCTTGCACATACTTTTCCAAAAGCTTCAAGTATTTTAAAGCCTGAGGATATCATACGCGCCAGAAAAGTTGTGAAGGATGTTTATATGGATGAAAAAATTGAGAAATACATTATCGATATAGTTTTTGCAACTCGCAATCCTGAGGATTACAAGTTAGAAAAGTTTAAGGAAATGATTTCTTACGGAGGATCTCCAAGAGCCAGTATTAGTTTGGCTATTGCTTCCAAAGCTTATGCATTTATTAAGCGTAGAGGATATGTAATTCCGGAAGATGTAAGGGCTGTATGCTATGATGTGTTACGACACAGAATTGGATTATCCTATGAAGCAGAAGCAAATAATGTAACATCAGAAGAAATTATCAGTGAAATTCTAAACACTGTTGAAGTTCCTTAATTACAATCAAAACAAGATATTTTAAGATATCTTACTTAATCAGACCTATCAGTAGCTGAGGAAAGAAAGGCAGTAATGTATCGATTCAATAGTTTAAATACAATTTAAGCTTTGAAGCATACACGAAACATATTTTGTTTCAAAGGATTTACTAACTATTCAGCTTCTTATAAAATACCATTTATTTGTTAATTCTTTTTTTAAAGAATTTAATTTAATGCTAAAAATGGATACAAGTGATATTTTAAAACGAGTCAGGCAAATTGAAATTAAAACAAAGGGTCTTTCCAGCAATATCTTTGCAGGAGAATACCATACCGCTTTTAAAGGGCGCGGTATGATGTTCAGTGAGGTTAGGGAATATCAATATGGTGATGACATTAGAAATATTGACTGGAATGTGACAGCAAGATTTAATCATCCTTACATTAAGGTTTTTGAGGAGGAGCGTGAATTAACTGTTATGTTGCTTATTGATGTTTCAGGTTCACGCGAATTTGGTTCCACCCTTCGTTATAAAAAAAACATGATAACAGAGATTGCTGCTGTTTTGGCATTTTCAGCGATTCAAAACAATGACAAAGCTGGAGTAATTTTCTTTTCAGACCGTATAGAAAAATTTATCCCTCCCAAAAAGGGAAGGAAGCATATCCTACATATTATCAGGGAGTTGATTTCATTCACCCCGGTGGAGCGTAAAACCAATATCTCAGAAGTTCTTCGCTATTTAACAAATGCGATCAAAAAAAGGTGTACCACTTTTATTATATCAGACTTTATAGATGACAATTTTGAAGATGCATTAAAAATCGCCAATCAAAAGCATGATGTTGTCGCGTTAAGAGTATATGATCCGCGTGAGACTTCTATTCCTGATATTGGCTTTGTGTTATTTAAAGATGCAGAAACAGATGAGCATCAATGGATCAACACCTCCAACAAAAAAGTAAGACAAGCATTTAATCAATGGTGGACAGAAACTGAAAATCAAATAAACAATTCTTTCACAAAATGTGGTGTTGATAATGTTGCCATCCGTACTGACGAAGATTATGTAAAAGCATTAATGTCACTATTTAAAAAGAGAAATTGACATGGTAAATCGGATTAAATCTTTATTTTATCTACCGGTAATTTTGTCATTATTTACAAGTGCAGGATTTTTTGCAAGTCAAAATTTATCTGCTAATAATGTTGTAGTATCAGCTAAATTGGATTCTTCATTAATGGTAATTGGGGGTCAAATGAATCTGACAATAGAAATCTCCCAGCCAAAAAATATTAAAACAATTTTTCCTGATATTAATGATACAATTACAAAGGATATTGAAGTACTGGAAATAACAAAACCCGATACTATTTTTCACGATGATCAGCGTTTATCTTTAACACAAATATATAGGGTTACCTCCTTTGACAGCGGTTTGTACTATATCCCCCCTATGTTATTTGAATATTTCGACGGAGAGATAGCAGGAAAAGCTACAACAGAACCTTTAGTTTTAATGGTAATAAATCCTTTTGAAGAAGTTGATCCTCAAAAGGGTTTTTTCGACCTTAAAAATGCTTTTAATCTTCCTTTTATTCTTTCTGAATTGTGGCCTTACAGATATTGGTTTTTTGCATTTTATTTGTTGTTGATTATTTCAGGTCTTGGCGTTTATTATTATATGACAAGGGAAATTCCTTTAAAAGAGGTTTTCTTTCCAAGCAAGCCCAAAGAACCGCCTCATATTACAGCTTTACGTTCATTAGAGACAATAAAAAATGAAAAGCTCTGGCAAGCAGGACGAATAAAATTGTATCATTCACAATTAACAGATACGCTACGAAAATACATGGAAGGGCGTTACGAATTTCCTGCCCTTGAGCAAACGACAAGTGAAATAATGGATGAGCTTCGACAAATAGAGCTTCCTGACAAGAATCTTTATAATAAAATGGAGCAGGTTCTCAATATTGCCGATTTAGCTAAATTTGCAAAATTTGAACCCTCCCCTGATGAAAATGAAAGTTCATTAATAAATGCTTATTTTTTTGTTAATCAGACTAAGATAGAAGAATTACTTACACCTGAAGAATTAAGAAATAAAGCTTCCGATGCCGGAAGCATGGAAGATAATGAAAATCATGGTGTATCAAAGGAATTATAAAACAGTTTTAAAATAGTTTAATAGATGAAAATTACATTTCTTCATCCAAATTATTTTTATTGGCTTTTATTGATTATACCAATAATAGCATGGTATATATGGAAGCAAAAAAATGCTTATGCTTCCCTTCAATATAGCAGCTTAAGAGGTTTTGCACAACTTAGAAAGTCCAAAAAAGTATATATGCGGCATCTTCCTTTTTTATTCAGATTGCTGGCATTGATACTATTGATTATTGCATTGGCGCGACCTCAAAGTACTAATCGTCTTCAAGATATTACAAGTGAAGGAATTGACATTATGATATCATTGGATATTTCGGGAAGTATGATGGCGATGGATTTCAAACCCAATCGTATGGAAGCTGCCAAAGAGGTAGCGATCGAATTTATTAATATGCGAGCATCCGATCGTTTGGGTTTAACCATATTTGCCGGAGAAGCCTTTACCATGTGTCCTTTAACAACCGATCACGCTGTATTAATCAATCTTATGAGAGATGTTCAAACCGGAATGATAGAAGATGGAACGGCTATTGGCATGGGCTTGGCTGCTGCTGTAAACAGAATTAAGGATAGCGAATCAAGGAGTAAGGTTATAATATTATTATCCGATGGTGAAAATAATCGTGGTCAGATAGCGCCTCTTACTGCGGCAGAGATAGCTCGAACTTTTGGTATCAGGGTATATACCATTGGGGTGGGTACTATTGGAACTGCACCAATGCCGATTCAAACGGTATTTGGTCAGCAAATACAGGATGTTGAAGTTAGAATTGATGAAAAAATGTTACAGGAAATTGCTGATATTACCGGTGGGCGCTATTTCAGGGCTACCGATCGTCAGGGCTTGAATGCTATTTATAAGGAAATCGACCAATTAGAAAAACACCAAATAGAAGTTCAGGAATATGTAAAACATTCAGAAGAATTTTTACCCTTTGCTTTATTAGCCTTAATCTTCTTGCTTGTAGAGTTATTATTAAAAAATACAGTTTTAAGAACATTACCTTAAGAAAAGTTTAAAATATAAATTTAAAGTAACAGAAATGTTTCGATTCGGAAATCCAGAATATTTATATTTATTACTGCTAATACCAATATTGGCATTTATGCATCTTTTTTTATCCTATAGGAAAAAAAAGGCACTTAATAAGTTTGGAAATCCCGAGCTTCTAAAGAACTTAATGCCTGACCTATCTATTCTCAGGCCTATAACAAAATTTTATCTGTTATTATTAGCCTTAATAGTTTTGATATTTGCATTAGCAGCTCCGCAGTTTGGAACACGTTTACAAACTGTTCAGCGTCAGGGTATAGAAATAATGATTGCTTTGGATGTTTCTAACAGCATGAATTCTCAGGACATTCAACCCAATCGTTTGGAAAGGGCAAAGCAAGCGGTATCGAGATTAACCGACCGCTTGGTCAATGACCGTATAGGTTTGGTTGTTTTTGCGGGAAATGCCTATGTACAATTACCCATTACTTCTGATTATGCTTCCGCAAGGATGTTTTTAAATAATGTTACGACAAACATAGTACCTGTTCAGGGTACTGCCATTGGCAGGGCCATAGAGTTATCAATGCAATCATTTACTTCTGAGGAAGGTATTAACCGCGCCATTATCATTATAACAGATGGAGAAAACCATGAAGATGATGCTATTGGTGCTGCCACCAAGGCTGCAGAAAAGAATATCAAAGTTTACACTATTGGTATGGGATCACCTGAAGGCGGTCCTATTCCTGTTGGAGGAAGCGGAAATTTTCTTCGCGATAAAGATGGTAATGTTGTAATCACTAAGCTGGACAGGCAAATGCTTGAAGATATTGCATCGGCAGGTAAAGGCGCTTATTTTCCTGCCAATAATATACGTGCCGGCATCAATCAGCTTATAAATGAACTTTCAGGAATAGAACGTGTAGAATTAGAAACAAAAGTATATACTGATTTTGAAGATCAATATCAATCTCTTATCTTAATTGTTATAGTAATTTTATTAATTGATTTTTTTATTCTTGAGAGAAAGAACCGTTTATTAAAAAACATTGATTTATTTACTGTTAATAAGCCGGATAGGAAGGAATTATAAAAGTATAAATTATGACAAGAAAAAACATATATATAATCCTGATTGTCTTTATGACCTTAATTTCTTCATTTAAATCTTTTGCACAGGAGGAAAGGCGTTATGTAAGAAGAGGTATTGAATACTTAAACAATGAAGATTATATAAAGGCAGAAGCTGAATTTAGGGAAGCTTTGCGACATAATCCAAATTCTTTTGAAGCGGGCTATAATTTGGCAACGACACTTTTTCGTCTCGAACGTTACGATGATGCAATAGAGCAATTACAGGCCATTGCTCCCTATTCGGATGATAAAGAACAAATTGCCCGTTTATTTCACAACCTTGGAAATAGTTATCTTTACAATCAGGACATTGACAATAGCATTGAAGCCTATAAAGAATCTTTACGTCAAAATCCTGATGATGATGAAACAAGATATAACTTAATTGCAGCTCAAAAGTTAAAAGAAGAGCAAGAGGAACAAGAGCAAGAGCAAGAGCAAGA
>CAZODA010000065.1:0-4268 GCA_964578485.1 uncultured Alkalitalea sp. | reverse complement strand
CAGCTCAAAAGTTAAAAGAAGAGCAAGAGGAACAAGAGCAAGAGCAAGAGCAAGAGCAAGAGCAAGAAGAGCAAGAACAGGAGCAAGAACAGCAAGAACAGGAGCAGGAGCAACAAGAGCAGGAAGATGTTCAGGATCAAGAAAGCGAAGGGATCAGCAGGGAGACTGCTGAAAGATTATTGCAAGCAGTTGCTGAAGATGAAAAGGAAATAATGGAGAAGATAGACCGTCATCAGGAACAGCAACAAATTATGATAGAAAAAAATTGGTAATTTTGTCGAGATTTAAGAATAACAGAATGAAACGGATCGTCAGTTTAGTCTTTTTTTCAATAATAATATTTAGCTCTTTAAAAGCTGAGGAGGTAGAATTTAAGGCTAATGCACCTTCGACAGTAATTCAAGGCAGCAGATTTCAGTTAATTTATACTATAAATAAGTCAGCCAATGAAATACGTATTCCCGATATTCCGGATTTTCAAATATTAATGGGTCCAAGTATTTCACAAAGTTCTTCAACTCAAATAATAAACAATCAAATTTCAAGATCGGTACAATATTCTTACACTTATGTTTTAAGGGCCGATGATGTAGGAACTTTTAATATTAGCCCTGCCAAAATTGAGACAGAGGGTAATATTGTTGAAAGTAATTCTTTAACTATTGAAGTAATTCCTGCCGATGATGCCGATCGTTCTCCTCAACAACAGCAGCAAACTGAAAGTACTGATGGAGCTCTATCTGATGATGATTTATTTATTACCATGACTGCCAACAAATCTGAAGTTTGGCAAGAAGAAGCAATATTAGTTACAACAAAAATTTATACCAGGGTTAATCTTGAAGGAATCTCTGATATAAGCTTACCTGAATTAAGGGATTTCTTAGTAGAGAATTTGGAAAGTGATGAAGGAAGTATTCAATGGTCTATGGAAAACATAAGAGGGCTTAATTACCGTGTAGGTACTTTTAACCAACGTGTTTTATATCCTCAATCATCCGGGCAATTGACAATAATTCCAACATCCATAGAATTTTTAATAAGGCAGCGCCAAGCTCGACAATCACACAGCATTTTCGGTGATTTTTTTGATTCGTACAGAACAGTAAGAAAGCGAGTCACTTCCAACTCATTAAATATACAGGTTAAAGCTTTACCCTCTCCTCGTCCTGCAGGATATTCCGGTATTGTAGGGAATATCTCATTAAATGTAAGTCCATCAGATACTGATGTAAAAATAAACGATGGAATTACTGTAAAGGCTGAAATTTCCGGTACCGGAAACCATCGTTTAGCCTTAAATCCAAAATTTGATTTTCCTGCCGATTTTGATGTATTTGAGCCTAATGTAAAAAATAATATTCGTCAGACAGCACAAGGTGGCAGAGGCACTAAAACTATTGAAACACTTATTATACCGCGTTATGCCGGTATTTTTACCATACCTTCTGTTGAGTACAGTTTTTTTAACCCGGCCACGGGTCGTTATCAAACCATAAAGAGTAATCCTATCACATTAAATGTTGAGGGATCACAAATTGAAAGTGAGGATGCTTTTATAAGTTCATCGCCCGGCCGTGCTGCAAACAGGGAAAATGTTCAGATGCTTGGTCAGGATATCAGATTTATTCGCACCTCTCCTATGCTTCTTCATCCTGTTGATTCCTTTCTCTTTGGCAGTAAAACTTTTATATTGGGCTATGTTATTCCTTTATTTTTATTTATTATAATTTATTTCTTTAATCGAAAGCGAATTAAAGAAAATGCTGACATACAGAGGGTTAAAAACAAGAAAGCTAATAAAATTGCAAGAAAACGTTTAAAACGTTCAGCATTGCTTTTACAAAAAGGTGATCAGGAAGGATTTTACGAAGAATTAGTAAAAGCTTTATGGGGTTATATCAGTGATAAATTGTCGATTTCAAGGGCAGAATTAAATAAAGATAATGTAAGAAATATTTTAATTTCTTCCGGTGGTGAAGAAATTCTTTCAGATGAATTCCTTAGAATTTTAGATACTTGTGAATATGCAAGGTATTCCCCTCAAAACGATCATAAAGAAAGGGATGAATTATATAAAAAGGCTCTCACTACCATTAGTAAACTTGAAGGACAGTTAAAACGCAAAAAAGTTTCAAGCTAAAGAATAACTAATAATACAGTTATGAAAAGAATAGGGAAATTTACCAAATTGATATTTATTATTTTTTTATTAGCCATAAGTTTAAATATACTGGCAGAAGATGAAAGTATTTATCAGGCTAACGATTTATATATGGAGGGTGACTATGAAGCTGCAATAGAATTATATGAAGAAGTTCTTCAATCAGACCTTGTTTCGCCGGATCTTTATTATAATCTTGGCAATGCTTATTATCGACAGGGCTATCTACCATCCGCTATACTTAATTATGAAAGGGCCCTCTTAATGGCGCCTCATGACAGGGATATTCGTCATAATTTAAATCTTGCTTATAGTCAGATAAGCGATAATATAGAACCACTACATGAATTTTTTCTTACACGCTGGTTGATTTCTTTCAGAAATATTGCAGATTCAAACAGCTGGGCTTTAATATCAGTAATTTCTTTTATTGTTTTTTTAACAGGAATGTTGCTTTATTTCTTTTCTAAAAATGTAACATTCCGTAAGCTTTGCTTTTTTTTAGCAATACTTGCAATTTTAATTTCTGCTATTGGATTTTCTTTTTCTAGCAAGCAAAAGCGAAATCTAATTGAACATAAAAGGGCGATTGTTTTTTCTCCTTCTGTAACAGTCCGAAGTTCGCCGGATGCGCGGAGTACAGAACTTTTTGTTCTGCACTCCGGTACCCGCGTATTTATTTTACAACAAATTGATCAATGGTTTGAAATTGAAATCGACGATGGTCACGTTGGTTGGATGCACGCCGAACATTTGGAAATAATTTAATTTTTCAAAAATTCCGGACGTGAAGTTACCAAGTCATAACCGGGGAACTTTCTTGATATTTTATATCCTTGATCACTTAGATCCTCAAAAACTACATCGTTAAAATTCTGATAATATTGACAATTTTCAGAATATTCAGGTAAATCTTTATGTAATTCTGCAGGTGAAGGATAATCATAACTACATCTTTCATTTGAGTATGGTGACCAACGAATCAATGGCGATCCTTCCTCATTATTTTCACCAGCCCTTACAAATACGTTTGCGTCGAAAACATCAAATGGAGCTTTGTTAAGTCTTTCACACATAAAACCGGGTTGGTTAACATCAATGATATTTGTATTGTCTTCTTTATCTTGGAAGAATAAATTATTCGCCAATACATGTCCTTCACGCTCCTCAACACCCGGTCCGAGCGTTACATGCCAGCCAAAAACTCCCAATCGATCACCCCGACTATCACGACGAACAGAAACTTTACTATTTACCAAAATATTATTGTATATTTTAACATTGGCAGAATTCAAAACATGAACACCCAAGAAGCAATCAACGAAGGTATTGTCAAAAACTGTAAGTCCGTCGGATATTTCAAAGAAGCATCCTCCATCTCCAACATTTTCCACATAATTATTCATAAAAACACCATCGTGATTTCCTACGTCCCACCAAACACCATTTGAATGAGGATGGTTTGTTACCAAGTTGTCGCGAACAATAGCCCTATGACTCTGATTAAAAATTTTAACAGCTGAAGGGAAAAAGCCTGTCCATTCTTCAATATTATTATTCTCAAAAATATTTCTTTCCAATAATATATCTGAAGATGCTACTATATAAACACCTTCGGTGTTTGTATCAACAACTTTACAATTACGCATTATTAAGCTATCACTTAAGGCAAAAACTCCCATTCTAAAACATTTCGAAAAAACACAGTTTTCAAATATGGTTCCTACTGCATCCTTTCCATGCTGATCGATTGCGAGTCCTACCCCACCAATATGAACCATAGTATCAGCATATTGGCTAAAAGTAATACCTCTGATGTGAGGCCCGCGGTTATCTGGTTCTTTACCGTTAACAGCATAGGAAGTCCTATAAATAGCTTTTCTAAAGGCAGTAATTTCAACTAAACGTCCCTCAGGATCAGCACCTATATATATTTTTTGATTGTCATAATCGACATAATAGGTTCCTTCATCTACCTCCTCGGTATTTCCTGCCGACTGTAGATAATCACCATCAATAAAAACTGCATCATTGTTAAATCTGTGTAAGGGAGTTCTTACAATATTCCTTGGGCTCCACCAATCTTCCGGACCTGCAGGGAAAA
>CAZODA010000064.1:0-15720 GCA_964578485.1 uncultured Alkalitalea sp. | reverse complement strand
TAAGATATCGTGATCAACACCTTGAAGGGCTAATTAGTTATGGTAAAGGAGTTGGCTTTGGTGTTGTAATATCTGTCTATGCAGGGATTATTGTTGGTTTTTTTACTTTTCTGCTCCTTGCCTTTATTTATCCTGAATTACAGAATATTCTAATGGCTAATGCGGAAGAAACTATTCTTTCTTCAGGATTATCTGAAGCTTATTTAGAAAAATTAGATGATGCTATTCGGATAGGTGCAAGCCCTTGGACTCATTTTTTCACTTCAATTTTTAGTGGGGCATTTTATGGGTTGATAGTCGGTCTAATTGTATCAGCCTTTGTTAAACGTAAAGGGGATCCCTTTCAAGAAGCTATGAAAGATGTCGAATAAAAACAGCAAAGACTTACCTCTCTTGTCGGTTGTTGTCCCACTATATAATGAGGAAGAGTCGTTAACAGAATTAGTGGAATGGGTAACTCGTGTTTCTTCTAAGCTCAGTCCATATTTTGAAATTATACTAATAGATGATGGTAGTAATGATGGGTCATGGAAAGTAATTAACGACCTTAGTGTTGCTAATCCGCATGTGCGTGGTATTTCTTTCAGACGAAATTACGGTAAGTCGGCAGCTTTGCATTGTGGATTCAGAGAAGCAAAAGGTGAAATAATTATTTCTATGGACGCTGATCTTCAGGATAACCCTGATGAAATACCCGAATTGGTTAGGATGATTAAGGAGGATGGCTATCATTTGGTAAGTGGTTGGAAAAAGAAACGCTATGATCCTTTAAAGAAAACCATACCCAGTAAATTGTTTAATTATACTGCAAGGATGGTTTCAGGAATAAAACTTCATGATTTTAACTGTGGCTTAAAAGCTTACCGACAGGAAGTAGTTAAAAATATTGAGATTTATGGAGAAATGCATCGTTATATTCCTATACTGGCGAAAAGGGCAGGCTTTGATAAAATTGGAGAAAAAATTGTTATTCATCAGGAAAGAAAATATGGAGTTACAAAATTTGGAGTTAGCCGTTTCATAAATGGCTTTTTGGACTTGCTCTCAGTAATGTTTATTTCGAAGTTTGGTAATCGACCAATGCATTTGTTTGGAGGAATGGGAACATTAACATTTGCTGTTGGTTTTCTTTCAGCTTTTTGGCTTGGTGTTCGTAAACTTTGGTTTGTTTATAATGAGATTTCTGCGCCCAAGGTTACAGACAGTCCTTATTTTTATATCAGTCTTGTATGTATGGTTATAGGTACTCAATTGTTTATGACGGGTTTTATTGCTGAATTGGTTGCGCGTATGCGTCCGGGTCGCAATCATTACAAAATTAAAGGAAAAACAAATTGACAAATGACTTTCTACGATAGTATATCAGAGTGGTATGATGAAATATTTCCTGTAAATAATAATCAGGCAGAATTTGTAAAATTTGTATTTGAAAATTTAAAAGAAAAACAGCTTGCCGACATTGGCTGTGGTACAGGAAATCTTTGCTTATTGCTTGCTCCCGGGGTAAAATATATTACCGGGGTAGATCCCGATCAAGGAATGTTGGAAATTGCCGATGCCAAGGGAAAAGCCTTTACAAATACAAAGTTTATAAGGGGCGATATGCTTCAAACTAATCAATTGTTTTCAGTTTCCTCTCTTGATGGCTTACTTTGCATTGGTAACACTCTTGTACATCTATCCAACACAGAAGAAATGCTGTTGTTTTTTAAGCAAAGCGCACAAGTCCTTAAACCTCGGGGAAAAATAATCATTCAGATAATTAATTATGATCATATTTTAAATAATAAAGTTGAAAACCTCCCCCTTATTGAAAATGAAAATATTCGCTTTATCAGAAAATATGAAATTCAGGATTTCGATAAGCCTCTTGTTTTTGCTACCCGCCTTATTGTTAAAGAAACAGGAAAAGAATTCACTAACCGGGTAGTTTTATATCCCCTACGGAAGAAACAACTAAATAACTTATTGTTGCAAGCAGGCTTTAAAAACCTTGAATATTTTGGGGATTTTTCCGGAGGTCCTTTGCATGACAAATCTATATCCCTGATAGTAAAGGCCCGGTTGTAATTAGTAATGAGTTTTGAGTTTCGAGTTTTGGGTTTTGAGTTTTGAGTTTTGAGCGAAGCGAAATCCCGACAATGGCCGGTAGGCAATTGACGGGATGAGTTTCGGGTCGTCCGATATTGATAACCCGAAACCCAAAACTGACACCACATGTTATGTAAGATAGACGCACGGCAGTGCGTCTCTATATTGTTAATCATTTTTACTGTTAACTGATCATTGTTAACTGATTACCGATGACTGATATTATTATTTTTTGCCAAAATTGTTTTTAATGATTCCTGCAACTTTCTTATCAACAGGGAAGGTTAAATGGTTTTCATCAATGGCTTCAAGGGGCATCCATCTCAATTGCTGAGGCTGCTCTGTGTCAGCAATAAATGGTTTGTCTTTGGTTGGAATATTAATTAATGAAGGGATTTTTATTTTATAATAAATACTGATTAATTGCATATTTTCAAAAAAGAATGCTTCTTGAAAATAATCAGTGGTATAAAAATGTTCTAAAATTTCAATATCATAATTAAATTCTTCTTTTATTTCTCTACGTAAGCAATCGAGGGTGCCTTCTCCATAATTTAATCCTCCTCCCGGGAATTTTGTCATTGGCATACCCTTGAATATTTCATCAGAAAGCAATACACAATTATTTTTTATATAAATGCCATAAACTCGGATGTTGAATTGCTTGTTCACACTATAAAATTGAAAAGTTGAAAAAAGAAGAATAAAGGCCGGTTTGTGTTAAAAAAACTGTAAACCGTGAGAAAGAATTTTTGTTCAACCGGCCTTTAAGAATGCAAATATACAACTTATTCAATGTTATGACAAAAAACATTTTTGTCTGTATTTAATTTTCAGTTGTTGAAAGTGCGGTAATAAAGGCAGCTGTAAAATTAATTTTAAATCAATCAGACAGCACGATTAATATTATCTATCAGCGAAATAATTCCATTTATATCATCAGGATGAAACCAGTGTATTATTTTATCTCTCCTAAACCACGACAGCTGTTTTTTAGCATAACGACGTGAGTTTCGTTGAATTAATTCAATAGCTTTTTCTATAGGATATTCACCTTTAAAAGCCGGGAAAAGCTCTTTAAAACCAACTGTGTTTAAAGAATTAAGGTTTTGGTTTTTGATCAGGGCTTTTGCTTCTTCTATCAGTCCCTTATCTTTCATTTCAAGAACCCGTTGATTTATTCTTTGATATAGTTCTTCGCGTTTAATGTTTAAGCCAATTTTTAGAATTTTAAATGGGCGTACTTTTTTCTTTCCCAATCTTAATTCAGAATACGGCTTCCCTGTCATAATACATATTTCTAATGCATGTATTATTCTTTTATGGTTTTTTAAATCAACTTGATCGTAATATATAGGGTCTAAATTTTTTAATTGCTTACGTAAGTAACTAAGTCCCTTATTCTCATATTGCTGCAATATATCTTTTCGTAATTCCGGATCAATTGTTGGTAATTCATCAATTCCATCACAAAAGGCATCTATATACATCATTGATCCACCTACCATAAAAAGTGTTTTGTGTTTTTCAAAAAGCTTATTAGTAAGTGTCAGTGCTTCCTGTTCAAATTCATAAGCATTATAATAATCGGAAATACTGCGTGTAGCTATCAGATGATAGTTAATTCCTGCACACTCTTCAATTGTTGGTGCAGCCGTTCCTATAGGAATTTCTTTATATATCTGTCGCGAATCGGCAGAAATAATTTCACTATTATAATGGCCGGCAAGTGCAATGCCTGTTTTTGTTTTACCAACACCTGTAGGTCCCGTAATTACAACCATCAATTTGCTCATGTCCAAGTTTGTTTTTAGTTATTAAACTTTAAAATAATGATAAAGCAATTGTTGTTATAATATTCTTTTTTATTTTGCACCTGCAAAGATAAGGCGTTATGGTTAACCTTCGGCTTTTTACTATTATTTTCATTTTTTACTTTGGGATAATTGCTCATAGCCAAATAATAGCAAATAATTCTGATTCAATTGGTGAGGATAAGAACCAAATTATTCTTTTTGGAGAAAACGTTCTTGATTATTTTACCTATCAGACTTCATCCGGTATTTGGTCTTTATATCCTGCAGGCGGTTATTCTTCACGTACAGGACTTGAATTTGGTATTATGCCGGTTTACAGCTGGTATGGAAAGAAGCCTCAACAGGGTATTGTAAATACCTTTACTTCTTCTTTGCAGTTTTCAACTAAAGGGATGGTCGAAGTAAGTTCCCAACTCGAATGGTTTATCTCTCCACGTTGGCGTTTACAAAACAGAGTTGATCTTTTAAACCTCTATGATCGCTATTGGGGGAGCTGGTCTGAAAACTTTAATGAGGGTTTAAGGTATAAATCAAATAGTTTTGGTGGTAGAATTGGGTTTTCCGGTAGGATAAGCTCCACTTTTTATTTTGGTATTGCCTCAGATATCCGTCATTTTGGGTTAAACTTGTCCGATGATCAAATACAAGAATTAAATGCACAAAAAAGAGGCTTGCTTTCAGGTATAGGCCCTTCTTTTTTATTTGATAACAGAGATCATGTTTTGTATCCACAAAAAGGAAGTTATTTAAATTCTTCATGGATTTTGTATCAAAACAAATTAATTGGAGATTATGAATTTAATAATTTTTTGCTTGACCTTAGACATTATTTAACAGTTGGACGCCCTGTTTTAGCCTTCCAATTTTTGTGGGAGTACAGCAAGGGAGATGTTCCATTTTTTGTTATTCCGCAATTAGGTGGTAAAGATAGACTTCGAGGAATAGGGCATAGCAATAGAGTTGTTGATAACTCTGTATGCATATTAAAAAGTGAGATGAGGAGTCATCTTTTTTGGCGTATTGGTGCTGTGTTGTTTCTCGAAGCAGGTAAAGCTTCCGAAATACCTGATTTTAAACCTGCAGATTTAATATATTCCTATGGCGGTGGTTTAAGATTTCGTATCCATCCCAATGAACCACTCAACATTAGGATTGATGCCGCCCTTAGTTCTATAAACACTTATGGTTTATTTATTTCACTAAAAGAAACTTTTTAATAAAAAAAGCTGTCCTTCTAAGACAGCTTCTTTATTTCATTCATTAATGCTCTGTTATCTAAAGAAAAATGCTTTTAACTGATAGCATTGTTTTCATCAAAGTAGATAATGAATATTAATACTTCACACTCAGGATATATTTTGCAGCTTAATTAAGTTAAGTGCCGATCCTGCTTTAAACCACTCTATTTGGTGTTCATTATAGGTGTGAAGAGTTTCAATAACATCAGATGAGCCATCGGCATGGACAAGTTCAATACTGATGGCTTTGTCGGGAGCGAAGTCTTTCAAATTTGTCAGATTAAAGGTATCATCTTCCTGAATTTTTTCATAATCATTTTCATCTTTGAAAGTTAAAGCCAGCATACCTTGTTTTTTCAGATTTGTTTCATGAATTCGTGCAAAGCTTTTCACCAATACAACTTTCACTCCAAGATGCCTTGGCTCCATAGCCGCATGTTCGCGAGATGAGCCTTCTCCATAGTTATGATCTCCTACAACAATTGTCCCAATACCTTTGGCTTTATATTCACGTTGCACTTTAGGTACGCTGCCGTACTCCCCGGTTAATTGATTTTTCACCTTGTCTGCTTCATCATTAAAATAGTTAATGGCACCGATAAGCATATTGTTTGATATATTATCAAGATGTCCGCGATATTTGAGCCATGGTCCTGCCATAGAAATATGGTCGGTTGTACATTTGCCTTTAGCTTTTATCAGAAGCCTTAGTCCTGTTAGGTTTTCGCCATTCCATGCTTCAAATGCTTCTAATAATTGCAGACGATCCGATTCAGGATTAACAACAACTTCTATTTTACTTCCGTCAGCAGCCGGTGCTTGATAGCCCGGATCCTTAACATCAAAGCCTTTAGTTGGTAGTTGAAGTCCATCAGGTTCATTCAATTTAACTCGTTCTCCATCTTCATTAATCAGGTGATCCTTCATTGGATTGAAAGTCAGATCACCTGCAATGGCCATTGCAGTTACAATTTCGGGAGATGCTACAAAAGCATGAGTATTTGGATTTCCATCATTACGTTTTGCAAAATTCCTGTTAAAAGAGGTAATAATAGAATTAGCACGCTTTGGATCATCTGTGTGCCTAGCCCATTGGCCAATACATGGTCCGCAGGCATTTGCAAGCACTACTCCTCCAATTTTTTCAAAATCATCTAAGAATCCGTCACGTTCAACTGTATATCTGACTTGTTCTGATCCCGGAGTTACAGTGTATTCTGATTGAACTTTGAGTTTTTTATTTATTGCCTGACGAGCAACGGAAGCTGCTCGTGATATATCCTCATATGAAGAGTTGGTACATGAACCAATCAAACCAACTTCAAGTTTTTGCGGCCATTTGTTTTTCTTGACTTCCTCAGCAAATTTTGAAAGTGGGATAGCTCTGTCGGGAGTATATGGTCCATTAATATGTGGTTCTAATTCCGATAAATTAATTTCAATTACCTGATCGAAATATTTTTCGGGCTGCTTGTAAACTTCATCATCACCTGTTAGATGCTCTTTTATGTCGTTGGCAAGTACGGCTATTTCTTCACGGCCTGTGCCCTTTAGGTATTCGGCCATTTTATTATCATATCCAAATGTTGAGGCAGTTGCTCCAATTTCAGCACCCATATTACAAATAGTCCCTTTACCTGTGGCTGAAAGACTTTTAGCTCCCTCACCAAAATATTCAAGTATGGCACCAGTGCCACCCTTTACAGTTAATATACCTGCAACTTTTAATATAACATCCTTTGCCGAAGCCCAGCCACTGAGACTTCCCGTTAATTTCACTCCTATAAGTTTTGGAAATTTAAGCTCCCAGGGCATGCCTGCCATAACGTCAACGGCATCAGCTCCTCCTACACCAATGGCTATCATTCCCAAACCACCGGCATTTACAGTATGAGAATCGGTTCCTATCATCATTCCACCCGGAAAGGCATAGTTTTCAAGTACTACCTGATGAATAATCCCTGCTCCGGGTTTCCAAAATCCTATTCCATACTTATTGGAAACAGATGAAAGGAAATCAAAGACCTCCTTGTTTAATTTTAAAGCCCCTCTTAAATCAGCTACAGCTCCATCTTTTGCCAGAATTAAATGATCGCAATGCACGGTTGAAGGAACAGCAACTTTTTGGCGCCCGGCTTGCATAAACTGTAGTAAAGCCATTTGTGCTGTTGCATCTTGCATAGCTACCCGGTCGGGTGCAAAATCAACATATGACTTTCCGCGCTCATAGGGTTTTGCCGGTAGATTTTCAGCAAGGTGGGTGTATAAAATCTTTTCGGTTAAAGTTAAAGGATGATCTAAAAGCTGACGTGTTGCATCAACTTTTTTGCCATAAGAGGCATATACTTTTTTTATCACATCAATTTCAAAAGCCATTTCTAAAGATAGTTTTATTATAAGTTAATGTTTTAATTTTCTACGTTTTAATGTATTTCAAGACTTCAAAAGTAAGCAAAAAATATCCAACTAATAAACAAGTCAACTTCTATTTATGTTTACTAAAGCTTTAGAACTTTAAATATTTCCAAGTTTATTTTGAGTTTTCATGGATTTCGTACCTTTATAATAGATTTTTCTCTTTATGTTACTACATTATAATCTTGATAAAAGTTTTGGTCCTGCCGGCGCATTTACCGGATATTTTTTAATAATACTCGGTTTAAACTCTCTTATTTTTTTTCATTCTCTTTCCGGTTTAGTATTACTTTTTTTAGGCAGCTTTACCGCCTTCACTAAGTCAGGTACTTCTTTAAACATTAATAATTTTACTATTAAATATTCAACAATTTTATTTGGCTTTATAAAACTTGGCAAATGGCAATATATTAATCGCAGAATGCAGTTAGGATTATCTGAAGCCAAAATTAGCTACCGAGTTCGTAGTATGAGTAATCGTTTTATTGATGTGAACAACAAAGATTTTCGTATTTATCTCTATAATGAAGATGGCTTAAAAAGAAAGGCAATTTGTAGATTTAAAGAACGCTTTGAAGCTGAAAAAGAATTAATAAAGTTAAGTGATCTTTTAAATATCCAAATTAGAGAATGATGGCTGAGGTATACAAAAATATTTTATTTATATGGGTTTAGAAATAAAGATAGCGATTGTTGTTAACAATGCTTTTTATTTTATATAATATTAATAGAATTAAAGATATGGTTTATTAAAAATTTATTATTTTAACTGTTTTAAAAATTGAAATTTAAATTATGAAAAGAAATAATTTTTATCTGCTAATTGCTTTTTTGTTTTTAGGATTATATTTTGCTTCCTGCAATTTCTTACAAAAAAGTAAAACTGCCGACAATTTATCGGAGGTCGAATGGTCAGGCACTTATTCAGGTACTTTACCTTGTGCTTCTTGTCCCGGTATTCACTACGTTCTGCAGCTCAATAATGATCTCACTTTTCACATGAACACTATTTATCTTGAAAGGGAAGGGGCTGTTTTTAATAAGGGGGGAAGTTTTTCGTGGAATGACAAGGGTGATATTCTTACCCTTGATTTAGGTGAAGACAAAGATAATTCACCTGCTATGTATTTATTTGAAGGTGGTAAGCTGATTCAGCTTGATATGGAAGGTAACAAAATTACCGGAGAATTGGCCGACAAGTATATTTTAAATAAAGTTTCTGATTTGGAAGAGAAATATTGGAAGTTGATAGAGATTAATGGGAAAGAACTTGATTATGAGGAGGACTGGGTTCGTGAACCACATATTCGGTTCTGGTCGGAAGAGCAAAGAGTAAACGGAAGTACCGGTTGTAATTCCTTTTTTGGAAGTTATATTGTAAAAGATAATGAACAGCTTGAATTCTCAACCATGGGAGCAACCAAAATGGCTTGTAGGGAAATGTGGGTTGAGGATGAGCTTTTCCTGATATTAGATGGTATTTTGGATTTTAAGGTTAAAGAAGACAGTCTTATTTTATTAAAAAACGGGCAAATTGCAGCACGCTTTGAAGCTGTATGGTTTTACTAAAGTAAATCACAAATTAATATTATCATAAACAAAGGAGGCTTTCAAATTAATGGCAGCCTCCTTTGATATAATGTGTATTGGAAAAAGTTCTATTTTCACCTTGAGTTTTTTGTTAATTGCCTCCTCAACCAAAAATGCTTCCCCCTTTTTCAATTTGGGCATAGAAATTTTATTAAAGATTTATTACTTTGGCAAAAAAAACAAAGAATTTTACTCCTATGCAAAAGTTGACGCAAATTCTCAAACTTGCAAAAGTTTATCAATTATACCAGTGGTTGGTAGGTGCTCATAAATATACAAGGCTTTTTGCCCGTCAATATATACGTTATCAGGACCGGCAGAAAATTCTGGACATAGGCTGTGGTCCTGCCGATATCTTAAAATATTTACCTCCTAATGTCGCTTACACCGGAATTGATTTGAGTGAAGATTATATCAGGGATGCGCGCAAACAATATCCTGACATGCACTTTGTTTGTGCCAATATTACTGATAATGACTTAACTCTCAAGGATGAACCCTTTGATACGATTTTTTGTATTGGCGTTCAGCATCATCTGAACGACAGCGAAATGGAGGAAATGTTGCACTTTGCCTGGTCAAGATTAAAGTCCGGCGGTCGCTGGCTTTCTCTGGAACCGGTGCGTACGCCGCAGCAAGGAAGAATAGAAAAATGGTTTATGGACAATGATAGAGGTAAATATATCCGAACTGCTGAGGGATATAAAGCAATTTATGATAGAGTGTTTGAGGGTACAAAACAAACTATTCTGACAAAGACTATGAATATCCCCTTTACTATTATAATTACTGAAGTTGTTAAGCCGTAGAAGTTTCTTCTTCAATAAGAAAACGAGGGCGCTGTTTCACTTCTAAAAATATTTTGCCTACATACTCGCCTATCAATCCCAAACAAATCATGTTGATACCCGAAAATAAGCTTATGATGAAAAGCATTGAACTCCAGCCCGGAATGGTATTACCGCTAATAAAGGCTATCAACACCCAAAGGGCTATAATTATTGAAAGGATAAACATTCCAATGCCTATCCATGTGACGAGGCGAAGCAAGGAGGTATTGAAGGAGGTTACTCCCTGCCAGGCTAAGCTGAGCATTTTTTTGAAAGGATACTTGGTTTCGCCAAACTGTCGTTCTGTCCGAGAGTAATGTACCACATCACTGCGGTAGCCCATTAGAGGAAAAATTCCCCGCAAAAATAGGTTAACTTCATTAAAACGTTGCAAGCTCGCTATAACACTACTGTCAGCCAAACGAAAGTCGGCGTGGTTAAAAATCGTTTTAACCTTCATGAAATTTAAAAGACGGTAATAGAACTGAGCACTATTACGTTTCCAATAGCCGTCGCTTTCACGATTTTCTCTAACCCCATAGACTATCTTACTTCCATCAGAGTATTTGTCAACCATAGTTTCAATAACGGAAATATCATCCTGCAAATCAGCATCAATCGTTACAAGGCAGTCGGCCCTTGCATTTTCTGAAAACAATCCTGCTATCAGAGCATTTTGATGTCCGAAATTGGTTGACAACTTAAGTCCTTTGATATTTTGGTTTTGCTTAGCCGCTTCTTTTATAAGTTTCCATGTATCGTCAGTACTGCCATCATCTACCAGACATAGATAGCTGCTTTTAGCTATCTTGTTTTGATCTGACAAATTTTTCAGGCAACGGACTAATTCTTTAACAGTGAATTTGAGTACTTCTGCCTCATTGAAACAAGGTACAATAATGGCTAATACCGGAGTTTTTTTACTCATAGCTGCTTAAATTTTGATTCTGAAGCAATTTTATTACCACATATGCTTTGCGCCAGGTTTTTACTTCTTTCCACAATTCCGGATTGTTAAATTCGTCAATATATTCATCGGGAAGATTGGACAAGTTTGAATATATGAAATATTCCGAATCAGTTTGTGTTGTAATACGTAAATCCCGATCTTTTAGGTCCACATAGCGATGATTGCCGGAAAAGAGGAAGCCTCCTCCTACTTGTTCCGGCTCAATATCGTTCAGGGTTAGATATTCAAGCATTTGCTCACGTAAAGCATAATATGGTCTGTGAGCCAAAGTTGCATCCCAGGCCTTGGCAACTTTTTCGGGATAAATCCAGAAGTGACCTCCGCCAAAGATCAGCAGAAGAAGTAGGGCATATATCTTAAGTTTGCGTTTCGCCCAGAAACGACCGGCATAGGCAAAGACTAAGAGCCCCATCAATAAGGTAATACCCATATAATATCTTGAACCAATTACCAATTGGGTTGAGAGAGCGAAATATATAAATAGTGCTAACAGCATCCCAACTAAAGCAAGCAGGGGAATCTCCTTATTGTTTAGGAGGTGGCGCTTGGTTTTAATGGCATTAACGGCAAAAACAAGGGCGGTAATCCAAATAATAAAGCGTCCATTTTCAAGTAGTCGCAGACAAAAAGCAACAAAGTTTTTTAAATAGGTAAACCATCCTTGCGGACGTTGCCAACCTTCAGCCCAGGGCGAGTCTGCATGGTTGAGGAACCACCCGTTGTTAAGAAGGTACAGTGCCATATAAATTGCATAAATAGAAAAGGCAGGTACAAAAGGCAGGGCTGTACGAAGCAACAACCTAAAGTTTAAAGGATCTTTATCTACATACCTTCGATGAAGTACAGCAAAAACATAGACTAAGATTCCGCAAAGCATGCCCCTCCCATTAATTAAAACCAAAAATATTAAGGCTAAGGTAGTGAGGCCACCACGTCGTTCTATTATTCCGCAAAGAGCCATAACCATTGCAGTAAGCAGAATTATATCCGGTGAAGCTATAGCTATTTGTGTGAGCAGAGTGGACTCAAGTAAAAGTACTAAAAGAGCCAATCCTGCAATCTGAGATGTAAGATAGTAGCGAAAGAGTTTGCGGGTGTAGAATATCAAAAGAAAGGCCCAAAGACCGATAAAAATGTGCGAGACCCAAAGAGATTTACCAAAAATCATCCATAAAGCTGCAGTCATCATTCCAATCAGTGGAAAATGATAAGCAGTCCCCATAATTTCCTCACCATCGGAGAATCCCGGCAACCACAATTTGGAGAATCCTTGTTGATAAAACCAGTGTGCTTCTTTTGAGGTTTGTTGTATATTGTCCCAGAAATAAACATGGTTTAAACTACTTATTACAATGATTGCATAAACTACAAACAGTGGAATAATATATACCAGATCACTCTTTAAACCTTCAAATGTATCGGTCTTAATCTTCATGGCTAACAAAAATTTATTATAGTTTATAAGAAACTTAATATTCCATAACCAGATGCAGATAACTTTTTTCGACTTAAGAGCTATCTTGTAGATAGTATGAAATTAAGAAGGACTAAGATAGTAATAAATAATTTTAAAAAAATAGAGCCGAAAGTTTTAGACTTCCGGCTCTAACAATGCTAAGTGCTTATATATTAAGCACGATCAACTTTAAACATATGCTGTATAAGTTCAACAACTTTAATAGAGTAACCCATTTCGTTGTCGTACCAAGCAATAACTTTTACAAAGTTATCGTTAAGAGAAATTCCTGCATCTGCATCAAATATTGAAGTACGGCTGTCACCAAGGAAGTCGTTTGAAACAACAGCTTCATCTGTATAACCAAGTACTCCTTTTAATTCGCCTTCTGAAGCTTCTTTCATTGCAGCACAAACCTCTTCATAGCTTGCGGGTTTTTCAAGTCTGCATGTAAGATCAACAACAGAAACATTTGGTGTTGGGATGCGGAAGGCCATACCTGTAAGTTTACCGTTTAGTTCGGGAATAACTTTACCCACAGCTTTAGCAGCTCCTGTAGAGGAAGGGATAATGTTTTGATAGGCACCACGTCCACCTCTCCAGTCTTTCATGGATGGTCCATCAACGGTTTTTTGCGTAGCTGTAACGGCATGAACAGTTGTCATTAAACCTTCAACGATTCCAAATTTGTCGTTCAGAACTTTTGCAAGAGGAGCGAGGCAGTTGGTAGTACATGATGCATTAGAAACAAAGGTCATGTCTTTGGTGTATTTATCTGTGTTAACACCAGTTACAAACATAGGAGTATCGTCCTTTGAAGGAGCAGACATAATTACTTTTTTAGCACCTGCGTCTATATGCCCCTGAGCTGTATTTTTGTCAAGGAATAAACCTGTTGACTCCACAATGTATTCAGCTTCTACTTCTTTCCAGTTCAAATCTGCAGGATTTCTTTCAGAAGTTACCCGTATAGGATTACCGTTAACAACTAATTTTCCATCTTTTACTTCAACTGTACCATTAAATCTTCCGTGGGTAGAATCGTATTTTAGCATATATGCCATATACTCTACATCAACCAAGTCGTTGATAGCAACAACTTGTACATTATCGAAATTTTGAGCGGCGCGAAATACTAAGCGACCAATACGGCCAAAGCCGTTGATTCCAATTTTAATTTTTGACATTGTATTATGTTTTAGTAATTATTAAATGATTCTTAAGTACTTACCTCTTAGGAGATATTTTTTAAAAAGCGATGTAAAAATAGGAAATGATTATTAAAAATTCAAAAAATCAGCTTCCTGATTTACAGGGGAAAATGTGAAATGAAGTTAATTTTAAAAACTTATACACCAAGCTGCCTTATTCATGAACAGTTCATTATGGCATAATGTTAGACTAAGTTCTATTTTATTTCAATTAAAGCCTGTTTCCTTAGGAAAGGGAAGTTTTTTCGGAATATAATATAAAGAAAAAAGACTGTCGGCAGTTGAAAGCCTTTTTTCTTTATTATTTTTTGTTTTTAATTTTTATGCTTTTCCTGCCGATCCCAAAACATTTTTATTCTTATGCATATAAAGCTGTTTCAGAGTATCCCTTGCAGGTCCAAGGTATTTTCTTGGATCAAATTCTTGAGGATTTTCCGCTAAAACTTTTCTAACAGCAGCGGTCATTGCCAATCTTCCATCTGAATCAATATTAATTTTACAAACGGCAGATTTGGCAGCTCTTCTCAATTGGTCTTCAGGAATTCCAATGGCAGCTTTTAATGCTCCTCCGTATTTATTAATTGTATCAACATGTTCTACGGGAACAGATGATGATCCGTGAAGCACTATTGGGAATCCGGGGATGCGCTTTTCGATTTCCTCTAAGATATGGAATTTAAGAGGAGGTGGAACTAATACTCCTTCTTCATTTTTAGTACATTGCTCAGGAGTAAACTTATGTGCACCATGCGAAGTTCCTATTGAAATTGCTAAAGAATCAACCCCCGTACGTTTTACAAAATCTTCTACCTCGTCAGGACGGGTATAGGTAGATTTTTCTGCAACTACATCATCTTCAACTCCTGCCAATACACCCAATTCTCCTTCAACGGTAACATCATGCTTATGAGCATATTCCACCACTTTTTTTGTTAATGCCACATTCTCTTCATAAGGAAGAGATGAGCCATCAATCATTACGGAAGAAAAACCATTGTCTATACAATCTTTACACAACTCAAAAGTATCACCATGATCAAGATGTAATACAATGGGTATTTCATATCCAAGTTCTTTAACATATTCAACAGCTCCTTTTGCCATATTTCTTAACAAAGTGGCGTTGGCATATTTTCTGGCCCCTGAGGATACCTGTAATATTACAGGTGATTTTGTTTCTACACAGGCCATTAATATTGCCTGAAGTTGTTCCAGATTATTAAAATTATAGGCTGGTATTGCATAACCACCTGCCAGTGCTTTTTTAAAGATTTCTTTGCTGTTAACCAGACCTAAATCTTTGTAATTAATTGCCATTGTTTTATTTTTTTTTGTAACGTTTGTACTAAAATAAATTATTCTATTAAGTATAATAATGAATACAAAAGTAATGAAAGCATATTGTTTTTACAATAAGATTTTTTTTGTGTTTTTTTAAGCACTTAAGTTTGCGTGCATATTTGTTTGAATTATAGTATATTATAAAGTATGTACAAAATTTTGTTGAGAATATATAAGTAAAAATTAACTTTGTGTCTTATTGTTTAAACAATTTAAATAATTTAAAGTTTACAATTCCTGCCTGTTATTTTATAATTTAAAATTTATGTCGAAAGAAGATTTTAATAAAAAACGTGATAATTTTACCGGCTTATTTGGTGTTATTGCTGCTGCTGCAGGTTCAGCTATCGGGCTTGGGAACTTTTGGCGTTTTCCATATGTTTTGGGTGACAATGGAGGAGGTGCATTTTTATTAATCTATCTGATTTTTGTATTTGCCATCTGTGTTCCGGTAATGCTATCCGAATTATTGATTGGTCGCAAGGCTCAGCTTAGTGTCTTTGGAGCATTTAACAAACTTGCTCCCGGTACTTGGTGGCCTGTTATTGGAATTATGGGAGTTGCAGCTTCTTTTATGATATTATCATTTTATGCCGTAGTTGCAGGCTGGATATTTGAATATTGTCTTTATGCTTTTGGTAACCGTTTTGCCGGAATGTCGCAAAATGATTTGAATAGTCTTTTCGCTACTCTTACAAAAGACTCCCTTCGTCCCTTAGTATTTGCTCTAATTTTTATGGTGTTAACAGCTATAATTGTTC
>CAZODA010000063.1:0-16135 GCA_964578485.1 uncultured Alkalitalea sp. | reverse complement strand
GCTCCCCAGGTAGGACTTGAACCTACGACCTACGGATTAACAGTCCGCCGCTCTAACCAGCTGAGCTACTGGGGAGTGTTTTTTACTTTGGAATATTGCGGTTTGTTTTAAACCACATTTTTGTAAAATGCTCTGCAAACTTAGTTGCTTTCCTTATATTTTCCAACTTCTTTTCAAAAAAAAACTCCATCTTTGTAAAATTTAAATGATAAAAAGGTTAATGTTTGTTGTTTAATTGTGAGTAGAGGTTTTTATATTTAAATGAAATTGCTAAAATCATTATATCTATGGGGAGAGTATTGGGAATGGGCAATGCCCTGGTTGACATATTAATACCTTTAACAAATGATATTGTTTTAGAACAGTTGAATCTTCCAAAAGGTAGTATGCAACTTGTTGATGCTGATACTTCAAATAAAATATTAAAATCAACAGGTCATAAAAAAAGAATTAAGGCATCGGGTGGATCTGCAGCAAATACTATCCATGGTCTTGCACATCTTGGTATTGAAACTGGGTTTTTTGGAATGGTAGGAAAGGATAATTGGGGCGATTTTTTTAAACAGGATATGCAGTTGAGAAATATTTCAACTTACTTGTTGGAGAATGATAGAGATACCGGAAGAGCAATTGCTCTTATTTCGCCCGATTCGGAACGGACATTTGCAACCTGCCTTGGGGCTGCTGTAGAACTATTGGCAAGCGATATTCCTAATGATTTATTCTCCTCTTATGATATTCTTTATGTTGAAGGATATCTTGTGCAAAACCATGCACTTATTTTGGAAGCATTTAAAAAAGCGAAGGCTTCGGGTTTAAAAACATCCTTAGATTTGGCAAGTTATAATGTAGTGGAAGAAAATCTTGAATTTTTAAGGAAGCTGGTAGCTGATTATGTGGATATACTTTTTGCAAATGAAGAAGAAGCAAAGGCTTTTAGCGGAGAAAGGGATAATTACAAAGCCTTGAATTTTATGGGAGAATTATCGGAAATCGCTGTTTTAAAAATGGGAGCAAAGGGCTCTCTTATTAAGCAAAATAATAAAGTTTCTGAAATCGGAGTTTTAAAAGCTAATGCTGTAGATACAACCGGAGCAGGTGATTTATACGCTGCAGGTTTCCTTTATGGCCTTATTAAGGGTCTTCCTCTTGAAATAAGCGGGCAAATAGCTGCTCTGCTTTCAGCTGCTGTTATTGAGGTGGTAGGTCCAAAAATGGATGAAAAAAAATGGACCGAAATTAAATTGAAAGTTGAAAATTTAATAAGAAAATAATATGACGCTTCTTCGTACTGCATTAATTCAGCAATCTAATACTGCTGATATTGATGATAATATAAAAAAACTCGAAGATAATATTCGAAAAGTAGCAAATGAGGGTGCAGAGCTTGTAGTACTTCAGGAATTACATAATACCCTGTACTTTTGTCAAACAGAAAATCCGGGACTTTTTGACCTTGCAGAAAGTATTCCCGGACCTTCAACCAAATATTTCGGTCAGCTTGCAGCTGAACTTGGATTGGTTATAGTTACTTCCTTGTTTGAACGACGAGCATCGGGTATATATCATAATACCTCAGTAGTATTGGAAAAAGATGGGACAATAGCAGGGAGGTATCAAAAAATGCATATCCCCGATGATCCCGGTTATTATGAAAAATTTTATTTTACTCCGGGAGATCATGGTTTTGAACCAATTTCCACTTCAGTAGGAAAACTTGGAGTGTTGATATGTTGGGACCAATGGTTTCCGGAGGCAGCGCGTTTAATGGCTTTACGGGGTGCCGAAATTTTAATATACCCAACAGCTATCGGCTATGATGATAACGACAGCAAAGAAGAAAAAGAACGTCAAAAAAATGCCTGGATAATTTCACAACGTGGACATGCAGTTGCTAATGCTTTGCCCGTTATATCAGTCAACCGTACAGGTGTAGAAGCCGATCCCGAAGGAAGAACAAAAGGAGCAAGGTTTTGGGGAAATAGCTTTGTTGCCGGACCGCAGGGAGAAATATTAAATATAGCAGGAGAAAATGAAGAAAATTTGATAGTTGATATTGATTTAACGCGTTCGGAAAATGTTCGCAGAATATGGCCCTTCTTCAGAGATCGCCGTATTGATGCTTATGACAATATAATTAAACGTTATATTGATTGAACTAAAAATTATAATTTAAGATGGATATTCGATTGATTGTGTGTGATTTAGATGGCACTCTGTTGGATGATAAAAAAGAATTACATCCCGATTTTTGGGAAGTTTTTCCACTCCTACAGGAGAGAAATATTCTTTTTGCCGTTGCAAGTGGAAGACAAATTTTTAATATTGAAAATACCTTTACTTCTATCCTTGACGAAATAGCAGTTATCGCTGAAAATGGAACTTATGTCAGATATAAAAATGAAGATTTTTATCTTGATGCTCTTGATCGGGATATTGCAAATCAACTAATTAAGACAGGTAGGGAGGTTGAAGATGCTGAAATTGTTTTGTGTTGTAAAAAAAGTGCTTATATAGAATGTCACAAAAAAGATTTTGTTGAAGAAGCTGCTTTATATTACGATCATCTCGAAATTGTAGATGATTTAACAGAGGTCGATGATATAGTTTTGAAATTTGCAATGTACGACTATAAAGAAGCGGAAAGCAATAGCCATCAGCACTTTACAGAGTATAACGATATGGAGTTGAAAGTTACTGTGTCGGGTACTAACTGGATGGATGTATTCAATCTTTCCGCAAGTAAAGGGCATGCCATTGACAAAATACAGGAAAAAACAGGGATAACAAAAGAGCAGACTATGGTTTTTGGGGATTATCTTAATGATTTGGAAATGATGTCATCGGGCTATTACAGCTATGCTATGAAAAATGCTCATCCGGAAATAAAAAAGATAGCCCTTGAAATAACAGAATTTGATAATAACAATAACGGAGTAATGAAAACGATCAGAAATAAATTGAAAATCTGATTGTTGTGTCAAATCTTTTAAACTTATGGGACTTAACACAATATTGAATTTATTTTTTCCAGGGGATTAAATATTCTAAAGTATAAGCAAAACCTCCATTTAATCGTGTGTCGCCATTGCCAAATCCGGGTATAAGGTAGGGTCTTAGGATTTCAGGATTGTTTTTAAAAGTTATTATTCTGATCTGTAAAATCCAGCTTATATAAAAGTTTGAAAATAGCTCTATCCTAGGACCTCCCGATAGTTCCAACCAGTGATGATTTGCTGTGTGAGAGCCTATCCTACCGGTATAATCTTTCCAATAGCTGTTTTCAATAATAAAAGTAGAAGCGTTTTGCTTTTGAAGTGCTATTCCATAATGTAAACCAAATAATAACTGAGCATTTGTAGTTGGTTCAGCCTTGGTGATCGCATTAATTTCAACTCCTCCTTTAATAAAAGATCCGTTAGACTCATAGTGATAAGCTTCTTTTTTAAAGTTTATATTTTCAAATCCTGCTTCACCACGAAAAAATAAATTTTCCTTCAGGTTCAAGCGGGTAATAAAGGAAAATGCTGTACGATCTGCATCAAGTATTGAATTAAATGGCCCTGCCAAGTTAAAGCCCAAGGTGAAGCCAACAGGACTATGCAGCTGTTTTTCAGTATCAATTATTGTTTGCCCCGATGCAAAAGCAAACATAAATACAAAAAAACTAATACAGATAAATTTTAATATTTTCGATGTCTTCTCCATAATTAACCAGAGGGTGACCAATAGCTACTGAATCAATAAAAATATTTGTAAACCAAGTTGTATCTATTGTAAAATTAAAGGTAAAACCACAATCGCGGGATATGAATTTTATTTCTTTGGAATGTTTAAACCAGATTGTATCAACTAAATTATGGTTTTTAATCACAAAGCCTGTTGTATCCCTGTCAAACGATAAAGGGAGAAACATTTTTGTTACTATTTCATTTTTATAAATAGAATCTATCCCGTCGCCTATTCCAAAAACAGAAGCATCTATTAAAAGGCTGTCTTTATCGCTTTCTGTCCATGCTGAATAAAAACCGGCTTGTAATGCATGTTGATTAGATAAACATATCTGATCCTGAGTACAGGAAACAGTTGTTAAAAGAAAAATAACAAGAAACGAAAACCAAGCTCTAAAAAACCTGTTCATTAATAAAAGTATATTTGCAACTTTATTCAATAACAACAAAAGTAAAAATAAATCTACTGACCACTCATTATTTAGTGCAGAAAGTTAGAATAATGCAGCTCGAATTTATTAAAATCTTAATTAAAAGCTGGTTTTAATTAATTAATGATTTTAATATTGTCTTGTAATTTGATATACCTTTACGAGTCTTGAAATTTAATAATTAAATTTTTTACTGAATGAATAGGATATTATTTTTGACTTTCGGATTGTTTTTGTTATGCAAATATACTGAAGCTCAATCTTTAAAGATCGAATTTTCAGAATTCGATCTTGATAATGGTCTCCATGTTATCCTACATGAAGATAATTCAACCCCTATTGTTACCGTTGCTGTAATGTACAATGTAGGGTCAAAAAATGAATCTCCTCATCGTACAGGATTTGCACATTTTTTTGAGCATCTTATGTTTGAGAGTACAAAAAATATTCCTCGGGGCGAATATGCCAAATATGTTGAAATGGCTGGAGGCACCTTAAATGCAAATACCTCAGTCGATCGTACCTATTACTATCAAACCCTGCCTTCGAACCAACTGGAATTGGGCCTTTGGCTTGAATCTGAACGTATGATGCATGCAGCTGTAGATTCTGTTGGTATTCAAACACAAAAGCAGGTTGTTATAGAGGAACGTTATCAAATGTATGACAACAGGCCTTATGGTACTATTTTAATTGAAACAATGGCAAGGGCATTTAAAGAGCATCCTTATCGTTGGACAACCATTGGGGAACCCGAACATATACTTGCTGCACAAAATTATGAGTTTCAAGAATTTTATGATATGTTCTATGTTCCTCAAAATGCTGTATTGGTTATAGCAGGGGATATTGAAAAGGAGAAGGCGAAGAAATTGGTGAAAAAATATTTTGATGATATCCCTGCCGGAACTAAAGAAATTTATCGTCCTCAAATAATGGAACCACCCCTTAGTGTTGAGCTTCGTGATACAATATTTGACAACATTCAAATTCCTTTGGTAGTGATGGCTTATCGTACTCCGGCTATGAATACAGCCGATTATTATGCAATTGAAATGTTGGGAGCTTTATTGGCATCCGGCGCAAGCTCACGATTGCATAAGGAATTAGTCGATATGCGGCAATTAGCACTCGAAATAGGAACTTTCCCTTTGCCTTATAAAGAACCTTCCCTCACTATTTGCTTGGCATTTGCAAATATTGGAATTGCACCGGATATTCTTGAAGGGGCAATAGAAAACGAAATTGAAGTGCTGAAAAATGAATTAATTCAGGAGAGAGAATTTCAAAAGCTCAAAAATCAGATTGAAAATGATGTAGCAGGAAGCAATATCAGAGTATCCCAACGTGCCAATAACTTGGCAACTTTTCATACTTATTTTAATGATGCTTCATTAATTAATCGTGAACTTGATAATTACCTCGCTGTTACACCTGAAGACCTTCTTAGGGTAGCAAAGGAATATTTTAATAAAGATAATAGAGTGGTGCTCTATTATCTGCCGAAAACTCAGTATTAAATTTTGCTAAATTGTTTTTGTGATTTCTTGATGAAAAATACAATTTAATCTTATTTGTGAGTATCATGAATTTCTCTATTGTTATAAAAAATAATAAAATATGAATAGGCTTTTTTCATTATTAATTGTAGTTTTTTGTACAACATTTTTGTCTGCCCAGTTAGACCGTAGTGTACCCCCAAAGGCTGGCCCTGCTCCTCTAATCAATATAGGCAGTTATAATAAATTTAAACTTTCAAATGGACTCAAAGTCTTCGTTGTTGAAGATCACACTTTGCCTTTTGTAAGTTATAGTTTGAGTCTCGAAATAGATCCCATCCTTGAAGGAAATGCCGCCGGATATGTGACGCTGGCCGGCTCTTTAATGCAGGCAGGAACAAAAGATATGACTAAAGCAGAAATTGATGAAGCAATTGATTTTATAGGAGCTGATTTATATACTTATTCTGATGGTATTTATGCCCGTTCACTTAAGAAGCATAGTGAAACACTTCTTAAAGTTATGTCGGATGTATTACAAAATCCTGTATTCCCACAAGAAGAACTTGATAAAAATATCCTTCAGATTAAATCATCTCTTCAGGCCGACAAGTCTGATGCGTCGGCTATTGCCCGTAATGTAAGCGACGTCCTTCGTTATGGAAAAAATGATCCTTATGGCGAATTGGTCTCAGAAGAAACTATTGAAAATGTTACTGTAGAGCATCTGCAAAATTATCATAGAACTTATTTTCGCCCAAATATTGCTTATTTAGTAATAGTGGGTGATATAAAACTAAAGGAAGCCAAGAAACAGGCAAAAAAATATTTCGGTAAATGGGAGAAAGTAGCTGTACCTTCACATTCTTACACTCTTCCACCTGTTAATGAAGGACTAAAGATTGCCCTTGCAAATCGTAAAGGAGCAAACCAGTCGGCAATCAGAATAGGGCATTATATTGATCTTACGCCGGGTCATCCTGATGCAATAAAAGCAGCCTTGATGAATCAGCTATTGGGAGGAGGCTCCTTTAATGCTCGTTTGTTTCAAAATCTCAGAGAAGATAAAGCCTATACCTATGGCGCATATTCAAGACTTAATTCAGATAAACGCTTAGGTTATTTTGAAGTGTCAACCGAAGTTCGGACTTCTGTAACTGATAGTGCTATTTATGAAATCCTTTATGAAATGAAAAGGATGCAAATGGATACTGTGTCAGAAGAAGAACTTGAACTGACAAAAAATGTTATGATAGGTAATTTTTCACGCTCCCTTGAGAATTCACAAACGATTGCGGCTTTTGCTCTAAACATAGAGCGATTTAATTTACCTTCAGATTATTATCGTACTTATTTAGAGAAAATTGCAGCTGTAACATCTGAAGATATTAGGGAAATGGCAAATAAATACCTTAAACCTGATAATGCTGTTGTTGTTGCCGTTGGTGATATCGCTAAAATCAAGGAACTATTAAAACGGTTTTTCCCTGATAATGAGGTGCTGGAATATGATTTTTATGGAAATGTAATAGATGATTTATGAATAATGTCAATTAGCTGTCATAAGTAAACCAATACAATGCTCCTGTAAAAAAACCACCTCCAACAATATTTCCAAGCGTGGCAGGAAGTAGATTGTCAATTAGAAAACTCCACCAGCTTATGTCTGCACCATGGAAAATAGCCGTAGGAATAAAAAACATATTGGCAACACTATGTTCAAAACCCATTGTAACAAAAGCCATTACAGGAAACCATATAGCCAATATTTTACCACTTATGTCTTTTGCAGCAAAAGCAGACCATACGGCAAGGGCTACCAACCAATTGGCTCCTATCCCCTTAATAAATACGATCATGAAGGAAGCATCCATCTTTGACTCTGCCATTATTAGAAGGCTATTAAGCCATGGATCAGAAGCTATAACCCCACTTTTAAATGCTAATACATAAGCAACAAAAAGAGAACCTAGGAAGTTTAAAATATAAACTACCGACCAGTTTTTTAGCAGATCTGATATACGTAACTTTCCCGATGCTACAGGAGGAATGAAATAAGCAGTATTACCGGTAAATAAATCAGCACCTGCAATAACACAAAGAATTAATCCAAGTGGAAATACTGCTCCCATTGCAAACTTTTGAAGCCCGGGATTCATTTCTGCAATAGCAGGCATACCTCCACCTACTACTATGGCAAGGAAGCCGCCTAATGCAACATAGCCCCCCGCAAGGAAAGCCAAAACAATAGTTTTTGCTAAAGGAGAATCACTACGCGTTTGAGCTGCTGAATAAACCTCCTTTAAAATTTCTTTTGGAGAATTGAATGGCATCTATCTATAGTTTTAATTCACAACTACTTCTTTGATGTATTGCTGAAAAATAGTATGGGCCCGCTTAAGCTGCTCTCCACTGTTTAAAGGAGTGTCTTTAAGCTTATAATCCCAAGCTAATTCTTTATATTTATGAACTCCTAACTTATGATAAGGCTGTATTTCCAGCTTTTGAACATTTTTAAGTGTTTGTAAAAACTGACCCAAGTTATGCAAATCTACTTCATTATCAGAATATCCGGGTATTAATACATAACGTATCCATGCAGGAATATTGTGGTCAGATAGATATTGTGCAAATTCTATAGTTTTAGTATTCGATTTTCCCGTTAAAAGTTTATGCTTCTCCTCGTCAAAATGCTTTATGTCAAGTAAAACCAAATCTGTATATTTTAGCAAATCTTTTACCCTGCTACTTAATATACTTCCATTGGTATCTATGCAAGTATGAATATCGGCTTGTTTTAGTAATTTAAAAAGATTAATAAGCTTTTCTGATTGCATCAAAGGTTCACCACCGGAAACCGTTACGCCCCCTTTTTCACCGAAAAAGGGGCGTTGGCGTTCTGCCATTTCTACCAGACTCTCGACACTGTACTCTGTTCCACCCTTATATTCAATAGTATCAGGATTAGCGCAATACAAACATTTAAAATTACATCCTTGTAAAAAAAGCACTAACCTAATGCCGGGACCATCGTAAGTGCCGAATGTTTCTATTGAATGTAAGCTAAGCATTTATCAATTTTCAATTATACAGTCTCAAAAAAGCTTCTTGCAATTACATCTAATTGTTGAGCCCTTGTCAACCTTACAAAGTTAACAGCATATCCTGAAACGCGAATAGTTAATTGTGGGTAATTTTCAGGATTTTCCATTGCATCTCGCAACATCTCGCGGTCAAGCACATTAACATTAAGATGATGAGCATCACGTGAAAAATAACCATCCATTATAGAAACAAGGTTTTCTTTTCTTTGTTCTGCAGTGGCCCCCAAAGTTTTTGGTACTATGCTGAAAGTGTTGGATATACCGTCAAGCGAATCGCGGTAATCAATCTTGGAAACTGAATTCAAAGATGCAATAGCACCGTTTTTATCACGACCATGCATGGGATTGGCTCCGGGTGCAAATGGAACTCCTTTTGCTCGACCATCAGGTGTTGCACCTGTCTTTTGACCATATAGAACATTTGAGGTGATGGTAAGAATTGATAAGGTAGTTTCTGCGTTTTTATATGTTTTTAATTGTTTTAACAGCTTGTTGAAATAAGCAGGTATCTGACGTGCAAAGCTGTCAACCCTATCATCATCGTTGCCATAACATGGAAAATCTCCTTCTATTATAAAATCTTTGGAAAGACCCTCTTTGTTACGCACAACTTTTACTTTTGCATGCTTTATTGCTGATAAAGAATCGGCTACTATACTTAATCCTGCAGCACCATAGGCTAAGTTGATTTTTGGGTTTGTATCAATTAATGCCATCTGCATCTTTTCATAATAATATTTGTCATGCATGTAATGGATAATATTCATGGTTTCATTGTAAACCCTGGCAACTTCCTTCATTGCCATTTCAAAATTAACCATAACTTCATCGAAGTTTAAAGTGTCGGATTGAAGCTCAGGAATATTTTGAATAACTTTTTCTCCGGTAAGCTCGCAACGTCCTCCATTGATTGCAAGTAATAGGGTTTTTGCAAGATTGGTACGAGCTCCAAAAAATTGTATTTGCTTCCCAATCTCCTGAAATGATACGCAGCAAGCAATTCCGTAATCATCGCTTTGGCGTGTGCATTGCATCAAATCATCATTTTCATACTGTATTGATGAGGTGTCGATAGAGACCTGTGCACAGAATTTTTTAAATTCTTCAGGTAAGTCTTTTGACCAAAGTACAGTAAGATTGGGCTCAGGAGAAGGACCTAAATTATATAAAGTCTGTAAAAAGCGGAAAGATGTTTTTGTTACTTTATGACGACCATCGGCAAGCTTGCCACCAATTGCTTCTGTTACCCAAGTTGGATCACCTGCAAAAATTTCATTGTATGAACCCATACGTAAGTGACGAACCATACGTAACTTCATAACAAATTGGTCGATGAGCTCCTGAGCATATTCCTCAGTAATAAGACCCTTCTCAATGTCATTTTCAATATAAATATCTAAAAATGAACTTACATTTCCTAAAGACATTGCTGCGCCATCTTGCTCCTTTACCGCTGCAAGATAAGCCATATAAACCCATTGTACAGCTTCCTGTGAATTAGTGGCAGGACGCGATAAGTCTAAACCGTAAATATCACCTAATTCCTTTAACTGATGTAAAGCCTTAATTTGCTCGGCTAACTCTTCACGTAAACGAATGCGCTCATCCGTCATGGGCCCGATTAGAGCAAGTAAATCCAACTTCTTCGCCTTAATTAAACGATCAGTACCATAAAGTGCAAGCCTTCGGTAATCTCCAATAATACGGCCGCGAGCGTAATTGTCGGGTAAACCTGTTAAAATACCAAGGGAACGAAATAAGCGAATCTCAGGAGTATAAACATCAAAAACCCCATCATTATGAGTTTTTGCATAATTATGAAAAATTTCCTTTACCTGCTTATCTACTTCTATGCCTTGCTCTTCACAGGCTTTTTCAACAACTCTAATTCCACCATAAGGCTTCATGGCACGCTTTAATAAACGATCGGTTTGTAAACCTACTATTATTTCATGATCCTTGTCAATATAACCCGGACCATGAGATACTACACCCGATACGGTTTTATTATCAATTTCAAGTACACCATTATTTTTTCTTTCTTCAGATATGGCATTTAAACAAAGTTGCCATAAATGAGCTGTGCGTTCACTTGGTCCACACAAAAACCGGCCATCGCCATCATAAGGGCGTACATTTTTCAAAACAAAATCCCGAACATCAATAGAATTCTCCCAATTACCTGACTTAAACATCTCTACAAAATTTTATGACTGGTTAATATTTATTTAATTTTTCAAAATTGCAAACTGCAACAGCAACTAATCTGATAAATTAAAAATCTACACATTTCAAATATGGGTATAAATTGCAATCTTCAGATAGCAATCGCAAATATAAAGAATTATTTCAGTAATATTGAAATACTACTATGTTTTTTCTGAATTTTTAACAAATTATTGGTCAATAGTTGCAATTCGTTTAAATTCGTGGAAGAAATTCGGAGGAAATTAAGTTATGAAATGGGAAAAATTATTATCATCAAGACGTACAAGTGATCCTACATTACCCGGTGAACATCACGATCGTACACAGTTTCAACGTGATTACGATCGTTTGGTCTTCTCTTCTCCATTTAGGAGAATGCAAGATAAAACCCAGGTTTTTCCTTTGCCCGGCAGTATTTTTGTGCATAACCGATTGACACATAGTTTAGAAGTTGCAAGTGTTGGCCGTTCTCTTGGAAATAATATCAGCAGGTTTTTACGTTATGAGCTAAAACTGAATCATCCTCTTGTAGAAGAAATTGGCTCTGTTACCGCTGCAGCTTGTCTTGCTCATGACATGGGAAATCCTCCTTTTGGACATAGTGGTGAAAAAGCTATTTCGCAGTTTTTTATTTCAGGAGAAGGACAAAAGTTCCGTAATATTATAAAGGATGAAAAAATATGGAATGACCTGATCGCCTTTGAAGGAAATGCCAATGCTTTGCGCTTATTAACCCATCAATTTACAGGACGCAGGCACGGAGGTTTTGGTATGACCTATACTACAATTGCTTCCATTATGAAATATCCTTATCCATCGAACACTTCAGGACTTAAAAAATATGGGTTTTTCCAATCAGAAAAAGAAAAATGGGCCGAGATAGCGAACGAATTAGGCATCCCTAAAATTAAAGACAGGGCAGAAGTATATGCACGGCATCCCTTGGTGTATCTCGTTGAAGCAGCCGATGATATATGCTATCATTTAATGGACCTTGAAGATGCACATAAACTAAAAATTCTTTCAACCGATGAAACAAGACAATTGTTTATGAACTTTTTTGACCCCCTTACCGAGTCAAAAAGAATCACCCATATGTATAAAATTTGTGATGAGGTAAGTGATGAGAATGAGCAAATTGCTTTTTTACGTGCCATTGTTATTGGAAAGTTGGTTGATCTGTGTACAACAATATTTTGCTATCACCACGATAAAATATTAAAAGGAGAATTTAAAGGCTCTTTAATTCAAAAACTTAATGGGGTAGCTTCAGATGCCATGAAGCAATGTGCTGAGGTAGGTATCAATATTATTTATAATCATCCTTCTGTTGTAGAAATTGAAATAGCAGGCTTTAAAATATTAGGCTCCTTATTAAAAGAATTTACACAAGCAGTTATGCAACCGGATAATTATTATTCCAATCTTTTATTGCCATTTATTCCACAACAGTATAAAGTAGAACCTAATGCCGGTATATACCAAAAAATTCAAACCGTTTTAGACTTTGTCTCCGGTATGACGGATGTCTATGCACTTGATTTATTCAAAAAAATTAATGGCATGGGTATTACAGGTGAAAGATTAAAATAATATTAGAAATTAAGCATTAACCACTATTATGGAAAAAGAAACTAAATCTTTAGTAAAAAGCAAAGGCCTTCTTAAATGGATAGAATTACTTGGTAATAAGCTGCCACATCCCTTTTGGATGTTCTTATGGATCACAATTTTTGTTATTGTAATTAGTGCTATCGCTTCTGTTTTTGGTGTTAGTGCTGTTGATCCGGGAAGTGGAGAAAAAGTAATAGCACAAAATCTTATGTCAGGTGATGGTTTGCGCCGTTTTGTGGAAGAAATGGTAACAAATTTTTCTCATTTTGCTCCTCTCGGATTAGTTTTAGTAATGCTAATGGGGGTTTCTGTTGCAGAAAAAAGTGGCTTCCTCGGAACTTTATTGCGTACCATCACTTTTGCTGTTCCACGTAAGCTGGTATTACCACTTATCTTTATGATAGGAATTTGCAGTAATGTTGCCTCTGATGCAGGAATTGTTATTGTACCTCCTATTGCGGCATTGATATTCAGTCAAATGGGCTTAAATCCGGTAGCCGGACTTATAATAGGTTATGCCTCGGCTACTGCAGGCTTTTCGGCTAACCTCTTTATCGCCGGAACAGATGTCTTATTGGCAGGCATCAGCACCGAGGTAGCCTCAAATATTTATCCTGATATTGAAATAAGTGCTACTGCCAATTGGTGGTTTATGATAGCTTCTACTTTTGTCCTCTCCCTTGCAGGTGCTTATACTGCTTCACGATTCATTATCCCGCGCTGTGCAAATTTCGAAATCGAAAATTCAAAGATATATACTGAAGTGCCGGCTTTGACAGCAGATGAAAAAAAGGGATTAAAATATGCTGGTCTCGCAATGTTTCTATATATCATTTTAATTGCTATGCTTGTAGTACCCGGAAATGCCCCGCTTAGAAATCAAGAAACAGGAGGCATAGTGCCATCTCCATTCCTTAAAGGACTTGTTCCTATTTTGTTTTTCTTTTTTGCAATACCGGGATATATCTATGGTAAAATAACAGGAAGTATTAAAAAACCTGACGATATTATTAATTTGATGGATATGGGGATGAAAGATTTGTCGGGTTATATTGTTCTAATGCTTGTTGTAGCACAGTTTATTAACTTGTTTAGCTGGAGCCGCCTCGATACCATACTTGCTATTAATGGGGCAGAATTTCTGCAAAATACCGGACTTACAGGACCACTCATGTTTATCCTCTTTATTATATTAGTTGCTTTTATTAATATTTTTATTGGAAGTGGCTCGGCAAAATGGGCCGTATTTGCTCCTATCTTTATTCCTATGCTGGCACACTTAGGATACAGCCCCGCTTTTACTCAATTAATGTATAGAATTGGAGATTCAATTACTAATTGTATTAGCCCGCTTTATATATATTTCCCCTTGCTAATTGGCTGGATCAGACAATATAATAAGAATACAGGGATAGGAACTATACTTTCGCTCTTGATCCCCTATGCACTTACTTTGTTTATAGCCTGGACATTCCTGCTATTGCTTTGGTATAAATTAAATATCCCGATTGGAATTGGTGAAAGAATTTTTGGATGATGTTGTTATGAAATTAAAAATAATAATTTATGGATAAACTATTTCTTTTTTTCAGCTTCTTATTCTTAATAGCAATAAATTCTTGCAGTACTTCTCCTGTAACCGGACATGCTGATTTTGCTACCGAGAAAAGCATGCCCTTTAAAGAGCACAACATTTCTGCCTTAATGGGTATGCCAATGGATATGTTGATTTTAAGCGACTTAATTGTTGTTTTGGATTCACAAACTGATAACTTTTTTCATGTTTTTTCTATTGAAGATTTTAATTATAGGGGAAGCTTTATAAGTAAAGGGCATGGTCCGGGTGAAGAAATTTTTATTCATCCATATTTTAAGGCATATTCAGATAATGAGTTTTATTATCAGGCTGCCGAAAAATTGAAGATTGCCCTCGTTAATAAAGATGATGATTCTATTAATATTATTGTCGAGGATGAATATATCTTGCCTACATCTTCACTTTCTGACATTGATTTTTTTATAATTGACGAATTAATTTTTTCCTCCAATAGTCCCCGTGCATCTTTAAAAGATTATTTTGTAATAAATAATGAAACGGATGAAGTGTCGGAATGGGGCGAACCAGCTCCATTATCTAATGCTAAAATTAATCCCTTATTATTACAAACTGTCAATCAAAAGCTTTCAACAGTTAATAAACAAAATAATTGCATAGCATCAGTCTATAATGTGTTACCCTTACTCAGAATTTATTCTTTAGAAAGTGAAAAGCTTATTTGTGAACTACAATCTTCTACTGCTTCAGATAATCTAATAGTTTTGCGTACAACAGAGGTGAAAAAAGAGGTGGGTGATTTAATAAACTACTATCATCGTATCAAATCAACTGACGAATACATTTATGCCTTATATGGTGGATTCTCGGTTTCAAGTTATTTTCAAGAAAATGAGACTCCACATTTATTTGACTTTTCAAACGAAATACATATTTGGAAATGGGACGGTACACCGATAATGAAACTTAAATTAGAACGATCGGTCTTTGCATTTGATGTTAGCCCGGATAATAAAAAGATAATAGCAACTTCAGTCGTAGATGTTGATAAGTTCTTTGAGGCTGATATTCCTTGGGATTAATTGATTTAATACTTTACTGTAAAGTGACTATTCATTTGTTTAGTATGGCTTGTGTTATTACCTTTCTAGTATCTTAAGTATTAAGACTTATCTAAACAAAAATTGTATGAAAAAATTTTCCTTGATCTTGTTCCTCTTAGTGTTATTAATAGGGTGTAAATCACGAGGTTTTAAGAATGACAGCTTTTCTGAAATTTTTGTTTCATTTGCAGATAAAGAAAAAATTTTTCTTTCAGAAATGATTAGTAATTTCGAATTAGTAGCTCTTGAAACGACGGAATCCTCCATTTTAGCCGAAATTGAAAAAACTATCGTTTACGAAAATCAAATATATGTTTTAAGTAATAACGAGATTTTTGTATTTGATTTAGAAGGAAGCTTTATCAGAAAAATTAGTAGAATAGGTAAAGGGCCCGGAGAATATTTTGGAATATCTGATTTTGATATTCTTTATAATCAGATTTTTATATTAGATAGATCATATCAGAACATACAATTATACGATTTGTATGGAGATTTTATCCGTACAATACCAATTTACATGTGGGGCTTAAAAATTATGGCCATAAATGATTCTGATATTTTAATATATAGTGGAGAGGCTGACAATTCATTTAATCAATCCAAATTATCCTTATTTCATGGAAATGATAAAGTTGAAGGCTTATTGCCTGTTGATCAACGGAAAACACACTTCCTTCATATTAGATCTGAACAAAATTTTGTTCGGAAAGATACTCTGATATATTTTCATGAAGCTTTTTGTGATAAGATTTTAGTTTTTTATGATAATCAGATAAAAGAGAAATACCAAATCCTATACGATAACAACAATATTCCTAACTCATTCTTTGACAGACAGTACGAAAATATAATGGACTTTTTTAATTCATACAATAAAACCAACTATG
>CAZODA010000062.1:0-16508 GCA_964578485.1 uncultured Alkalitalea sp. | reverse complement strand
AGCAATATTATTTGCAGCAGCCTCAGCATTTAATATAGGATTAATACAAACAAAAAATGCCGGTGATATCTCACTTGATGCAATAACCATAATGGCAGAAGCGCATGATGGGGAGGCAGGTAATATTGGTAATGATTGTATTATTCTAGGTGCAACTTGCTATGATTTTTTAGACGGTACAAAAGCTTGTGCAGCTATTATTTCTGATCCAAGAGGAGGAGATTGTAACCATTGTACCTGTCGTTGAAATTTTTAAAAAATCCGGTTAGTCAAAAAATGACTAACAGGTATTATATCCATTTTAACAACTTAAAAATATGAGAAAAAACATATTATTTTGCCTTCTTATTATGTCATTTTTTGTCTGTTGCAATGAAAAAACAGACAAGACTATTTCAGATGTAAAAACCCTGTATTTTGAAGATGCTATTGAAGCAGATTTAAAATTGCGAAAGTCTGTTCCTGAAATAATAAAACTTGAAGCCTCAAATGAGGGTTTATTAAGTAGTATACAGAAAGCTTTTATTGATGCTACAAATAATAGGATCTTCATTTTGTCTCATTTCAATCTTTATTTTTTTGATACTTCAGGAAAATTTATTACAAAATTAAAATCAGGGCGAGGCCCAGGTGAAATTACTTTACTAAGCTCTTTTTCTGCTAATACTGAAAAACAATGCATAAGTGTTGTTGACAACTCACGTAATCTTATCGAATATGATTATAACGGAAATTTTATCAGAAAAGCAGAGTCTGAAGATTTCTACAGTATGAGTATATCTTATAAAGATGATGATCACTTGTTTTTATATTGTAATTATGTAGGAAAATCAGAAAAATATTATGTTGGAAATTTCAGTTTTTTACAACAGAGAATTCTGCAAAAATACGTATCCTCCGATCATAGCCCATATCCCTTATCTTCTAACCTAATCCTATCTTCCAATTTCATCAAACATTCTGATGACTTGTATTTGGTTTCTCCCGATATTTTTGGTTTGTTTAAATTTCATGATGAAGATTTCAAGCTGCTCTATCAATTTGATATTGGGAATAAAAAAATTCCTGATCAGATGGCGAAAGATTTAATGCTCAATTCTCGTACTTCTTTTCGTGGAAAAGCGAAAGAAAAGAATTATATACCCCATGTACTATATGTTGCCTTTTACAATGATTATTTTTTAGTGGGATTGGACGATAATAATAATAGTTGCTATGCATTTGCAAAAAACAATCCTGAAAAAATTTATTATAAAAGTAATATTTCGAAATTTTTAGACCTTCCTGATGTTCCCTCCCTACAGTTGCCAATAGATAATTCCGAAAATTCAATTGTTTTTGCATGCTATCCATTGGATTTTTTTAAAGAAGAAGAGACCATCGATGAAAAAACAATACAAATTGGAGGACGAACAGTTCATATAAGGATAGATGATAATCCGTTTTTGGTTTATGTTAACTAACGCAAGGTGTAGAAGTGTTTAAACGGTTAAATTTTATAAGCAATCGCAAGTGTTTCTTCACCTCTGCGTAAGATCTACTTAGCAAGGCAAGTAATCTTTTTTTGTGTTTAAAAAGAAGATGCTTAAAATACACGAAACAAGCATCATTAAAATTTAATTTAAAATGTACAAAAAAATTATATTTGGCTGTGTTGCAATATTATTTGCAGCAGCCTCAGCATTTAATATAGGCTTAATACAAACCCAAAATGCCGGTGATATCTCACTTGATGCTATAACCATAATGGCACAAGCGCATGATGGAGAGGCAGGAAATAATCTTTGGAGAAATTATGAAAATCATATTATTGAATGCAAAATCACCGAAACAAAATTTTGTGATTTAGATATATGGATACCTGGTTATGGATATTGTCACCTAGGTTTTCACTACAAAGTGAAACATGATGGTTTAACTAATATTTGTCGATATACTGGAAATCCGGATCATATGTGCGATTATTATAGGTGCACAGCAAATGGATAACTTTAATTTTATAAGCTTATTTTTTGCGAGTTTTCCGTATTAAGTAATACATTTAATTATACATGACATAGAATTATAACTTCCAAATTGCTCTATATTGTTATAATATCTATGTCATGTTCAAAAACAACGAGTAATGAAAAAGTTTTTTTATTTGATTTTATTGATTCTCATTTGTTTATCTTGTAAAAGGGGTTTTGAAAAACTGGACTATAATGCTGATACATTTATTTCTATCGATCGAGACAAAATCAACAGAAAAATAATGAACCAAGCTTCAACCTTAATAGAAACCATTCAATACATCCCTTTAGAAACAAATAATGACAATTTAGTTGGAAGTATTACTAAATTAATATTATCCCCTGACTACATCCACATCCACGACTATCATTCCAATAATCTTTATCAATTTGATTATGAAGGCAATTTTGTAAGGAAAATAGGAACACAAGGAAAAGGTCCTAAAGATTATACACAAATTGAAACTTTTTCAATTGATCAAAACACAGGAAACATTGCCATTTATTGCTCTATTAAGCAATCAATAATAGAGTTTACTTCAAGAGGGATACCAATTTCAGAAAAGAAACTGGGATTTCTTTGTACTGACTTTATATACCATGAAGACGGATTTATGTTTTATGGAGGCAGATCGTCAAATGAAAATATTTTTAATGATATTTTTCCAAAATATTATCGATTAATAAAAATAAATTCAAACAATGAAATAATAGAAAAACATTTACCAACAAGATATAATGAAGTATTACTAAAAACAGTCCTTGCTTCTGAAAAAAACTGTTTGTATTATACAAATGATAATACATTAAGATTATTGGAAAGGCCTAATGGACTGGTATATGAGATAAGTGATACTATTAATTCTATTTACGCTGTTGATTTTTATAAATACACAATACCTGTTGTATTTTTCTATGATTCAAATATTAGTGAGAAAGATATTCGAAATATTGAAAAAAGCGATTGCTGTTACTTATCATCACTTGTCGAAACGGATAATTACATATACATGACATACGTTGTAAACCGTTATAATAGAATGATTAGCCAGTGCATATATCTTAAAGAAAGTGATGAATCTGTAAACATAGGACCGGTTTGGCTTAATGACATTGACAAAATAGCAATGCCTACAATTATGACATCTTACAAGAATTCATTAATTGGATATTACGAAGCAGATGAATTAAAACTAATGATAGATACGAATACAAATAAATTAACACAAACAATAACAGAAATTGGTATGGAGCTAAAAGATTCGGACAACCCGATAGTCTGTATCATTAAATTAAAAGATGTAAGCTAAACACAATTTGCTCCTTTTTTATAAATCACGAATACTATCAATGATTAAATAGAATGCAAGTATTTATTTGTCAATTAAAAAATAGTAAAAACTTTATGATAGCTTCAAAAAAATTTTTAACATCAGGTTTTATCCTATTACTTAGTTTTACTTGTTGTAAAGATAAAAAAACAGACTCCGACACAATAATTATTGACCCCAAAAAAGCAGAAGCTGAGGTTGAAGATATTATAGATGGATATTATTTTGTAACACTTGAGGCTAGGGAGGAGAATATTATAGCAGATATAGATAAAATAGAAATTACAGATAATAGGTTTTATATTTTAGATAAAAAAAAGGAGGAAATTAACATATTTGATAAGCAAGGATTTTACATTTCACAAATAGCCAAAAAAGGCCGCGGCCCCGAAGAATATTTAGATATTGCAGACTTCACAATTAGTGACAATTATATATATATTCTTTCAAGGTCAGGAAGAAACATAATTAAATATACGCAGGCAGGCGAGTTTGTAAAGTCATATAAGCTGGATGCTTGGTATGATTTTTTCTATATAAATGGACAGGATCTTTATTTATATTCAAACTATTCTAATAACAAACTTTATAATATTATTACGGCAAGCATAAATGAAGACGAAGTTTCTTTTTTAAACGAATTCTTACCTTTTCCGCGTAATCAAAGTTTTTCTTTTCAACAATCTCCTTTTAATAAAACTGGCGATAACGAACTTTTAATCTCTCAACAATATTCTTACGATATTTATAACTTAAACAAAGAAAATATTTTCGAAGAATATCGTTTCGAGTTTTTAACAAAAGACGAAATTCCACAAGATTTTGAGAAAGAAGATTTTCTGAAATTATATTTAGATTTTGCACACAAGTCAGTTGTCACACGAATATCTCATATAAACAAATCGAATGATTTTATATATATAATTTATACTTTCGAATACCTTAACCATTTAACGAAAGTAGATAAGACAAGGGCGAAAGTTGAAACATTAAAATTAGAATTTAATGATATTTATCCTTTTGTTTTTACATCACCGTTAATGTTTCATAATGACTATTTGGTTGGTTATATACATGCTGTTAATGCCCTTATGTTCAATGAGAAATTTGAGTCTGACAAAAATACTGACGGACTGTTGAAACCGGAAGATAATCCCGTATTGTTTTTCCATAAACTTAAATCTTATTAATCCTTTTTTAACGAAAACATAACGTTACTAATTAAACAAAATATAAAAAATGAAAAACATTACCATATTATTATTTCTTTCTTTTTTTCTAACGAATTGTAGTAAAAGAGAAACTCCTTTTATTGATTTATTTCAAAAAAATGATAACCTGAAATATACTCTAATTGACAATTTACCTGAACTATTCTTATATCACCCAATTAGAATGTTAATTGTTAAAGATTTAATCATAATTGCTGACTTTAAAACTAACAAAATATTTCATGTAATAAACATAAAAAACAGTCATTACTTTCAGTTTGGAGACAAAGGCCGCGGCCCTAATGAGCTCACTGATGGATATGGTTTAACGAGCCTTTCAGATACAAGCTTTATTGTGTTCGATCGTAGGAAAGAAAAAGTGTTTTTCTTTTCAGTTATAGAAGATAGCGTTAAAATGTATCAAGAAATTGAAGTTCCCCAAATAAATAACATTGTGTCATATTCAGAAAGCTTATTTGTTACCAACGGAAATTTTCCATTTGAAAAAAATTATGGAGTGATTGATCTTAAGCAAAACAAGGTTTCTTCTTATATTGATTACCCCGGACGGGATAATGAGATTTTTGAAGGGAATCAAAGGAAATATTATACTCATTTAATTCGAAAACCATCATCATTTAGATTTATGGGGATTAAAGCAAATCATTATATATTTGATATATTAGAACTTAATATTGAAGGACACCTTAACTTAATTGATCGTAAAATTTATAGACATTTTGATTGGGAAATGCTTAACGGAAGTCCGCTTCCACTTGATGGAAATCTAAATATATTTAGAGCTCCGAGAATATCAGCATCAAAGGAACGGGTCTTTTTATGTTTTCAAACAGATAATGAAGAAAATCAGGATTGGGTTTTATTAACATTTGATTGGGATGGGAATCCTTTGGAAAAATACACCATTCCATTTATTCCATACACAATAACAAACGTAGATGACTCAACACTATATTCTGTTGGACTTTTTGGTGACGATTATAAATTATGTAAAATTGATTTGGATTCAAATTAAAAACCTAAAGATCACATGACATGTCGTGTTTGTTTCGAATTTTTGAGCGAAGCGAAATCCTCCCTTTGGAGGGACCGGTAAACGATTGACGGGACGGGTTACGGGTTTTTGATTAGCAGATTAGTTGATTAGCAAATTAATAGGCTGAAAGCCTTACATATTACAGCCCAGGGCAACGCCCTGGGTCGATGAATACCTCCACAATCGCGCTCTGAAAGAGCAACATAAAAAAAGATTATTACGATCCCGCTGAGGCTTACCTCCCGCTTGCAGCGGGACAGGTATGGCGGAAGCATTAATATATTAGGCTTTCAGTGACACTATCCCCTAAAATGTGTAAGCATTAATTTGGATACTCGCTGCCTTTTCTCAAAGCAAGGTGCTTCGGGTACATTGATGACTGTTATTTCGATTTACTCCTTATACTTTTTAAGAAAAATTTGTTTATATTTGTTTTAATTCTCTTTATAAAATAAAAAACAAACCTTAAATACAAATTTAATCTCGGCCCATTATGCCTGACCACATTCAACACCCATTTTATCCACATTCTTTTCTTAAGGATTTTTCTGTTGCTACCCCTAAGCCTGCAGTAGAAAATAATTCTTTCAACAGTTCCGTAAATATTTTTCTTTTCTCGGACTGTCTGTTCAATAATTATAATAGAAACTCCGGTGCTTTTCTTTTTTCAGAAAGGGCACAACATACTAATGTTGTTTCGTTTCTATTGTCAATAAAGACGCGATCAATCGTAAAAGGAACACGAACAATCACGTCTATAAAGTTTGAAGATTTAAATAACAATCATAAAACAAATGGGAAAAAGAAGAGGAAGCACATGAGCGTTCGAGCCACCGCTTCCTCTTCCGCCTCCCTTTCAAAAAGAAAGGAGGTAGTCTTTATATGATTTAATTGTCAGTGTTTTGCCGATTAAATTCGGGAACTTATGACAAAGGTAATTAAATTTTAAAAGCAAATCGCAAGTGTTTCTTCACCTCTGCGTAAGATCTACTTAGCAAGGCAAGTAATCTTTTTTATTTTTAAAAACAAGATGCTTAAAAAATAAGAAACAAGCATCATTAAAATTTAATTTAATATGAAAAGAAAAATCATTTTTGGCAGCATAGCATTATTATTTGCAGCAGCCTCAGCATTTAATATAGGCTTATTACAAACCCGAGATGCCGGTGATATCTCTCTTGATGCTATAACCATAATGGCGCAAGCGCAGGGAGGAGAAAACTGCAATAGCTGTGGGGGCTATGAAATGTTACACTGTAAATGGGTTACGGAGTATGTTAAATTTGATTCTGATGGTAAAAAAATCGTAGTTGCCCGTCAAAAAAGCTCATGCAGAAATTGCGCTTATACTTGTGATAGTACTAGAGATGGCAATTGCACCAAACCAGAACTATGTCCAAGGGATGTAGAGATTGTTATATAAAATAAAAACAAGCATCTCATCAACTTGAACATTTCTTAGCTGATGAGATGCTTGTTCCAATATTTTTTTATAAATCACGAATACTATCAATAATTAAATAGAATTCAAGTATTTATTTGTCAATTAAAAAACAGTAAAAATTTTATGATAGCTTCAAAGAAAATTTTAACATCAGGTTTTATCCTATTACTTAGTTTTACTTGTTGTAAAGATAAAAGAAACATGACAATTCCTAATGATGGAGTAGAGGTCATTAAAATTAATCTTGACAAAAATCAAAGTAGTAAGAGCTCGTTAGGCCATACTTTTTCCATAAAAGATAAAGTTGCCAAAATAGAGCTAATCCCATTAGAAACTAACCAAGAATGTTTAATTAGTGAAATCAGCAAATTGTTGTTTCACAATAACACATTTATTATTAGTGATAAACAAACTAATAAAATACTACAATTTGACGACAAGGGAAAGTTTATAAAAACTATTGGCAGTCAAGGAAGAGGACCACTTGAATATTCGCATATCTGGGATATAGAAATTGATAAAAATACCGGAGAATTAGATGTTTTATGCATTTCTAATCCTGTGACATTTAAATGTTATTCAATTTCTACAAATAATGCTTATAGTAAAACATTTAAAAATATACTGGGATATCATTTCATTTATTTAGATGAAAACACTTTATTAATTTTTGATACTGCTACTCAGGGCAAATATGATTATGAATTAATGATAGTGGATAAATCGGGACAAATCAAAGAAAGGTATTTTCACAATCCGTACGTAGTCGGTTATTCTGCACACCCTGAACGTTCTTTTCACGAATATAATGATATAATTTCTTTTATACGAGAGAATGATAATGTGGTATATCAAATTTCAAAAGATACCCATGCTCTATCGGAGCGTTATATATTTGATTTTGGAAAATACAATTTACCAGAAGACTATAAAAATCTTTTCTATACAAATTTTCAAGAATATCAATTAATTATGAACGACTATGTAGGTATAAATACGGTATTAGAAACAGATGACTATCTTTTTTTTGACTTTGGAATTAAAAATAGGGGATTTTCTGCTTTTTATTCAAAAACAGCTAAAATAACAAGATATGGAGATTTTAATGATAATATTTTGGACGATATTATAATGAGCCCTATAGCAACAATTGATAACGAATTTATTTCAGCTGTTGAACCCTTGTGGATATTTAAAGTTTCTGAAGATGTCGAAGATAAAACATCCGAAGCTTGGATTAATTTTCTTGAAGAAAACCCCATATATAACGAGCTATATAACAAATTTATTGACGAAAACTCAAATCCCATATTAGTTCGATATCATTTAAAACCATAAGCCATTATAAATAAGTATAGTACTATGAGAAAAATTATTACAATGATTCTTGTTTTAATTTTTGTTGCTTGTAAAGATAAAAAAACAGACTCCGACACAATAATTATTGACCCAAAAAAAGCAGAAGCTGAGGTTAAAGATATTATTGATGGATATTATTTTGTAACACTTGAGACTAGGGAGGAGAATATTATACCAGATATAGATAAAATAGAAATTACAGATAGTAGGTTTTATATTTTAGATAAAAAAAAGGAGGAGATTAATATATTTGATAAGCAAGGGTTTTACATTTCACAAATAGCTAAAAAAGGTCGCGGTCCCGAAGAATATTTAGATATTGCTGACTTCACAATTAGTGATAATTTTATATATATTCTTTCAAGGTCAGGAAGAAACATAATTAAATATACGCAAGCAGGCGAGTTTGTAAAGTCATATAAGCTGGATGATTGGTATGATTTTTTCTATATAAATGGACAGGATCTTTATTTATATTCAAACTATTCTAATAACAAACTTTATAATATTATTACGGCAAGCATAAATGAAGACGAAGTTTCTTTTTTAAACGAATTCTTACCTTTTCCGCGTAATCAAAGTTTTTCTTTTCAACAATCTCCTTTTAATAAAACTGGCGATAACGAACTTTTAATCTCTCAACAATATTCTTACGATATTTATAACTTAAACAAAGAAAATATTTTCGAAGAATATCGTTTCGAGTTTTTAACAAAAGACGAAATTCCACAAGATTTTGAGAAAGAAGATTTTCTGAAATTATATTTAGATTTTGCACACAAGTCAGTTGTCACACGAATATCTCATATAAACAAATCGAATGATTTTATATATATAATTTATACTTTCGAATACCTTAACCATTTAACGAAAGTAGATAAGACAAGGGCGAAAGTTGAAACATTAAAATTAGAATTTAATGATATTTATCCTTTTGTTTTTACATCACCGTTAATGTTTCATAATGACTATTTGGTTGGTTATATACATGCTGTTAATGCCCTTATGTTCAATGAGAAATTTGAGTCTGACAAAAATACTGACGGACTGTTGAAACCGGAAGATAATCCCGTATTGTTTTTCCATAAACTTAAATCTTATTAATCCTTTTTTAACGAAAACATAACGTTACTAATTAAACAAAATATAAAAAATGAAAAACATTACCATATTATTATTTCTTTCTTTTTTTCTAACGAATTGTAGTAAAAGAGAAACTCCTTTTATTGATTTATTTCAAAAAAATGATAACCTGAAATATACTCTAATTGACAATTTACCTGAACTATTCTTATATCACCCAATTAGAATGTTAATTGTTAAAGATTTAATCATAATTGCTGACTTTAAAACTAACAAAATATTTCATGTAATAAACATAAAAAACAGTCATTACTTTCAGTTTGGAGACAAAGGCCGCGGCCCTAATGAGCTCACTGATGGATATGGTTTAACGAGCCTTTCAGATACAAGCTTTATTGTGTTCGATCGTAGGAAAGAAAAAGTGTTTTTCTTTTCAGTTATAGAAGATAGCGTTAAAATGTATCAAGAAATTGAAGTTCCCCAAATAAATAACATTGTGTCATATTCAGAAAGCTTATTTGTTACCAACGGAAATTTTCCATTTGAAAAAAATTATGGAGTGATTGATCTTAAGCAAAACAAGGTTTCTTCTTATATTGATTACCCCGGACGGGATAATGAGATTTTTGAAGGGAATCAAAGGAAATATTATACTCATTTAATTCGAAAACCATCATCATTTAGATTTATGGGGATTAAAGCAAATCATTATATATTTGATATATTAGAACTTAATATTGAAGGACACCTTAACTTAATTGATCGTAAAATTTATAGACATTTTGATTGGGAAATGCTTAACGGAAGTCCGCTTCCACTTGATGGAAATCTAAATATATTTAGAGCTCCGAGAATATCAGCATCAAAGGAACGGGTCTTTTTATGTTTTCAAACAGATAATGAAGAAAATCAGGATTGGGTTTTATTAACATTTGATTGGGATGGGAATCCTTTGGAAAAATACACCATTCCATTTATTCCATACACAATAACAAACGTAGATGACTCAACACTATATTCTGTTGGACTTTTTGGTGTCGATTATAAATTATGTAAAATTGATTTGGATTCAAATTAAAAATATGAAGACCACATGATATGTCGTGTTTGTTTCGAGTTTTTGAGCGAAGCGAAATCCTTCCTTTGGAGGAACCGGTAAACGATTGACGGGACGGATTTTTGGTTCACGCAAAGACCGCGAAGATTGTTCACGCAGAGGCCGCAAAGATATTAATGTCGTAGAGACGCACTGCCGTGCGCCTTTAGAAGACACGATATGTCGTGACCGTTTAGAGTTTTGGGTTTCGGGTTTAGAATTTTGGGGTTTTGAGCGAAGCGAAATCCCGGCTAACTGGAAGGGCTACGGGTTTTTTATTAGCAGATTAGTTGATTAGCAAATTAATAGGCTGAAAGCCTACAGAATTATGCAAATAACTCCTCCCTTGCAAAGGGGAGGTGCTCGAAGAGCGGAAGGGTAGCTCAGCGAAATCCCGCCGAGGCTTGCCGAGAGCGGGAGGTTAAACCTTCATAGGCAGAAGATATTAACTAACCAAAGGGAGAGGAAATAAATTAGATATGGAAACATTCTGAAAGTTTGTTGCGAGAGATAGAAAATAATTTTGAGTGAAGTGATAAGTCTGTTAAACCCCTCAGTCCTTCGGACAGCTCCCCTTCAAAAGGGGAGCAGTTAGTGGGTGCAGACAAAGGCTTTCTGCCACACTATCCCCTAAAATGTGTAAGCATTAATTTGGATACTCACTGCCTTTTCCCAAAACAGGATGCTTCGGGTACATTAATGACTGTTATTTCGATTTACTCCTTATACTTTTTAAGAAAAATTTGTTTATATTTGTTTTAATTCTCTTTATAAAATAAAAAATAAACCTTAAATACAAATTTAATCTCGGCCCATTATGCCTGACCACATTCAACACCCATTTTATCCACATTCTTTTCTTAAGGATTTTTCTGTTGCTACCCCTAAGCCTGCAGTAGAAAATAATTCTTTCAACAGTTCCGTAAATATTTTTCTTTTCTCGGACTGTCTGTTCAATAATTATAATAGAAACTCCGGTGCTTTTCTTTTTTCAGAAAGGGCACAACATACTAATGTTGTTTCGTTTCTATTGTCAATAAAGACGCGATCAATCGTAAAAGGAACACGAACAATCACGTCTATAAAGTTTGAAGATTTAAATAACAATCATAAAACAAATGGGAAAAAGAAGAGGAAGCTACAAAGCTTCACTGCTACCGCTTCCTCTTCCGGATCCCTTTCAAAAAGAAAGGAGGTAATACTTATATGATTTAACTGTCAGTGTTTTGCCGATTAAATTCGGGAACTTATGACAAAGATAAATAAAATTTAATAGTAAAACGCAAGTGTTTCTTCACCTCTGCGTAAGATCTACTTAGCAAGGCAAGTAATCTTTTTTATGTTTAAAAATCAAGATGCTTAAAACACATAAAACAAGCATCATTAAAATTTAATTTAAAATGTACAAAAAAATTTTATTTGGCAGCATAGCAATATTATTTGCAGCAGCCTCAGCATTTAATATAGGCTTATTACAAACAAAAGATGCCGGTGATATCTCTCTTGATGCAATAGCCATAATGGCGCAGGCGCATAATGGAGAATCCGAGAGTGGTGGCGGTGGAGAGGCTACAAAAAAAGCATGGGTTTGGAAGACTACAGGAAAAGAGTGTATAACCCCTGAGGGTATGCATGGTCAAGAACTTAAATGTCAACGTGATGACAATGCACCATATTGGGCTAGCGAGTGTATAATGGGATCTTTACCAAGATGTTTTTAATTATAACCTATAATCAATAATTATTTAATTTTAATGAGGTTGTCTAAAAAGTCGGAGAAAACATCTTTTTATTTGTATTCCTATCTGTGAAGCTTTTCAAATAGTTAATTCTCAGAAACTTTAACAACTTTTTAGACAGCCACATTTAAATTCCAAATGAAATGAATAAATTTAAATTCTTTTTGATATACTTGTTTTTTATTTCATGTACTTATTATCCAAAAAAAAACTTAGAGAGTGCAAAGAAGCAACTTGAATTGGAAGTTTTGAGTGTTTGCATAAATGATATATTGGTTAATAAGAAACTTTCAGAATTAATAATAGTTGATTCTTTGGTGTTTCTTGAGCAGTCGGAAGAATCATTAATAGGAGGAATTGACAAAGTTATTGTTTCAGATGAAAGAATATACGTGCTTGATGAGCAAGGTTCAAAAGGAGTGTTTTGTTTTGATAGAACAGGACATTTTATAAATTCATATAAAAAGCTTGGTAAGGGACCTAATGAATACAACTCTTTATGGGATATTCATTTTTATAATAGTAAACTTTACTTGGTAGTCAGCCCTTTTCGTATCCTTGTATTGGATAAAGATTTATTGTTTTTGAATTCAATAATAATAAATGATCTAAAAGATGTTTCATTGCTTTATCCTTCCTTAACTGTTATAAATGAGGATACTATTATAATTGTTGATACAGAACTACCATATAAGTTCAATTTTTATAGTACAAAACATAAGCAATTTATTTCTCAACAATCGCCATCACTAGGTCCAGGAATTGAAATTACTTATCCGCCTATAACTAAAGGTGCTAGCGGACAACTGTTCGTTTCTGAAACTCTAAATGACACAATTTACCTTATTAAACAAAACAAATTAGTTCCAAAATATTTTATTGACTTTGAAAAACCAATGTCAAAAAAGGAAAAGTTAGAAGAAATAAACAGAAGCTTATACGATATATCACCAATGAAATATTTGGATAAAATGTCAAGAATCAGCTTCTTTTTAGAAAATGAAGAATATATTTCATTCACTTTTATTTTTTATGATAGATATCATTTTTATTTTTTAAACAAAAAGGATTCAAAAACAATAATATTTCCAAATAATGTGATTAATGATATTACAGGAAGCCTTTTTTTACAGTTAACTAAAGGTTTTCATAAAACCAATTTAATAACATTTATTGAATCTTATCAATTAATGGAAAACAAGAATGAATTAATATTTACTTTACCGGACAATTTCTCTGAGGATGCTAATCCTGTATTGATCTTTTATAAACCAAGATTTGATTTAAATTAAAGATACTTATAAGGTTTTTTCTTTTAATTGCTATCTTTTTTGCGTTATGAATAAAAAAATCATTTAAGATGAGAAAAAAAATATTTGGCGGCATAGCAGTATTATTTGCAGCAGCCACAGCATTTAATATAGGCTTATTACAAACCCAAGATGCCGGTGATATCTCACTTGATGCTATAGCCATAATGGCGCAAGCGCGTGGAGAATCTGGAAATGGGGGTCATAGTGCAACATATACTTGTTATGACCCAATAGAGACTTTAGACAAAAAACCATTTATTGGGGGATCTTACGAACGGGTTTGCTGGGCTCAAAACTGTGAAAAAAAATGGATTAGAGGAATACCGGATAAGGGGAGTTGTACTGTTTGGTATTAGTATCGTTTATAATTATGTTTAACTCTTATTATGATTAATAATAGATTTTTTCAGTGTATAGTTCTATTAATGTTCGTTTTTGTAGGCTGCAATAATTTTTACAGAAATGACAAAATTAGTTTTATCGATGACTTTCCTGAAACTACAGCTTTGTCGGGTTCCAGAATAAAAGAAATTGATAATATTAATTTTTTTGCTTCCGGTTGGGTGGCAGTTGTTGATTCTTTTTTAATAGTGCTTAGTACCAGTAATAGCGGTAGTATATTTGTGTACTCCACCAAGGACTACAGGCAGCTGGGAGTGTTTTCTATAAAAGGAAGGGGACCTGGAGAGTATATCAATCCCATTGGCATTAGACCGGATTTTAATACTCACGATAAGGCTATCTATGTGGTTGATCCTACAAACTTCTCGTTGACATTAGTTGACATACTTGAGTCTGTTAAAAAAGCTTCCTATGTATATGAGGAGGAAGATTTGACTTTTTTGCCTGATGCCTGGGATATAAAAGAATGTTTTTATTATTGTAATGGACAAATGGTTTATACAAGCGCTGAAAATCGGTTTTCTATTTTTAATCGTAAAACGAAGGATTGGGTAAGGGTTCCATATAATTACCCGAAACCCGGATTTCCTGTTAATAAGAGTGATGCTCCGATATTGAACAGTTCTGTCCTCGCAGTAAATGCTGATTTAAGAAAAGTTGCTTCAGCCCCACAATATATGGGACAGCTTGACTTTTATTCTTTTGAAGGTGTACACCTCTCAACATCGGTGTATTGTGATTATAATCTGTTAAAGAAGTCTTTAACAGATGTTTATCTAAATAGGTCTGTTGATGTAAGAGCGTTTGCCCATGACATTCTTTGTGACGACCGTTTTGTGTATGTGCTAGATGTTAACATGACCATTGAAGAAAGCATGGCTGTTCCTACTGCACTTTCTAAAATTCTAATCTTTGATTGGGATGGTAATCCTGTAAAAGAGTTCGTTTTAGATAGACCTGTTGCAAGATTTGCTATTGATTTTCCTCAAAAAAAGATTTATGCACTTTGCCCGTATGAGAGTGATTTCCCTTTGGTAGTGTATGATATCTCAAACTTGTAAAAAAGAAACTATTTTACTTTTTGGTATTAAAGATACTTACGGCTTCCTTAAATTGGAAGTAATCGGGAAAAACTCATACTGATGATACGAGCGGGAACGCGAGTGGAAGCGATCGTGAAGCGAAAACAATAGTATCAGCTTATGTTCAATAATAAAAATGAATCTGCAATTGAAACGACAACAAAAGAAATTTCGTGTCCGTTTCAATTCTAAAATGCGAGGATTATACAGAGTATTCACCTTAAGAGTAGAATACAGTATAAACAAAAACAATTTGAAGCTGTCTCACAAGGACAGCTTCAAATTTTAATGTACCCAAAGCAAGATGCTTTGAGTACATTGATGACTGAACTCTAAACTCTTCTAAACGACGTAGTCCTCAACATTTTACTGATAACTGCTTACTGTTCATTGATCATTATTTGAGAATAGATACTACGCCCATGCAGGGCTAAGAGAGGGGAGGGTATGCTTTACATGATACCGTCCATAATAGTGTGTCTGTAAAAAATGCATGTTTCAAATATTCTATAATTTTGTGGTTGTAAATTAATAACTATAAAACAAAGAAACATGCACTTAACAAAAGAACAAACTACTCAGGTATTAAGCAAATTTGCGAATGAAAATAATGGTTTAAACAGCATTTTAGAATTAGTTTTAGACTCATTAATGCTTAGTGAACGAGATTCATTTCTGAAAAACAGTAAATCAAATAAAGGCAACGGTTATCGTTTAGGACGTGTATTTGGTCATGGAACAGAGCTCTCTTTACGTATTCCCCGTGATCGGCAAAGTGCCTTTTACCCTATTATTTTGGCTTTGTTTAGAGAACAAGAGAGTTATTTAAAGGAAGTTGCTTTCTCTCTTTACAGCAAAGGTTTAACTACAAGAGATATTGGTGATATTTTAGATCAAATTTACGGAAAACATTACAGTAAAAGCAGTATCAGCAATATGAGTCAGAGTTTCTACAGCCAAATGGAAGATTGGCGTAATCGTCGCCTAGACTCTCACTATTTAGCTTTTTATATTGATGGATTATTTGTAAATCTTAGGCGCGATGGACAATATCAAAATGAATGTGTTTACATTATTTTGGGCTTAAAAGAAGATTATAGAAGGGAAATAGTAGCCATTGTAAATCAGCCAACAGAGTCATCAAGTTCATGGGAGAATATCTTTACCGAAATAAAAGAAAGAGGCGTTTCCAGTGTTGGTTTAGTCGTATCAGATGCTTTATCCGGAATTGATAAGGCTGTAGCTAAAAGTTATCCTAATACTGCCCATCAGCTATGCACAGTACATCTGCAACGTAACTTTATGGCTAAGGTCAGAAGTGAAGACAAAAGTGCAATTGCAAAGGATTTAGCTCATATGTTTTCACCTGACGATAAGGA
>CAZODA010000061.1:0-16640 GCA_964578485.1 uncultured Alkalitalea sp. | reverse complement strand
TTAGTTGATTTGCAAGGTAAAACCCTCATATACAGCAACCCCCGCCTTCGGCAAGTCTCGGCGGGAACCTGTCCCGTTGAAAACGGGATTCCGCTACGCTAAAAAACCTAACGGAATGCAAGATGAGACACTATTACTGGTTTTACCGAGCGATTCATTCCTACGGAATGATTTTTACGTAACTGGTTTTTTTTACAAGAGTTTCATTCTTAATGGATGGTTTTTTATTTACGGAACAGCTCGGTTTGCTGCAATCCGTAGGATTGCAACGCTCGGTAGAAAACATGCTCATCCCTCCCCAGCCGCATTCCGTTAGGAATGTGACCTTCTTCTATTTTTCGTTAATTTTATGTTGCCTCTTCAAGGCGCAGGGGGTGTAGGAATTCAACAACATGGGGCGTTGCCCCAACCTATCCCGCGAGGCTCGCCTCCCGCTTACAGCGGGACAGGTATGGCGGGAGGCTGTAATATATAAGGCTTTCAGCCTATAAATCTGCGACTAATCAACTAACCATTAATTCATCTGCTAATTATCAAATTATCACATCTGCTAATTAACTCATAATTTATAATTTATAACTTATTTACTGTTCATTATTCATTGTTCATTGTTCATTGTTCATTGTTCATTGATGACTGTTGGCTGATAAAAATAAAATTATATCTTTACATAAACTCACATTTAAATGTCATCTTTTTCAGAAAATGAATATTTAATTTGGATTGATACCTTACTTAAAGAGGGGAAGGAAGTTCAGATTCCTGTAAGCGGTATGAGTATGTTTCCCTTTTTAATGAAAGATGACATCATTCGTATTTCACCCATCACTTACGAAGAACTCGAAATAGGACAAATAATAGTATTTATACAAAACAACAAATTTATTGCCCACCGTCTAATTCATTTTTCGGGTGGAATTTGTCATACTCGTGGTGATGCCAATCTAAATCCCGACAAAGCCATAGCTTTCAAAGATGTGAAAGGCAAAGTAGGCGGAATAGTATCGAGTCGCTGGTTTTTAGCAAAGCATTCTATTGGCAGACTTGGCAAAATATTAGCTAAAACAGCGCCTGTAACGGCTGTCTTATTCTGGCTAAGCGGCAGAATATCCTATGCTGTTGTAGTATTTTTTCGCCGACTAAAAAGCTCACTTTTTATATGAGTTAGGCAGTTTTAGCTCCTAAATCAAATATTCTTCAGCTGTTTTATTTATCTTATAATAGTTTGCTCACGATCGGGGCCAACCGAAACAATAGTAATAGGTAATGATACTTCAGCTTCAATAAAAGAAATAAAGTCTTTCAGTTGCTGAGGGAATTCACTTTCGGAGCGCACTCCAACAAGGTCATTATCCCATCCCGGCAGTTCTTTATAAACAGGTTCGGGATCAATAGAATAATCATAAGGCATCCGGTCAACAAGTTTGCCTCCAATTTTATAGCCTGTTGCAATTTTGATGGTATCGAGTCCGCTTAAAACATCACTTTTCATCATGATAAGACGAGTAACACCATTTATCATGATACTATACTTTAAAGCAGTCAGATCAAGCCATCCACAACGACGAGGCCTGCCGGTAGTGGAACCAAATTCATTGCCTTTGGTACGAAGATGGTCACCAATCTCCCCCTTCAATTCTGTTGGAAAAGGACCTGAGCCAACACGTGTGCAATAAGCCTTAAATATTCCAAACACTTCTTTAATAGTTGCGGGTGCCACTCCCATACCGGTGCAAGCACCTGCACATACAGTGTTGGAAGAAGTAACATAAGGATAGGTACCAAAATCTATATCAAGCAGAGTGCCTTGAGCACCTTCTGCAAGAACGCTTTTACCATTTTTAAGATGGGCATTTATAAAATATTCGCTGTCTACAAGCTTAAAACGTTTTATATTTTCTATTCCTTCTGCTAAACCTTCCTCATACTCATCCAAATCATAATCAAAGTCATACATACCAAGAAGCTTGATATGCTTAGCTTTTAAAGCAGCATATTTTTTATCGAAATTATCAAGAATGTCACCAACCCTAAGACCATTGCGTCCGGTTTTATCCATATAAGTAGGGCCAATGCCTTTTAAAGTAGAGCCTATTTTTGTATCTCCCTTGGAAGCTTCTGAAGCAGCATCCAAAAGACGATGAGTTGGCAAAATAAGATGTGCCTTCTTTGATATATATAAATTGTCACTTAAATCAAAACCCTTTTCTTTAAGGCGAGTGATTTCACCATTGAAACTTACAGGATCTATAACAACACCATTTCCAATAATATTAATTATTCCCGGGTGAAAGATTCCGGAAGGAATGTTGTGAAGAACAAATTTTTGACCATCAAATTCGAGGGTATGGCCGGCATTTGGACCACCCTGGAAACGAGTTATTACATCATATTTGGGAGTTAACACATCAACAATCTTTCCCTTACCTTCATCTCCCCACTGCAAACCTAACAAAACATCAACCTTCATTTTAAAATTAAATTTATGCTTTTAATATTCTTAAAAGTATTTTCTGAAATTTCTCTAATCGATAACAGGCTACAACAATAAAAATCGGAAAACCAACCTGCAATGGGATGACTTTCCGATGTGTAAAAGTAAAGATTTTAAATGGTTTTATCCCCAAAAATGGAAAATATTTTTATAAAGAAGCCAATTTTAGCCTTCAAGCAATGTCTTTTAGGGCAAAAATGCTAATCCGACATAGTCAAAAGGATTTTTTGAAAATATCCGTCTTCATTAAACATGTAAATTAAACAAAACTGTTAAATAGATATCTTACTTTTTGTTTTCAGATTCAAGGGCCTTTTGACATTCGCTACAGGTACCATAAATATAAAGAGAATGATGTGAAATATTGAAATCCATAACCTCAACAACATTATTTAAAACTAATTGAACCGATGGATCACAAAACTCAACAACTCCCCCACAATTAACGCATATCAAATGATCATGCTGCTTCGATTCGTATGCCTTCTCAAACTGAGCTATACCTTTCCCAAACTGATGCTTGATAACAAGTTTGCAGTTTAACAATAAATCAATAGTGTTATAAATAGTGGCCCTGCTAACACGATAACTCTTATTTTTCATATGAATATAGAGCGATTCTATATCAAAATGACTATTTTGTTGGTAGATTTCTTCAAGAATAGCATAACGCTCAGGTGTTTTGCGATGGCCATTTTTTTTAAGATATTCAGTAAAAATTTGTCTGACGGCATCTTTTGATTTGCTCTTATTCATAATTAATCCTATTAAAAACAGATAAGTGCAAGTTAACAAAATTTTCAAAATAAAACAGAAAGCTTTAAACTTTAATACGTTCTTGTCGTGATACATTATACACCCCTTTAATTTGGGATATATTAAATATCAAGTTATTAAGGTCTTCCGTATTATGTATATAAAGGTAAATTTCACCTTCAAAAATACCATCATGACTATCGAAGCGCAAGGATCGCATGTTGACGTTTTGGTCGTCTGATATCACCTTGGTTATTTTGCTAACAATTCCTATCTGATCTATTCCCGAGATATTAATAACAGCCAAAAAGGAAAGAATTTTATGTGATTCCCAACTAGCGGAAACAATACGGTTTCCATGGCTTGACATAAGACGAATGGCAACAGGGCAATTCCTACTGTGGAGGATCAATTTGCCATCATCATTATAATAGCCTACGACATCATCACCCGGAATAGGATTACAACAAGTGGCAATAATATACTGATCGTCATCCATAGTATCAGACACCACCATTTCGCTGGGTTTAGATGAAGTATTGGCCATTTTACGTCCTGAACGCAATCCTCCGGGGCCTTTCCCAAAAGACAAACGCCAGTAGCGTACCCATTTATTGGATGATTTATCACTAAGCACCTTTTGAAGGTTATCGAGACGAATCAAATTTCGTGAAATTTTTACGTACAATTCATCCTTATTGGGAAGATTGTAATAATCTTTTAACTTTTTGAGTATCTTGGCATTAATAGTGAGCTTCTTTTTATTCAAAGCTTCCTCGAGCATTTTTTCACCCGTAGTTATCATAGCTTTGCGCTCTTTTTTAAAGGCTGCTTTTATACGAGTCTTTGCTTTAGCAGTTGTTACATAATTCAACCACTCATATTTAGGGGTTTGTTTAGAGGAAGTTAATATTTCAACCTGATCGCCACTTTTAAGTTCATGGCTAAGAGGCACCAATTTATAATTAACTTTAGCTCCTATACATTGATAACCAATATTAGTATGTATTTCAAAGGCTAAATCGAGTGTTGTAGCACCTTTAGGCATAATTTTTACGTCACCTTTCGGAGTAAATATCATCATTTCCGCGCTAAAGAGATTTAACTTGAAATCATCCAAAAACTCCAAAGAATCAGAATCAGGATTTTCTAATACATCTCGAATACGTTTTAACCAATTATCCAATTCAGACTCTCTGTCATTTTGTCCTTTATACTTCCAATGGGCAGCAAATCCACGTTCAGCAATTTCATCCATTCGTTCGCTTCTGATCTGTATTTCAACCCATCGACCATCAGGCCCCATAAAAGTAGCATGTAGTGCTTCATAGCCATTTGCCTTGGGAACACTCACCCAATCTCGTAAACGGTCGGGCTTAGGTTTATACAAATCAGTAATAATAGAATAGATATTCCAACATTGGGTTTTTTCCGGAATACCAACCTTGGGTTTAAAAACTATTCGTAATGCCAATAAGTCATAAATCTCCTCAAAAGGCAGCTGTTTTTTAGTCATTTTTGACCATATTGAAAAGATTGATTTTGGTCTGCCCTTTATATCAAACTCATATCCTTCCCGCTCCAACCTATCGATAATAGGCAAAGCAAATCTGTTTAGCAGAGCCTGATTTCTGGATTGGAATTCGTTAAGTTTTTGATGTATTTCTTTATACACTGTGGGATGCTCATAAGCAAGGCTGAGATCTTCAAGCTCAGTTTTAATTGAATATAAACCAAGGCGATGGGCTAAAGGGGCATAAATAAACAAAGTTTCTCCGGCTATCTTCAACTTTTTCTGATCCGACAATGAAGCCAATGTTCTCATATTATGAAGACGATCAGCCAGTTTAATAAGAATAACACGAACATCTTCAACCATGGTCAGCAGTAATTTCCGAAAATTTTCGGCCTGCCCTGATTTTGTTTGGTCAAAAGCTCCTTCAAGCTTGGTAAGACCATCGACTATATTAGCAACGGCCTCTCCAAAGATAGTTTTTATGTCATCAAGTGTACAGTCGGTGTCTTCAACCACATCATGCAAAATAGCTGCAGAGATACCTTTTGCTCCAAGACCAATTTCTTCTGCCACAATACGTGCAACAGCAAGAGGATGCATAATATAGAGTTCCCCCGACTTACGACGGACTCCCTTATGAGCCTCCATGGCCAGTTCAAAAGCTCTGTGAATTAAACGATAATCTTCCGGTTTTTGACAGCGGTTGCATTGTTTTAGAATATCATCCAACTCCTGCTTTGCTAATTGCTCTTCTTGTTTTAACGACTCGTTACTCATAAAATTTCAATACAGTTTTTTCGCGCTTATATTTTTGCATGAAAATACACTTTTGTTTTAATCAATCAAAGCACCAAAGTTACTTTCCTGCCACAACAACATAAAAATCATGATGGTTAAGATATTGCTTTCCCAAACTCAATATTTTTTCCTTGCTTATATTATTTATCTCATCAATTAGTTTGCCATAATATTCAAAATCAAGGCCAAACTCCCATAATGTTCGGAAAATATCGGAAGTTAAAAAAGGACCATCAAAATTTCTTAATAATTCACCAAGCATATAATTTTTTACAATTTCCAATTCATTATCAGACACTGCATCTTTTGAAAGCTTAATCATTTCTTCCCTTATTGCGGCTATGGCTAATTGGCGCTTTTCTCCCATCACCTCAGAGGCTATTGCCCATAGACCACCATATTTAAATGCTCTAATATCAGATCCCACACCATAAGTAAGGCCCTTTTCTTCTCGTAATGAAGTCATCAACCTTGAACCAAAATATCCACCCAAAAGAGTATTTAAAATTTGCAGTGGAATAAAATCAGGATGATGATTATTAAACATTGGTCTGCCAATATAAATTGCTGATTGTAAAGAGTCGTCTTTTTCAATAAGAAAAAACTTCTCTTGCATTGGCTGTATCTCTTCAATAGCGTTTAAATTGTTTTTACCAAGAGCCCAGTCTTTTGATCCAAAATATCTGTTCAATATTGATTTTATGTTTTTTCCGGGCTGTCCTGCAACAACTATTCTTGTATTAAGGGGGCTATAAGCTTCCTGATGGAATTTAATCAAATCATCGCGACTTAATAAATCAAAATGCTCAATTTGTACCTGACGCCCATAAGGATGGGATGAACCAAAAACAACTTCATTAAAACGTCGGAATGCAAGAGTTTTTACTTTTTGAGTATTCATAATAAACTCCTGACGCTTTTTGTTTAAATAAATATCTATTTCTTTCTGATCAAAAGCAGCATCTATAATTATTTCTTGAACCAATGGAAGAAGCTTGTCAAGATATTTGGTCAAGCAAAGCAAAGTTATAACAGTGTTATGATAATAAGTTCGTGGTGAAAGACGGGCGCCATAAAAATCCAGAAGCTCAGAAATTTTTAAAGAACTTTTTGTTTTAGTACCCTCCAACAATAAATTTCCCACTGTAGATGCCAATAATACCTTTCCTGCCTGAACGGCGCCGGCAGGAAATATCCAATCAATTTTTGTGACTTCCTGACTCCCTGCCGTAATTAATGCTGTTTCTATTCCATTTGACAGTGCAAATTTTGTGACAGGCAAAAAAGCAATATTATCAATTTTCTCAAAAGTAGGCCCTTTTATCCTATTCGAAATATACGTCATAACTATTCATTTTTTTCTGAAAAATAATAAATGGTTGAGCTATTTTCCTTTCTGAATATTTCAGAAGCAACAGTAAGAATATCTTTTTGATTTATAGAACGATAATTATCAAACACTCGGTTTATCATAGCAGCATCGCCCAACATTTCAAAAAAAGCTAAATTCATTGCTTTATTCAAAAAGGAAATTTCGGAATAACGCAAATTAGATTCAATTTTATTTTTTACTTTTTGTAATTCGTATTCACTTAGCTCTTTTTCTGTCAATAACCTTAGCTGTTCCCATACTGCAGCTTCTGCTGTTTCCATTGTTACTCCGGGCATTAGTCTGCCGGCAATCGTAAATAAGCCGGGATCCATATTACCTGATAAAAATGCATTTATATCAGAAAAATATTGAAGCTCTTTTATTAATGATTGTATCAAGCGCGATGACAAACCATTTGATAAAAGATAAGACAAGAAATCGGTAGTATAATAATCCTTATGAAGCCGGCTGCCTGTATGAAAACTTATATAAAATAAAGATGATGGAACATCCCTGCTGACTTTCAAAAAACGAGCTTCCAATTGTGGTGGTTCTTCCGGCAGCTTTCGGTTATTTCGCTTGCGGATTTCAATATCACCAAACCACTTTTCAGCTAAGGAGAAAACATTATTTGGACAAACATTTCCTGAAACAACCAAAACAGCATTATCTGGTGAATAAAAACGGTAAAAAAAATCTTCTACATCACTAAGTACTGCTTCTTCTATATGTTTGATATCTTTTCCAATAGTGGGCCATTGATAAGGATGATATTGAAAAGCCAAAGGGCGACTCAATAGAGGTAGATCGCCATAGGGCTGATTAAGATAGCGTTGTTTAAATTCTTCAATTACAACTTGACGCTGAACTTCTAAAGTATTATCAGTAAAATTCAGCTCAAGCATTCTATCCGATTCAAGCCAAAAAGCTGTTTCTAAATTTTTAGCCGGCAGAGTTATATAATAATTTGTAAAATCATTATTAGTCCATGCATTGCTCTCACCACCAACCTTTTGAAGAGCTTCATCAAAATCAGGAATATGCTTGCTGCCACCAAACATTAAATGCTCAAACAAATGGGCAAAACCTGTTTTATCAGGATCTTCATCTCTTGATCCAACATCATATAAAATATTTACTGCAGCAAGTGGAGTTGTCTCGTCGGGATGAACAACCACCCTTAAGCCATTGCTAAGTTGGTGCCTGATGACTTCTATCATAAAATATTCCTTTCTTCCTGTAAAAACTACATACCATTAGGGTTTTGGATTGTTGAATAAATAGATCTACTGTAACAATTACAGCTCGTGACCTTAGATTTATTTATAAACTTGAATTTGTTACTCTAAACTTTTGGGCAGTCTTAAGGAGGCTTTATTATAACCGGCTATCAGCTCCCGAAAGATTTCCGATACCGGCTGAATTTTATCTATAAAAGAAGCTACCTGACCAATTTCTAATTTCCCTTCTTCCAAATCACCTTCAAAAATTCCTTTTTTAGCCCTTCCTTTACCAAGAAGCTGTTTTAATTCATCTATGGGAGCAGCCCTATTTTCAGCATCACTGATTAATTCAAAAAAACGATTTCGCAATAAACGCACCGGGCTTAACTTCTTTAATGATAGCATGGTGTCACCTTCACCGGAGGCTATTGCATAATTTTTAAATAAATCATGAGCTGAAGACTCCTCAGACAGAGCAAAACGCGAGCCTATCTGAACTCCATCGGCTCCCAATGCCATGGCAGCATAGATTTGCTCTCCCGTGGCTATCCCACCGGCAGCAATTAAGGGCAAAGTCGTTTTTTCCCTCACAGAAGGAAGCAATACCATGGTTGTAATTTCTTCCCTCCCATTATGGCCTCCAGCCTCAAAACCTTCAGCCACAATAGCATCAACGCCTGCTTCTACACATTTCATGGCAAAACGACTATTAGAAACAACATGGGCAACTATTAAACCATTTTCCTTGAAATGTGGAGTCCAAATAGCAGGATTACCGGCAGAAGTAAAAACAATTTTCACACCCTCTTCAATTATTATTTCTACCAACTTTTCCGTTTCCGGATATAACAAAGGTAAATTTACTCCCCATGGCAGTTTTGTTGCCGCCTTCATTTTTCGAATATGATCACGCAAAACATCAGGATACATACTGCCGGCACCCAATAAACCCAAACCACCATTATTGCTGACTGCTGAAGCAAGTTTCCAACCACTGCACCAAACCATTCCACCCTGAATTATTGGATAACGAATCCCAAACAAAGCTGAAACCAAGTTATTTTGCATAAGCATGTTTTTTAACTACATAAAAATATGCAAATATAAGGTTAATTTATTCTTTTGTGCTTATAGGGAAACGTGATATCAGTGAACAGATAGGAGTGAACAGTAAATTAGTTAATTAGCAGATTAGTTGATTAGTTGATTAACAGATTGAAAAAAGTTTAGAACTTCGTCGTTGAAAATAGTTTCGAGTTTTGAGTTTTGGGTTTCGGGTTATTAATTAGTAGAAGTGATGATTAGCAGATTAGTTGATTTATAGGCTGAAATCTTGCAAATAACTCCTCCCCTGCAAAGGGGAGGTGATCGAAGATCGGAGGGGTAGCACAGCGAAATCCCGCCGAGGCTTGCCGAGAACGGGAGGTAAAGCCCTCATAGACAAGGGGATCCGACTTCCCGGAGTCCGGGAAAACAAAGAGAATTGTGTTATAATAAAGTTTATTCTGTTTAACCTGTAGCTGGTTCCCGTATCCCGCTCGCGCGGTATACGGGATTTCGCTTCGCTCAACCTTCGGACAGCTCCCCTTCAAAAGGGGAGCAATAGGGGCGTTAAATCACCAAAATATACGGGTTTATATTTGCCAATTACAGGAATCAAACCTTTTCTCAAAGCAGGATGCTTTGAGTACATTAAAAACTAATAACAAAAACTCCAACTACGTTGTCCTCAACATTTTACTGATGACTGATCATTGATGACTGATGACTGATGACTGATCATTGATGACTGATGACTGATGACTGATCATTGATGACTGATGACTGATGACTGATGACTGATGACTGTTAATTGATCATTGATAAGTTATTCTAAAAATCCTTCGTCGCGAATAAGCATTAGAATAGCTGAATTTGGAACAATCACATATTTATTCCTATTGAATTCAATTTCAACAGCGCTGTTCTGAAGATAAACAGCAACATCGCCTTCTTTAGGTTGCAGAGGAACATATTTCACATCATCACCCTTTGACATCCATGGTTCATCAGTTTCAGCAATGGCAGGTATAGGATATCCCGGTCCTACTTTTACCACAAAACCGGTAAATACTTTTTCTTTTTCCTGAATATTTGGAGGAAGATATAAGCCTGACCTGGTCTTATCGTGTGGGACGCGTGGTTTTATCAAAACCCTGTCACCAACCATAATAAAACTATTTATATCCTTTTCTTCAATTCCAAGTGGCATCTTATTATTTTTTTACAAATATACATTATTGTCTGAAAAAACTTCTATTCTTTAAGTTCTCAGTAAACAAAAAATTAACACTCATATTTTTTTATCCTCATAAAAAAATAAAAATTACTTAAATCTCAAAATAAATCAACATATCATAGATATTTTACAAAATATAATTATTCATTTACATAAATATTATATCTTATAAAAGCAAAAAGTATTTTTGTAAGATGTAACAAATGATTTAAAATGAGCCTTTTTAATCAGCAAACAACAAAAAAGTATAAACTATTATTAATTAATTTGAAAAAATAATAGTGGCTAAGAATAATTTTGAAATATTGTTAATTAAAAACTAAATTCGCAACATCAAATTCAATAAAATGCAAATTCTTTCAGAGAAGTTTTCCAAATTATTTGGCAGTTTCCTGATTTGGCGGGTACGCAACATTTCACATAATAATTTCTTGTTAATCCTAGCAATTATAGTTGGGATTTTTAGTGGATTGGCTGCTGTAATTTTAAAAAATGCAATCAATTTCATGCATGAATTATTAACAAAAGGTTTTGACTTTTCAGGCTGGAATTTTTTGTACCTTCTATATCCCATGATTGGAACCTTCATTACTATGCTCTTTGTTCGTTTCATAGTAAAGGACGATATAAGTCATGGTATTACAAAAATCTTGCATGCAATTTCCAAAAAGAACAGTAATCTAAGGGCGCATAATTCTTTCACTTCCATAATAGCGAGTACTTTTACAATTGGATTTGGAGGCTCTGTAGGTGCTGAAGCTCCAATTGTTTTAACGGGTTCTTCCATTGGTTCTACACTTGGGCGCTTATTCCAGCTAAATTACAAAACTGTTACTCTGTTAATCGGCTGTGGTGCAGCAGGGGCAATTGCAGGAATTTTTAAAGCTCCAATTGCCGGTATGATGTTTACCATGGAAGTTTTAATGTTAGATTTAACTGTTGCATCAATTGTTCCTTTGTTGTTATCGGCTGTATGTGCTACTTCTGTTGCATATTTTTTCTTGGGCAAAGGTGCTGAATTTACTTTTATACTTGAAGCTCCTTTTGAACTCTCAAATTTACCTTTTTATATTTTACTCGGGGTAGTAGGAGGATTTGTTTCTTTATACATGACAAGGGGGACTTTGCGTCTTGAAAAGCGAATGAACAAAATCACCAACCCTTATATCAAATGGTTGATAGGAGGCTTAATACTTAGTGTTCTTATTTTTATTTTTCCTCCCCTTTACGGTGAAGGTTATGACACAATAAAATCCTTACTATCAGACAGTTCATATACCATTGTTGAAAACAGTATTTTCTATACCCTTAAAGACAGCACAATTGCAATATTTGTTGTTTTATTACTGATAATAGGCTTTAAAGTAGTAGCCTCTACCCTTACAAATGCCAGTGGTGGAGTTGGAGGAATTTTTGGTCCTACCTTGTTCCTTGGTGGTGTTACAGGTTATTTTTTGGTTCTTGTGCTAAATGAATTAGGTGCCGATCTTCCGGTTTCACATTTCACCTTAGTTGGAATGGCAGGATTGATGTCGGGAGTTATGCATGCTCCCTTGACGGCTATATTCTTGATTGCTGAAATAACAAATGGTTATGCACTTTTTATTCCACTGATCACTGTGTCAGCTATATCTTTTCTGACGGATAGATATTTTGAACCCCACACAATTTATACCGAACGTTTGGCTCGAAGAGGAGAACTAATTACTCATCATAAAGATAAGGCCATCCTTACCTTATTAAAATTAGATAAAGTAATAGAAACCAATTTTCTAACAGTAGAACCTGAACAAACATTGGGCGAGCTTGTAAAAATCATTGCTAAAGCCAGGCGCAATCTATTTCCCGTTATTGATGAAAACAATAAACTATTGGGAATTGTTATTTTAGATGATATAAGAGAAATAATGTTTAACAATGAACTTTACTCTAAATATAAAGTTAAGCAACTAATGACAATTCCACCGGCATTTATAGATGCGACAGATACAATGGATGACGTAATGAGAAAATTTCAGGAAACCGGAGCATGGAATCTACCTGTTGTAGAAAACAATAAATATGTTGGTTTTGTATCGAAATCCAAGATTTTTTCTGCTTACCGCAGGATCTTACTTTATTTTTCAGATGAATAATTGATGATTATAATGATGAAAAAACTACCTTTGAGACTTTTTAATTCCTAAAGATATTTCTTAGAGTTCATAACACTCACTTTATAATTACAAAATAATGAAACGAGACGACCAGATTTTCAATTTAATCAGACAAGAACAACAAAGGCAGATGGATGGCCTTGAACTGATTGCTTCGGAGAACTTTGTCAGTCCCCAGGTAATGGAAGCGATGGGAAGCGTATTAACAAATAAATATGCAGAAGGATTACCCGGTGCCAGATACTATGGGGGATGTCAGATTGTTGATCAAAGTGAAAATCTAGCTATTGAAAGACTTAAAGAATTATTTAATGCGCAATGGGCAAATGTGCAACCACATAGTGGCGCTCAGGCAAATATGGCTGTCTTAATGACTGTATTAGAGCCCGGCGATACATTCTTAGGCCTTGATCTGGCTCATGGCGGACATCTTTCACACGGATCGCCTGTTAACAGTTCCGGATTATGGTATAAACCTATAGCCTATGGAGTTAAAAAAGAAAGTGGACTGGTTGATTATGATATGATGGAAGCTCTTGCTCTTGAGCATAAGCCCAAACTCATCATAGGAGGTGCGTCGGCCTATTCACGCGACTGGGATTATAAACGTATGCGTGAAATTGCAGATAAAATCTCTGCGATATTAATGATAGATATGGCACATCCGGCAGGACTAATTGCAGCAGGTCTTTTAAACAATCCTATTGACTATGCCCATGTGGTAACTTCCACCACACATAAAACATTGCGTGGTCCGAGAGGCGGTATTATTTTGATGGGTGAAGATTTTGATAATCCCTTTGGAAAAACAACAAGGAAGGGTGTGGTGCGCAAAATGTCATCGCTATTAGATTCATCAGTTTTTCCGGGTATTCAAGGTGGGCCATTAGAGCATGTTATTGCTGCAAAAGCAGTATCCTTTTTTGAGGCACTCCAGCCTGAATACAAAAAATATCAAGCACAGGTAAAAAAGAATGCCGCAGAAATGGCAAGCCTGTTAATAAAAAAAGGATATAAAATTGTTTCCGGAGGAACAGAAAATCATAGCATGCTTGTCGATTTAAGAACTAAATTTCCAAAACTTACAGGTAAAAAAGCTGAAAACACTCTGGTACTTGCCGATATCACTATTAACAAAAACATGGTTCCTTTTGATGATCGTTCACCATTCCAAACATCCGGAATAAGATTGGGAACAGCTGCCATTACAACACGGGGAATCAAAGAAAACCATATTGTAGCTGTTGTAGATTTTATAGATCAGGTTTTGTCAAATCCGGATGATGAAAATGTAATTTCAGGAGTACGAAAGAAAGTTAATGAGATGATGAAAGATTTTCCTTTATATGTTGATTGATATTGTTGCAAAAGCAAATAAGCGATGATGTTTTTTATCATATTTTTCATAGTTCATGCTTTAGTGAATTTTTACATAGCCTTTAGAGGCTGGCAGGCACTTGAAGCAGTACCGTCACTTCGCCCCTGGTTTATATTGTTTATGACTTTAATGTTTGTCGCTTATATCTTTGGGCGTTCACTCGAAAAAGTATGGTATCATTCAATAGCAATAACACTCCATTGGATCGGAGCTCTATGGTTTGCCGCAATGCTATATATCACGCTTATGTTGTTGCTGACAGACTTGTTGAGGGTGGCAAATTATTTTATCCCATTTATCCATATAATAAATAAGGGGAGTATAGTTGTTTTAAAATTAAAATTATTTGTCATTATTTCTTCTTTAAGTGGCCTAATAATCCTTTTTGGGCATATCAATACCCGGTATCCAAAAACAAGTCGTTTAGACCTATCAATACCCAAGTATGCAGGAAACTTGCAATCACTACGTATTGTTGCTGCTTCAGATATTCACCTTGGCACTATAATAGGACCAAGAAAAACAAGCAGACTCGTTAAAATGATAAATGAATTAAATCCTGATATTATACTTTTCGCAGGAGATATTTTGGATGAAGATGTAAAACCGGTTATTAAACAAAATCTCGGAAATTGCCTGCAACAACTTAAAGCACCTTTAGGAGTATTTACATGCACAGGAAATCATGAATATATAGGAGGCGGAGAAGCTTCGGTAAATTATCTGGAAAAAAATGGAATCAAAGTGTTAAGAGATACTGCTATTTCTATTAACAACAACTTCTATCTTATTGGCAGAGAAGACCTGCATAAAAGATGGAGCAGTGGAACAGCAAGATTAACACTTCAAGAACTAATGGCCGATATAGACCATAGTAAACCTATCATACTTTTAGATCACCAGCCTTATAACCTTGAGGAAGCAGCAAAGGCAAATATCGACCTTCAATTATCGGGACATACACATCATGGACAACTGTGGCCTTTTGGATATATTACAAACAGAATTTTTGAACTAAGCAGAGGCTACATGAAAAAAGAAAATACCAACTTCTATGTCAGCACAGGATTTGGTACATGGGGCCCGCCGGTTAGAACAGGCAACCGTCCTGAAATTATATTAATAAACTTATATTTTAAAGATTAACTTACTCAACTGATCCTTCACTATTGCCCGATGCGATTAGATGTTTCAAACGTGCTATCTGTTGTTGCTTATTCACCTCCCTTAATTGTTGAGCAGTTCTTGTGAAATACTGATGCTTTTTAATGAATTCTAACTGATGTTCGTTCCATTGCTTTAAAGATCCAATCATATTACGAACTTTCAACTCTTCATATAAAGCATTAGAAACAGGTATAAAATCGGTACGCCCCAAATAATCCAAATCAGAATCACACATTATCTTCTCAAGTAAATCTTTGGGATCAGGAGGCATCTTGGTTGACATAATCAAACGACATATCTTATCAATAGCATTTTGTGGAAAATCATGGCTCGCCAACTTTTCTTTTGCCATTACAGTTCCATAATATTCATGATCCTTATAACTTATTGTATGACCGGCATCATGAAACAAAGCAGCAAATTTTAACAATAAAATATCGTTCTCCGAAACACCCTCAGCCCAGCCTATTAATTCAACCTCAGTAATAACATCAATCGTGTGCTTAATATTATGATAATATAAAGTAGATGGTAATTTCTTTTCAAGATAATCAAGTAATTCCTCCTGAATATCCATAAATTTCAAATTACCATATTTTAATATAAAATTGTCATTGGGAAGCACTTCATTCTCTTCAGATCGCAACTCAGGTAAAAGTCCTTCAACAACATAAAATCCTATGTTACCTTTATATTTTACTGGCAACTTCCCTAATTTCCTGATCTGAAAAAACTCTTTTATCAACTCAAAAGTCATACCGGTAATTCCAATAGAAAAACTTGGCGTAGCTTCTCCTACCCTGCAAACAATATTAATACTATCACCGGTTAAATTATAAGTAGAACCTTTGCTTGGACTCGGAAGTGCTGTGACAGGACCGGTATGCACTCCTATTTTAAGTTCCCAAAAACATTCACCATTTGAAGTTTTTATTTGCTTTGCCGCCTGCTGCATCTCAAGGGCTACACGAACAATATCAACAGGATTAGTACGGTTCTCAACCATCAATCCTGCGGCATATAACATTACATCACCAACAGATTTTAATTTAACAATATTGTTCGCAAAAGCGATATTTTCAAGAGCAAGGTAAAGCTCATCCAACATATCAATCAAAGGTGCAGGATTGTCTGTCTTATATAATCTTTCAAAACCTTTTACAGATACATATATCACAGATACAGTATGAATCCTGCGAGAATGTCTCCGCGCATCCTTAAGTTTTTTGTCAGACTCAGATAAAAATTTATTAAGAGTTTCCTGGTATTCTTGATTCTGTCGCTCGATGGAAGTAAATCGAGTAACCAAATTTTTTAACTGATTCCTTAATTCTGTGTTGTGTCTTGCCAATCTTTGCATTCTGTCAATGTAGCTCTCCGGCTCCTCATATAAAATTGGCTTAATATATCTTTTAGGCATTGTAATTTGTATCAGACTTTGGTTTATAGAAAGTAAATACGAAATAATAAGACGAAAGTTTTAATTTATCTAAATATTTTTT
>CAZODA010000060.1:0-16692 GCA_964578485.1 uncultured Alkalitalea sp. | reverse complement strand
GGTGAAAAGCCGATAACACTAACTTAAAAGTTGATTGGTTAGATTACGGAGCAAGAATGTATGACCCGATATTAGGGAGGTGGCAAGTGGTGGACCCAAGTGCTGAAAATTATAGAAATTGGACTCCTTATAATTACTGTGCAAATAATCCTATTATGCTAGTTGATTTGGATGGGAAAGATTGGTTTTATTATTCGAAGGATGTAAGAAAAGCTCCAACATGGAATTGGCATGAAGGGAGTGAGTATAATACTGGAGTTAAAAATTCTAAAGGAGAGGATATTATTCTTCAAGGTCGCGAAGCTGTTGTTGTATTTAATGGTAGTTTGAATGAAAAACTTGGGACTAAAAAAGCCGGCGATAAAGGTTATGATGGGAAGCATACCGAAGGGTATATTGATGGAGAAGGAGCTGTTACTGCAAATGTGACGGTTTACGGTCCAGGTGGAAATGATGATATACAGACATATACTGGCTATACGATGAGTTCAGATCCATCAAAATATGGGATTATAAATGATGGGATATATGATGCTAATTATGATGTAGCAGGGAAAGGTGGTTCATTAGAGTCTCATTGGACGCTTAATGCTCGTGGGCGAGTATCTACATATTGGACTAATCCTTATCGTCCAAATCAAAAAGACAATAATGGGAGTTATTATTTGACAGGAATTTTTATCCATCGAAGTAATTCCTCAGGGTGGGCTGGCGGTCCGGTTTCAAAAGGATGTTTGTTGATTGCGCCAACTGACTGGGAGCGTTTTAATAATCAATTGAGTGGTGTTCAACATTTTGGAGTGCAAGTTACTCGAACTAGGCATTTACTAAATCAACCTGCTCAAGTAAATACAACAGATAAGAAGATAAATGAAAGTTGGAATATTAAGTATCTTGATAATTAGTTTTTGCATACAAGGTGATGCCCAGCTAATTAAAGCAAAGGAAGTTGACTCTTCTAATGACAACTATGAGAGTTCATTAAATGAATATAAAACTAGTGAGTTTTGGCCAATGTGGTCAATGCCAATAGGTATTCCTAGTGCTTCGTCCACATTAGAATCCTCAAAGGATAACAATTATTATGCTGAAAACTTGGTTGATTATGATCTGAATACCGCGTGGGTAGGAGATAGTGCTTATGGTATAGGAGACTATATTGAATTTACTTTTGATTTTCCAGAAAACACTGGTTATGCAAGTGCTTATCAGTTTTATGGTGTCTGTAATTTATTTAATGGTTATTGTAAATCAGAGGCGTTGTGGAAGGCAAATTCTAGAGTAAAAAAAATGAAAGTCTACTATAATGATCAATTTGTTTGTTATGTAGAACTTTGTGATACATGGCATCTTCAAACTTTTGATATAGGAAGATTTTTCATTAACAAAAGTGAGAATAAATATCTTAATGCAAAATATGAAATAAAAAATGGGGATGTTTTAAAATTTGAAATACAAGAGGTTTTTAAAGGGGATAAATATCAAGATGTTGCGATTTCGGAATTTCTATGTGAAGGAGCAGGGAATTAAATTTTATATTGGAGAAGTTAACCTCCCCAAAAAAACAATAAAAAATTGGAGCGTAGCGTAAATCCCGACTACCATCGGGAAGGCTCCAAACGGAGAGATTACACATTACAGCGGCAATTTTATCTATGTAGGAAATACTTTAAAACAGGTTTTACACAGTGAAGGTTTTGTAGATATGAGCGCAACGCCGATCCATCATTTTTATCTGAAAGACCACCTTGGCAATAATAGAATGGTTGTTAATAACCGCGGAGTCGTGGCACAACAAACCGATTATTATCCTTTTGGATATACCTTTAATAAAAGTGGCAGCTCAGACAATAAATATCTTTACAACGGTAAGGAACTACAAGGTGATGAAATAGGTATAACCAGCTTAGATTGGTTAGATTACGGATGGAGGATGTATGACCCGATTCTGGGGAGGTGGCATGTGATTGACCCGTTGGCGGAGAAATATGCACCTATTAGCCCTTATGCATACGTGGCTAATAATCCTCTTAGATATATTGATCCAGATGGGAGGAGAATGAGTCCATATTACGATATAGAAACAGGAAGTTATCTCGGTTTTGATGAAGATGAGTTTTATGGTCAAATTATGGTTACTACACGGGCTGCATACAATAACGCTAAAAAAAATCCAGATGGCTCTGTTCAAAGAAGGAGTATAACAAAAAGTTCAGAAACTAAGAATATTCAAGACGCAAACTTATCAGACAAAAGCATGGCAAATGTTTATACTGACATTATCTCTAAAACTGATGATGAAAGTATTTCTTCTGCAAAACTATATAATGGTTCAATATCTGTTTTTAATAATAAACTAGTTAATGGTAAAGCAGGAGGATATAATGATCCTGAATTTGCAGGTGGAGCAAGTTGTCAAAACTTAGGAGAAAATGGTTATAAAATAACTATGAATCGTAATGCTGTAAATCCGAGCTCTTTGCGTTTAAATACCGTCGAAAATATTCAAAATACGTTAGGAGCTCATGAAATTTTAGGACATGGTATAAATGGGATTGGTGGGGATGCTTCGGGTCAACATCATAAAGTCTATGAAATTCAGATGTCTCATCCTACATGGTTTAAAACAACAGAAAATTATAAAAAGATAATAGTTAATAACTATCTTCAATTGCTTTACAGGGAAAACCGTAATAAATATAATTCTGATCCAAATGTTTATCAACTTTATAAAAAATATGCTAATTAGAAATATCTTATACAAGCAATTTTTGCTTTTATTGCTAATGTTTATTGGAGTTTCGTGTAAACAAGTTACAAAAGTAACAAAAGAAGTGTTTGTAAATTCTTATTTGTTAGACTCTTTAACGAATAGCTGTTTTTTACATCTTAATGTGATTAAAGATAAAAATTGTTCAGTATATACATACCAAACCACAGATTTCACATTAGATACTGTATTCATGTTAAAGGTTTGTGACTCTGTTGCATATTTTAATAATATTGAATGTCCTGTTTTGCAAATAATACACTGTTCCGTTGATGAAAAAGATTATGAAGTAGTTGTGTTTCTATTTGATGTTAAACATTCAAATGATGAAGAACTATTGTTGTTTTTTCATGCAGAATATGGATTACTTGTGAACTACAGCAGATCTTGGGGCTTAAGTCAGACTTTCGTGTCAGATATTATAACTCAAAATTTAGCATTAGAAATTATAAGAAATCAAAGGATAATTCTACCAAAGCCAAGTAATTTTAATCATTTGCCTTAACAGCAAATCTTAATTGGCAGCTTAAAAACTACCAATAGGGCTGCTTTTTTGAAAGAATACATTAATCGAAATGAAAAGCTTGGCAGATGGTGAGGGCTAGTTGCTTAAAATTCAGTTCTTTCATCCCAAAACTCCGGATTAAAGTTAATATGCTATACAGTAGAAACAATGACTGTCTTGTTAGGTTTGTCAATGATGTAATGAACCATATATTGGAAGATGTTTAAAACAGCAGTATGCACGTCATCGTAACGAACATTGGAGGCTGTGGGGTTTCGCCTGATAAAACGGACTTTTTCCCTAACTTCTGCCGTGAACCTTTTACCAAGCCCTTGCTCTTTTTGTTGTGCCATTTTGCAGCTTCCCGGACATCCTCTTTTGCAAGTGGCAGAATAATAGATTTATACATTACAGTTCTTTTTCTATATCATCCATAGCAGAATCAAAGTCCATGACTGAGTCCGGATTTCTACTGTAATCTTCAAGGCGTTGCCTTACTAAATCTTTATGCCAATAAGGAATGTCAACTTCTTCTTGCTCAATGAGCTTATACTTATTTTTTAAATTGTTCCACTCGTTAATAGGGATAAAAACGCAGGTTATTTGCCCTTTGCTGTCGGAAATATACTGCAAGTTCATAATCGTATAGTTTTAAGATGTATAAGCTTGTTGTGTTTTGTAGTCCCGGATTACCGAATCAATGATAGAATAAAGGTGTACCCTAAAATCAGGCTTCATGTCTTGAATTTCCTGTAACCTTTTTAATGTCTGCTTATCGAAAGAGGCGTTTATACCTTCACCTACCAAATAATCCAAAGAAACCCCGAAAGCATCAGCAATTTTTTTGGCTGCATCGACAGAAGGAATTGAAAAAGAGTTCGTGTTTTATCCTTACACCAGTGAGCTGAATGATAATAAAATATTTTAAAATGTTGCTGAAAAAGGAGATTTAATTATTAAAGAAGCACATTCAGATATTTTGAAAATAAAGAAAAATGACAAGGTTTATCAGTATAAATTTCGGAAGCCTAATAATTAGACAATTTTTAACGCTGTCAGCTTGTGTTATTATGTTAGCAGGATGTGACAATGACAATCAAATAAGTCAGGCAAAAATTAATGCCGATAAATTATTAAATGATATTTCTTTGGGGAGGGCATATGATGCCTTCCCAGAGAAATATTTTCCTGCTAATCAAACTAAAGCATTGATGGATGAGTTAAAAGATAAATGTGATTTTGTAAATAGGAAAGGAACTTTTATTAACGAATATCTCCAAGAAAGCTCTAATGGCAATAGAATCTCTCTTATTTATGAATATTATTTAAAATGCGATAATATCCGTTTTATTATAACTTATAAATTAGGAAAAGAGATTGAGCTTTTTGAATTTAATTTAGAGCCTATTGAGAAAGATAATTCAATGATAACAAAGCCTGAAAGGCGACTGAAATTTAAATATCCGGGCTTTTTTAAGGAATTAATTTAATAAGTTCCAGAATTTCTTTATCGATAAGGTTTTCTATGTCTGATTTGTCGTAAATGGTGAGAAGGTAAACGGTACCGTCCTTAAAAACAAGATGGGTAATAACCCTTGCCCCGCCGCTTTTACCTTTGCCTTTACTGGCAATGGCAAGCCGTATTTTATAGCAGTTATGGCCAATGGAAGTGCCTTTTTCGGGTTCTTCCTTTAGTTCTTTAATAAGTTCCTGAATTTCCTTTTTGAGCGATGGGAATTTTTTCATCAGGCGTTTGGCTTGGCGTTCAAAAACGGATATGGTTTTAACATTAAAGCTCATTAAGGAAATCTTCAGCGTTACGGGCTTGTTTTTTGCCCTCTTTAATCAGTTTCATTTCTTCAACAGCTTCGGCCAGCTCGGTCATGAACAGTTTTTTGTTCCTTAAACGCTCCAGTTCGTCAAGGTCTTTTTGTATCTGCTCCCAATCCTTCATAGGGAGCTGCACGGCACTTTTATGCCCTTTTGTGTCGGTAACATATTGTAATTTCATAGTTTTATTTTTTTATTTTGTTGAGTAAGCCTGCCCGGTTTTTAAATCCCGCAAAGCCATATCAATCATACGGAATATAAACGATTTGTTTTCGTCCGAAAGCGTGGCAATATCTTCAAGCCGCCTTAATGTGTTCCTGTCCAGTTTAACATTGGTTTTCCCTACAAGGTAATCAATTGAAACCCCTAAAGTATCAGCAATCTTAACAATTACCTCAATAGAGGGTGTCATAATATTGCGTTCGTACCTTCCGATAATATCGCCTGATGTTCCGATTGCTTTACCCAAAGCAGCTTGAGAAAGCTCTTTTTGCTTGCGTAAAAGCATAATATGTTCGCCAAGAGTCATACCTAAAAGTATTGTATTAGACTAATTATTGCTTGTTTTTGCAAATATACACTACTTAAACGTACAAAACAACGTTAACATATATCTTTGTTTTTTTCATTGCATTATGTTTCAGCTTAACCACTTTAGCAGAAAAGAAATCAGCCAAGGATTGTTTAAGTTTATTAGAGATTAAAAACGAAAAATTAACCATCATACTTGACAGTATTATTAATAATGAAATGGTCTGTGATTATTATAGCCCTGATTTATTATTTGCTTGCAAACCACAACAATTAAAACTTTAAATCGTTAAATTTACATTATGACACAGATACTTCAAGACATATTAAAACTAAGCGTACCAGAACGTATATTAATAGTGGAGGCCATTTGGGATAATATTTCCGAAAAGAACAATCAAATAGAAACATCATCTGAAGCTAAGCAAATACTGGACGATAGGCTGGAGTCTCATAGAAGAAACCCTAATGAAGGCTCAAAATGGAGTGAGGTAAAAGCTATACTGGTACAATTACGGAGCAAGAATGTATGACCCGATATTAGGAAGGTTTATGTTACTGATCCAATACGATGATGATTATTAATTCAGATTAACAAGTTTTTGATATGGTTTGTTTAAAAATTGTTTTAGATGTTATGGTAACCATAACCATCGGTACTGGATTCGGACATATATTTTATAAATATAAGTATTTCAAGATTTCCGGACAGAATTATAATATCTTCTCCCTTCTATTTTTTGGGGCATTATGGATTCCATTACCGATTAAAAATAGCAATTCTAAACAAGAAGGTAGATTAATACGAATATCTAATTATTTGTTATATACAACTTATGCTTTGTTTTTATTAACTTTTCTAATGTTTTTAATTTTTGGAATTGAGAATAACAATATGACTATGGATAAAAACAAATCCATCAGCAAGATTGAATATAAGCACTTAAAACTACCAAAAAATCTTTTCTATCTTTTCAAAAAATATTTTGATAGAATTGTTCAATATACCAAGATTTGGTATTTTTAATAAAACATTATAATTATGGCAAAGAACACTTCAATATTATTAGGAGACCATTTTGATAGATTCATAAATCAGCAAGTTCAATCAGGGAAGTTCTCGTCAGCAAGTGAGGTTATAAGAGCTGCTTTAAGATTGTTTGAACATGAAGAAGCTAAAAAAGCGAAACTTATAAAAGAACTAAAAAAAGGGGAACAATCAGGTTTTGTAAAAAACTTTAATAGAGATACTATTTTACAATCTCTTCATCAAAAACACATCACAAAAAGATGAGGTATAAAATAAGTAATGAAGCCCAAAATGACCTCGAAAATATATGGCTTTATACTTTTAAAAAATGATCGATAGAACAAGCTGATAGATATTATAACCTTATACTTGATGAAATTGAATACTTGTCAGAACATCCAGAAATAGGTAAAGATTATAGCCATGTAAGAAAAGATTATTTACGCTCTAAAGTAAAATCTCATTTTATCTTTTATAAAATCAATATAAAGAAAAATTTAATTGAAATTATTAGAATTTTACATCAGTAAATGGACATAGAAAATAGGTTGAATGACTAATACTAATATATAACCGTCAGTTATATAACCGCTCAAAACAACAATATATAATATCGCTTCAAAAAGATATACAACCCTTAATAAACAAAGCTTTAGTTAAAAATACTTTTTTAATTCCCATTGTTTTGTTTGTGATACATTGTTATATTTTGTACCTTTATTGTACCTCAAAAGGGCAAAACAAGTATTTTTGATTTTACACAAAGGACAATGACAACAAAAGTAACATTACGAAAAAAGAAAATTAGCAAAGGGCGTCAAAGTTTGTATTTGGATTTTTACCCTGCAATACCTCATCCAAAGACTGGGAAACCTACCAGGCGCGAATTCTTAGGCCTTTATATATTTGAAAAAACAAACAATCCGTTTGACAGACAGCACAACAAAGAAACTTTAATGATCGGTGAAGGAATAAGGCAGAAGCGTGAAAATGTTTTAAACAAGCCTGAAATATACACTGAATACGAAAAGGAGCAGCTACGTAAAAGAAAGCTGGGTGATAAGTGTTTCTTTGAATTCTACGAACGTGAAGCCAATAAGCGCAAAAACTCAAATTATGACCTATGGCTTTTAGCTTTAAACTATTTAAAAACATTCACTGAAGGCCGTTTAAAGTTTAAAGATATTAATGAAAGTTTTTTAGAAGGTTTTAAAGAATACTTGCTTACAACTAACAGCAGAAGGAGTAAAAAAGAAAAACTTTCACAGAATACGGCAGCCCTGTATTTTATTGTAATTAGCAGTTCCTTAAAGCAAGCATATAAAGAAGGTTTTTTGCAAACAGATGTTACGGCAAGGGTAAAGACTATAAAAAAAACTGATACAGAACGCGGTTATTTAGGGCTTGATGAATTAAATACTTTAGTTAAAACACCTTGTAAGAATGATTTATTAAAGCGCGCAGCTTTATTTTCAGCCCTTACAGGTTTAAGATTTTCTGACATTCAAAAATTGTCCTGGAATGAAGTAGAGTTTATCAAAGGTGAAGGCTATTTTTTGAACTTCACACAACAAAAAACACAAAGTATTGAGACTTTACCAATTTCAGAACAAGCATACAGTTTTACCGGAGGCTTAAAAGATCCAAGGGACATGATACAGAATGAAAAAGTGTTCCCGGGCCTTAAATATTCAGCCTACCACAATAAACAGCTTTATAAGTGGATTGAAACAGCTGGGATAACGAAAAAGATAACATTTCATTGCTTTAGACATACGTTTGCAACGCTTCAATTGTTTTACGGTACTGATATTTATACCGTTTCAAAATTGTTAGGTCATAGAGATTTAAAGACTACGCAAGTTTACGCAAAGATTGTTGATGAAAGCAAGCGCAAAGCAGTTGATAAGATAAAATTAAATATGTAGCACCTTTTAAACCCCTGGATTATGAGACCTTTTAGACCTTCAGAAACAACCATTGATAACAGATATGAGGTTTTAATGCAAACCGTAGTCTATAAAACTCTTAATTTAATTCACGATGATCTGTATAAAAATCCGAATCATTGCGAAGCAAAAAACCTTACTATTATTGATTTTCCTATTCAGAGCTGGACACCTGAAATTGAAAAACACTTTATAAAGGAGCTGTTAACTGAAGTAAAAAAGTTTGATGATCCTATTGGTGAATTAAAAGACTTTACAGCCTATTATAAAAAAGATAGGCTTAATGCTGAGTTATCACTGGGATCAGTAAGATATGATTTAGCCGGTTGCTTAATTTGCGGTGTATATTGGAACCATGATTTTAATTATAAGCAGACCAGTAGGGGCGTAGAACCTTTGTTAGAACAGGCCTTAGAGATTTTAACCAGTCAATTAAATACACCTGAAGTAAAAGCAGTAAAAAGAGAAGTAAAAACAATTGAACCTTTGTTAGAACAGATCTTAGAGACTTTAACCAGTCAAAAAAATACACCTGAAGTAAAAACAGTTGAAAAAGAACTTGAAAAACCTGGGATTGTTTTTTTTGAAACAGAAACAGGATCTGAAACAGAAACAGGATCTGAAACAGAAACAGAGTCTGAAATAGAAATAGAAATAGAATCTGAATCAGAAATAGAAACAGAAACCAGTAAAATAATCATTGACGCTTTTAATAATATGCATTATGAAGGCTGGAAGTATGCCTTTAAAAATGAAAGAGACTATCAACAATATACCTCCTTGCTTGCTGATCATTTTGATAAGAAATCTTATTCGATTCCAAGGAAAGTAATAGAGTTAAAACCAAGGTGTAAAACAAAAATGGCAAATACACTGGGAGCAATTCATAAAAGTTTATCTGATGCTCCTATTTTTAAAAAGGATAAAGATTTTTTTGATATTGTCCGAGTATTAGAACCTTTTAAAGGAGAAACGCAAGGAGACTTGTATAAAAGTTTGTCAAGGGATCGAGATTTATAGTTTTTTTTCATTTATTATAATGTTGATTTATAAAAGATTACACAAAAAGGAGTGATAAAAATATACAAAACCATAAAACCCATAAAATCCACCTTTTAACCCATAAAACCCATATCTACCATTGCAAATAATAACCAAAAATGTTTTGCAATGGAAAATTTAACTTTCGAAAAGCTACCTGAAGCTGTAACAATACTAACAAGAGAAGTAAGTGAGTTAAAACGCTTGTTACTTGACAAACAGGACCAGCCAGCACCAGAGCCATTAAAAGAAAAACTTTTAACTGTAAAAGAGGCAGGAGAATTTTTAAATTTAACCGTGCCTACTATGTATAGTAAAGTCTCACGGGGTGAATTACCAGTAATGAAGCGTGGTAAACGTCTGTATTTTTCTAATACTGAATTAATGGAGTATGTGAAAGAAGGGCGTAAAAAATCACTGACAGATATTGAGAGCGAAGTAAATTCATATATTAATGATTAAAAGAAGGACTGACATGAACAACAATAATATTGTAAATGCCAGCCCTTCTTTCCATAAAGGACAAGGGCAAGATACTGAAAATAAACCACAAAAAGAAGGGTTATTTTCGTACTTTAAACCTCCGATAAGAAACACTTCACCCCTTAGGGATATCACCGTAAAAGAAGCGTTTAACGCAATAAAAGGTGATATTTTAAAACCAGTAATTGAAAGATTAAGAGGGCAAGCAGACGATGGCGCGCGTAGCCAGATAAAAGGCAATGAATTAAGTTACTTCACTTTTTCAGGAACATTCAGCCAGCGCAAAAAAGATGCATTGATAAATTATTCAGGGCTGATCTGTATTGATTTTGATGATTTAACCTCCGTTGATGAGGCAAAACAAAAAATACTGAATCAGACAAGCGTAGATACAGTATTGCTTTTTACTTCACCTTCTGGGAATGGTTTAAAGTGGGTTATTCCTTCTGATACGGCTGAAAATCACGAGCGAAATTTTGAGATGTACCTACGATTCGCAAGTAAAGAGCTGGGTTTAAATGCAGATCAGAGCGGTAAAGATATAGCCAGGGCATGTTTTGTTTCTTACGATCCGGGTATTTATTTGAATTCAGAATATGAGTATAAAAGATTAAATGAATACTGGGATAAGCAGGAGGAAAAAACGTGTTTAGAGCCTCAAAGAGAGGCACCACGAACACCAGCACCAAAACCATTAAAAAGAGACAAAAAGCCCAAAAATCAGATCCATTCACCCTTTGATGACTATAATAAACAGGGTGATGTTTTAGGCCTGTTAAAACGACACGGCTGGAAAGAATTTTCAAATGACACCGGTAATATCAGACTTACCAGGCCCGGGAAAAAAACAGACATTTCCGGTGATCTTAGAAAATCAGATAATCTTTTTCATGTGTTTACAGATGGAACAGAATTTACAGCGAGTGAATCTTATAACCCTTCACAGGTTTTTGCAGTTCTGGAATGTTCCAATGATATGAAGCAAGCAAGAGCGCGTTTAATATCCCTGGGTTATGGTGATTTCACCCCATCATTTTCTGATACTGATGAAACACTTGAATTTGATAAAACTGATACTGATCTTAATTTTTATTCAAATGATTATAAAATTTCACCTTCGCGGCTTGCTGAATTTTATGAAAGAGAGGGGTTTATCAGAATTAACGAACCAGGGAATGACAGTATTATTATTGTAAAAAATAAAAATAAGATACTTAAAAAGCATAATCACAAAACTGAAACCACATCTTATTTAAGTAGTTGTATTAAGCCTGAACACGAGGGGAAAAGACAGGAAATAGAAGCAACTTTAATTGCGAATGATCATAAGATCATAAATAGTTTTAAACTACTAAAAAGCAAGCCGTATGAGTTTAATAGAGATACAAAAGACAGTGTTTATATTCCTTTTAAAAATGGAGTTGCTAAAATTTCGAAGTACAAAGAAGGTGATGAGGTAAAAACCAGGCTTGAACGAATTGATTATACCAGCGATGAGATTAAATTTTTCTCTGAAGGTATTGAAAGTTTAGATCATAATTTTGATTTTGACTTACATAGTGGCAACCACAAAATGGGTGATTTTGAAAATTTTGTTATTCGTGCGATCATTAACAGAGAGGTTAAAGAAGGTGATAAATTCACAAAAGAGGAAAAACAGAAAATATCAGCCATTTACTCAACGATTGGTTACTTAATCAGTGATTACAAAGATGAGGCTGAATCACCAGCAATTGTGTTCACAGATGAGGGAGCAGACGGTAAAAACCTAAAGGGTGGACGTGGTAAAACTTTGATTACAGATGCTTTAACCAAAGTTTTAAAACATAAAAAAAGAGGCGGTAAAGAGGTTGACCTAAGTTATAGACATACATTTGCACACTTAGAAAAATCAGATAGTTTATATATTATAGATGATGCACCTGCTGGGTTTAAATATCATGATCTTTTTACTCAAATAACGGGAGATGTAGCAGTAGAGCAAAAAGGCAAAGACGTCTGGTCTATTAATAAAAAAGATGCTCCGAAAATTGTGATAACCACAAACTACGTATTTCGTTACAACAAAGAAGAGGTATCAATTAACAGGCGTTTTGTAGAACTGAAATTTTCTAATTACTGGGACTTTGAAAACACCCCTGTTTCAGTTTATAAGAGAAACTTTTTTTCTGAATGGGATACGGAGCAATGGCAATTGTTTTATGAGTTTTTAATCAAATGTGTTATTGAATTCCTTAGTAAGGGATTGCAAAGAATTGAATACGACAAAAAAGCAGATAACTACAATGCTTATTTTTCAGATGATGCTTTACTTACTGAATTTGAAAGATGTTTTAAAGAGATGCTGAACAAAGGGAGTTTTACAGTACAAGACTTTTTAAATGAACATGAAAATTATTCTATAAGAGAAAGAATTTTTCACAGGAACAATGCAAGAAAATTTATTGAACCTTATATAGAATATCATAATTTGGGTATATCGTATGAACAAAAAACCAGGAGTTGGAAAATAAAAACTGATCTTTCAATTGATGATGATAGTAGTGAAAATATAGATGATTTACCTTTTTAATCCATGGTTACAACCTGGTTACAACCTAAGACAACCTTAACTACCTGATTATCAATGACTGTTACAACCTGGTTACAACCTGGTTACAACCTAAGACAACCTTAACTACCTGATTATCAATGACTGTTACAACCGTTACAACCTATTTATATATCATAAGAGAATAAAAGTAAAAAATGATAATATTATGTTAGATAGGAGTTAAAATATAGTGTGTATTAAACATAATAATAGTAAAAAAGAATTTTATATAATATTAATGTGCGTTTAGGTTGTAACGGTTGTCACCAAGCTGAATATCAACAACTTAGGTTGTAACCGAGGTTGTAACAGGTTGTAACCAGAGGTAAAAAGCTTTGATACACAGATAGTTAAGGTTGTAACCAGCTAAAATAAATGATGACTGTTTTTTTTAGTTTCGCTTAACAGTTTGATTAAAAGAAAGTTATATAATTAAAAGAATAGAAAAATGAGAAAAGGAGAAACACGTAAAAATCCGTTTTATACGGGCTGGGATTCCAGAGGTAGGAGAATAAGAGAATATGACCAGCAGGTTGAATTGAGTGTAGAGTGGTTGAAAAAATACACCTCTATTGTGGAACACATTAATTTAGAAAATTCGAGTTTTCAGTACAGAAGGAACGTAGGATTATTTACTATGACCCGTATAAGACATGATGCTTTTAAAGAGGCCGCAAGACGTATTGAGGGTATAAAAATTAAGCCCGGTAAAGGTCATACCGAGTATTATAACCTGCATTGTAGAATAGATCTTTGAATTATTTACAAAAGATTATTTGAACAAAGTTGATAAATGTTTGATTTATGCGCAAGTCTATCAACCGGAGTAACACCTTAAGCGAATTCGACGAATTCGACAAAACCGACTGAGTTTTGAATCCGACAGATCCAACAAAAAAAGCTGAATTCTGAATTCAACAAACTCAACAAAACCGACTGAGTTTTAAATGTTACAAATAGGACAAAAAAAGCTATGATTACACGTTATTTATTAATTCACGTATTCGACAAACTCGACAAAAAAGCACTTCACAGCTAAAAGATAATACTGGGATCTTTGGGAAAATGTAATACAGCCTTTCAATTACATTACTTTTTTGTCAATAACAATACATAATTTAACAATAATGTATTGTTCATGCCATCATTACCATATATTTAAACTTGCTTATTTAAGAAATGCAAATTCAACAAATTCAACAAAAAAAGCTGTTTCCCTCTTAGGTTTATTATAATTATTTTGCCAAAAAAAATAGTATATTATTTAGTACACTATTTTTTAAGGGAAAATACTTATTTTAGATACGCACATACACATTTCATATCTTTTAAGTGTTATTTGTACCTCATTTGTACCTCCAAAGAATAAAAGACTGATAATGAGGTGCAAATATATAACCGTCAGAGTTATATATACAACCCGACTTTATACGCTGTTCCAGACAATACTTATTAAGCTGATGGTTATAATGGGGAGATTTCACCTATTTAATGCAAACAAAAATAATCGAGTTTACAAGCTATGTTTACTTTATGAAGTTCAATCTGGAAGATGGAAAAACAACTGAACAATTTGCTCCTGGTCGTATTAAACTCACAAAAAGGAAGGTAGCACAAACCGGATTCAAGTCTTCTCCCAAAGCAGGATGCTTTGGTTACATTAAAAAAAGCAAAGCTTGTGGGACAGCTTCAATTGTTTGACTGGTGTTTTCTTTAATGATTTTAAGAAAATTTCGTTTTAAAATTTAATTACTGATACAAAACTAAGAGCCGTCATTGAAACTCGAAACCCCTCAGTCCTTCGGACTGGTTCCCGTCTCCCGCTCACGCGGTTTTCGGGATTTCACTTCGCTCTCCCGAATTGGCGGGAACCTGTCCCGTTGAAAACGGGATTTCGCTTCGCTCAACCTTCGGACAGCTCCCCTTCAAAAGTGGAGCAGTTGGGGCCTTATATGTTATAAATTATAGTGGTGAAATCTAATTACCAAAATATTGGGAAATGAAGTTATCGATTACAAATGTGCTCTTTAATGATAGTTTATCAGAAAAATGACCAACTGACAATGTATTATGTGTATATGTTTTTAAGTGATAATCATTAAAAGGTTTTTGACGATTTGTAATTATTGAAAAACAAAAACTTGTTTCATGTTTTTTAATACTTGTGTTCACTACGATTATCAAAAAAAGCGACAAGCTCAATAATATTATCTTTGATTCGATAGACTAAAGAAGTTTGGGGTGCAATAACACAACGCCTCAGGCTTTTTTGCTTGTTGGAAGGTGGACAAAGGTGCTTATGTGTTTTTAGTTTTTCAATAAGGCTTTCAACTTTGGCTTCAAAATCTTCGACTTCTTTAATAGTCCATTTATCAAGAATCCCACTTATTATTTTAAGGTATGTTTCTTCAGCTAAAGGAGACCAAAAGATGAGGTGTTCTATCATTTTCTATCAAGTAATTTATCTACTTTGCGTTTTACTTCTTCATGTGGTATCCCCTCGCCATTTTCAAGTTGTTGCAAACCAATGTTAATAGCTTTCTTTTCCTGGTCCGGAATTGTATCCCACCAATCAACGTTTTTACTTTTAAGTGTGGTAAAATAAGCCTGTACCTTACTGAGAATACTTCCGTCGTCGGTCTCATCAATGAGCTTATGTAAATAATTTTTTATTTCGGCTGTACTTGCGTTCATAAGAGTAAGTATTTAAATATCGTAAACATGTTTGGTTTTAAATCCCTTAAAAAGGCATTCACAAGAGCAAGCAAATAGCTTTTGTCTTTTTCCAAGTAATTGAATATTCTTAATTCTTTTGATAATGCCTTTATCTAACATCAAATTAGTATGGCCAACCTAATAATCTAATGAATACTCAATAGTGTCATAAATGCCAGAAAAGACAACAGTTAAACCAACTTTCTAACAAAAATACAAAACAAATGTTGTCTAATCAAACAATAATATATTCAGAAATTTAATAAAGACATTAAAAATTCCAAAGATATTTGCCCATCCAACAATCAGGCAAGACAGCCATGCAAACCTTTATGAATCAGTCTGCATGTTTTATTTGAGTGAACCAATATAGAAGTCAATAAAAAACACTAATTTTAAGAGCAATAAACGTTCTTTGAATTGAATCTTAGAGCAGAGAAAACTCTTAAAACTGCGTAAATTAGAATGATTTACGGAGCAAGAATGTATGACCCGATTCTGGGGAGGTGGCATACGGTTGATCCGCATGCTGAAAATTATTACCATGTATCGCCGTGGAGAACAACACTATTTTTAGAATAGACCCAGATGGTAAGGATTGATATTCTTATCAAGAAGAATATGAGAACGAAAATGGGTAAATGCAGTTATTAATTCATACAAGGCCGACTGTTATAACAATCCAACGAATAGAGACCCATTTGATAGTGAAACGTATAGCGGAGCAACAAATATGAATATTTCAATGAATTTAACCCCTTCTATGGTAAATTATGAGATACTTGTTTATTACACTGATTAGCATTGCACTTTGTTCGTGCGGAATTAATAAACATGTAGAGGTGGATTATAATGATGAATTAGGGACCCGAAGAGCAACTAAAAAAGAAGAGATTATGATTAAAATATTATTGAAATACTCATACCGCATTATTTCTGTGCTATTCTTAATAGGCTTTAAAATCACACTCATCAAAATGGGCTAAGACTAAAGGAGTGGAATATAAAAATTTTTATTGGCAAGATGGCTATGGTGCCTTTTCAGTAAATCCAACAGCTTACATAGGGCTACGCTTCACTTCACCCTAACCTGTCCCGCGAGGCTTGCCGAATGCGGGATGCTAATGTCTTACGTCCTTCCAGGGCTTATTTGCGTTATTGCCCTATACCATAGAGTGTTGTCTGAGCCTGTGTAATCAGTAACTTCATTTCCGCATATTTTGGCAATTAGATTTCCCCACCCTA
>CAZODA010000059.1:0-16964 GCA_964578485.1 uncultured Alkalitalea sp. | reverse complement strand
CCGGACTTTTAACCCCCTGATTAATTACTTACACAGTTTATGGGATACTCCCCGTTAATTGTTCATTGTTAACTGTTTGCTGATAACTGATCATTGTTCATTGATCATTGTTCATTGATCATTGTTCATTGTTCCAAGGCTTCAAACACAGCATTTGAAAAATCATTTAAATCCCGTGGTACTCTTGAAGTTATCAGGTTTCCATCTACCACAAGGGCCTGATCATAGAATTCAGCACCTGCTTCAATCAGCTCCTCACCCACCGATCCAACAGCAGTAGATTTTTTACCTTCCATTACTCCTGCAGTAATTAAAATTTGGGGTCCGTGGCATATTGCAGCGGTAGGTTTTCCTGAATTAAAAAAGTCTCTAACAAAGTTTACTACATTTTCATTTTCTCTTAATAAGGATGGTGCCATACCTCCGGGTATTATCAGAGCGTCAAAATCATCAACATCCACCTCATCCACAGCACATTCTATATTAATTAAAAAGTCACTGTTATATGCTTTAACAGCTCCTTTTTCCGGTCCTATTACAACAACTTTAACATTGCGATTTGTAAGAAAACCAATCGGCATATAGGCTTCACCATCATGAAAGCCTTCACCAAGCAGTACTGCAACTTGTTTTTCACTAACTGCTTCAGGGTCTGATTTTTGTTGAGCAGTATTACATGCGGGCATCATAAAAACAAATAGGGTTATAAGTCCGGCAAACAACACTCCATTTTTCATAATTATTAAGTTTAAAAGTTTATAATGATAATTGACTTTCCACAGCAACAACAGAAAAGTTTGGATTTTTTCTTGTTTTTCATCTCTGAGCCGGTAAAATTTAGAACTACATTAATAGCAGATTTAAACAAAGCACTTTTCTCACTTTTCTGATCCAGGCTAAAGTTATATTAGCTGTTTTGTATAATCCAATATAAAATATAAAGCAGTTTATTTAAGCAAATTTATTGATCTAACAGTTATAAAGTTAATAATCATTCTTTTATAAAACAGTGAAAAATAAAAAAAGTTTGTAATAATTTTTATTTAAATATGTATGACTAATTATTTAAAAGATTTTCCATCCTTAGTTATTTTATGAGCATATAAAATTTAAATAATACCTTGATTAATAAAATTTTGGTATTTATTCTGGTTATTATTTGAAACTCCAATAGATTTGTATAAATGCTTTTTCATTTCTTTATCATTTAAAATTTAAAGTTTTATGAGAATTATTCTTTTCGTTTTAACATTATCTATAGCTATATGCTCTTTTGCAGAAGATGGACTTATCGCAAAATTTGAAGTAAATTCAGGGAACTATAAACGTACTGATTGTGTGGTAAATATTGTTTTGGAGAATGGACTTTTATACCAAAACGACAATTTACAACTTTATGAAATAAGAGGTGACAATTTAAAAGCAGTTGATTATCAAATAATATTCGACAAACACATGCAATTATGGTGGGTTCTTGAAGGAAATACCAATCCCAATACTATCCGCTATTATGAATTACGTAAGAGTACGGGAGCAAAGCAGTTAAAACAAAAATCATCTATTAGAAATAATGAGGAATATTATGTTTTATTTAATGAATATCGCCCTGTTCTTCATTATAACCACACAATGTCGAAACTTCCACATGGAGTAGATCCTGCTTTTTCAAAAAGTGGATATATCCATCCTCTTTTTGCTCCTTCGGGCAAAATAATAAGCCAGATTCAGCCGCCTGATCATATTCATCATTATGGAATTTGGAATGCCTGGACTCAAACTATTTTTCGCAAGCAAATTGTTGATTTTTGGAATCTGGGACAAAAACAAGGAAAAATTGATTACGCCGGTACTATATCAACGATACAGGGAAGTATATTTCAATCTATTTCAACATTACATCAACATATTGCAATAGATAGCATCAATAAGCAAAGCATTGCTCTTAATGAGGAATTAGAAATAATAGTTTATCAAACAAAGAATAATACCAATATTATAGACTATGTTTCTTCTTTTAATTGTGCAGATCGTGAAGGTATCTTTTTAATGGAACATCGTTATGGTGGCTTTGCATTCAGGGGGCATGAATCCTGGAACGCTAATACTGTATATATGCTTACTTCTGAAGGCAGAGATCAAAATACCGCAGATGGAGAAAGAGCAAGATGGTGTATTATCTCTGAAAAAGGTGAAACAGCTTCCGGCATTCTTATTTTAAGTCATCCGGGCAATTTCAATCATCCTGAGCCATTACGAACTTGGGATTCGGACTCCAATAATGGGTACAACAATATATTTTTAAATTTTAGTCCTATAAGAAATACTTCTTGGCAAATGAATTATGGTGAAAATTATCATTTGCAATACCGAATAATTACTTTTAATGGTCAATGGACACAAGATAATGCAGAACGTGCTTGGCAGGATTATGCATATCCACCGGCAGTAAAAATTATTGAATATAACTATTAAGGAAAGTTCTTAAATACCATAATTACTCTCTCCCGTCGCACGAAAATCGTATGAAATTAATCTATAATTTGTAAGGAATATAGCTTATTATAGTAGCCATTAAGCTGTATTAATTCATCATGTGTTCCTGTTTCAACAATTTCACCTTCATGAAAAACACAGATCAGATCTACATTTCTTACTGTTGAAAGTCTGTGTGCAATAACAATAGAAGTACGGTTTGCCATTAGGTTTTCAATAGCTTGTTGTACCAATAATTCAGATTCTGTATCCAAGGCAGAAGTAGCTTCATCAAGTATCAGTATGGGCGGGTTTTTAAGAACAGCACGCGCTATGCTAAGTCGTTGGCGCTGTCCTCCCGACAATTTCCCTCCTCTATCACCAATAATTGTATCATAGCCATTTTCCGTTTCCATAATAAAATCATGCGCATTTGCCACTTTTGCAGCTGTAACAACTTCTTCGGGGCTGGCATGATCTACTCCAAATGTTATATTATTAAATATAGTATCATTAAAAAGGATAGCTTCTTGATTTACATTACCCATAAGATTGCGTAGATCATACAATTTCAGTTTCCTGATATCTATACCGTTTATTAATATGCTGCCTTCCTGAACATCATAAAAACGAGGGAGTAAGTCAACAAAAGTTGATTTACCACTTCCCGATTGGCCAACCAAGGCTATTGTTTTACCTTTTGGCACTTTTAGATTCACATTTTTAAGTACTGCTTTTTCGCCATAAGAAAAAGTAACATTGCGATATTCAATTTCACTTTCTAAATTTTTAATAGCTATTGGATCTTCAATATCGGCGATGGAAATTTCAGCTTCAAGGATACGATCAATACGCTCAAAAGCAGCTAAGCCCTTTTGAATATTAAACATAGCTTGGGAGAAGGCTTTTGCCGGATTTATTATTTGATAAAAAATGCCAATATAAGCGAGGAAAATTGCAGGTTGAAGATTGCCACCTACATCAAGAATTAAAATACCTCCAAACCAAACCACTAAGACAATAACAATAGTACCAAGAAATTCACTCATTGGATGCGCAAGGTCACGCCTGCGCATTATTTTATTCATTATGCTTTTATATTCTTCTATTTCATTATTAAAACGCTTTTCCATACGTTTCTCAGCATTAAATGCTTTCACAATTCTTAATCCCGACAATGTTTCTTCCAAGATACCGAGTATATCGCCCATTTTGTTTTGTCCTTTCATGGACCGTTTTTTAAGGCTTCTTCCTATCCTCCCAATTATCATTCCGGCAAAGGGAAGCACAAGAAGGACGAAAATGGTCAACTGCACATTAACTATCATCATGGTAGTCAAGAACACAATTATTAAAACCGGATTTTTTAAGAACATATCCAAGGATGACATAATAGAATTTTCAACCTCTTGCACATCTCCTGTACTCCTTGCTATTATATCTCCTTTGCGTTCGTCACTAAAAAATCCTATTGGAAGGTTCAAAATTTTATTATAAATCTGATATCGTAAATCTCTTACTACTCCATTCCTTACGCCAATGCTGGAATATGAAGCAAGGTAAGAAGTGATAACTTTTAAGAAGGTTCCTACAATGAGAAAGATACCGACAAAAAGCAAGGACCAACCCGGACCATGAGTAGTTTTAAGTAAGGTGATATAGTAATATAAATTGTTTTTCAAGGTGTGAAAATCCATATTCCAAGCCTGTAAAATATATACTTCACTGTCTTGCATCAAAATAATTTCAAGCATTGGAACCATCATTGCAACAGAAAAGACCGCAAAGAGTGCTGAAAGTAAATTAAAAAGAAAATTGAAAACCAATAGATGTTTGTATGGAGGAATATAACGGAACAATATTGAAAAAAAATCCTTCATGTGTTTATAATTTTATTAATAACGATCAAGTTAAAAAACTACATAATATATTACAGCACTTCTTTGTAAACAACGGGTTTGTTATGGTTACCGGTTTTTAATATTGTCATATTAGGGCTTATAACAGTTTATATTTCACTTTAAAAAACAAAACATTAATTATGTGAAAATCATAAAGGATTAATGCCTGTATATGTATGCGGGCTAAGCTTCTTTAATTCATCCTTTATCTTATTGTCAATATCAAGAGAATCAATAAATTTCACAAGTGATTCAACTGATATTTTTGTGTTTTTTCGGGTTAACTCTTTCAATGCACCATAAGGATCAGGATAGCCTTCCCTCCTAAGAATAGTTTGAATACCTTCAGCCACTACTGCCCAATTATTTTCCAAGTCTTGATATATTGCTTCTTCATTGATGAGTAACTTTTCGAGCCCTTTTTGTATAGATTTTATAGATAATACCGAATGAGCTAATGGCACTCCAATATTCCGTAGAACAGTACTGTCGGTTAAATCACGTTGTAATCTGGAAATAGGCAATTTAGAAGATAGATGTTCAAAAAGAGAATTGGCAATACCAAGATTTCCTTCAGCATTTTCAAAGTCAATAGGGTTTACCTTATGTGGCATCGCACTGGAGCCAACTTCATTCTTTTTAATTTTTTGTTTAAAATACTCCATCATAATATAAGTCCACATATCTCTGCACAAATCTATAAGAATTATATTGATTCTTTTAAAGCCGTCGAAGGCTGCAGAAAGATTATCATAGTTGCTGATTTGTGTGGTAACTTGTTCCCTGTCTAATTTCAGATAATTTGAAAGGAATTTATCCCCAAATTTATGCCAATCTATATGTGGATATGCAGCCAAATGGGCATTAAAATTTCCGGTAGCACCACCAAATTTTGCTGAAATTGAAATGTTTTTTAATAAGTTGAGTTGAATTTTTAATCTTTCAACAAAAACTAAAAGTTCTTTTCCAAGCCTTGTAGGAGATGCCGGTTGGCCGTGTGTTTTTGCCAACATTGAAATATCCTTCCATTTTTCAGCCATTTTATTCAGCTGAATTATAAGGCTTTCAAGTTCAACATAATATACTTCATTAAGAGCATCACGAAGGGAAGCCGGTACTGCGGTGTTATTAATATCCTGTGAAGTTAAGCCGAAATGAATAAATTCCACATAAGCTTCTAAGCCAAGTTCAACAAATTTTTCTCTAACAAAATATTCAACAGCTTTTACATCATGATTGGTATGCGATTCAATATTTTTCACCTTCCTGGCATCTTCCAATTGAAATTCTTCGTATATTTTCCTTAATTTCTTGAAATATGATTTATCAACGCTTTCAAGTTGTTTAAGAGGGATATCACATAGAGCAATAAAATATTCTATTTCAACCATTACACGGTAGCGAATGAGAGCATATTCAGAAAAATAAGACGCTAATCTATCGACCCTGGTACGGTATCTGCCATCAATTGGTGAAATGGCTTTTAATAAGAGAATTTCGGGCATATTATTATAATTTTAAAATGCAAAGTTAATAAAAAAGATACGATAAATACACGCTCTATAAGCTTCTTCCTTTTGTTGCCAAATTTGTTTTTGTATGAATATTTTCTTTATTTTTGAAATGCTTAATTTTATAACGCTGATTTAACTATTAATATGCATCTGACATGAGAAGAATAATGTTTTTACTAACGATATTTTTTAGTTTTATAGTATCAGCTGAAGATATTACAGATAATCAACAATTAATTGCATATCGTTTGCCCATATTCAGTAATATTAATAGTACTGTATGGATACATAGTCAACGGGCATTTAAAGAGGCCCGGGAATTACAAGCCGATATGATTATTGTTCATATGAACACCTATGGTGGTGAAGTGGTTTTTGCCGATTCCTTAAGAACAAAAATTTTAAATAGTGATATTCCCGTATATATTTTTATTGATAACAATGCTGCCAGTGCAGGAGCATTGATTTCTATCGCTTGCAAAAAAATCTATATGAGGCCCGGAGCCAATATGGGAGCAGCTACCGTGGTAAATCAAAGCGGTGATGAGATGCCCGATAAGTATCAATCATATATGAGATCTACTATCAGGGCTACAGCAGAAGCTCATGGAAAAGACACTATTATAGTGGGAAACGATACTATTATAAAATGGGTGAGAGATCCAAAAATTGCCGAAGCAATGGTGGATGAACGGATGGAAATTCCCGGATTATCTGAAGTTGGTCAGGTTCTTACATTTACTGCACAAGAAGCGTTGGAGCATGGCTTTTGCGATGGTATTGCCAATAATATTAATGAGGTTCTCGCCTTTCTTGATGCTGAAGGTGCTGAAGTAATTTCTTTTAAACCAACACTTTATGATGGAATAAAAGGCTTTCTTACCAGTCCTGTTTTACGTGCTTTATTAATTCTTATAATACTTGGGGGTTTATATTTTGAATTACAAACGCCGGGTGTAGGCTTTCCCCTAATAGCATCTATCAGTGCTGCAGTTCTTTATTTTGCACCTCTTTACATAGATGGCCTTGCAGCCAATTGGGAGATTGCCATATTTGTCATTGGTGTTTTATTAATTGCTCTCGAAATTTTTGCATTTCCCGGTTTTGGTATAACCGGGATTTCCGGAATTATCCTTGCTGTTTCAGGTCTTATACTTAGCTTACTTGATAATGATCTACTTGACTTTAAAATGGTTGAGACTGCTTCATTTACAGAAGCAGTACTTATAGTATTTGGAGGAATGTTTGGAGGAATGTTATCAATGATTTATTTAAGTAGTAAACTAACTGCTAAACCTAACAGCCCCTTAGCCAAAATAACCTTGCAAACTACGCAAGATACTGATAAAGGCTATGTAAGCGTTGATAGTGAAATGAAAAATCTAGTTGGTAAAACAGGTAGATCTGCTACTGTTTTGCGACCTGCAGGAAAAGTAATTGTTGATGATGAGCTTTATGATGCTCGTGCTATGGAAGGATTTATTGATGCTCAGGAAAAAGTTGAAATAATAAGTTTTAGCTCAGGACAATTAAATGTGCGCAAAAAATAGAAAACAAAACTTTTCATTCAATTTTAAATCTTACTTTAAAGAAAAATACAACAAAAATTTATCCTCTTTTGTTATAAAAAGGTGGAAAAATTTAAAATATTAGTATGAATAAAATTAAAATGAAAAAAAATATTGCAAAAAAGCATTGCAAAAAAGGAGTTTTTTGTATTTTTCGCAGGTGTTAATAACTCAAATTTTTAATTAAAAGTTCTAGTAAAATGAAAGAGAAAAAGCTTCCCAAAAGAAATTCCGGAAGTATGTTTCAAGATGATGAGCCATTGAAAAGACCGGGGGTAAAGCTATCAAAAGAAAAACGATCAAGAAAACCATCTATCTATGATGATCTTGATGAGTTTGATGATTTTGATGATTACAAGTTAGATGATGACTTTGACGATGATTTTTACGATGATTCCATTGATGACGATGAGGATCTTTATTAGAGCGGATTTTTAAAAGTCGTATAACAGGCAGATAAGTTTCATATCTGCCTGTTATTTTTTTAGCCTTAGGCTAAATTTGGAGTTTTCCCATTTCACTGCTATATTTGATAGAAGATGAAGGAAGTAAAAAAATTAATTATTAAATAATAAATATATGAAGAGGATTTATGTATTATTGGCAAAGGGCTTTGAGGAGATTGAAGCACTTACACCCGTTGACGTGCTAAGAAGGGCCGGATTTGAAGTTAACTTGGTTTCAATTAGTGATGAGCTCATAGTTATTGGAGCACATAATATTGCTGTAAAAGCTGACATCCTTATAGATGATGTGACAATTGAAAGTGCTGATATGTTGATCTTGCCCGGCGGGATGCCCGGTACGACCAATTTGTTTGAAAATGAGAAAGTTAAAACTTTAGTTAATACCATTAATGACAGTAATAAGTGCCTAGCTGCAATTTGTGCTGCACCTATGATCTTAGGTGAAATGGGTTTACTAAAAGGTAAAAAGGCTACATGTTATCCGGGATTTGAAAAGCATCTGCACGATGCAACAGTTGTAAGTGACGATTTTGTCAGCGATGGGAATATTATTACCGGCAGAGGCGTAGGTGCAGCAATGGCATTTTCACTCGAATTATTAAAACACCTCAGCGATGAAGCCACTGCTAAAAAAATGGCAAAGGACTTAGTTTACAATAAATAGAACTTTCATAATCAGACATCAATCATTATGAACATTGCTGTTATTGGTGCCGGCGGCGTTGGTGGATATTTTGGTGGCAAACTTGCTAATTCTCAAAATGCTGTTACCTTTTTGGCAAGAGGCAGCCATTTGGAATATATGCTGAATAATGGCCTTGAAATTAAAAGTATTAAGGGTGATTTTATTGTAAATCCGGTAAAAGCAACATCTGATTACCGGGAATTAGCCGGAGCAGATCTAATAATCCTTGCTGTTAAGGCCTGGCAGGTGAAAGATATAGCACATCACTTAAAATCCGTTATCGGCACCAATACCATGGTGTTACCTTTGCAAAATGGCATTAGCACAAGCGATGAATTAAAAGAAATTTTACCTGCCAACAATGTATTGGCCGGCCTTTGCCGTATTATCAGTAAAATTGAATCTCCCGGTGTTATCAATCATTTCGCAATAGAACCAACTATAGTATTTGGCGAAACCAATAATCATAAAAGTGACCGCATAATTCGGCTAAATGAGATTTTTAAAAATGCAGGTTTTAAATCTTATATTGCTGATGACATACAAGTTGAATTATGGAAAAAATTTATTTCCATTTGTGTCAGTGGTTTACTCGCAATTACACGCTCAAGCTACGGTGAATTGCGTGAGTTACCTGAAACGCGAGAAATGATGCATCAACTTTTTAAAGAAATTGTGAATTTGGCACATGCCTATAAAATTAATATCGAAAATAATTATGCCGATAAGCTTATGGAAGTTATAGATACTTTCGCTTATGATTCTACTTCTTCCTTATCGAGGGATATAATAGAAGGCAAACCTTCTGAACTTGAATACCAGAATGGAAGCGTTGTCAGACTGGCTAATAAAATGTCTGTTGATGTTCCTGTAAATCGTTTTATTTATTCTTCCTTGCTTTTAGCAGAAAAACGTGCACGAATAGGAGAAAAATAATTAGCAGCTAATATTTTTTCTTTAGTCGATTTCTTATTGCCTCATTCAAATTTAATTTTTGACATTCATAAATTAAATAGCAATTAATTAAGTGTTTTTAGTAAAAATCTGACAGAATAGCCGTTGTTCTGTCCATTTGTCACTTTCTTTCCTTTGGCATAAGCTTTGATTTAATATCAATCAACTACTAAAGAAAATACATTAAATAATCATTCAAAAAAAATAAATATTATGCAAAAGGGAAATATTGGTGTAAGTTCGGAAAACATTTTCCCCATCATTAAAAAGTATCTTTATTCGGATCACGAAATATTTTTACGTGAATTAATTTCCAACGCTGTAGATGCTACACAAAAATTAAAAACCTACGCCAGTGTGGGTGAGTTCAAAGGTGAAATGGGTGATACAACTATCCATGTTAGTTTTGATAAAAAGAAGAAAACCATTACCATCAGTGATCGTGGAGTTGGTATGACTATAGAGGAGATAGATAAATATATCAATCAGGTAGCCTTTTCGAGTGCAAGTGACTTTTTGGAGAAATATAAAAAAGATGCCAATGCCATAATCGGGCATTTTGGTTTAGGTTTTTATAGCTCTTTCATGGTTTCTAAAAAGGTTGAGATTGTAACTCTTTCATATAAAGAAGGTGCACAAGCAGTGAAATGGAGTTGTGATGGTACTACTGAATATACCATAGAGAAAGCAAAAAAAGAAGATAGGGGAACTGATATCATTCTATATATTGATGATGAAAATCAGCATTTTGTTGATAAAAATGAAATTGAAGGACTGTTAAAAAAATATTGTCGCTTCCTTCCTGTTGAAATTGCTTTTGGCAAAGAAACCGAATGGAAGGATGGAAAAGAGGTGGAAACCGATAAGGATAATATTGTTAATGAAACTAATCCCTTATGGACAAAAAAACCAAGTGATTTAAAAGATGAAGATTATCAAAATTTCTATCGTGATCTTTATCCCATGTCGGATAATCCTTTATTTAATATTCATCTAAACGTTGATTATCCCTTTAATTTGACCGGGATTTTATATTTTCCGAAAATCCAAAACAATATAGAGATTCAAAAAAACAAGATTCAGCTATATTCCAATCAGGTTTATGTTACCGATTCAGTTGAAGGAATAGTCCCTGAATTTTTAACACTCCTTCATGGTGTTCTCGATTCTCCAGATATTCCTTTGAATGTTTCAAGATCATATTTGCAAAGTGATTCTAACGTTAAAAAAATATCCGGCCATATTACAAAAAAAGTTGCAGACCGACTTGAGGAAATTTTTAAAGCGGATCGCAAAATATTTGAAGAAAAATGGGATGATCTCAAATTATTTATTGAGTATGGCATGTTAACGGATGAAAGGTTTTATGATAGAGCTGTTAAGTTTGCCTTACTGAAAAATACCGATGATAAATACTTCACATTCGACGAGTATAAAGAGATTATTAAAACCAACCAAACCGATAAAGATGATCAATTGGTTTATCTATACAGTACCAATAAAGATGATCAGTTTACCTTTATAGAAAGTGCTAAAAATAAAGGCTATGATGTCTTGCTTATGGATGGCTATTTTGACAGCCACTTCCTGAATCATTTAGAACAAAAACTTGAAAAAACAAGATTCGTACGTGTTGATAGTGATGTAGTTGACAAGCTTGTTCCAAAAGATGAAGTGAGCGAGATGAAACTGACAAGTGATCAACGTGAAAACCTGACTACGGTGTTTTCATCACAGCTTCCGCAGCTTGCAAAATCACATTTCTTAGTAACATTTGAAGCTTTAGGTGATACCGACAGTCCGGTAATGATTACGCAGCAAGAATTTATGCGCCGTATGAAGGATATGAGTGCCCTGCAAGGTGGAGCAATGTTTTATGGCGATATGCCCGACAGCTATAACCTTGTTGTAAATGGTAATCATAGCTTAGTATTAAGAATTGCCACAGAAGTAGATAAAAAACTTGGTGAAAAACTTGAAACTATAAATGGAAGAATCTCTTCTTTAAATTCACGCAGATCGGAGTTAGAAGATGCAAAGAAAGATAAAAAAGAAGAGGAAATTCCGGTAGCAGAAAAAGAAGAATTAGAAGATGTTAATAAAAAAATAAGCGAACAAAACGATAAAAAAGCAGATCTGATAAAAAAATATGCTTCATCGAATAAATTAGTTTCACAATTAATCGACTTGGCACTTTTATCTAATAATATGCTGAAAGGTGAAGCATTGAATAATTTCGTAAAACGAAGTATAGAGTTGATATAAGCTCTGAATATAATTTATTGATAGAAGCTGTCTCATAAGGACAGCTTCTATTTTTAATGTACTCAAAGCATTATATATCAGTAATCAGTCATCAGTCATCAGTAAACAATAAACAATGATCAGACAATGGATATTTGTAGGGACATGACATGTCGCGTCCGTTTTGAGTTTTTGAGTTTAGGATTGATTAGTTGATGTGATGATTAGCAAATTAGTAGATTAAGTCAACGAATTTACCCAAATTTTTACGAATTTATACGCTGAAAGCTTCTATCGGTTTGAATCATGCAAATAACTCCTCCCCTGCAAAGGGGAGGTGCTCGAAGAGCGGAGGGGTAGCGCAGTGAAAACCCCTCCAGCCAATTATTTCCGTGCCTTCATAGAAAATCTTTTACAATATTGATCTTGCTGAACAGACCAATGACCCAAAGCTTTTTAAGAAACTTCAAAATGACATTTGGGAGTTTCGGACAAAATTCGTTGGACTTCGAATCAGACTTCTTACATTTGGAGCACTTTGAAAAACGGCACCAACAATTTGGTATCATGTTTAATATATTTATTCTTTTTCAAAGGAAAACTCTCCACCACCTTGTTTTAGTATCATCGTTTTGTTTGAGGGATTAAACTCCATGATAATACCTGCCTGCTTGAACTCAAATTTGTCTTTTGCTGTTGCTTCCAATGGAAAAGAAGGCTGTCCGCTTCCCTGACCAAACAATTTACCATTGTCCTTAGTTATAGTAATTTTTAAAGGAATTTGTTTACTTGAATATATTCCGGTGTAGGCATCCAATTCTTCGTCTGTAGTTTCATATAAAGTAAATTCAGGAATTTCAAAAGGCATATTATATGCAGCACTCAGAATAACAATAGAAATATCATTTCCATTAAAATTTAAACCGTTTGATGTATAGGCAAAGGAAAGATCTTCTTTTGGAAAATATGCAAATACCGAATGGAATCCGTCAATTCCACCTGTATGGCCTAAACCTGCTTTATCATAAAATGGCATTTGAATCAGACCCATTCCATAATGATCTATAATAGTTGTCATTTTTGCCAAACTGTTTTCCGAAAGTAGTTTTCCGGTAAAAAGTGCATGGCTGAATTTTACTAAATCCTTTGGGTTTGAGGTCATAGCACCTGCCCCAAGTGCTTGTGTAACATCTAATTCGGGTGCCAACTCCCAAGAATCGTTAAGATAATTATATGAATTACATTCACCGTTTAAAATATTAATGTTTCCATCAATGAAAGTATTTGCCAGTCCGAGTGGCTTAGAAATTTTATCTTCCAATATTTTTGAAAATGCTTCTTCATAAATTTTTTCCAGAATAAAACTTAACAAAATATAATTAGGATTGCTGTAAGCCATTTTAGTGTCGGGTTCAAATTCATTTCCACCTTTTATGATTAACTCAAGCATCTCTTCCTCTGTTATAGGCAGAGTGTGCTTATTTAATCTTACAAACTCGTCCACATGATTGTGCAGTCCGCTTCGATGGCGAAGTAAATGCTCGATAGTTATTTTATTGGAATTATCAATGGCCGGAAAATATTTATCAAGAGTATTGTTTAAATTCAATTTTCCTTCTTCTACTGCTTTGAGAATTAGCACGGCAGTAAAGGTTTTTGAAATCGAAGCTATCCTGTATTTTGAATTTTCATTTGCTTTCAAGCCTTGTTCAACATCGCTAAAACCAAGCGACTTTGAATAAATCACCTGCTCGCCTTTAGCGATGGCAACACTTCCCATAAATCTGTCATTATTCTCAAGTGCTTCGAAATAAGCATCTAATTTGGCTTTATCAATATTTTGTGAACATCTCACAAAACAAATAAGACTAAGTGCCAATGATAAAACTAATATTCTTTTCATATTTATTTCTATTCTTTTATTAAAGCAGAGAAGCAAGAAAAGTGTTAATAAAGAAACAGCGGTAAAAACTCCAATAAAAATATATAAAAAGGCATTATACTGCAGACCTTCTTTTTTTAATATATTTAAAAACCAGATAATTCAAGCCTGCAATAAGTGTGGCTATTAATAAGCCATAGTTAAAGTTATATCCTTTTTCAAGTATTTCTGCAAAAACGTCAAAAAAGGAGAAAATCAGGAAAAGGGCAAATATTCCATTCTTCTCTTGTATCAGCGCTTTTTTCCAATTAAATGAACTTTTGATTTTCTTATAATTTTTAAATTTTGGCAGGAAGGCAGGTGTTTTTTTTGCCCAATTCAGATACTCTTCTCCAAATTTTCTTCTTAAATATTGCTCTTCGCTAAACATTATTCTTTCATAATATATCCAGTAGAAAAGGCAAAAAGCAATGATAAACCAATAATTTGCCGACCAGAGAGCAAGTCCCAACCACATTAAAAAATTCCCAAGATATAAAGGATGTCTCACAATTGAATATATTCCTTTAGTATTTAGGGAGTCAGCTTTTTGTCCCTCAAAAGTATTTCTTCCGGAAGTGTTTTTTGCAACATAGCCTATAGTAAAAATTCGAACAAACACTCCTATTAAACTTATAAAGACAGCAAACATTTCATAATATCTTTCATAGGCAGTGTCTTCTAATATAAATTTACCGGGTAAAATTTCTCTTCTTAAAAAAAGAATTGTTGCAATAAATAAAGGTAATAAAGGCAGGAAACTCCGATATTTAAAAAGCCAGTTTCCTTGTTTTTCAAGTTCTTCTTGTAGAGCCATATTTTTAATTATTAGACTTTTTAAAAGTTTTAAAATTAATTTATTTTCAAATACAACAATTATTTTCCTTCATTTATTTTATTAAAATATTATAGATTTTCCCTTTTTTTGTTGGAAAGGAAATTTCATCATCATTAATTACTGTAAATGCAATTTTTTTATTGTTTTCTTTTACTTCTGCTTTACTGATATTTGCATATTCAAGCTTACAAATATTATCTGCTCCGGATTTAAGATATAATTTCTCAAGCATGGAATTGTTCCATTCCAAGTCCAACTCATAATTACCTCTTGCTTTAATTCCTTTAACTGCACCTTTACTCCATGCTTCGGGCAGAGCAGGTAAAAGTTCTATGCTTCCGCCCTGACTTTGCACAAGCATTTCGGCAACACCTGCTGTAGCACCGAAGTTTCCATCTATTTGAAAAGGCGGATGTGTATCAAATAAATTATCGAGGGTTGATTCTTTCAACAATTCCTGTAATAATTTATGTGCACGATTACCATCTCTTAAGCGTGCCCAAAAATTTATTTTCCATGCTTTACTCCATCCTGTCCCTCCATCACCACGAGTTTCCAAAGTCTTTTTCATTGCTTCCACATAGTTGTTTTCATTAGCACTCCTTCCGGCAACAATTTGTGAACCGGGGTGCAACCAATGAAGATGATTAACATGTCTATGATGCTTATCGCCGGTAATATCAATGGTAATTTCATCTCTCCACTCCATAAATTGGTCACCCAAGCCAATTTGCGGACCTAAAAGTCTGTTTTTTGCATTTTTTATTTCTTCAATTTCCGGTGATGCTTTTCCTAAGATCTCACTTGCTTTAACTGCAAAATCAAATAATTCGGTAATTATAGCCTGATCGGCAGAAGTTCCTAAAGAAAAGTTTCCATGTTCGGGCGAATAAGCAGGATTTGTAACTAATTTGCCGTCGCGTTCATCTTCCCATAAATTATCAACCCAAAACAAGGCAGCATCAATAATTATTTTATAATTATCATTTAAGAATTGTAGATCTCCGGTGAAGAGATAATGTTCCCATATATGCTGACAACACCAAGCTGCTGCTGTAGGGAAATAAAAGGCAGTGTACCAAGTTGCCGGAGCTGTATTAGCCCAAATATTGTTTTCATGATTAAAGGTCCAACCCCTCACATCTTTCCCATCCTGCGTGGCATAATAAGTTTTAGCTGTAATTCTTCCTCGCGGCACAAGACTTTTAACATATTCAATCATTGGAAGGTGACAAGAGCTTAGATTAGTTTGTTCGGCAAGCCAATAATTCATTTGCAGATTAATATTGGTATGGTAATCCGCATCCCATGGATTTGTAATTCCCTGTGCCCAAATACCCTGCAAATTTGTCGGCATAGTATTTTCACGTGACGAAGCAATAAGAAGATAACGACCATATTGAAAATAAAGCAGTTCAAGAAATAGGTCCTCCCCTATTAAATTTGTGCCCTTTCTATATCCTTCAAGCAGTTTGTCTGTCGGTTTTTCTACTTTAACTGCGATATCAGCAAAGGATAATTGCATCTTATCGAAGAGCGCTTTATAATCTTTTATATGTTCTGAGCGTAATTTTTCATAAGAACAGGAAGAAGCGGAGGCTAATCTGGCTTTAACTATTTCCAAGGGATCCTCATCAGAAAAGAAATTAAAACTATCATCCATGCACATTTGGTAATTTGTTGCCGCCGACATAAGAATTAGAATTTCATCGGCATTCTTCACTACAATAGCTGTATCTTTCGCTTCAACAGTACCACCTCTTGGGATAAGCTTGACCTGTTGTGCAAATTTTAATCCTTCACTACCATGATCGCTAGGACGACCAAGCATTGTAATAACATCCTTGTCGAAAGAAATTGCAACATTTGGTTGAAGGGTTTTTATATTAACAACTTGTGATAATGCTCCTTTTTTATTGGCAGTATATTTTATTGCCATTACATTTTTTGGATAACTCATAAAATATTCACGCATAAAGCTTGTATCACCCTTATTATAACTCACATAAACAAGCGCATTATCAATATCAAGAATGCGCTCATAATCTGTATAAGCCCTTTCTTCTGAAAAATTATGTATTATCAATTCTCCAAGGGTTTGATAGGATCCGAAATCTTCTTTAACGCCCATGGTTGCACTAATTGCACGTCGCAATTCATCACTTTCAGGAATATAATCATTGCTTATCAACTGCCCCTCATCATTGATATAGGCCGCCTGATTAGCAGAAAATTCTATCATTTTATCCTGCAACATTCTTCGTGCTTTTTGCAAAGCTTCTTTATTTTCGGCAGCGGAACGTTCGGGATTATGCCCTCCATTATAAGCAGGATTTTTGCCCGGTCCTCCCGACCACAAAGTATGTTCATTAATCTGTATTCTATCAAGTTCAACACCTC
>CAZODA010000058.1:0-17044 GCA_964578485.1 uncultured Alkalitalea sp. | reverse complement strand
GTTATTTGTCTAAATGTCAGGGTTTTTCTATAATAATTCATCAAGTTTTCTACCAGCATTTTATTCCTTTTGAACATTGGTATATTGTCTTGCCTGTAAGTTGAGCGAAGCGAAATCCCGTTTCCCGCCAAGTCGGGACAGGTAACAACGGTACAGGTTCCCGCAATCATATGGGAGTATAAATATCATTAAAAAAACTCTAATTTTGATAAATCAAATTCAATAATATTATAATTTTCTTCATTGGCATCAAATCCATACATCTTTTTCTGCAGCGTATCAAATGCAAAACTTGAAATTCGTCTGTCAAACAATATTTTTTTTACAGCTTGTCCTTCCCAATCAAAAATTAGCATTTCACTGTCAGGTCTTTTCCCCTGATTCATTATTACACTACTATGTAGATTACCATTAAGTGCATAATTCGGTATTTATATGATGTTTCTTGATAGGATTCCGCTTTATCGGGAAACAACAGAATCGGTACCCGGGAATCATCTCTTTTCATATTTTTTACTTTACCATGAGAAGGAAGAGTAACCATATGTTTATTGCTTCCTACATTGCACCCATGAAGAGCGAAGATGATAAAAATGCTTAATATCTTATACATAATTCTTTCAATTTTATCCCCTGTAAATCACAAATGGAATGCAGGGGATAGTTGTTAAATCAAAAAACAAAATATTAACTGCTAATTATTATCGTTTACTATTGACTAAATTTTACACGGCTAATAATTTATAATATCAAAAAAATAATACATAGGGGTAAATACACTCATTACTTCTTGATTAAATTGAGGATCCCTTGTAGAACCATGAGAGATACCAATGATATTAAAATCATCAGAATTACATTCTATGGATATTAAAGGTCCTCCACTTGAACCTTGATATGAGCATGGATTTACTCTAATTAGATCATTAAAAATTTCCCTATTATCAATACGAGGCATTTTTGTTATGAGGTTTATCGAATAAGTCCTAAAAACATATGGTGAGAAAGTCGTAGTATATCCGAAATCTATGTATTCTATTAAAGGATAACTTACATGCAAAAAAGAATCTCCAATGTTGATCTTGGTCTTATTTACAATAAACTTTTCTGAAGAAACAGCATATTTGGAATATATTTCAAAACATTTCCTTAGTTTTGGTATTTCTAATATTGCCATATCAGCAACTTCGTGATACTGCCAGTTTTAAAAATTACTACTTACTAGCTCAACAAGGTCAATTGTTTTGTTACTCAAATCTGAATCGCAGATGCAAATAACCGATTCTTCTTTCATATATTTAGCTACATGAGCGGCGGTTGTTAAATATATTAGATCTTGATGCTTAACAATAATTCCGGTGCCGTATTTCAAATTATTCATGTTGTTTCTATTTAAAATAGACACAACGAAAGGATAAGGATTTTTGCTTGCATTACTATGTTCATCACCACAAAAGGCTGATATAAAAACCATGAAAAAAATAACGAAAATCACTAAGAGCTTGAATGTTGTTTTATTCATGTTTAAAAATTTTTAAACTTTGAAAAAGTAATTATAAAATTATCGGTTTCTTTTACATCCTTAGCAAAATCATTAAGCTCATCAGACAATAAATGTAACTCATCAACTTGTTTTATAATTTCATAACGTTCAGCAATATAACGAGGATTCAAACAACCAATGATAGTATTCTCTGAGCAGTTAAGTATATTATAAAATGGAGGGAAAAATAACAAAGGCAAACCGTTATTATAAAATGAACCGTTATCAACAATTACATTATCTGACTCTTCTGAATAAAGAATGTAAAAAACTCTACTGTTTACACCAATAGGCATTAATAAAAAATCCTTTGTGACAATTGGGTTTTGACTAATTGTTACATAGTTTTTTGTTGACTTATAATCTGTAGCTTTTCTCAATTTTGCTGAGTTTTTGCTCAAAATTAGATCTTTTGGTAACTTGTTTTTCGGGAAGGAGAAGATATAATCGTAATAGATATCACCCGATGAGGAGACTCTAAATACTGTATCATTAAAGGGCTCATGATAATATAACTCTCCATTAAAAAAGTCCATATTATTTTTAGAAAGCCGACTAACATATTTATCTTTTTCTCTAAATGCATTTATATGTTTTATATTAAAAGTTGAGTCAGTCCAAACTAAAGAGTAATTCAAAATATCAGGCAAATGATAATTATCGGAATCAAGTGTATGAAACACAAAATTATTATTGTCGAAAATATGGAAAGCTAATGCAAAAAAGGGCAATTCCTTACTTTTGATAAAATTGCCGAACAAATCATAGTATAAAAGTCCCGGTTTAAATTGATCAAAAATTATAACAACACTGTCATCTACATAAAAATCAGTCGCTTCAATATATTCGCCCGGCCCCCTTCCTCTTTGGCCAATAGATACCAAATGTTTACCGTTAAAGTCAAATTTCTTCACCGCTTTTGATGAATACTTATCAAACAAGTATATGGCATCATCTGTGAATCTAAGTTTTTCAACAGAACCGATTAAAGCTTCTGATGTATTATCCAACCTAATGCCATAGACGGTATCAAAAATAGTTGGTAAATACAAAGTTGAATATGGATCAAAGTTTACTGCCTCAATTTTTTTGTTCAAACCTTCTTTAACAGAACCAATCCTTATGCTGCCAGCAACTTTTTTAGTATCAATATTTTGAAACCTTTCATGGGCTCTTTTGCTTACAAAAAAACAAGAAGTTATTAACCATAAGATTAGAAGTGATAATACTATTTTTTTCATAATTTTAATGTTTTGAAAATGTAAACCAATCCCGCACCTTTAATTTATAAAAATGCAGGATTGATAATTAAGGGTTAATTATATTTTTAGTAATCAACTACAAGGATGACCGCTTTTTGGAGCTGCTTCTAAACAAAAACCGGCTCCATATCCACATACCATTTTTATTATCCATCTTCCCTCTGTTGATGTGCTTGTTTGTTTGGTGGAACCATATTGACCATTATTCGAGGCTGATGCCGATATCGAGAGCGGGCTATTAGGTATAGGAACACTAACGCCACCGGAATTATTATAGCCAATTCCCCATCCACTAGAAGTTGTAATTGTGGTAGTTTCCAAGAAACATTCTACTTCATAAGTTTTCCAATTTGTCAACAATGTTCCATGAACATACTCACCATTCTGCGCCTCTGCCATTATAGTAATAGCATCAAGTGAGATATCTCCTGCATTTTTGTTTTGCAATAAATTTATATTAAACACTGCGGCTGCTGCAAAAAGTATTGCTATGCTGCCAAATAAAACCTTTTTAGACATCTTAAATAAAATTTTTATGATGCTTATTTTATGTTTTTCATGCATCTTGATTTTTAAAATATTTTAAAGATTACTTGCCTTGCCAAGTAGATCTTACGCAGAGGTGAGAAACACTTGCGCTTTGCTATTAAAATTTATCTACCTTTGTCAGGTTATATCCAAGAGTTTGGAATATTACCGACAATTAATTCATAAACTCATTACCTCCTTTCTTTTTGAAAGGGAGCCGGAAGAGGAAGTGGCAGCCTTCAAGCTTTACAGCTTCCTCTTCTTTGTCCCAATTTGTAGAGACGCGATTGATTGTGCCTCTACTACTGTTAGTAAAGAAAATAACCTGAGCATCTTGCGCTCTTTCTGAAAAAAAGAAAGCACAGGATTTTTTATTTTGATTATTAAAAAAAATGTACGGAAAAAGGAAAGCATCTACAGGACAGCTGGAAGCATTATTTTTAATTGCAAGGTCGGCAATAAAAAAATCCTTAAGAAAAGAATTTGAATAATTGGGATTAGAAATATGGTAAGGCATAATGGGTTGAGTTTAGATTGATGTTTAATGGTATTGTTAAATATAATTTAAATCAATAAATGTAAAAATATGAAAATGTTTTTTTACAAACAAGATTTTAATGAACAATGTTGCCATATCAATTACGAATTAAAAATTACGAATTACGAAACTCCAAACTGGTCGTTTTGAGCGCAGCGAAATCCCGTAATCAAGCGGGAGCATAAATATCATTAAAAAACGAATATTTAAAATTATGGTATATTTCTGATTTTGAAAGTTAATTGCAAAAAACAAATAAGCAGCATATAACATCAATCTGGCAAAAACAACAAAAAGCAACTTCGATTTGCAATTTTTTGTTAATTTTGATGTTAGTGCTTTGATTAAAGATTTGTGCTAAAAACACCGTCTTTACCAAGCTAAAACCGTTATTCCTTTTAAAACCAAGAATTATTATGAAAACTACAAAACTATTTGCTGTTTTGCTTATTGCTATTACACAGATCGGCTGTAACAAAATGTTCAAATCCGATAATTGGCCAACTTTTAGAGGCAATACAAAACATACAGCTTACTAAAGTGGGAATGCTCCACAAGAATTGACGGAGCTCAAATGGAAGTTCGAAACAGAAGATTATATTGATTCGAGTCCCGCGGTTGCTAAAGGGATGGTTTTCTTTGGCAGCTATGATAATTGTTTATATGCGGTGGATATAAAAACCGGACAAGAAAAGTGGAAGTTCAAAACAGAAAGCTATATTGCGTCGAGTCCCGCCCTTGCTGAAGGAATAGTTTTCTTTGGTAGTGGAGATAACTATATATATGCGGTAAAATAAGAAAAAACAGATAACTATATAATGATATGAAGCTGTCTCACAAGGACAGCTTCTTTAAAATAACTCCTCCCCTGCAAAGGGGAGGTGCTCGAAGAGCGGAGGGGTTAAATCTTCATAGACAGGAGAAATTAACTAACCGGAAGGCGAAGAAATAAATTGGGTATGGAAACATCCTGAAAGTTTATTGCAAGAGATAAAAAATAATTTTGGGTGAAGTGATAAATCTGTTAAACCCTAGCTGGTTCCCGTATCCCGCTCACGCGGTATACGGGATTTCGCTTCGCTCAACCTTCGGACAGCTCCCCTTCAAAAGGGGAGCAGTTGATGGGTGCAGACATAAGGCTTTCAGCCTATCTTTTCCAGTGACAACATAATAGAAAATGAGCAACAATATTTTAATTCAAAAAAAATTGCGAACTTTGCAGTGTTATTTATGACTTAACTTTTAAATATGATATTATGAGTACTACTTTGATTATTATTCTTGTTTTAGTTGTTCTTGTTTTAATGATAATTGGCATATACAACAGATTAGTAAAGCTAAGGAACAACCGTGAAAATGCATTTGCTGATATTGACGTTCAGTTAAAGCAACGTTATGATCTGATACCTCAACTTGTAGATGCTGTAAAAGGTTATCTCAGTCACGAAAAAGAAGTACTTTCAGCGGTTACCAATGCAAGGGCAAATGCTATGAATGCTTCCGGCATTAATGACAGAATTTCTGCGGAAAATCAGTTGAGCAATGCATTAGCCGGATTGAGAATTGCAGTAGAAGCTTATCCCGATTTAAAAGCCAATCAAAACATCATGAGCTTACAAGAAGAAATTTCAGATGTTGAAAACAAACTTGCAGCATCAAGAAGATTCTTCAACTCTGCTACAAAAGAGTTAAACAATGCTATACAGGTATTTCCGGCTGTTCTTTTTGCAGGCTTATTTGGATTTACTCGTCAGCCTATGTTTGAAATTTCATCTGATCAAAGAGCAGCACACGAGCAAGCTCCGAAAATTAAGCTATAAAAATAATTTCTTTTTATTTTATGAAATACCGTGGTTTACAAACCCAAATATGGAACAATAATGTGAAGTCAACTATACTTCTCATTATGTTCCCACTTGTTATCCTTGTACTTGCTTGGTTATTTTTCTTTATCCTTAGATCTGAAGATCATACCCTTTATGATGTCAACTACAATTTTATTGGAGTTGCACCATGGATAATTGCCATTGTATTAATTTGGTTTCTGATAGCATGGTTTGCCAATACTGCAATGATTCGCAGTGCTACGGGAGCAAAGCCACTTGAAAGAAGAGACAACAAAAGGATATATAATCTTGTTGAGAACCTGAGCATTGCAGCGGGTATGCAAACACCAAAAATAAATATTATTGAAGATTATTCACTTAATGCCTTTGCCAGCGGTATTAATGAAAAAACCTATACCGTAACTCTTACACGCGGAATAATTGACAAACTAAACGATGAAGAGCTTGAAGGTGTTATTGCCCATGAACTTAGCCATATCAGAAATAAGGATGTTCGTTTACTTATTGTTTCAATAATATTTGTTGGAATTTTTACCATTTTAGTTGATATTCTTTTACGCTCAGTATTTTATTCAGGCGCAGGACGAAGAAGAAGTAATGAAGGGAGAAAGGGTGCTGCCATTCTTGTTGTAGCCCTTGCCCTTGCGATAGTAGGCTTTTTGGTCACTTCCTTGTTTAGATTTGCAATATCACGAAAACGTGAATATATGGCTGATGCAGGTGCCGCCCAACTAACAAAAAACCCCAAAGCCCTTGCCTCTGCCTTAGAAAAAATTTCGGGGAATTCGAGAATTGAGGCTATAACACGAAAGGACGTGGCTCAGCTATTTATAGACAATCCTCCCGAACGAAAAAAGGATCTATTTTCATTTTTTAACGGCCTGTTTGCAACCCATCCACCCATAAAAAAAAGAATTTCTATTTTAAGGCAGTTTTAAACCTATTATTTTTCATTATTGCTTCAATCTCCGGTACTATCTCTTTTTTTCCTATTTTTGCAAGATAAAAGATGCGAAATTAAAAAAATAATAAACTATTAATAAACATCATGTCAATAGCAAGCAAGTACGATCCTTCCCAAACTGAAGCAAAATGGTATAAATACTGGATGGAGAAAGGTTTTTTTAAGTCGCTGCCCGACAATCGTGAGCCTTATACAATAGTTATCCCACCTCCCAATGTAACCGGAGTACTACATATGGGGCACATGCTTAACAATACCATTCAGGATATTTTGGTGAGGAGAGCTCGTATGCTTGGAAAAAATGCTTGCTGGGTACCGGGAACCGATCATGCTTCAATTGCTACTGAAGCAAAAGTTGTACACAAACTTCAAAGTGAGGGTATTGACAAGCAGTCGCTTAGTCGTGAAGAGTTTCTTGAACATGCCTGGGAGTGGACTCACAAACATGGAGGCATTATACTTGAGCAACTTAAAAAACTTGGAGCTTCTTGCGATTGGGACCGCACTTGCTTTACTATGGATGAAATACGAAGCAGCGGTGTTATTAAATCCTTTATAGAATTATACAAAAAAGGACATATATACAGAGGCGTAAGAATGGTCAACTGGGATCCAAAGGCAAAAACTGCAGTTTCGGATGAAGAAGTAATTTATAAAGAAGAAAACTCCAAACTTTATTATATACGTTACAAAATTGAAGACAGCAAAGATGAGTATATTACCATTGCTACCACAAGACCCGAAACTATTTTGGGCGATACCGCTGTTTGTGTAAACCCGGAAGATGAACGTTTTGTACACCTTGCAGGAAAAAGAGCTCTTGTTCCTTTGATCAACCGCAGCATTCCAATAATTACCGACGATTATGTAGATATGGAATTTGGAACAGGATGTTTGAAAATCACACCTGCTCACGACATCAACGACTATGAAATTGGTTTAAGACATAAGCTGGATAGTATTGACATTTTAAATGACGATGGCACTCTAAGCGAAAAGGCCGAGATACTAATAGGCGAAGACCGTTTTATAGCACGCGACAAAATTGAAAAGATGCTTTCAGATTCCGAAAATCTGGTTAAAATAGAAGATTATATTAATAAGATTGGCTATTCAGAACGTACAGATGAAATTATTGAGCCTAAATTAAGCACTCAATGGTTTTTACGTATGAAGGACTTGTCAAAACCGGCTTTGGAAGCAGTGATGAATGATGAAGTTAAATTTCATCCTCCAAAATTTAAAAACCTTTATCGCCACTGGATGGAAAATGTAAAGGACTGGTGTATCTCAAGACAGCTATGGTGGGGGCATCGTATTCCTGTTTACTACCTTCCGGATGGTTCTTATATTGTTGCCGAAGATCAAGAAACAGCACTTAAAGAAGCCAAAAAACAAACAAAAAACAGCAAGCTTAGTCTGGAAGATCTGAAACAAGATGAAGATGTACTTGATACATGGGCATCATCATGGCTATGGCCAATTACAGTATTTGACGGCTTCAATCCCAAGAAAAATGAAATTGATTATTACTATCCCACAAATGATTTGGTAACAGGACATGATATCATTTTCTTTTGGGTTGCACGAATGATAATAGCAGGCTACGAATTTAAAGGAAATTATCCTTTTAAAAATGTGTATTTTACAGGGATGGTGAGAGATAAAATTGGCCGTAAAATGTCGAAGTCGCTTGGCAACAGCCCCGAACCACTTGAACTCATTGAAACATTTGGAGCTGATGGAGTTAGAGTTGGAATGTTACTATGTTCACCCGCAGGGGGAGATTTGCGATTTGACGAAAGTCTGCCTCAACAAGGACGAAACTTTGCCAATAAAATATGGAATGCTTTCCGCTTGATAAAAAGCTGGAAAATAGATGAAAAGTTAGAGCAACCCGACTCCTCAGCAATAGCTGTAAAATGGTTTGACAACCGATTGCAAAAAGAAATGGAAGAAATTAGCGACCTCTTTTCTAAGTACAGGGTGTCAGATGCTCTAATGGCAGTTTACACTCTGTTTTGGGATGAATTCTCAAGCTGGTTCCTTGAACTTATTAAACCTGCCTATCAACATGCGATAGATAAAAAATCATATGATGCGGCAATAAAATTTCTTGATATGCTAAGCCATCTCATCCACCCTTTTATGCCTTTTATTACTGAGGAAATATGGCAATCAATAGAAAAACGTAAGGATGGTGAAAGTCTGATGATAAGCCAAATGCCGGAAATCACCTCTTATGATGAAGACTTCCTGAAAAAGTTTGAACTTATAAAAGAAGTAATAGTGAATATAAGGACAGTGCGCAAAGCACACAACATACCAACACGCGATGCCCTACAATTAAAAGTTATAAGCGGTGATGATGGCTATGTTGAAAAGCTTAATCCTGTTATAGAAAAGATGGGTAATTTGAAGGAAATTACTGCTGTACAAGAAAAGGATAATGATGCAGTTGCATTTTTTGTGAAATCTTCAGAGTATTTTATCACCTTAAATACGAAAATTGATATAGAAGAAGAACTGCAAAAACTCAAAGACGAACTTAAATATACCGAAGGCTTCCTCAATGCGGTAATGAAAAAACTGAACAACGAAAAATTTGTTTCAGGAGCTCCCGAAAAAGTTGTGGCAATAGAAAAACAAAAGAAAAGCGATGCCTTAGCAAAAATTGAAGTCCTGAAAGAAAGTATAGCACGACTAAAATAACACAATAATATTATAATAAGATATTTAGAAGCTGTTTCAATTTTCGAAATGAGACGGCTTCTTTAAGTTTGTGAATTTAAAATAAAAAATATAATTTTGACCCTTCTATATATTCATATTATTAGATATATAACCATTGATAATATTTACCTATGAAAAGGATTATTGTTTTTGCTGTTGTTTTAACCGGATTCCTTTCTTTTTCACACTCACAAATTCTTGAACCGGTAAAATGGAGTTTTTCATTCAAAAGGATAGATGCAAAGCATGTTGAAATCATTGCCGATGCCACTATCGACGATGACTGGCATCTTTATTCGACCGATATACCTGATGGAGGACCTGTTCCAACATCACTTAATATAGATGCTTCTGATAATTATAAAACTATTGGCGACATTATACAAAGCCCTGAGCCGGTCGGATTCTATGATGAAACATTTGGGATGGAGCTGGGATATTTTTCAAAAAATGCTCGTCTAACACAGCTTATTGAAATAAATACAGATGAAGAATTCAGCATAAAGGGCTATGTTGAATTTATGGTTTGCGATGATCATCGTTGTCTCCCACCCTCACAAAGTGATTTTGAGATCAAAATTCCAACCTTTGAAGAAGCACAGTCAGAGACGGTTAATAATAAGACCCTTACATCCGAAACCTTACCGGGCTTAAGCGAATTACTTCCTATTAAAGCACCGGATAAAACAACAAATATAGAAGATAACAGTGAGCCTATAACAAATAAAAAGAAAGGTACAGGCGGGATTTTCTGGCTTTCCTTTTTATTAGGTTTTGCTGCTCTTCTCACCCCCTGCGTATTTCCAATGATACCCTTAACTGTCAGTTTTTTTCTTAGAAACGCTGATAACAAAGGAAAGGCCATTCGTGATGGTTTGTTTTATGGTTTAACCATTATTTTAGCCTATGTAATTGTTGGTTTGTCAATATCTATAATTTTTGGTGCAAATGCTCTTAACAATATGGCAACCAGTCCTATTTTCAACCTAATCTTTTTTGCCATACTAATTATTTTTGCCTCTTCTTTTTTTGGTGCTTTTGAGCTTACAATGCCATCGAAATGGTCAACTGCATTAGACAATAAAGCCGATAAAAAAGGAGGCTTAATCGGTGTAATACTAATGGGCTTAACTTTTGTGCTGGTTTCATTTTCATGTACCGGACCTATTGTTGGAACTCTGTTGGTTGAAGCAGCTGTAGATGGCAGTATTTATTCTCCCGCAATGGGTATGTTAGGCTTTGGACTGGCCCTTTCTATTCCTTTCGCTTTATTTGCAATGTTTCCTGCAGCTATGAAATCTTTGCCAAAATCAGGTGCTTGGATGAACTCGGTAAAGGTTGTATTGGGTTTTATTGTTCTTGCCTTTTCGCTCAAATTCTTTTCCGTTGCCGATGCCGTTGGACAATGGGGAGTGTTGGACAGAGAGGTTTTTTTAAGTATTTGGATTGCAATTTTCATCCTCTTGGGTTTATACCTTATTGGCAAAATTAAATTTGCTCACGACAGTGAGCTTAGCCATCTTGGCGTGCCACGTCTTATGCTTGCAATAGCAACTTTTGCTTTTGTCTTTTATCTGATACCCGGATTATGGGGAGCACCACTTAAAGCTGTAAGTTCATTTCTACCCTCCCCTGAAAGCCAGGACTTTAATTTAACAAAAGTTGAAGCTTCAAGTAGTCGAACTTTAACAAGTGACCCCGTTTATTCAGGTGAATATGTGAAAAGTGGACCTCACGGGCTTTTAAACTTTGTCGATTATGATGCAGGCATGGAAGCAGCTAAAAAAGCCGGTAAACCTGTAATCGTTGATTTTACAGGACTTGGTTGTGCCAACTGCAGAAAAATGGAGAATATAGTATGGGGCGATAGCAGAGTTCTTGATCTTTTGGCCAATGAATATATTATCATTTCTTTATATGTTGATTTGCGCGAACAACTTCCGAAAGAACAACAATATACATCAGAAGTTACAGGCCGCCGTATCAGAACCGTAGGAAATAAATGGAGTGATTTTCAAATTAAACACTATAAAAACAATAGTCAGCCCTTTTATGTGCTGCTTAATCATGAAGAACAATTATTAAATAGCCCAAGAGGATATGATGTTGATATAGAAGCATATCTTGAATGGTTGGAAAAAGGAAAATCTGCCTTCTAAACAAAAAAAGAATGTGAAATAATTATTTTTTTCAATAATAAACTCTTAACGACTATATTTGTTCTGATATATTACTGTTCTTTGTAATTAATTTAATCAGATAATACTGATTATTACTGTACAATAAAATACATTTGATTATTAAACGACAAGCCTGCCTAAATAATACTTGTTATGTTAAGTTGTGTGTATGGCAATGGAATATTAAAACTATTGTTAGGTAATTGTTGATAAATGAATTAGGTAATAAATAAAAAAAATAGTTACTTTTGAAGCTTTAAATGTATATTAACATAGTTTTGCAGGCTGAAAACAATATAACCCTCGATTATGAAGAAATTTTTACTGCTTACTTTATTTCATATTATTGGTTATTCCTTGGTAGTTGCTCAGATTGATTTCAGCAGCCTTAGCGAAGACCAACTTTACCGACCCGACAGTACTTACAAAAAATGGTCACTTAGTATAGCCTACGGACCTGTTATATATTATACCGATGTTATAGACCATACTTTTTTACCCTCCGACCATCTGAAATTTGGACCGGCTATACGTTTTGCCAAACAATTTGGACGCTCATGGGCTATTGAAGGGCAATATATGATGGCCGATATGTATGGTCAAAAAACCAAATATAACAGATATTTTGAAGGCGACTTTATGGAAGCCTCTCTTAGTTTAAAAGCTTATCTGAATCAATTAATAGTTAACGGACCTATAGCCGATAGATGGAACATATATGGAACAGTAGGTTATGGCTTGGTCCTATTCCGCTCTACACAGCGTCGGTTGGGAGAAGATCGTGTTTTACAGGCAGGTGAAGTTTATTTTGGATATGAATACGGTTATCCAAACAATTATTCGGGATGGAATGAAAGCGACTACCTTGTTATGGGCTACGACAGACAAAGTCTGGAGAAAAAAAGTAGGGAAAAAGGTCGTGTTATCCCTTTTGGTCTCGGAGTAGAATACCGAATAAACAAGAGTTTTGACCTCGGACTTGAAACTACATTCAGAAATCTTACATCCGATAATTTAGATGTTGATATGACAGGTGCAGATAATGACACCTACATGTTTACATCCTTTTCCCTGATTTTTAATTTTGGACGAAAAAATAAGCGACATTCTTCATGGACTTATAAGGATTTTGATTTGATGTATCAACGTGACCGTGCACGAGATCCATTAGCACAACGCCTTGATTCACTAAAACAAGAACTTGATTATATTGCAGCTTCCGACACAGCTGTAAGCGACACTACATTTATATATAAAGAAGAAGTTATTAAGAAAGAAACTTTCTCGGCTTCTGTATTCTTTGATTTTGATAAAGCAGTTGTTACAGAAAGGAGTCATCGTACACTTGCGGGAGTTGCAAAATTTTTGAAAGAGAATCCTGATGTCAGAATAATGATTCAAGGATATACCGATGATAGAGGAAGTTATGATTATAATCTGGCATTAAGTGATAGAAGATGTAATGCTGTAAAGAGTGTTCTGGAAAAAGATTATGGCATTGATGAAAGTAGAATGACTATTGAGCCTAAAGGTAAAGCTGAGCTTCTGTCTGATACTAGGCTGTTAGCTCCAAGAGGCATACATTTAGTTAATAGAAGAGTTGATATTATTTCAATAATTGAATAAAAGAATTATTCAATGAGAATCACAAGTCTTATAATATTTATAATATTTATATCCTCCAATATTCATGGTCAGGACAGGCGTACCGACCAAAGGGTAATTGAAGAATATAAACGCTATTCTGTTGAAAAACCTTTTAATACATGGGCCTTTACTCTTTCCTATGGGCCCATGATAATGTACACCGATATTACAGATTATTCATTTATGCCAAAAGATAAAATCGATTTTGGCTTATCGGCAACCCTGAGCAAGCAGCTTGCACCTGCTTTTGCCTTTGATCTACAATTTCTTACAGGAGATACTTATGGTGAAAAACACAATAAACACTTCAAAGGAAACATAAATGACCTTTCACTAAGTGCCGTCTTTTTCCTTAATCAGTTGGGAGCTGTTTCAGGCCCCCTTAGGGACAAATGGAATTTTTATCTAAAGGCCGGTGCAGGTTTGGTTTTCTTTAGAAGCAGACTTTTTGATGAAGGAAGTAACATTCCGGAAAGGTCTCTTGGATATGACGAAACAGGGAAAAAAACCTCAAGAGAGATGGATATAATAATTCCCTTATCAGCAGGCTTTCAATATAGATTAAACAGAAGTTTTGATATAGGCTTGGAGTCAACTTTACGCTTTGGTGAAGCAGATAATTTAGATAATGTGTTGACAGGTTCTACAAACGATCGCTACTGGTTTACAGCTGTAAATCTAAGTTACAAAATAGGCAAAAAAGATAAACGCCATATGCGATGGACGTACAGAGGATATGGATTTAACCTGTTTAATCGTCCTATTAAAGATCCTTTAGCAGGGGAAGCCAATAGATTTAAAGAAGATTTGGGGAAATATATTGAAGAAAAACCAATAAAAAGAGACTCAGTAACATTTAGCGAATCATTGACTCTTATTTATGAAGCTATTAATATAAGATCAATCTTTTTCAAGGAAGCGGGTAAAACTCAATTTGATTCTGATGATATTATCTCAATGGCTGAAATTGTCGTTTTAATGAAACACAATCCCAACAGCGAATTAAAACTTTATGGTTACGTAGCAGCCTCCGATAAAGGAGACCATGATAAATTATCCTTGGATCAATGTGAACTCGTGAAAGATTTGCTTGTAAATGAACTTGGGGCAGATGCCGAAAAAATAGAAATAATAAACCGTGGTAGTAAAGATTTGTTACAAGCAAACAAAGCTTCACCCAATAAACTCCCAATAAATTTTAACAGACGTGTAGATCTGGTACTAAATCTCTAATACCTGTAAATACAGGATACTACTATTTGTTTAAACAGATCGGATAAAAAGTTTGTTAGGATAAAAAACAAATTGAATAAAATCATTTTGTAATTTTGGCCTAAAACTTGTTGAGAATTAATTAAAGTTAAAATCATTATTTAATATAGATAACCTAAGCTCTATTATCTTATATTATTGTAATTTCAAGCTTTTTATTAGTTATACAATCAAATTATCAGATATGAAAAAGATTATTCCAATTTTTTCTTTTGTGTTTATTCTTTCAATAATGCTCTTTGCTCAAGATACTGACGGACCGGTTTTAACATTTGAAAAACCGGGTATAGATTATGGAACTGTTACGGTCGATAATATGCCGGATGGAAAAATTGCAATTAAATTTACAAATACCGGTAATGCACCATTAGTGCTTTCAAATGTACGAGGATGCTGCGGAACAAGAATAGACCGATATCCAACCCAGCCAATCCAAGCCGGTGGAAAAGACAGTATAAATATTTCTTTTACCCTGGTGAAAAGACCACAAAGAATAAATAGAGTTATTACTATTAACTCAAATTGTAGTAATAACTTCTCCTATACATGGAGAATCACCGGACAAATAATAGAAAATGAAGAATAAAGGCGTTTGGAGTTATCAGTAAACAGTAAACAGTCATCAGTAGGGACGTGACATGTCGCGTCCGTTTGGAGTTTTGGGTTTGGAGTTTTGGGTTTTATCAGTCTCCCGCAATCCGTTAGGATTGCAACGCTCGGTAGAAAACATGCTCATCCCACTCCACCCGCATTCCGTTAGGAATGTGACTTTCTTCTATTTCCTTAAAAAAACACGAATTAATAGGCTCAAGTCTATTTTTATAAAGCCCTTGTCTTGAAAATCGTATAAAGTACTACCAATGATGAAGGCATTTGAGCTTACATCAATTTCAGCAATTTTTTGTCTGCTGTTATTTATTACCAAAGTCTTTTTATCATTTGCAATAAATATTAAATCCTCTGTACTCAAATAATTAATACTTAAAAATACAACCCCAAGAATATTTCGTCTCAAAAGAACACAAAATGAAGTTACTGATTACAGCCTTACATTCAAACCACTTGTTAGCGGTAGGAGGGATAATTATTCTTTTTCTTTTAAATCTTTGTTTTGTGATTTTTTACCTAATACAAATACTGTTACTAGTCCAATTATAGTTGTCGTCCCAAAGATGCCGGCAATAGCATCATGCCCAAGTATTGCCAATCCAGTTGCCAATAAAAGCCCAACAACACCCTAAAATAAATCCAAATATTTGACCTAATCGACTTTGGCTCAATTCTTCTTTAATAGCGTAATCTTCAAGTTGGATACGATGTTTTGATTGGTTTTCAGCCATTGATATTATACGCTCTGCACCATTTTGAATAACTTCATTGTAGCCTTTAAGAAGTTCTGGAGGAGGAATGGGACCACTAAATGAAGAAGCTTTGCGGATAGATACTTTTCTTACAGCTTTAATAATCTCGACTTTTTTTGCTTCGGGTATTTCAGGGTCAGCTAAAATTAGCTTAAATTCTTCTGGTACAATGTCATTAAGTTCTTTTTCTTGTTTATGAGAACTTTCATTATCATCTATATTATCAAGATTATGATTATCTAAATCGTTCTCCATACTATTTGTTTTTTGCTAATTTAAGACTTTCTTTTACTTGTGTTTCTGCAAATATTATGTCATTACCAACAACCCCCCAATCTGATAAAATTGCTTTGTTATCGACTTCTTTATCACTTGATGAATAATTAAAATCAAAATAATTGCCTGCGATATTTAAGACACTTCCTGCTCCGATCAGAAAAGAGGGTGTTGAAAATAGAAAGTCTGTTCTATATTTTTTTAGCTTATTCATAATTACAACTTAATATAACAAAGTTACTAAAGTTTTTTATATCTATTCTTATTTAACATTTTTCTATTTAAAATGTTGTGTATATAGTATATATAATCATTTGTTAAACCTAAATGTGTATTAAGTAAATCACAAGTCTAAAGATGGATATGTTTTAACTGTTATTAAGACTTTGATTTTTGCCATGTTTATATATGTTTTACTTCATATTCGAAATTAGGCAAATTTCCTATTGATTCTGCTAAATGTTTGCGGTGGCATTGACAAATGTTTACCAACATCTAATTTAGGATACTAATTTGCAACATTCTTGTATTTTAATTTTATAATATTCCTTTACTAGATTTATAAAAACAATCACAAACGATATGCTAACTATGTTATGTTAAATACTTTGCATATACGAAGCTTGTATTGATTTTGTTACTTTGTGTTAGGAAAATGCATATTTCATGATATTGATTTACCATTAACAGGATTTGAACAAGAAATTATTGATTATTGAAACCGGCTTGAGCACAAACCAATTTTTAATTGCCTCTTCAAGGTGCAGGGGGGTGTTGAGCGTAGCGAAATCCTCCCTCCTTTGGCGGGACCGGTAGGCGAAAGACTCTTAGGTTTGTATCAGTAAATAAATTTTTAAAAGCGAGGTTATTTTCTTTCTTTTGTTGTATTAAAG
>CAZODA010000057.1:0-17240 GCA_964578485.1 uncultured Alkalitalea sp. | reverse complement strand
GTCCGGACTTTTAACCCCCTGATTAATTACTTACACAGTTTATGGGATACTCCCTTTTAACCACCTCCGCCAAGCAATTTTTTCAACCAAAAACATAATTTCAAATTGTGCTTGGCGTGCTCCTCCTTGAAAAAAGGAGGAGAGTTTTTCATTGTTTACTGATGATTGATAATTTGCTAATTATCACATCTGCTAATCAACTAATTAACCCTTCATTCATAATTTATAATTTATAATTCATAATTCATTTACTGTTTACTGATGACTGTTTACTGATGACTGTTTACTGATGACTGTTTACTGTTTACTGATGACTGTTTACTGATGACTGTTTACTGATCATTGTTTACTGATCATTGATTACTATAACTTATAAAACTCTTCCCATTCTTTACGTGGAGGAGCACCGGCCAATAAAGCATTTGCGAACTTATTGTTTGTTATTTGATTAGTTCTGCTATCAAAAAACAATCTTGTATTTAAGCGTTGTGCTATAACGCCCAAAGAAAACACCTGACTTAATGGTCCGTGTATTTGGAAAGGCGAACGTGTTTTTTCTATTCCTTTACAGGCAAGTAAAAAGTTTTCGAAATGATTTGAAGTACTTTCAGGAACTTCCGGCAATTTGGAAGCCATAGCCCGCGCCTTTTCTTCAGGAATTATAGAAAGTGTACTTCCATGACTTCCACCTTTAAATATTAAATCTTTGGAATAAATAATTTTTCCGGGATTTACTTTCGATTGGGGGGTGTCTCCCTGATTAGTAGCAGGAATATCAGGATCTAATTCAGATATTCCATAACCTTCAGGAAGGGGAGGTAAATTATCCAGACCATCATACCAAGTAATATCAACCGCCGGCATATCTCTTCGTTGTGGAAATCTAAATAAAATAGTAGAAGAATAAGGAAAGAAATATTCATTGTGACCATCCTCATATATCAAAGACACCTCATAAGGTAAACCAAGATCAAGAAATTCATGAACGCTATCAAGTATATGTGCTCCCCAATCACCAAGAGCCCCCATACCAAAGTCATACCAACAACGCCATTCACCATGATGATATTTTTCATTATACTCATGATAAGGAACAGCCGACAACCATGTCATCCAATCCATGCCCTCAGGAATTTCCTGTTTTTCAGGAAGCTTATAAATATTTGTATCCCAAGTATGCCAGCGCCTTACATTATTCATATGCGCAGTAACAGCTGTTACATCTTTTATTATTCCGGCATCTACCCAAGCCTTAAACTGAAAATAATTTGCCTCTGAATGACCCTGATTTCCAACTTGAGTTATAACATTGGGATATTTTTCAGCAGCCTGCATCATCAGCTCTGCTTCATAAAAGGTTCGCGACATAGGCTTTTCAACATAGACATGCTTTCCACTCGACATCGCCAACATAGATATGGGAAAATGGGAATGATCAGGCGTGCAAATAACAACAGCATCAAATTCATTGCCTGCCTTATCAAACATCTGACGAAAATCCTTGAACCGCTTAGCATCAGGATAGGTATTTAAAGATCGCTGAGTATGAGCCGCACCCAAATCAACATCACATAAGGCAACGACATTAACCATAGCGGTTCTCGCAAAATCTTGAATAACCTGCTCACCCCTATGCCCTATACCAACATAGGCAATATTTATTTTTTCATTTGAGCCAATTACTTTTCTATAGCTCCCGGCACTTAATGCTCCGGTTGAACCCACTGCCAACCCGGCAGATGATACCGCCATGTTTTTCAAAAATTTTCTTCGTGAAATCATTATTAATTAATTTTATAAAACTGATAACATTCAATTTAACTATCAATTATTTGGAATATTAAATAAGAATAAAATAATGCAACAACAATATTTACCTCTCAAATATATTACCCTATTTTAAGAATAATATTTTAAATAAATTTTAATTGAGGAGTCATTTAATTTTTTTTAACAAAGCAAAAAAATAAACATAAGAAAGAATTGATAAATAAATACAATAAACAGCAATTTTAAAATAAAGTGATAAAGCAAGCTTTTTATCTCTTCCTTTTTTGAACTTTTAAATTATGTATTAGTTATAAGTTTAAGATTATTAAAAAACAAAGAGTAAGAACTTTTAGGAGGAAATTAAAATGATTATTACTAAAAGAATTTACGATTATGACGATGAAGATGAATATTATAAAATATTTGTAGATCGTCTTTGGCCACGAGGGATATCAAAGAGTCGGGCCAACTGGAATGAATGGCTTAAAGAAATTGCACCAAGCTCAGAATTACGAAAATGGTTTGCACATGAAGCTGAGAAATGGCCTGAATTTAAAAAAAGATACAAAATTGAACTCGAATCGAGAACTGAAGAATTGAAAAGAATTAAAGAACTTGAAAAAGACCATGGAACGGTTGTCCTGCTATACGCAGCAAAAGATTCACTACATAATAATGCCATTGTTATAAAGGAATATCTCACTACAAATATGGCTTAAAAAATTTACTGCGGAATAAAGTTATCGAAAAACATTTTTGACAAAATTGTTATTAAATCGTCATTGAAAATGAACAGGATGCGTCTTAAAATGTTATAATAATATGAGTGATAAAAAATAATCAGACTACGATCCTGTAAATAAGTTTTTTGTATTAAAACCCTTCAAACTGCATGCAGCAGAAAACTTATTTTCAATAAAACCTTAGTCCTGAATATTCCACTTCAATTAAGCTGTGAAATATATTTTATCCAGGAAAAATCTATTGATTCAGAGGCAATCAAGCAAATTCATTTTGCTTTTGTTTGCAGAAGCGATATTACAATTTAAGTATCATAATATTTATATTAATTAAAAAATCTTTATCATGAAACAAACAGCAAAAGCCGTATGGAAAGGTTCAATTAAAGAAGGAAGCGGTGAACTAACGACACAAAGTAAAGTATTGAACAATTCAAAATATTCGTTCAAAACACGTTTTGAAAATGATCCGGGTACTAATCCCGATGAGTTATTAGCCGGCGCTCATGCAGGATGTTTTGCTATGGCCCTCAGCCTTATCTTAGGTGAAGAAGGATATACTCCCGATTCACTTGAAGTAAGCTCAACAGTTACAATGGATGCAGCTAAACTCGAACTTACAGGTTCGCATTTGGTATTAAAAGCTAAAGTTCCAAATATCGATGAAAAGAAATTTTTGGAATGTGCAGAAAAAGCCAAAGATAATTGCCCGGTAAGTAAGGCCCTTAGTTTTGCTATTACTTTAGATGCAACCCTATTGTAATTTTATATTTATAAAGCGTTTTTTATTGAAACAACCCTTTAATATTAAAAAAATGAAACCAAGATTGGATTACGCAAAAACAGGCACAGGTGCTTTAAAAGGCATGATGGAGCTTGAAAAGTACGTCCATGGTTCAGGACTTGAACAAACATTATATGAACTGGTAAAAACCAGAGCTTCACAAATTAATGGATGTGCCTTTTGCCTTGATATGCACACCAAGGATGCAAGAAAGAATGGAGAATCAGAACAACGTTTGTATGCCCTATCGGCATGGAGAGAAACTCCATTTTATACAGAACGCGAACGTGCTGCATTAGCTTGGACAGAAGCACTAACTCTTATATCTGAAAATGATGTGCCTGATTCATTATATAAAGCTACGCGTGAACATTTTTCTGAAGAAGAAATAGTTGCTCTAACCATGGCTATTATAGCGATTAATGGATGGAACAGACTTGCAATAAGCTTCAGAACCGTTCCCGGAAGCTATGACCCCGATAAAAAGTTTTAAGCATAAAACTAATATAAACTACTAAATTGCTCTATTCAAGACTTAAAGAATAGAGCTGCTTATAAAACAATTGTAGAGCCGTTGCATGCAACGGCTCTTTGCATGCAACGGCTCTTTGCACGCAAGTTCTTTTTTTAACTAATATATCGTGTCCGTTAAGAGTTTAGAGTTTTTGAGCGTAGCGAAATCCCGTTTTCAACGGGAAGGGTTTTGAGTTCAGGGTTCACGCAAAGATTTTTAATGTACTCAAAGCATCTTGCTTTGAGAAAAGGCAGGGAGTATTCAAATTAATACTTACACACTTTAGGGGATAGTGTCGCTGAAAGCCTTTGTTTGCACCTACCAACTGCTCCCCTTTTGAAGGGGAGCTGTCCGAAGGACTGAGGGGTTTAACAAATTATTCACGTAAAGCCCGCAAAAATCAATTACGAATTACGAAATAGGTTAACTAATTAACGCAAATTAACACTAATTCATAGGCTGAAAGCCTTATATAATATAGCCTCCCGCTTTCAGTAAGCTTTGGCGGGACAGGCTCAAGCATCGCGTGGGGTCGATGAATCCACTACTCCCTACGCCTTGAAGAGGCAATATAAAAATTAAAAATTGTTTACGTCATTTAATTTTACGGAGTTGCTCTCGCTGCAAAAAATGGAATTAACATACAAAAACCATCAATACATAAGAAATATAATAATATCACCCCTCCGAGGTTAAACGATTGTAGATTAAATAATTACTACAATAATGACATCCCCTCGGGATTAATTGTCATCATAATTTCTACGTAAGAATATAATTTTTGTATAATGGTTATTACCAGCTGACCCGAAACTCGAAACACGAAACTCCCAAAACAGGATGTTTCGGGCGCATTAAAATTAAAAAACTCTCCTCCTTTTTTCAAGGAGGAGCACGCCAAGCACAATTTGAAATTATGTTTTTGGTTGAAAAAAATGCTTGGCAGTGGAGCGCAGCGAAATCCCGTATACCGCGTGAGCGGGATACGGGAGAGGTGGTTAATTTTCATAGAATTTGAACATAATATAAGCTAAGAAATCGGATATATTCATTATCATTGTTGAGCGGTAAACAGGAATATTTGTAATTTAACAAATCTTACAATTATATAGTCAGTAATAGTAAGCGAGTCATCCTCAAGCAAGATCCCGACTAGATAATATTAGAATAACATTAATTTAATTCTAAGCTGAAAATCTAGATGGGAGACATTATTATAATAAATTTTTAACATAGCACAAATCAAATTGTAGTAAAAAGAAATTCCAATGTCAAATCGTAAAAGAAACAGAAAGATTACTATGCCTCCTCCTATGGAAGGATTTAAGCCTTTTGGAATACCTATGCGTCAACTTGATCCGGTAGTATTGCTTTTTGAAGAGTATGAGGCTGTGCGACTTGCCGATTATGAAAACCTCTTACAGGCTGAAGCAGCAGAAATAATGAATATTTCGAGACCTACTTTTACCAGAATTTACGATAAAGCCAGAAAAACTATAGCAAAAGCTTTTGTTGAAGGTAAGGCAATATTTATTCAGGGAGGTAATTATATTACTGATGACTATTGGTATAGATGTTTTAACTGCAAAGAAACCATGGTAGTTGCTAAGCCTCTAAAAAAATGCAGAGCCTGCAAATCAAATGATATTATCCAACTAAACAACGACCATGAAAATGAAAAGTAATATTAAAGAAAACGAATTCTGCATTTGTGTAAACTGCAACACAAAAATACCTCATGAGCGTGGAATCCCATGCAGGCAAAATAAATGTCCAAAATGTGGAAAAATTATGCTTAAAGAAGGCTCATACCACCACCGACTTTATTTGAAAAATAAATAATGGCTCAAGTAAAAACATAATGAACATTTGTTCGTCTCTGATTTTTTTTACTTAGTTTTGAATAAACGACTATTATGAAAATTTCAATACTTGTTGACAATAAACCGGGAAAAAATACTGCTGCCGAACACGGCTTATCATATCTGATAGAATACGACAATAAAAAAATACTTTTTGATACAGGACAAAGTAATCTGTTCTTGAAAAATGCACAAATCATGAATATTGATTTGTCAAATATCGATATGATAATTTTGAGTCATGGACATTTTGACCATGGTAACGGCCTTCAATATTTAAATAATGCGGACTTAATCAGCCACCCGGGAAGCTTTGTAAAACGCTACCGAAAATTAAATAATTCATATATAGGACTGAAAAACACTAAGGAAGAGCTTTCAAAAAAGTTTAATTTAATATTAAGCAAAAAACCTTATCAAATAAGTAATAAAATTGTATTCCTTGGTGAAATTCCACGCTTAACAGACTTTGAAGCTAAGCAAACAAATTTTATACTCGAAAATGGAGAACCCGATTTTATTATAGATGACAGCGGCATAGCTCTTAGATCAGAAAAGGGCCTGTTTATTATTACAGGTTGTGGACATGCCGGAATTGTTAATACCCTTGAACATGCCAAAAATATTAGCAACACAAATAAAATATATGGCATTTTGGGTGGCTTTCACCTGAAAAAAGCAGATCTGCAAACAAAAAAAACAATAGAATATCTAAAAGCAATTCAGGCAAAACATGTTTATCCTTCACACTGCACAGAACAACCGGCTTTAGAGTTATTCTCCGAAAACTTTGGCGAAAGAATTATAAAAACAGGGGATATTATCAGCGTTTAAAAAATCTGCTTAAAATACTTAACTCAGTATGAAATTAGCTGAAAATGAAAGAATTATTTGTCCGGCAATATGGATAGATGATGGCAAAAAATATAAAGACCAACCTGAAAATATTAAAAGTGGTTATGTGATCTTTGGAAATCATGTTGTGGAAATATTCTTTAGAATGACAAATAAGAAGATTGGAGATCCGATAAACCCAAGCGCTGCAAAACTAAATGAAATTCATGAAGGATATTATACAAGCCATAAAAGGTTTATCAAAAAATATATAGAATACTAAAGTGATAATTTCTTAAAATAAAAATCACCTTATGTGAACATATGTTCACTTAATTTATTATTTTTGTTGATAAATAATTTAAAATTAAGAAAAATGAAAATAGCAATACCGGCAACCAAGGATGATATAAATTCTTTAATAGACGACAGATTTGCGCGTTGTTCGTTTTTTTGTTTATATGATTCAGAAACGAATAAAACCGAATTTTTAAATAACGATTTAAAAGATGAGGCCGAGGGCGTAGGTCCTCAAGTAGTTGAATTTTTAGCCACTAATGGTGTTAAAAAAGTTTATGCCATGGAATTTGGTCCCAAAGCAAAAGATTTGCTCGACAAATTGAAACTTGAATCAATAATAATTAGTAATAAGCAAACATTGAATGAGATTATCAGTTTGATAAAGCAACAAAAATTATAATGTTAATAGATTTTTAATGCGTTAATCTTTAGAAGTTAAATTTTAATATTTTTCAAAAAAATGAAGCAAGTTATAGCAATACCAACAAGTAACGATTGTTTATGTCAGCATTTTGGACATTGTGAGAAATTTTCAATTTATGAAACTGAAAATAAAAAAATAATCAATGAAAAATCCCTTACTCCTCCCCCACATGAGCCGGGCGTTTTTCCTGCATGGCTGGCTTCCCAAGGTGCCACTCATATTATTGCCGGCGGTATAGGACAACGTGCCATCGCATTATTTAATCAGAATAACATAGAGGTAATTATTGGCGCAGGTGCAAACTCTCCAAAACAATTAGTCAATGACTATCTTAATGGAAAATTGATAACAGGTAAAAATGCTTGTGATCATTAATATCCATTACCATTTTGTTTAATGATATCACCTTAAACAAAAGAAAAAAATATGCTTGAATACAGGCATAAAAACAACATTTTTGCAGCATTCATTGCTGTTAAAAATGAAAATACTATTTTTGTAAACTACAAAAGAAAAATCACCATAATACAAAGGCATTGACAATTGGAATCATCATTTAAAATTGCTGTAACGAGCGGAAAAGGGGGAACAGGTAAAACAACAGTAAGTACAGGCTTATTTCATGTTTTAAAAAAACAAATGAATTATAATGTTCAGCTTGTCGATTGTGATGTAGAAGAGCCTAACTGCCATATATTCATAAAAGCAGATAAAGCAAAGAGCTGCCCCGTAACAATTCCGGTGCCGGAAATCATAAACGATAAATGTAACTTTTGCGGTAAATGCAAAAGTGCCTGTGCCTATAATGCCATTGTGATGCTGCCGACTGCGAAATTTATTGAAGTCAACGAAAGTCTTTGTCGCGGCTGCGGTGCCTGCCTATATGTATGCCCCGAAGATGCAATCATTGAACACGACATGAAAATAGGTGAAATTTCACATTTCAGTTATTTTACAGAAAATGATTTTATTGAAGGACGCTTAAAAATTGGTAAAGCACTACAAACTCCGCTTATTAAAGAAACAATAAAACAGACAAACAATAAAAATTTAGTCTTGCTCGATTCCCCTCCGGGAACATCATGCCCGGTGGTTGCTACAGTATCAAAAGCCGATTATGTAATATTGGTTACAGAACCAACTCCATTTGGCCTACATGATTTAAAGCTCATGGTGGATACAGTGAAACAAATTGATAAAAAACATGCTATCGTTATAAATAAGGCAGGTTATAATTATAAACCACTTTATAGCTATATAAAACAAGAGGCTATCCCAATTATTGGAGAAATACCTTTTAAAAAAGAATTAGCAAGAGAATATTCAAAGGGCAAAATCATAACAAAAAACAATAAGGAAATACAGCAAATCTTCATCAATATCATAAAAAACATTTTAAATGAAAAAGCCCTATGAAATAGTTATTTTAAGTGGTAAAGGTGGAACAGGAAAAACCAGTATTACAGCTGCTTTTGCTTCACTGTCTAAAAACACTGTCTTCTGTGATTGCGATGTTGATGCGGCTGATCTCCATCTTATACTCTCTCCTTATATCTATTATAATGAGAAATTCCCGAGTGGTGCAAGAGCTGTTGCAAGAAGGAATAAATGCGATATATGCGGTTTGTGCCAAGAACTATGTCGTTTTGATGCCATAGACATAAAAGATGATAAAATTTTTATTGACGAGTATGCATGCGAAGGTTGTGGTTTATGCGCAATAGCATGTCCTACAGGAGCAATAATAATGGAAAAACATGAAAAAAACCATATCATTTTTGGCGATTCCAGATTTGGACCTATGATTTATGGAACCTTAGGGATTGCAGAAGAAAACTCAGGCCGTTTGGTTAGTAAAATCAGGGAATATGCAAGGAAGATTGCAAACAGACACAATTCTGATCTAATATTAACAGATGGACCTCCGGGAATAGGCTGCCCTGTGATCTCTTCAGTAACAGGCTCCAACCTTGTAATTGCTGTTACAGAACCAACATTGTCGGGATGGCATGATCTGGAAAGATTGATAAATTTAATAGGGAATTTTAAAACTACTGTTAAAGTAATAATTAACAAATTTGACCTTAACAAAAAAATAAGCGATTTAATTGAAAACAACCTTAATAAAAATGATATAGAACTAATAGGTAAAATCCCCTATAATGATTCAATGATAAAAGCTTTGGTAAAAGGTGAAACTATTAATGAATTTGAACCACAAGGTGCATTAACTTCAATTATTAATGAAATATGGGCTAATATAACAACAGAAATTTATGGACTCAAAAGTGTTTGAAAAAATAAACATGCCCGATGTGAAAAATGTTATTTTAGTTGCATCGGGAAAAGGTGGAGTTGGAAAATCAACAGTGGCAGTTAACCTGTCGGTATCGCTGGCACGACAAGGATATAAAGTTGCTTTGGTTGATGCCGATCTTTATGGTCCATCTATACCAATAATGTTTGGAATACAAAATATTAAACCCCAAGGAATCATAAAAAATGGAAAGGAATTTATTGTCCCTATTGAAAAATATGGAATAAAAATAGTCTCAATAGGTTTTTTTATCCCACCGGAAGAATCATTAATATGGAGAGGGCCAATGGCAGCAAATGGCTTAACGCAAATATTTAGAGATAGCGACTGGGGAGAAATAGATTATATGATAGTGGATTTCCCACCGGGAACAGGTGATATACAACTTACTACCATACAAAAACTTAAGGTTGCAGGAGTAATTATAGTTACTACACCACAACAAGTTGCAATTGCTGATGCACGTAAAGCTGCCAATATGTTTAGCAAACCGGAATTCAATGTTCCAATAATTGGTGTTGTTGAAAATATGTCGTGGTTTACACCAATAAAACATCCCGATGAAAAATATTATGTCTTTGGGAAAAATGGCGGTAAAAATATAGCCAAAGAACTAAATACAAAACTGTTGGGACAAATTCCGCTAACACTTGAGATCGGCGAGGTTTCAGATAGCGGAAAAACTATATACAATCAAGCCGACAAAAATATAATGGCAATATTTGATGAAATTTCAACACAAATTACTAAAATAATACGTCCTTGATAATTGAATTTGATCTTTAAATTAACATTTTTCTTTAAATCAAAATTTATCCTTTTATTTTCCCCTCCAACAGCTTGCTTTCAAACTTCCAATCATATTCAACTCACAATTAACAACTAATTGAAAATCTTCATTTTTTTTATATTAATTCTGTCCCGGCTTTTAATAATCAAAATAAGTAAAATAAAGTTAAAAAAATCAAAAAGACTGCTAAATCTAAACATATCTCTCAAAGCAGCGTAAAGTTTAGTTATCCCTATTTAATAAAATAAATATTAATCTAACAACTTTAAAAACTAAATCTTTATGAAAAGAATTTTTAGCCTTAGAAGACTCAGTATCAAATCACTACTAAGGATCATCATTACTGTGCAGATCTGTTTTTTAATCGCGATGATAGTAAGTTTTATTGTAGCCAAGAATGGACTTGACAAATCCATACAAAACAATCTTACTATTAGTATGGAAACAAATTATGTGAGAGACTTTATGATGGAAAGTAAAGATTATATGAATGAAAAAACTCAATTTGATGAAATCAAGCTTCACTTTAACAACAGTAGCAAAAATTTGACTGATGCTGATTTACAAAAAGAATTTAATAATTTGTGGATGGATTTGGAAAAAATGAATGAGATAAAAAATCTTAACAAACAACTTTCCGAAGAAGTAGAATTTCTTACAGAATCATCAATTTCTAAATCTAATCTCTATATTGAAACCACAGCTACTTCACATTATATCACTTCTTTTGAGCGAACCACTATAGAGGGGGCAAATGCAAACAATAACAACAACCATATGATACGTTTGCTTTACCGGGAATTGCAAAATAATTACAGTATTAAAGATAGTCTTTTAAATTTTTTGGAAGTAGCCATAGCTACAACACAAAAGGATATGGCCATACTTCGAGGAACTGCTTATGCAGAAATGGCAGTAGAAGCTCATGAGGCAAATCAAAATATTAAAGAAATTGTACTAAAATATACCAACAATACCGACATACATAAGCAACTTGTTGATAAATTTAATAAACAATCAGACCTTGTATTAGAACACTTAAAACATCTTAATGAAAAATCAAAAGCGGATTCGAAAAAACGTTTAAATCTAATTTTTGGCGGGGTTATGGGCTTAATGGTTATCCTTATTGTCGCATTCATAGTGGGGGTAATATTTATGTCGCATTCTATAACAAGGGATTTAAATTCCATGCTGAAAAGCTTTGAATCACTAAAGGAAGGACATATAGAAAATGATTTAAACAATATAGATCTTAATTCAAAAAATGAATTTGTCAAAATTAAAACATCACTAATGGAGTTTACAAACTTCTTAAAAGAGATGGTAATAAATATACATGAAAAAAGTAATCATTTTGCCAAATCAAGTAATGAGATAAATAAAACCTCGCAACAAATGGCTGAAGGTGCAAATTATCAAGCTTCATCGGCGGAGGAAGTAAGTAGCGCTATGGAAGAAATGGCTGCAAATATCCAACAAAACACCGAAAATGCACAAAATGCACAAAAAGAAACTCAAAATATGCTGCAGGCTCTTAGTATATTAAATAATAGTGGAAATGAAAGTTTAGATTCGATAAGAACTATTGCCGAACGTATAAATATCATTAATGATATTGCTTTTCAAACAAATTTGTTAGCATTAAATGCTGCCGTTGAAGCAGCAAGAGCCGGTGAAAACGGACGCGGCTTTGCCGTAGTAGCAACAGAGGTACGTAAATTGGCCGAGACAAGTAAAGAAGCTGCCACAGAAATTGTAAACTTAGCAGGTAGCAGTGTCGATATTACTGAAGAAACTAAAGATATTATGGAAGCTGTAGGCAAAAATATCAATAAAACTGTTTCCTTATCGCAAGAAATAGCTGCTGCAAGCTGGGAACAAAATTCAGGGGCTGAACAGGTAAATACTGCTATCCAACAATTAACCCATGTAATACAAGAAAATGCAGCAGCAAGTGAAGAAATGGCATCGGCATCACAAGAACTAAACAGACATGCTGAAGAATTAAAAGAACTTATGAATTTCTTTAAAATAAAAGAATAAAAAATGTGAGATAAATATGAAAATATATAATTAGTCGGGGTGACCGGATTCGAACCAGCGACCCCTACGTCCCGAACGTAGTGCGCTACCTGACTGCGCTACACCCCGAATAATTATAGAATATTATAAAGGCAAAAAAATACCAAGCACAAACTAATAGATGATTAATAAGAATTTAGGATAAGAAGCTTATAGGCTATATGTTTTATTCATCAACCAGCTATCGGCAAGTACCATCGCTGCCATAGCTTCAACTATGGGTACAGCTCGTGGAACAACACAAGGGTCATGCCTCCCTTCGGCTTTGATCACAATTTCTTTACCCGATTTATCAACTGTTTTTTGCTCTTTCAATATAGTAGCTACAGGCTTAAAGGCAACTCGGAAATAGATATCTTCACCATTGGAAATACCGCCCTGAATACCACCTGAAAAATTTGTCCTGGATCGAACCCGCCCATCATCGATATAAAACTCATCATTATGCTGAGAACCCAGCATTTCAACGGCTTTAAAACCTGTACCATATTCAAAGCCCTTAACAGCATTAATGCTAAGCATTGCTTGTGCCAATCGGGCATGCAGCTTATCGAAAACCGGATCGCCCAAACCTGCAGGTGCATTACGTATTACACATGAAATAACACCACCAACAGAATCCTTATCGAGACGAACTTTATCTATATAACTGATCATTTCAGCTGCCGTTTCAGGATCAGGACAGCGCACAATATTGTTTTCAATAGATGACAAATCCAGATCATTATAATCCTTTTCAAGCCTGATCTTGCCAACCTGTGAGACATAAGCCTGAATAGTAATATTCTGACTACGCAACATCAGCTTTGCAATTGCACCGGCAACTACCCTCGCTATGGTTTCACGTGCCGAAGAACGACCTCCACCACGATGATCACGAATGCCATATTTACTCTGATAGGTGAAATCAGCATGTGACGGACGAAAAACATTTTTCAAATTATCATAATCACCGGAACGCTGATCCTTGTTCCAAATAATAAAGGCAAGAGGAGTACCGCTTGCTTTACCTTCAAAAACGCCGGATAAAAATTCAAGCCTATCACTTTCATCACGAGGCGAAGTAATTTCAGATTGCCCGGGGCGACGACGATCTAATTCACGCTGAATAAAATCATAATCCAATACAAGACCCGGAGTCACACCTTCAACTATCCCACCAACGCCCCTTCCATGTGATTCACCAAAGGAAGTCAAACGATATAATGTGCCAAAGGAATTTCCTGCCATAAAACCAATTAATTTTAAGACGATTTTTATCTATGCCTACAAGCAGTTGTTAACAGTTGCAACCGCAACCACAATCGCCGGAACTACAATCATTAAGCTCTGCAAGCTCTTCTTCTGTTGCATCGCGAACCGATAATACGGAACCTGAAAAATGAAGATCATCACCGGCCAAAGGATGATTGAAATCCATCTTTACTATTTTATCATTTACCTCAAGTACAATGCCATTTAAACGATTACCGTTAACATCCTGCATAGGAATATTATTGCCGATTGCTAACATATCCTCATCAATAGACCCATTAACTTCAAATATATGTAGCGGAATGTCAACAATAGCTTCTTTATTTACTTCACCATAAGCTTCTGCAGCCTTTAACTGAAAACTGAAATCATCACCAGATTTTAAACCGTCAAGATTCTTTTCGAACATTTCAATCATACGCCCAGCACCAAATACAAACTCAAGAGGATGGTCATCTTTGGTCTCCTCAATTAACTCACCATTTATATCATTTAAACGTAACTGATATGTGAGTGAGACAAATTTATTCTTACCGGTTTCCATTTTAATTAAAATTTAAGTATAAATATTTTGTAATTAGATTTAAACTCCTCTCTTCTTCATAAACCAAGAATAAAGCAGCTTGTTTAAAATAAGATACAAAAGTAAGGTAGAATTTGAAACTTGTCAAAAATATAGATCAAAAAAAATATAAAAAAAAAAGGATGCCTAAATCGACATCCTTCTAAAATTATTAAAAAGAAATGTATTATTTCTTTTTCTTAAAAATTAAAGAGCTAATCCAAATTAATATTACAGCTCCTACAGTAGCTGAAATTAATTGCCAGAGTAAACCTTGACCTCCTATTCCTAATTTCACAAATAAATATCCACCAAGCAGCCCTCCTACCAAACCAAAAATTAAATTAAGAAGCAAACCTTGCCCTGAACCTTTTAACAATAAGCTGCCTAAATAACCGGCAAGCAATCCAATTAATAATGAATATAAAAGACCCATAATGATTAAAATTTTAGTTAAACATTAAACCTTTCTAATTTTACTGCTATTTTTGACTAAAATTAAATTATTGAAAGTTAAGAAATTTAATCAATATATTGTAAATAAACATAATATTTCAAAAGACAATTTTTGAAATTATAGACTAAATATCTTACAATCAACTATATTCATCCTTAACAAAAAGGTGAAAAAATATATTATATCGCGAATATTTAAAAATTTCATTATAATAATAATAATAGGTGAAAAATAAAGTAGTAATTATTACAGGAGCCTCTTCGGGTATAGGACTTGCCTGTGCTAAGGTTTTTGCCAATTATGGTGCAAATCTTTCCCTTGCAGCACGTTCTCTTGATGTACTCAACAATTTAAAAAATGAACTTGAAGAACAAGGCTGCAGGGTGTGTGTTAGCAAAACTGATGTAAGCATTGAAGAGGACTGTAAAAGACTGATTGAAAATACTGTTGAAGAATTTGGCAAAATAGACATCCTGATAAATAATGCAGGAATATCTATGCGTGCACTTTTTAAAGATACTTCAATAGAAGTATTAAAACGACTTATGGATGTGAATTTCTGGGGTACTGTTTATTGTACAAAATATGCCCTGCCCCATCTGCTAAAACAAAAAGGAACTGTGGCAGGTATATCTTCAATTGCCGGCTTTATTGGCTTGCCCGGACGAACAGGATACTCGGCATCAAAATTTGCCATGCACGGTTTTCTCGAAACATTGCGTAGCGAAAACTTAAAAACAGGTTTACATGTACTCATTGCCGCACCGGGCTTTACATCATCAAATATTCGTAAAACAGCTTTAACAGGAAGCGGCACACAACAAGGAGAAACGCCAAGAGCAGAAGATAAAATGATGAGCGCCGAAGAAGTAGCTGTTCATCTTGCAAAAGCCATACGAAAAAGGAAAAGAACTATGATACTTACTTTTGTTCAAGGAAAACTTACCGTGTTCCTTAGCAAATGGTGGCCTTCCTTAGTTGATAAATTATCTTATAAAATGATGGCCAAAGAACCGGATTCACCTTTTAAATAAACCCTAAGCGGCCTAAAAAAAAAACTCATAAATCACCCAAGTAAAAATATAGAATATGTTATACAACAAAGCAGAAATTAAAGTTCGTTACGGAGAAACAGATCAAATGGGAATAGTAAATAATGCAGTATATCCATCATGGTTCGAAATAGGAAGAACAGAACTTTTTGATCAACTAAAGCTCCCATATAGTGAAATGGAAAAAAATGGAATCTTATTGCCACTCTCAGAACTTCATATAAAATATCATTCACCTGCCTATTATGGTGATATCGTAACTATTGAAACAAGAGTGGAGAAAATGCCGGCCGTAAGAGTAGTTTTTGATTATAAAATATATTTTGAGGATAGACTAATAACAACAGGACAAACAATACAAGCATTTATGAATGCAAAAACACGAAAACCAATGCGCATACCGGAATCACTAAAAAATGCCTTGGAAAAATATTTTGAATAAAAAAAATCAATTACCAGTGATCAGTAAACAGTTATCAACAACGAATAATCGTAGAGACGTTGCATGCAACGTCTTTTTACATGACATGTCGCGTCCGTTTCGGGTTCAGTTAAAAGTTATAAATTATGAATGATAAATTATGAATGATGGGTTGATTAGTTGATTAGCAGATTAGTTAATGTGATGATTAGCAAATTAGTTGATGTGATGATTAGCAAATTAGTTGATGTGATGATTAGGAGATTAGCAAATTAGGAGATTAGGTCATTGAATTTTAACAAATTAATAGGCTGAAAGCCTACAGGCTTATGCAAATAACTCCTCCCGTATTCGGCAAGCCTCGACGGGATTTCGCTGCGCTACCCCTCCGACCTCCGGCCACCTCCCCTTTGCAGGGGAGGAGTTTTGAGTGTTATTTCTGTTTAACCTGTCCCGTTGAAAACGGTATTTCGCTTCGCTCTCCCGAATTGGCGGGATTTCGCTGCGCTCAAAAACCCTAAATCCAAATCCCTAAACCATTCTAAACGACGTAGTCCTAAACATTTTCAATTTTCAATTTTTCATTGGTAATTCATCATTTATAACTAATTTACTGATGACTGATCATTGTTAATTGTTAATTGTTAATTGTTCATTGATCATTGATGACTGTTTACTGATATAACTACAGAAATACCGCTTTACCAAGAAATACAAGCAAACCAATTACAACAAGGGTAATAATTGCCGATCCTGCAATTTTATTAATCCAAAACAAGCTTCTCATATTAATTCTTGGTCGGAATAAAGCCACTATAGAAGTTAAAATAAGCCACCATAATGCAGCTCCAACAAATATACTGCCTATCAAAATAAAGTGATCAATGGCTCCCATAGTACGGTCTAAAACACGAAAACCGGCAAAAAATGCTATAAAAAGGAAAATTGCCAAAGGATTACTTAATGTTAAAAATGCAGTGGAAAGGAAATCTTTCCAAAGAGAATTCCGACGCAAACGGTTACGTCGCAGCTGAGTGGCAGGATTAGACCTAAAAATATGAATACCAAGCAAAA
>CAZODA010000056.1:0-18075 GCA_964578485.1 uncultured Alkalitalea sp. | reverse complement strand
TGATGTGATGATGTGATGATGTGATGATGTGATGATGTGATGATGTGATGATTAGTTATAAATTATGAGTTACTCCCAGAAAAGGACACTATCCCGTAAAGTGTGTAAGTATTAATCAGAGGGTCCGGTTTTATATCTGGACCCTTTCTGCAAAAATAATCGGGAGTATCCCATTAAAATGCTGAGGAATACGCCCTTGAGAGGAGTTCAGTAAATGAAAAATGAATTTTGCGTTGGTTTTTGAGCGATTCATTCCTACGGAATGATTTTTAGGTATTGCATCTTACTATCAGCGTATCATTTTTATTAGATATTTTTTATTTACGTAACAGCTCGGTTTCTGCAATCCGGAGGATTGCAACGCTCGGTAGAAAATATGGCATCTCTCCCCACCCACATTCCGTTAGGAATGTGACCTTGTTCTATTATCTTGAAAATTAACTAATCATCTCATTTGCTAATTAGCTAATTAATTTATAGGCTGAAAGCCTTATATAATATAGCTTCCGCCATCGGCAGGCCTCGGCGGAATTTCACTACGCTCAACTTCCGGCGAGCCTCGTGGGACAGGTTGGGGCAACGCCCTATGTCGGTGGATATCCTCTCCCCCTGCGCCTTGAAGAGGCAACATAAGAGCTTTCTTTTTGTGCTCGAGCCGCACAGGCTTTACCCAAAGGAGGATGCTTCGGGTACATTAAAAAAAAGCTATCCCAATTAGGACAGCTTTTTTTGAGTTTATTTACAAGAATAAATAATATTACAATTTAGGACCTGCAGCTACTAAAGATTTTCCATTCTCATTGCCGGAAAATTTAGAGAAGTTTTTAATAAAACGCTGTGCAAGGTCTTTTGCTTTTTCCTCCCATTCTTCACTATTTGAATAAGTATCGCGTGGGTCTAATATGCTTGAATCAACTCCAGGTAATGCGGTTGGAACTTTAAAATCAAAAAATGGAACCATTTTTGTTTCAGCTTTATCAATAGAACCATCAAGTATGGCATCAATAATACCACGGGTATCTTTTATAGAAATACGTTTTCCGGTTCCGTTCCATCCTGTATTTACAAGGTAGGCTGTTGCGCCGGATTTTTCCATTCTTTTACCTAATTCTTCAGCATATTTTGTTGGATGCAGCGACAAGAAAGCAGCACCAAAACAAGATGAGAATGTAGGTGTTGGTTCGGTAATTCCACGCTCTGTACCTGCAAGTTTTGCTGTAAAACCTGAAAGGAAATAATATTTAGTTTGTTCGGGCGTGAGAATTGAAACCGGAGGTAATACGCCAAAAGCATCTGCCGAAAGGAAGATCACCTTTTGGGCATGTCCGGCCTTAGATACAGGCTTAACAATGTTTTCAATATGGTATATTGGATAAGATACGCGAGTATTTTCAGTTACTGATTTATCATCAAAATCAATTTTTCCATCTTCAGAAACAGTAACATTTTCTAATAAAGCATCACGTTTAATAGCATTATAGATATCAGGTTCGTGTTCTTTACTAAGATTTATAACTTTAGCATAACAGCCTGCTTCAAAATTAAAAACACCATCATCATCCCAACCATGCTCATCATCACCAATAAGCAAGCGCTTTGGATCTGTAGAAAGAGTGGTTTTACCTGTACCAGACAAGCCAAAGAAAATTGCGGTTTCATCTTTTTCATTGGTATTTGCTGAACAGTGCATAGCAGCAATACCTTTCAAGGGTAATATATAGTTCATATAGGTGAACATTCCTTTTTTCATTTCACCACCATACCAAGAATTGAGAATCACCAATTCACTATTTTTCAAGCTAAATACTACTGCTGTTTCAGAATTTAAACCTAATTCCTTATAATTTTCAACTTTCGCTTTTGAAGCATTCATCACAACAAAATCAGGTTTGCCAAAATTGGCTAATTCTTCCGCTGTAGGACGTATAAACATATTGGTAACAAAATGAGCCTGCCACGCAACTTCCATTATAAAACGAATTTTGATGCGGGAATTCTCATTGGCACCACAAAAAACATCAACAACAAAAAGACGCTTATCAGATAATTGATTAACAGCTAATTCCCTCAATTCTTTCCAAGCATCTTCGGTAACAGGCTTATTATCATTTTTATACTCGTCGGAAGTCCACCAAATAGTATCTTTAGATACTTCATCCATTACAAAAAACTTATCATTTGGTGAACGACCGGTATAGTCACCTGTCATCACATTAACAGCACCAAGTTCTGTTACAACGCCTTTTTCAAAACCCTTTAAACCGGGTTTTGTTTCTTCTTCGAATAATTTATCGAAGGAGGGATTATGCACAATTTCTGTTACACCTGAAATCCCATACTTTGTTAAATCTAATTTAACCATAGTTTTGTGTTTTATATTATTTGTATTTAAATTTTCCAATAAGCTTAAGCGGAACAAGCAAAAAAACTATCAGTAAAAATTTTGGTACTCTTGTTTTTCAAAGCTTCAATCTGAAAAAGAAATGAAGATGAAATTTTAATTTCTCAGATAAATTTTACCACAGTTATTTTTTTTGCTCGCTTTTCAAAATTATAAAGCCCACAAGCCAAATCTAATTTTATGGCAAAGCAAAATGTTTTCAATTTTATTTGCCATAAATAAAACCCTCGTCCTGGCATTAATCATACTAAAATTCAAAGAACTACATCAACTACTTTTTTACCTTGCCGGAGGCAAAAAACGAAAGTCGCAAATATAAAAAAAAAATATAACTGAGCTAAGGTTAATATTTAAGCCTTTTTAACCTGCATTAGTATAAGAAAGGTAAAACATCAAGGCAAATATTGAAACACAGCTGAAAGTCAGCACAGTACGAGCTCGCAGTCTTCAATTAAGCATCACCTTGATCAATTGGAATTAAGATAAATTATTCATAAAAACTGAAAATTTAACTTTTTTAAACTTTCAGATCTTTAGAAAAAACAGCTAATAAACAACAGCTATAACATAGAATTGTTTCTGAAAAAGAAAAAAACGCTTACAAAAACCATAGAAAAAGCTCATGAAGCTTCATTATTAGTAGTGAATAACTATGTTATTTTTGTGTGTAAATTATAATTAACTTAGAAATAATTTTCACGGCTTGAAATTTGTTATTATTATTTTACATTTCGACTTTTATATTAATAATTCTAATAACATTCAAGAAAATAGTTACAATTAAAATCTATCATCATAAATGAGAACTCTATTTAAAGCTTTGTTTTTATTAGGAGCAATCTCCATGTTAACAGCTTGCGACAAGGATGATGATCCTGATGTTTATCTACTTACCGGTAAATGGCAATCGGGTACTCTTTTTGAAAAGTACCATTCGAATGGCGATGGCTATACCTGGGATTTAAGTGAAGATGTGCAGGAAAATGAAGCACAAAGATTTACCTGGGAGCTTACAAAAAATGAACTTACTCAATTACATATAATGGAAATTGGCGGTGTTGTTCCTCGCTTTTATACCATTACCGAATTATCAGAAACAAGATTGAAGTATGAAGGTCATGGCAGAAAATATTCCTTCACCAGGGTGAAAGAATAATAGATAAAATATGGTGTAAAAAACCATCCGCAGCCTTTTTTAAAAAAGCTTTTAAAGACCTATTCAATGTTATATAATTATTCAAAATATTGTTGCAATAAAATCATGTCATTAATTCATCTAATTATATTTAAATGAAACCTTATATAAAATCTCTGCTCATAGGCCTTTTCTCTATTATTCTTCTGGTATTAATAATTTCGGGTATAGCCATTTGGTTTATTTTTACACCAGAGAAATTAACACCTCTCCTACACAAGCAAATTAACAATAACATAGCCTATCAAACACAAATTGATAAAGTAGAACTTACTTTTTTCAGCACTTTTCCAAAGTTTGGAATTAAAACAAAGCAACTAACAATCATAAGTCCTTTTAGTACAAGTAATAACGACACACTTTTTCATAGCGATGAAATTACAGCTGTAATTGATGCTAAAGCATGGCTGAAAAAAAATGAAATTATTATAGATAAAGTTATTTTAAAGAATAGTAAGGTTCAATTATTAACTGATAGTGCAGGATTTTCAAATTATTTTTTCTTTGTGCAAGAAAGCATGGAAAATGAAGATGAAGAGTTTGAGCTCCCCTTCAATCTGATAAATCTTAAAAAGATTGAAATAAAAAATCTTGACGTAGATTATATTGATTTAAAAAATCAAGTTTCTACAAATATAAATCAATTATCAACCATAATTTCCGGAACAATAAATAACAACAACATTGAAGCATCCATTAATATACAACAAGGAGATATTTCTTTGTTGTATAACGACATCAAAGTTGTTTTAAATAATTTCTCAGCTGCTTCAAAAGTAAATATCAATGACAAAAATGGTAGAGGACATATTAATATCAGTAATGGAGATATTTATTACAGCGACAATGATATAGGATCTTCGATAATAGGATTAAAAGGAAGCTTTGAAGTTCATAATTTCAAGGATATAATTGAAAGTGATATTGATATAAAAAATTCTCTTGCTTCATTAAATTACAAGGGAGAAAATTTTCTTAACGAGACTTCAGTAAAAATAAAAGCTCCACTTGAATTTAATCCTGCCGGAATGAGCTTTAGCACAAATAATGCCTTAGTTACTCTCAACAAGTTTACAGCCGGCATATCTGGTTTTATTGAAATTGATGATGAAAATGAACAGTTTTTTAGCGATTTGGATTATACTATCAAAGAAGAAAAAATATCTGATATTATAGCATTAATTCCTTCGGGATATAACAAATACCTTGAAGGAATAGAAATAGACGGGTTGCTGACTTCAAATGGAAAAGTAACAGGTTTTTACAATGATACTATCCTGCCTGCTATTGACATCAAACTCATGCTTAACAAAGGCACTTTTAATTACAATCTTTATCCATTGCCATTATACGATATATCAATTAATACTGATATTAAAACTGATTTTGTCAATGATAAAAACTCACATATTGATATCCATCATTTTAATTTTAAAACAGCAAAATCGACTCTTGGTGGTAAAGGCATTATCAACCAGCTACTATCAGACATTAGTTGTGATTTTACAGTAGCAGGAAATTTGCTTACAGATGAATTCAATCATTTTATCCCTAATGACTACAAAGCAAATGTCAATGGCAATATTCAAGCAGACATTAGCAGCAAATTCACTCTTAAGCAAGTAGAAGAATTGGATATAGAAAAGATGCAATTTTCGGGTTCTGCCATATTGAATAATTTTAAATTAAATTATGACACTATTTATTTCAACACCGAAAAATCAAAGATCAATTTTTCTCTTCCCAATAAAATTCACTTAAACAATAAACCGAACTTTGCCCGACTAAAAGTTTTTTCTGATGATCTCCATGCCGAAATAGGTGATAAAATGCAAGCTGATATATGGAATTCAACTTTTGATATACACTCTTCAAACTTAAGTGATAGTACTGAGCTGCCCGAAATTAACTTTACTTTTGATATGGACTCAATATATGGCATTGCAGATACTATAAATTTTTCATCAGGAAATTTATCAGGATTATTCTCCCTATTTCCAATTGAAGATCAAAATCTTCAAGCTCAGATAGAAATAGATTGTAAAGGGGAAGAATTTGCAATAAAAAGTAAGGAAAATCATATTGAAATTAAAAAAGTCAATCTGCAAACTGAAATCATAAAGCCTGATCTTAAAGAAGAAGATTTTTTACAAAACTCACAAATCAGCGGCTTTGTTGATATGGAGGGAAGCTCTTTAGCTTTAAATATATTACCGGCTTCATTGTCTATTCCCTCATTAAAAATGAATTTTAATCCCGAAAATTTTAATATCCATGATGCAACTGTCATAATTGACAAATCTGATTTCAACTTAAGAGGACAATTTACCAATATCAATTCCTTCTTCCGTGGCGACTCATTATTAAAAGGCGATTTGATATTAAATTCGGAGCTAACAGATATAACACAACTTATGAGTCTTACAAGCGGATTGGGCAGTACAATAAGCGAAAAAGAAGCGGAAGAGTTCATGCTCAAGAACATAGATGCCGATAGCACAAGTTTAATCGAAATAAAATCTCCGACAAATACCGCATATATAGTTCCTGAAAAAACAGATTTAACTTTAAAAGTATTCATCGAAAAAGGAATTTTTGGTATTAATTCAGCGACCGATATTAAAGGGAATGTGCGTTTATACGATGGCATACTTGCTATGGAGGATCTTTCTTTTACCACTCCGGCAGCAGATATGATAATGACAGCAATATACAGGACTGAACGTCTCAATCATTTATATCTCGGATTAGATCTTCACATGTTAAATATTGAAATTTCGAAACTATTGAATATGATTCCTGAGATTGATACTATCATGCCAATGCTACGTTCTTTTGACGGAACAGGTGAATTTCATTTTGCTGTTGAAACATACATGGATTCAACCTATACTTTAAAAATGTCAACTCTTAGGGGCTCTTCATCAATTAGAGGTGAAAGCCTGGTATTGATGGATGGAGAAAATTTTACCAAAATAGCTCGCAAATTACGTTTCAGGAAAAGTGCAGAAAATATGGTAGATTCACTATCTGCCGAATTTACCATATTTAGAAATGATGTTGACATCTATCCTTTCCTTATTATAATGGACAGATATGGGGCAATAATATCAGGAACTCATAATCTTGATATGACCTTTGATTACCATATATCATTAGTTCAATCACCATTACCCTTCAGAATTGGGCTAAATATCAAGGGAAATCCCGACAAGATGAAATATAGACCTGCATGGCCAAAATATGGCAAATACTACCGACCGGCCTCTCAGCGATTAGTTGCAAACAAACAACTTGAGTTAAGGAATATTATCAGAAGGGCCCTTTTACAAAATATTGATTATATAGATGAAGAAGAATGAATAACTCTTTAAAATTAGAATATTTTTAAGCTGATTTTTTTGACAAAATTAAAATAACTTAAGAGACAGGAAATAAAATCAATTTGTGGTCAAAATAAAAATTACGATATTTGATCCGACAGTTTTTATATTTTTTCTGAATTAATCATTTAAGAAAGTATTATTAATCCTACAAATATGGATAAAATCAGAGTTGCAGTTGTTAGTTACGGAAATATTGGAAAATTTGTCGTTGAAGCTATACAAGCTGCACCCGACATGGTATTGGCCGGCGTAGTTCGTCGTAGCGAATCTGTGGAGATTCAAGAAGCAGCCCTTTCCGGAATACAAGTAGTATCAGATATTTCGGAACTTAAAAAGGTGGATGTAGCCATACTGACATCACCATCCCGAAATATACAGGAACTTGCCTTACCCATCCTAAAAATGGGTATTTCAACTGTTGATGGTTTTGATATCCACGGAGAAGAAATGTGGAAACTTAGAAATACCTTAGATGAAACAGGAAAAAAACATAATGCCAAAGCGATAATTTCAGCAGGCTGGGATCCGGGAAGTGATTCGGTAATACGAACTCTGATGTTGGCAATGGCTCCCAAGGGAATGACCTACACAAATTTTGGCCCGGGAATGAGTATGGGACATTCAGTTGCTGTAAAATCTATTGAAGGTGTAAAAGATGCCTTGTCGATTACTGTTCCAACAGGTAGTGGAATTCATCGCCGAATGGTTTATATTGAATTACAAAAAGATGCTGTATTTGAAGAAGTAAGGTCGAAAATTAAAGAGGACAGTTATTTTTCCAAAGATGAAACACATATTATGGCTGTTGATAACATAGAAAACCTAAAAGATATGGGCCACGCCGTTTCAATTGACCATAAAGGTGTTTCGGGAAAAACCCCAAATCAATTGTTACACTTCAGCATGAAAATTAATAACCCTGCATTAACTGCTCAAATTTTAGTGTCATGTGCAAGAGCAGCACTTAAACAAAAGCCCGGCGCATATACCATGCCCGAAATTCCACCAATTGACTATCTATATGGTAACAAAGAGTATTTTTTAAAAAAATTAGTCTAAGCCTCATAAAACTTCTTTAAAAAATCATTTAAAGCAATCTCTATTATCGTATAACAATAAAGTTCTGTATTAGAAAGGGCTAAACTTATCTATATTAAAAAGTTATAAAAAAAGCAGAAAGTTTGTTTTCCCCTTACATTAAAAGAGAAAATTTGTAACATTAATTTCAATTCTAAGTAAACAATAGTATTATCTAAGCCCGATGATTACCATACCTAACTAGTTTGTAGAAATAAAACCTTAGAGATTGAATAAAACAAACAGTTACAATATTAATATTCGCTTACAAATATTACGCTTAGCAGTAATATTTTATAGTATATTCTATTTGTCTTTTGAGATTTCTGCTCATGAGAACGAGAGACGATTTATTCAAATTTCATCAGAAAATGGACTATCACACAACCATGTTAAAAATATATATCAAGATCATTTGGGATATATGTGGTTTGGTACACATAATGGATTAAACAGATATGATGGTCATTACTTCAGGATTTTCACAGCAGGGCTTCATCAGGATGAAGGACTTATTCATCCTACCATTAACCACATAACCCCAAAGAACGATAACGAAATATGGATTTGTACCCCTCTTGGAGTTTCGATATATAATATTTGCAAAAACTCTATTAGTTCTTTTCCACCTTTAAATAATAAGAGTGTTGAAACATCCTGCACCGATAACAATGGAAATATATGGTTTGGAACGCAAAACGGAATTTATAAATATTCTTTCCAAAAAGACACGATAATTATATATAATAAAACAGAAGATCCTAACTCACTATCCAATGATCATGTCATAAAGATTTTTCAGGATTCATATTCTAATATTTGGATTGGGACCTATGATGGGTTAAATTTATACGATCCTGAAAATGATTCGTTTATAAATTATCTGAGTTCAAGAACACCAGGTTATCAATCAGAAAACGAAATAAGAGATATAGCGGAAGATAATGAAAATCGCCTATGGATAGCAATACCCTACTCGGGAACATATCAATACTCAGGAATATATCAATTCAATAACTACAGTGATCGCCCTGAAAAGGGGAAGTTTACAAAAATTTTTGAAGGAAGCACTAATGTTCTTTTAGTTGATGATACTTTGTTATGGACAGGCCAAGGAAGTGGCGGTTGTCTAACTATTATTGATTTGAACTCCCTTAGTTCACCTGAAGGAGTTCAATATACTGTTCATAAACAAGCCCCTGAAAACCTTTGGAAAATTAGTGGAAACAGTATTACAAGTTTGTATAAGGATAGAAACGACGATATTTGGATTGGCACCTATGGTGAAGGAGTTAATTTATTCAGTAAAAGAACAAAACAGTTTCAAAGTTATGGTGTTACATCTACTGAAGGAAAATCAATCAATAATAATTATGTAACAAGCTTTTGTGATGACGGAGATTATTTATGGGTTGGATCAGGTGGAGGTTTAGATAAATTACATAAAGAAAGCGGATATACAGAGCACTACTATTCAGGAACAGGTATTCCGGGACAATTGGTAGGAGAAGGTGTTTATGCCATTAATAAAGACAAAAACAATAATCTATGGGTTGGTACATGGAATGGTGGTCTGAATAAATTTATCCCTGAAAAAAATGAATTTAAAGCATTTGTACCTTCAAATGCTCCCGGTTCAATTTCCAGTCCTCACGTTTTCGCAATTGAAGAGGATGAGGATAACAAACTCTGGGTTGGCACTATCAATGGGGGTTTAAACAGATTTGATATTGAAACTGAAACATTTGAGGTATTCACCCATGATCCTGATGATCCAACAAGTCTGTTAAACAATTCAGTTAATGACATATTCATTACATCAAAAGGAGAAGTATTGCTTTCATGTTATTCGGGCTTCTCAATTTTAAATAAGGAAACTCTCAGCTTCAAAAATTACACTCATATAGAGCATATTCCAACAAGCCTAAGGCGAGGACAAACACTAACTATATTTGAAGATAGTAATAATAATATTTGGATAGGAGGCGATTTAGGACTTAACCTCTTTAATATGGAAGAGGAAAAATTTACTCATTATACAACCTATCATGGTTTACCCGATAATACAATTAATGCAATTCTTGAAGATGATCATAAAAACTTATGGCTGAGTACCAATAAAGGAATAGTGAAATTTATAAATGGTGCTAATACTCCCGATCAACCTAATTTCCAACAGTATAATCAAAATGATGGTTTACCCTCAGATGATTTTAATGTAAATTCAGCTATAAAAGGAGAAGATGGCGTTATGAACTTTGGATCATCATCAGGCATGGTTAGATTTAATCCAGACCATATTCATGATAACAATATAGTACCGGAAATAATAATCACTGATTTTACAATATTTGGAAATCAAAAAGACAATGATCCGGAAGTACTGCAGACTACTAATATTAACCTTATTGATGAAATTAAACTTAATTATCGCCAAAACAACTTTGTAATATCCTATTCAGCAATCAGTTATTTAAATCCCGGAAAAAATAAGTATAAATATAAATTAATAGGCTACGATCAACAATGGTACGATGCTGGTAATTTCAGGTTTGCAACTTATACAAATCTTAGACCTGGTAATTATACTTTTGTTGTAACAGGAACTAATAACGATGGGATTTGGAGCGACACTGAAAAGGAACTTAAAATTACAATTGTTCCTCCATGGTGGCAAACTGCTGCATTTCAGCTAAGTATGATTGTTTTGCTGCTATTTTTAACCTATCTGCTTATTGAAAGTCAATTTAAAATTATTAAAAAACGAAATCAAGAATTAGAACTGCATATCGAAAGCAGGACAAGAGAATTAATAGAAACAAACGCTCTGTTGGAAGAATCACAGGAAGAGATCATATTTAAAAACTATGAGCTCGAAAAACATCAAAATGAACTTGAAGAATTGGTTAATGAGCGAACTATTCAACTACAAAAAGCAAAAGAACAAGCCGAACAATCCGATCAACTTAAAACCGCCTTTATGGCTAACTTAAGTCATGAATTAAGAACGCCTATGAATGCTATAGTTGGATTTTCAAATTTACTAACACAAGATACATTGGAAGAAGCCAACAAAAAAACCTACGTTAATATTATTAATTCAAATTCAAATACAAACACTCTACTTACCCTTATTAATGATATTATGGATATTTCATTAATCGAAACCAACCAATTTAATCTTTTAAATCAATGGTTCTTAGTTGATGAAATTTTACAAGAGCTTTATTCTTTACACACACTTGATAATGAAAGGAATCTGGAAATAAAAGTATTGCAAGATCCCTTGTCACAAAATGTGAAACTTTATAATGACCCTGTTAGAATAAAGCAAATCCTATCTAACCTAATAACAAATGCAATAAAATATACCAAGGAAGGATATGTGCATTTTGGCACGAAAGTAAAAAACAATCAGATAACCTTTTATGTTAAAGATTCAGGCATAGGAATCCCAAAAGAAGAAATTCCAAAAATCTTTAAATCATTCTATAAAGTTGAACAACCCAATAAAGCAATTTACAGCGGTACAGGTCTAGGATTATCACTGTGCAAAAGAATTTTAGATCAAATGGAAGTTGAGCTATATGTAGAATCTGAACCGGGAAAAGGAGCTAAATTCTATTTTTCATTGCCTCTAAACAATGAACAATGATCAGTTATCAGTAAACAATTATCAATGAACAGTAAACCGTGATCAACAACGAATAATTGTAGAGACCTTGCACGCAACGTCTTTTTTCATGACATGTCGTGTCCATTTCGGGTTTTAGGTTTTAAGAGCCACTTTCACTCGCGTACCCGCTCGTATCATCAGCATGAGTCTTTTCCCAATTACTTCTCATTATAGAAAGGCAGGGGGTTCTTTATTGCTAACTATATGCATATTTATAGAATTGAGTAAACTATTTTTTCCTTGAGTCCTGCTGCATTAGTGAAAATCTCTTTAAACACCCGTCCTTGTAGTCAAATGACCATAAATTTCCTTGTTCCACACACATAGTATTGAACCAGCCATCTCCCAAATTATAAAGTGCAATAACATTCATATCGTCGTCGCTTATTTCAATTTCTAAAATCTTATTTGCAAAAACCTCTTCCGCTTCATTACTTATAAAACTTAAATACAATTTATTGGAAGCTATGTAGGCATCTGTAACAACCTTATAAATGACGTTTGTTTCAACAATTTGCTTCCTAATAAATTCTAATCTCTTTTGAACAGGATCAACCTTATCATAATAAAACTGATCTAAGAGATCCCCGTTTAAATTATATTGACATTTATCTTGCTGTAATAATTACGTTATAGCCTATGGGTTTGTCAAGACTGAAGTTTTTTAAGGAGTCATTCATTGTTGCTGTTCCAAGCCTGCCAAACACTTTTAAATCTTTACTTCTTTTACATTAATAACATATAGTCGCGTTCGTAATACTTGCTTAAAACTAAGCTTAGAATTAAGGCCGCTATTAAAATAAGAATGATTGGTCACAGTTTCATTTGATTAATTGTTATGTTATAATGAAATATCAATATTTAAACAACTTTTATATCTGCATAACACATAAAAGTCTTCGGAAATTTAAAACTCGTTTAAAAAGCTACTCAGTTTAAATTTTAATATAACGGGATTGCTGTCCTCATTAATTGGATATTTGGTGATTTTCTTTGCTTCTTCAAAAAACACCCTTTCTTCAACGATATTTTTTGACTCCATTCTGGAATATAATACTCCATTCTGGTAATAAAGAAATTCCGGTATCCATCCTTTGTATTTATATAATTCACTATATTTTGTATCAATATTAATTATTGAAATATTCATATTTCCGGAAAGAATAAAGGTTGCTAAAAATAGATTGTCTATAAAGATTGCGTCTGAGATAAAACCATATTCTCTTTGTCTCGAAAAAAAGTCTATTGAATTAATATAGACCTCAACCGGAACTGCCCTTTCTTTAAAATCATAAAAAACAGAGTAAGGCTTCTTGTTATCTATGTTATAGTGTAGGGTTGAAGTGAAAAAATCAAAGTAAGATATGCCATCCCTATTTTTTAACAATGAATTAGATCCGAGGGGCAACATGTTAACAGGTATAGATAATACATCTTGTGATTTTTTGAGTAAATTGAATTCTTTATCAAAGTTAAAGAAGAGATAAGCATTTTCGCCTTTTATGTAAGAATTGTGATCAGTACTAAACATATAGCCATTGTTATAATTAATTATACTAAATAATGAACCGGAGAACAAATCTTTCTTAAAAAGAAAATCCCCGTCTTTATCATATACAAATACGGTTGAAGGATGTGCCAGGATAATTACCTTGTTACTTTCTTCATCAATTGTAAAATCAGCTATCTGTGAGTATTCCCCTGGTCCCTTGCCTATTTTCCCAATAGTCCTTAAAAATTGTCCTTCTTCGGAAAACACATATATTAGCTTTGTTCTAGAGCCGTCCATAATATAATATTGCCCTTCTGAATAAATTAGCTTATCAATGTTACCAAAAATGCTTTCTTCTGTTGTTTCAAGTACTACATATTCAACTTCGGTAAACAACGAATTTAAACTTATTGGATCCTTTAAGTTTTCCACTACTGAAATAGTATAATCTGCTCTGCTGTTTTTGCTATTAGTACAGGAGAAAACTAACAAACAGAATAGGAATGTTATAGGTAAATATTTCATTGCTATGGTGTATTTGTTTTTTATAATATTTCATTCTTTAAGTAAGCCTACCTAAGTGTTTTCACTTTTTATTAGATCATTTAAAGTAATTTCTTTTAAATCCGGATCAAAAATTTTTGAGAAAAATCAATTCTTATTCCCTCATAATCATATGAATGAAAAAAGCCCTCTTTTAATAAAATATTCTCGGTTCTTAAATTGCTATACCTAAATAATTCAGACTTTAATGATAAAATATTAAATATTGAAAATGTTAAAAAAATTATTAGAATAACAATACTTCCTAAAAAAACATAAGTCTTTTTCATAATTTAAACAAAAACAAAACAGGGTTATCAGTGTCCTTAATATCTAAATAATTATATGCTGATGAACTTAGATTTTCTAAATGAGGATATAACACAGATACAAGATAACCATCATCTTCTTTGAAAATTGAAGTGTGTTCTATTTCAAAAGGTAGATAATCATTTATAATATTATTTGTGAAAAAATGATGGTTATTTTCCTTGAAATTAAAATAATAACATTCCTTTGGAGGATAACCAATTCCATAGCCAATAATTAATGCTTTTTCATTATTCATAAGCAATTTAAAAAAATGTGTATTATTAGTGCGTTCTCCAAGAGAATTTAAAAAAGACATTTTTTCATCAAACTTGCTCTCCAAAATTTTATCAGGAAATCCACGGCTTGAAGCTTCAATTTTGATTATTGGATTTATCACATCATTAAAAATCTCGTAATGTGTTTTATCCCAGGCAAGCGAAATAAAAACTCTCTGCGTATTATTATCAACAGTAAAAATGCTTGAAAATTCCCAATGTTGATTTTCGGTCTCAGGTTTCGTTTTATGTAAAAAAGGAGTGACTTTTTTGGAGTCTGCATCGAAAGCGATTATAGAACTATTGGTGATTTTTTTTTCGTTTATTATATTTCTTGCTTCATTTGTTTGAAAATAATAAATGTTTTCCTTTTTAATAAACTTAAACCCAAAATTAAGTGGTATATCTATTTTATGAATAAACTCAAAATTTTCAAGTTTATATTTATAAATTCTCATATTTATTCTGTCGAAAAGTTCTAAAACATTTGCATCCCTATCAATAAAAAAATCATCAAGAGATAAATACTCTCCGGGCCCACGACCTTCTTTAGAAAACTTTTGCACAAGTTTACCAGTAAAAGAAAAGACATAAACACCTTTAAAAACATCATCTAATATATAAATAAGGCTATCCACAAATTCAATTTTTCTGATATTTGCTAATAAGCAACTATCAGAATTTTCAAGTTTAATGATTTTCAAATCTCTTGAAATGTCACTTGCTTTAACACTTATTTCTTTCTCTAAATTAATGATAGTTTCTATTGTAACTGATTCCTTTTTTTTACATGAAAATGTAACAAAGGAAAATATGACGATAATGATTCTAGTTAATATTTTCATAAATAGGATAATTTAAAGAGGATGTTTAAAAAGCAGTAAAAAGCGAACGTACAACCTGTTCCTCCAGATATTCCGCCTCCTCCGGCATTAAAAGATGTAGAGCAACTAATCGAACCTGGCCCTCCTGAGGTACAAAGATAAGAATATCCTCCTGTCTCTCCATCATGCGCTTGCGCCATTATGGTAATTGCATCAAGTGAGACGTCATTGGCATCTTTGGTTTGTAATAAACCTATATTAAATGCTGTGGCTGCTACAAATAATACTGATACACAGCCAAATAAAATCTTGTTTTTCATATTACATAAAATTTTTCTGATGCTTGTTTTATACTTTCAAGCATCTTTATTTTATAGGTATGCCTCGACTTCAAAATCTATCTTTTTCTTTGAAAAAGAGTAAAATAGGATTATCACTTTCTTTTATATTTGAAAAATCTAACTCATCATTTAAATTGAGTTTTCCACTTTGTGTAAAATCCTGAGCAGGAAGAATAAACATGATTTTGTTGTCATCTCCATCATGTGGATAATAGTAGGCAGAAGGAAACAAGTATTGCCCGACGAATGATTTATCCCAATAAATTTTGTTGACTTTTTTGTCTATGATAAAAAAACCCGGCTGATTTGATTTAAACACTATATAATTGGAAGTCTCTCGAATAGAGTTAATCGAGTATATCAAGTTGTTTTCTGATATTTTTTGGAAAAAAGCCATTGGGTCAGAAATTGATATTTTTACTAATTGACTATTTATTTTATTCTTTGGAATATCAAATTCGAACTGAGTGCTAATTTGATCGTTTTCAAGAGTAAACAGACTGTAATCTAAAGGAGACGTAAACCAAAGTCTTTTACTTTTCACTAAATTCAACCCTTGACTTCTGATATGAAAATCAACTTTTTGGTTTTTTCCTGCCTGCCTCCAAGTCTTTTCTTGTAAATTATATATTTTAAATGCGTATGGATAACAGGAATAGCCGGCCATTTTATTATGCAGAATTATTTCGCCTTTATGTATGCAGATACCCTCATAAGGGGATCCCACTTCCTCCTGAAAGATAAATTCCCCATTAATATCATAAAAAAGTAATCTGTTGTAATCATTATGAATTATTATTTGTTCAAACTCTTCATGGAATGTGATGTCGAGTATCGATCTTGATTCTCCGGGACCTCTTCCTTTCCTAATAATATCTTGTTCAACAACTCCTTTGTTTGCATCAATAATAAGTACATGATTTGTTCCTTTCGAAAACAAAATAATCTTATCATCAAACCTTATAACCTTTCTTATATCTGAAATTAATATAGAGTCATTAGTTGGAATAGGTATTATTTCATCTAATTCAAAATAGTTTTTAAAACAACTTTCATTTACAATGTTGTCAGATAAGGATAATATTTGTGATGAATTATTAGAAAGAGTTTCAGACTTGTTAAAAGAACAACTACATAAAAACACAAATAGTATAAATAATAAATATAAATGTTTCATACAATTTAAAATTTGTAATGAGGCTGCCTAAGAAGTCGGTTTATTGATAAATTACAATTTATGCAAACCTCATTATTAATACTTTGTGAATTACAAAATTCGTTTAAAGATGTTTTTAGACAGCCCCATAATTAAATAAAATTAGGTAAAATAGCAACGTTTATTGGTTGGAGTACAATACTCGTAAACACCTTGGATACAAGGTAGATTACCAGAGCCCTCACAATAGATTATATAAATTTGATAATTATGCACTATCTCATCTATACATTTAGTACCGCTTCCCCCATCCATAAGGATTACAAATTCAGCGCCATTTATATTATTCTCGCCATCATGCGCTTGCGCCATTATGGTAATTGCATCAAGTGAGACGTCATTGGCATCTTTGGTTTGTAATAAACCTATATTAAATGCTGTGGCTGCTACAAATAATATTGATACACAGCCAAATAAAATCTTATTTTTCATATTACATAAAATTTTTCTAATGCTTGTTTTATGTTTTTCAAGCATCTTGTTTTAAAAATATTTTAAAGATTACCTGCCTTGCTAAGTAGATCTCACGCAGAGGGGTATTAACACTTGCGATTTCTGTTTCATTATTTATTATCTTTGCCTGTTACCTCCTTTCTTTTTGAAAGGGAGTCGGAAGAGGAAGCGGTAGCTCCAACGCTCAGTTGCTTCCTCTTCTTTTTTCCCAATTATAATATAATCGTATTCTATGTTTTCAAACTGTAGAGACGCGATTGATTGCGTCTTTATTGTGATTAATCGCATCTCAGCTGCCGATAAATACAAAATAGTATTAGCATATTGTGCCCTCTTTGAATAAAAGAAAATATAGGAATTTCTATTACTGAATAGACTGTAATAGAAAAGAAAAATATTTATAAAACTATTGAAAGAATTATTTTCTATTGCAGGCTTAGGGGTAGCAACAGAAAAATCCTTAAGAAAGGAAGGTGGATAAATTAGGTATTGAATGTGGTCAGGCATAGTGGGCCGAGATTTCAGATTAATAATTATAATGTTTATATAAAGATCAAATTTGTTTAACAACTGTAAAGATATACAAACATTTCCTAAAAAACAAGGGGTAATTAGCTGATTAGTAGATTAGTAGATTAGTAGATTAGTAATAAATTATGAATTATGAATTAAAATGTTGAGGACTACGTCGTTTAGAGGGGTTTAGATATCAATTACGAATTACGTGGTCGTTTTGAGCGAAGCGAAATCCCCGCAAAGGGGAGGTGGCCGAAGGTTGAGCGAAGCGAAATCCCGTATTCTATGGTTAATCCAAATTATTTTATAAATTTTTTATTTTTTCTTTTCAACAAATATATGTCTTGTTCGTTTTTCGGCAAGGCCAA
>CAZODA010000055.1:0-18508 GCA_964578485.1 uncultured Alkalitalea sp. | reverse complement strand
ATTCAATTGCCAAGATGGTTAAAGGAGGAGGTACACTAACTGCTTTACCTATTGTAGAGACTCAGGCAGGTGATGTATCAGCTTATATTCCCACTAATGTAATTTCTATTACCGACGGACAAATATTCCTTGAAACAGGGTTATTCAACGCAGGTGTAAGGCCTGCCATTAATGTTGGAATCTCTGTTTCCAGAGTTGGGGGTAATGCCCAGATCAACTCTATGAAAAAGGTTGCGGGTACTTTAAAACTTGATCAAGCACAATTTAGAGAGCTTGAAGCATTCTCGAAATTTGGCTCTGATTTGGATGCGGCTACTATGGCAATATTGGATAAAGGAAGGAAAAATGTTGAATTATTGAAACAGGTCCAATATAAACCTATGCCTGTTGAACACCAAGTAGTTCTGATCTTTTGTGGAACTCAGGGATTATTAAGAGATATACCTTTAGATAAGGTTTCTGAGTTTGAAGAAAGTTTTATTGCTAATCTGGGAATGCGCCATCCTGAAATTTTTAAACAAATAGCGCAGGGAGAATTCGGAGATGATATTGTTGATATTTTAATTGATAATGCTGAAGATTTAAGTGCTAAATATCGTGCAAAAGAGGAAGATAACTCCTGATAAATGATTAAAATCCTAAAATGGCAAATTTAAGAGATATACGTAACCGCATTAATTCGGTAAAAACCACAAGCCAGGTTACTAGTGCCATGAAAATGGTGTCGGCAGTGCGTTTGAAAAAGGCTCAGAATGATATTTTAAGTCTGAGACCTTATATTCAAAGGCTGGCATCTATTATTCATGACCTAATTAATTCTCTTGAAGAAGATTTCCCTATTATTTATTCCAAGCCTGAAGCTGATGAGGGGATTTTGCTCTTAGCCATTGCTTCCAACCGTGGTTTATGTGGTAGTTTCAATATAAATATTGTAAAGGAGGTTCAGGAGTTAATTCATGGTAAACTTGAAAATGAATTCCAGTCAGGAAACTTAAAAATTGGAATTATGGGTTCACAACTGGAAAAGATGTTTAAACCCAGGAATATTCCTTTTGATTTTCAATATCATGAATTGTTAACATCGTCGTCGTATGATGAGATTGTTGAATTGGCCAAACAATTGATGAACGATTTTAGTAGTGGAAAATATAAACAAGTTATCTTGGTTTATAATGAATTTATTAATGCTGCTTATCAGGAAGTTCAAGTGCAACAATTTTTGCCATTTTCAGTTCCCAGAACAAAAAGTGATGAAGAAATTGAAAAATATATTTTAGAACCTGATATTGATAACATTATACAAAGTCTTGTTCCAAGAATGCTTCAAACAATGTTCTATCAGGTTATTCTGGAATCTCTTGCATCAGAACACGGTTCAAGAATGACTTCAATGCATAAGGCAACCGATAATGCTATTGAACTTATAAGAGATCTACAATTAGGTTATAATAAAGCCCGTCAAACAGCTATTACAAATCAGATAGTTGAGATCACAGGTGGTGCTGAAGCTTTGAAAAATAAATAGCTTCTTATTTCTCTTACTAAAGTTTCACATTAATATAAGCCAATAAGTCAGCTGATTACTACTTTATGTAATTTGCTTTATCTTCTGTTTATTATTATTCCTGATATTATCTTTGCTTAATTATCGATATTAATTTATTTTTTGCGAATGTTTTTTTCAGTATAACTGTCTAAAGGGTAAAAATCAATATTAATAAATAAAAATTCGAGAAATGAAAAAATTTATTTTATCCCTTATTTTTATTGCTGCATTATCGTTTACCGCAACAATAACAAATGCTCAGGAAGTGGAAAAAACAGAGAATAAACCTCGTACAGGCTATGTCGATGCCGATGGAGATGGAATTTGTGACAACTATGATGGTGTTCGTCCGGGTAGAGGTTTAGGTCCCGGCCATGGTTATGGTGAAGGACGCACTACCGGCAAGCGCTTGTTTCGCCGACAGAATTTTAGAGCCGCAAAGAATTTTGACAATAGAACTTACGATAGGAGAGCCTTACGGCCCGGCTATGGTCGCGGATTACAAAATGAAGATGGTGAAAATGTGGGTGCAAGGCAGCGTTTACGTGATGGATCAGGTCCTTATTGTCCCTCCTCTGAAACAGATAATCTGAAAAATGAATAAGGCAGATTTAGCTTAAGGGAGAGAATGTATTTGATAATCTTTTAATCGGCCTTTATCTTTATAATTACTGTGCAAGTAATGAGTCAGCTTAGTGATGAAATAATTATTGAAAAGGTAAAAAATGGAAATAAAGATGCTTATGCCCATTTAGTTCACCGTTATCAGCAAAAAGTGTTTCAAACATGTATCGGTTTTTTGCATGATAAGGATGACGCAGATGACCTAACACAGGAAATTTTTATAAAAGTGTACCATAACTTGAATGCTTTTAGAAAGGATGCGAAATTTTCTACCTGGCTTTATAGAATTTCAATAAATATGGCAATGAATGCCCTTCGAAAGAAAAAAATACGAAAAACTTTTCTTTCAGAATTGAGTTATAAAAGTGGACAGCAACTTAAATCAAATGAATTTGCTGATGACCTTATTAAGCAAGGTGAAAAAAAACTTTTTGCCAGTCGTGCATTAGATCAGCTTAGTCCTAAGCAACGAAAAGTCTTTGTATTAAGTTATTATAGGGAAATGAGTAACCAGGAAGTTTCAGAAATTTTGAATATTTCATTAAAAGCAGTTGAAAGTTTATTGTACAGAGGTCGTCAACGTTTGCAAACTCTATTAAAAAATAGAAAAGAAGATTTTAGAAATGACTTGTGAACAATTTAAGAATAATTTAGTCCTGTTGAGAAATGGTGAAAGGCTTGGCAAAAAAGCACAGCTTCATTTAAATAACTGTGATACATGTCGTGCAGTTTATAATTCATATATTGCTTTTTATAAAGCATTGGAAATTGAAAAAGAAACTGAAGTAAATCCTTTGATGGTCGATCGGGTGATGACAGAATTAAAAAAATCACATTCTCTTAAGGATTTAATAATTATTAGGAAAAGTTTTCAAATTGCTGCTATAATCCTCGCTTTGCTGACAGGCTTTTGGGGAGCATGGCTTTTTGATCCCAAACCCGGCAATTCAGAGTTGATACTAAGCGACTACTTTTTAAATGATCAAACAGCATTGGAAATAGAAAATAGCTGGTTAAATTTTGAGCTTCATGAAGAGTAAAAATTTTATTTTCGGGTTATTGATAATATTGGCTCTTGTATTGGGCCTATCAGTTTATCAGTTTCTAAAAAAAGATGATTTGGAAACTCAAACCACTGAAATTGATGTTACCATCGGACGAGGTTTTAATCGCATGGTTAATTATTTGGACCTCAGTCCCCGGCAATTTGAGGAATTTCATGCATTGGAACAAGAATATCGAATGCAATTGCATGAATACATCAATGAGCTTAACCGTATGGAACTGGCAATTTTAAATGGATTCTCTGAAACCGACCCTGACAAAGAAAAAATGTTTGAATTTGCACATGAAATTGGACAAATTCAAGAAGAGATAAAAAAGCTAACTATTAATCATTTCTTTTCCTTGCAAAAACTTTGTACAGAAGAACAGGCAGAAAAACTTAGCGTTTTGTTTAAAGAAATGCAAAATATACCGTCTCTGCAAAGAGGACGACAATGGCAACAGGGTAGAAGAGGTCGGTTTAGGAGAGGCCCATACTTTAATCGCAATACCCCCGAATCAATTACGAATTTTCAGTGATCAGCCATCAATGATCAGTCATCAATGATCAGTCATCAATGATCAGTCATCAGTAAACAGTAATCTGTAGGGACAAGACATGTCGTGTCCATTTCGGATTTAGTTATCAATTACGAAACCCGAAACTCGAAACCCGAAACTCGAAACGCCCAAATTATCAATTACGAATTAGTCAACGAATTTTCGCAAATTTTCACGAATTATTTTATTTCCGCAAATTAAATAATTTTAATGTCGTAGAGACAGGGCATGCCCTGTCTTCATTGGTAATGCAATTATTTTTCCACGAATGAAAAATCAATTACGAATTACGAAACTCCATTCTGTTTGTTTTGAGCATAGCGAAATCCCGCCGAGGCTTGCCGAGAGCGGGAGACGGGAGAGCGGAGCCGAAACGCACGAATGATCAATTACGAAATATGATTGATCACTGATGATTCGAAACTCGAAACATGAAACCCGAAACTCATAAATAAATTATGAATTACAAGGTGGCTGATCTTGCTGAATTTCGTACATTAAAACATATATTCAAATTGCATACTTAAAGGTCTTTTCTTTTTTCCCGACAGAGATGATTTTTTCGATTTCGTCAACATTAAAACTTTTAAGAACCTCTATTTCAACCAGCTGTTCATCCAATTCTGGGAACTCACCTGTAAAAATGATTCCAACTATATCCTTTTTGTTAGATTTATTTCCTCAAGTAGCTCTTCTTCGGAGAGACACAAAATTTGTAAGATCACCCATAATCAAGAATTTTTAGAATTATTTCTTTCTGCTTATAATATATGGTTATTTTGGTTTGACCATGTTAGGTATTTCAGTCAAACCGTACCAGTTCACAATCATCGCTAATACCACTATCTGATATACCGATACATCTCATGTCTCTCGCCATTTGTATTAGAAAATCGGAATGGCCTGATAAAAGTTCAACCATTATACTTTCATCATCAACGCTATAGTGATAGATTGGCTTGTTTAATTTATGGAATTTCGCAATCGTATCATGAGTGCCTTTTGCTCCACCAGATGCTATCTCAATAGAGTCATCGGTAAAAAGATTATTGTGATATCATCTAAGGAACCACATAAAAACACTCTTATCATCAAACTTACGCGAACCAACTATTGCTACTTTCATATTTAGGCTTTATTTAACATAAGATTAATTTCTTTGCCATCGTTTGATTCAAAAATCCTATACTTCGGAAATATCTCCTTAAACTTTTCTGGATATTCTGTGTGAATTGGAATAATTCCAGCATTGGGCCTTACTATGTCAAATACTTCATCTAAAGCCTTTATATCAGCATGCCCGCTTGTGTGCAAATGCTCTATCGCAAAAGGTTCAAGGAAATCGTAAAGTGATTTGTTAAATGCTGAATTTTCTTTATCTAAATATCCTTTCCACATCGAATAGTATATTTTTGTTTCATTCGATTTACCGTATTCTTCCAAAAGCGGTTTAAAAGCATCGTTTTGCCTTATCAGCATGCAAAAGCCATGTCTTTCAAGATAGGGTCGCAAGTTGCCTTCAAAAGAGAATAGTCCTTGTTCATTATAGTGTAACTTAAAGAATCTACCTTTGCTGTTTTTATTTTGAAGGTAATCAATATCATAAAAGCTGGTGTCTTGTTTATGATTGCTAGAAACAGTTTTCATTATTTCTGTTTGATAGTTATCACATACAAAGCATAATCCGGCATCTTTTGCTGCATGATAAATGGAAAAAATCCTATCAATATTCGTGGATGAAACAAAAACAAAGTTATGTTTATTATTTTTGAAACGAGTTCTAAATATGTTCTGAAGTTCTCGCTCTGTTTGCAAAGCTTCTCCTTGCCTATTAATATTTGTGCCTTCTGCAATTATATAATCTATATTTTGAGCATATACTGATAAAGATCTCAGACCTTTGCTCCTAAAGCCATGGCCACGGAAATCGCCTGTGTAAAGCACCCGTACATTCTCAGCCTCAATCACAAACATATACGCATCAAGAGCAGAGTGATCTGTAAATAGCGGTGTAATGGTTATCCCGCCTACTTTAATTTTATCCTTTGCCTTAAAAGTGTTAACTGACTCAAGCCTTTTTAGGATTGCTTTAGGTTTCTCTGCAGCTATAGCATTAGGAGTTTTGGAAAGCCTTTCCTGTAAAAGGCGATATATCTCAATTGCTGTTTTACCAATATAAATTGGCAGATTTGGTTCGGTATCGTTAATCATACCAATATGATCCTGATGGTAATGAGATATAAACAGAGCACTTTTTGACACGTCACCATAAGTTAAGCCGTAGATTGGCTCTAGCTCCCCGGAGATGGTTCCGGGAAGCTGTTCACCAAAGTCGATAAATACCCTATAACCTTCACTCTTTATTTCGACAATATTACCGCCAATTTGATTAGAGCCCCTATGGATTGTTAGTTTCATTTGTGTGTCTATATTTGTTATTGGTCTGATGGAACTCCCATGTCAATAATCATGCACTTGTGTGCAAATTATTTTCATCGTTTTAAAGATGTCTGGAAGTTGGTTAGCTTGTTATTCTCTTTATCATATTTGAAATAGATGAAATGGCACTCAAGTACGTCATTTCCTACTGGCAGTTTTAAATTAGCAAATGACTTATCGGAGTTATTATCAGGCATTGCGCAAGCAACACGAATTGTTAATTGGGATTTTGGTACTTCCCTACCAAATCCAAAAAGTTCATACCAAGCATTACCAATTTCGGATCGTAGAAGTTCACGAATAAATACAGAATACCTGATTGCCTGTTTTAATGCTGTTTTAGGTGGTTCATTATTATTATTTTCATCTTTAACTTCAATTACTGTTAGATAAGTACCTCTCCCTCTACCTGTTCTTGCCAATATATCAATACTTCCTCCTTTGTGACCTGAATATGTTATTCCATTTTTTTTGCTTGCACTAATTGGAGTTTTTACTGAAACTCTAAAGTTTTCGAAATCAACTGTCTGAACATTTAATATTTGCTTGTCAACACTTGACTTTTTTGACAATTCGGTAACTAACAAGCTTTCAATATTATGCTCTTCATTGCTCTTATTATTTTTTGTGTTATTTCTAGGAGGATTTTTTGAAAAATGCTGTCTAAACTGTTTTGCTTTCTCACTTCGCCAATTATCATTGTCTAATTCAATATTACAATTAAAATCTCTATTATTTCTTTCAAATAACCAATTTGTCCCAACTTTAACTTTGGTTGAAATTGTAACGCTACTTTTCTTGGATTTTAACGTTGCGATTTTTTGTCCGCGATACCGTACATCAAGTGTCAAAGTAGTTTTGGCAATTTTGGCATTAGAAATTGATAAATAAAAATATAAAGGGGCCCATTCATGGAAATATTTACTATTAGTTTTAATGCTATCCATTTTTGCTGATAATGCTTTAACGTACCCGCTATACCTTCCTAACCATTCTTTCTTGTTTTCTTCTTTTACTATTATTTGCTGTGTGTCATTAACTGTCTTTTCCAATTCAAGACCAAATTTCTTTGCATCAATTTCTGCTGTCTCCATAGTAATTTGTTTTTATGTTTAATTTTTTTTTGATCTATATAATATCTTTCATTTTTAGAATTTTGCTTTTCTATTTATATAATACGAATGAGAAATTTAACCGAAGCGCTTCAAAGCCTGATTTTAACTAAAAAGTGAGATTTCTGACATAAAGCTAATGTTTTTTATGAGTATGTGTTAAAATTTAACATCTTGTTTTGGATTTATTGGGGCTGCTGAATAACTACGGCAGTAATATGTCATAATAAAAGGAAGGTAGAAATTTCATGCCCTCAAACATTGATATGTCAGGTACTAATCTTATTGCCCGTATCCGCAGCAAGGTGTGAGTTTAAATGCCTTATTGACTTTTGAAAAGCAGTAGTAAATTTTGTTTTTCAAAAAAATGTTTTCGTTCATAAAAGTCTTGTGACTTTTTTCATGAAAGACGGGGCAGAAAAACAGTTTACTCTTGTACAAGGACTTGAATGGATAGGAGCTGATACAATTGATGACTATTGCTAAAACACAATGCCGAACCGCTAATAACTAAGGTTTCGTTTTGCCAAACGGGCATGAAATGAAACCCTTGTTGAACAAAACCGGCTCAACAAAGGCTTGACACTAGTCGGACTGAAAAATATGATTTTGGGAGTTTATCATCTGCATCAACTTTTGTCTCGACTGACAAAAACGTCGCCCCGCTAACCGCCCTACCACCAAGATGTACTGTGAATGACTAATCTTGTAAGTTAGTCAATGCTGTATAAAAGATGATAGTAGGCGGCTTTCAAGAGTAGTAGGTACAAAACCGCTTCCCGCTGCTTATTTAGTAACTAAGTTGGTGTTAAACGGTAGGAAGAAAAGACTGTGAGACTCGAGTGGTTTACGTATAGTTCTGTGAGATGCTTAGACTGAAATGCCTTTCCTACTCGACCTGGTCAAAAGGTACTAGCAACCCTATAATAAAGTACAACAAAAAACTAAAGAGATAATTATATGGCAGCAAGAGTTTGGATAAGTGAGATAAAATTTAGTGATGATACCACTTTACAATTTGAGAAAAACGACATTGTTGTTTTTGTTGGCCCCAATAACGCTGGGAAAAGTGCTTCCTTAAAAGAAGCTGCAACTCTACTTAGAACAAAAAACAACAAAGGAAAAGTTATAAAAGACATAACCATAGAAAAAGAAGGGGACGAAACTGAGTTTTTTAATTATTTACAATCTCATTCTTTAATATACCATGGTGAAAATCCTCATCCTCATTATCAAGGTTTTGGTTATAACATTTATGAACCCAACGCTAGAAATTATTGGTCAAATTGTAAGAACGGACTAAGTGAGTTGTTTTTATTATTTGTAAATACCCTATCTACGGAGCAAAGAATTCAAGCTGCAAATCCACCACAAAATATAAAGCTAACTACACAAGCTATTCAACACCCAATTCACTTTTTACAAAAAGATGAGACCCAAGAACAAAGGTTTAATGATTATTTTAGACAAGCATTTGGTACAGACTTAATTGTTCATAGGAATGCTGGAAGTGAAGTTCCATTGTATGTTGGAGAGAAACCTATTCCTAAAGTTAGCGAAGACAGAGTTTTGTTATCTTACCTAAGAGAATTAGAAAAATTAGATTTATTACACGAACAAGGGGACGGAATGAGAAGTTTTGTTGGTGTACTTTTAAACGCATTCATTTCTAATCATTCGATTCTTTTAATTGATGAACCAGAAGCATTTTTACATCCACCCCAAGCAAGACTTTTAGGTAAAATGCTTGCTAAAGATTTACCATCAGTAAGACAATTATTCTTAGCAACTCATAGTGAAGATTTTCTAAAAGGATTATTAGACGCAAACATCAAAAACCTAAAGATTATTCGCATACAACGAGAAGGCACAATAAATAGAGTTAGTTTATTAACAAGTTTAGATATAGACAGCATTTGGAATGATTCACTTTTACGGCATTCAAATGTTTTAAATGGACTGTTTCATTCAGGTGTAGTCATTTGCGAAAGTGATTCAGATTGTAGATTTTTTTCAGCTATTTTGTCCTCACAATTTGATAATACATCTTCAGTTGCACCTGACACATTATTTATCCATTGCGGTGGCAAACACAGAATACCAACGGCAATTAAGGCTTTGAAAAAATTAAATGTTCCATTAAAAGTTGTTTCTGATTTTGACGTGTTGAACAATATTAAACCATTAAAAGAAATATTTGAAGATTTGGGTGGTAACTGGACTGAAATTGAAAATGACTGGAAAACTGTAAAAATGGAAATTGAGCAAAAAAGACCAGAATTTCTTACAGATGACGTTAAACAAGAAATTGAAAAAATTTTGAACAGTACGGAGGAAAGGATTTTTCCAAAAGTTAAAATTAATGAAATTCAAAAAATTCTAAAAAAGGCATCAGCTTGGACAGAAGCTAAAGAAGTTGGTAAGGCGTATATCCCTAGTGGTAGTGCAACTAAAGCATTCGAAAGAATTCAAATAAAACTAAAAGAAAAAGGTTTTCTAATTCTTGAAGTTGGCGAACTTGAGAGCTTTGTAAAAAGTGTTGGCAACCACGGACCGAAATGGGTAAGTGAAGTTTTGACAAAGGACTTAAGTACAGATCCTGAATTAGAACCCGCAAGACAATTTGTAGAGCAATTTAAATAAACAAAAAAACCGACGAATAAGAGTAGTCAGTTTGTAGCAATGGCAGGTCGGACGTGCTTAGTATGCACATTTGTGCTAAATTTGAACTTTCGGTTTTGTATGAAAGGTAGTGCTATAAATCCCGCCCTGCGCAAAGCTGCAAAACTTTGTGGCACTTAGCAAGAAGCAAAACTCAATAATCTTAGCAGTAACCCAAAAGTAGAAACGTGGAAATTATAAGAGGGAAAGCTTATTTTTGACAAAGGGAACCAAAAAACCCGGCTTCATCACAAGCAAAAGAGACTGGGAGAGGAAATACCGGGACTACTTCCCATTGATTATTTCGTATATAAAGTCATAATTTTATATTTGGGCGATCTGCCATTTTGAAGATCTTAATTTATTAATACAGGATATAAATAAACTGTCTATAACCAAAAAATTTTAACTTTGAAGTTATATGATTACCGACTTAAATAAGATTAAGGAGTTAGGACAAATAAATGAAGTCTCCAACTTTAGTTTCCGATCAATTTTAAAAAGTATAGATTCTGATCAACTGGATAAGACTGTTCATAATCTATTTCGATATTACTCAGAAAAGATTGATTGTAAAGAATGTGGAAATTGTTGTACCCTTTTAAAGCCAATAATACGAAACAATGATATTTTAAACCTGTCAAGGGCAAGCAATAAATCTGAAACTGAGTTTAAGAGTAGTTATATAGAGATAGATGAAGATGGTGATATGCGCTTCAAAGAATTACCTTGTCCTTTTTTGTCCGACAAAAAATGCATCTATTATGAAAATAGACCTGAAGATTGTCGTTCTTTTCCTTATCTTCAAAGAAAGAATTTTCAATCAAGACTGTTTGCTGTAATAGACTGTTATTCAATATGCCCTATTGTTTTTAATGTATATGAAGAGTTGAAACAAATTTTTCATTTCAGATAATCATGGAAGAAATAAATGGATACTTTGATGACGATGGCAATCCCCTTAATCCGGATTTAGTACCGACACCCGGACTGTGCCTTGTTTGTAAAAAACACTATGACCCAAATGAGGAAATACTTTGTATGCTTACAAAGCTTGATCAGAAGGATCAGAAGGAATTTATTTGTTATGCATTTGAAAGTATAAAATAACTGTCGATTCCTATTTATAAACTTGGTTTTCTAAATAATTGGTAAAACGAACCATTATGGAAATAAGGGCGAATACATAATAAAGGCTTGGCAACAGAGTAGAAGAGGTCGCTTTAGGAGAGGCCAGTTTAGGAGAGGCCCACACTTTAATCGCAATACCCCCGAATCAATTATGAATTTTCAGTGATCAGTCATCAGTAAACAGTAATCTGTAGGGACAAGACATGTCGTGTCCATTTCGGATTTAGTTATCAATTACGAATTACGAAACTCCATTATGGTTGTTTTGAGCGTAGCGAAATCCCGCCGAGGCTTGCCGAGAGCGGGAGAGCGAAGTCGAAACGCCCGAATTAACACGAATTTTTTAATTGGTTCACGCAGAGTCCGCAAAGATTAGTTCACGCGAAGAACGCAAAAATCAATTACGAAATATGACCGATCACTGATGACCCGAAACTCGAAACATGAAACTCGAAACGCACGAATGATCAATTACGAAACCCGAAACCCGAAACCCGAAACCCGAAACTCGAAACCCGAAACGCCCGAATTAACACGAATTTTTTAATTGGTTCAGGCAAAGTCCGCAAAGAAATACCTCGCAGAGCCGCAAAGATTATTATCCATTATTTACACGAATAATTATAATATTAATGTTGTAGAGACAGGGCATGCCCTGTCTACATTGGTTATGGAATTATTTATCCATTGGTTCACGCAAAGCCGCAAAGATTATTCACGCAAAGCCCGCAAAAATCAATTACGAAATATGATTGATCACTGATGATTCGAAACTCGAAACATGAAACCCGAAACTCATAAATAAATTATGAATTACAAGGTGGCTGATCTTGCTGAACTTCATACATTAAAACACATATTCAAATTGCATAATAAAGGGATTGTTGCTTTCTTCTTTTTTTCGTTTCAACAGTAAATTTCGAGTCGAATTATTTATGATTTTCTTCGTTGAGGACAATTATTGGATTTTCATTTATAACATCAATGCCTATAAATGAAGGAGTTTGTGCTTTATTTGTAATAATGGCAAAGTCTGAAATATATCTGTTAATTTCATATCGTTTAATTGGATTCCCATCCCAATTATATTCTTCAATAAAACAAGATAAATTATAATCGTTTAACATTAATTCTTCTGCTGAATATCCTAAATAAAGTAAGAAAAAGGAGTTTTTATTTTCTTTTGCCCCCATATAACACATAATAGATTTTTCCAAATTTATGTCTTTTTCAATATTGCTCTGAAGGCTTGGCGCCGGGGTCATCTTTACGGTTTTAATTAGTTCTCCTTCAAAATTCATAATATCATACCTTCTCAAGTAGCGATAAGCATAAACTATTTTTTGTTCATTCTTGTTTAATATTAAAGTACCTGTATAATACCAAGGAGTCGGAAATAAATCCTTCATATGATCAAATTGATTAATCTCAATGGGGATCTCTCCGATAGTCATTTGTTTTATAGACAGTTTATCTTCGGAAAAATTATCGTAAAAGAAATGATTGTCATCTAAAGACGAAATTCTCTGAGGAATCTCTAATTTTCTAATGTCATTATTTTTTATTATTTCTCGATTAGTAGTCAAATTAAAATCAGGTATCTTATAGGTTTCAATTCTATTCTTTGTGAAATCGGCAATTTGAAAAATTTCATCGGAGACCTTTAATAAATGAGTCCAGGTTCCATATTCCTCCGGTCCACGGCCTCTATCTCCCCATGATTTAATTATCTTAGATGTGTTTAAATTTAATACCATAAAAACACTATCATTCCTTGAATTATTAATTATCAATAAAGAGTCAAGAGCAATTAATTGGCGGATATTTAATACCTCATTGGTCTTTATCCTGTTTTCCTGAAGTTTAACGATAGTCTGAAAATCAGACTCATGCAAAATGGATAGTTTGTTATTGTTATTGTTATTCATGCAAGCGCTTAGGGCTATTGCAACTATAAAAATCAGAAATTTTAGGTTTTTTGTCATGGCTTAAAGGTTAAATATTAACATGTAATCCAAATAATTAGTTATGTAAATGTATGTAAACAAATTGATAATTGAGCTTTTTTCATTTTTCATTGTATTTGTTCTCTTTTCTTATTTTGGTGTTATTTCTCTATCTTTGATATTTATATTTAGTGGATGATATGATAGATAAGGCTACAGTTGATCAGATAATTGATATTGCTCAGTCACAGATAACTGATGTGATTTCTGATTATGTAAATTTGAAGAAGCGTGGGGTCAATTATCTTGGATATTGTCCTTTTCACAACGAAAAAACGCCATCATTCACTGTATCTCCTCAAAAGGGTATTTTTAAATGTTTTGGTTGTGGTAAGGGTGGTAATTCTGTAAACTTTTTGATGGAGCATGAGCAGGTCTCTTTTGTAGAGGCAATAAAGATGTTGGGTAAGAAATTCCATATTCCTATTGAAGAGAGGGAGCCTACAAAGGAAGAGCTTGCCCAACAAAATGAGAGGGAGAGTATGATGGTTGTAACATCTTTTGCTTCTCGATTTTTTTCTCGTTCCTTATTTGAAACTGATGAGGGTCAGTCGGTTGGTTTAGGTTATTTTCATCAGCGTGGTTTTCGTGATGAGGTATTGAAAAAGTTCCAGCTCGGTTATTCTCCTGAGCAAAAGGATGCCTTAACCAAGCAGGCACTTTTGGAGGGTTATAATCTTAAATATCTTGAAAAGACCGGACTTACTATCGTAAGGGAAAATTATAAAACAGATAGGTTTAGAGGGCGAATTATTTTCCCCATTCATAGTTTATCGGGGAAGGTTATTGCTTTTGGGGGCAGAATATTGAAGTCGGATGTCAAAGCTGCCAAATACCTTAATTCACCTGAATCAGATATTTATCATAAGAGTCGAATTTTATATGGGATTTATCAGGCTCGTCAGGAAATGGTTCGTCACGATAACACTTATCTTGTTGAGGGCTATACAGATGTTTTATCTTTCCATCAAGCCGGCATTCATAATGTGGTAGCTTCCTCCGGTACTGCTCTTACTGTTGATCAAATTAGATTAATAGCTCGTTTTACTACTAATATAACTGTTATTTTTGACGGAGATCAGGCCGGTATAAAGGCCTCATTTAGGGGTATAGACCTCTTATTATCAGAGGGAATGAATGTAAAAGTATTATTACTTCCTGATGGCGAAGACCCTGATTCTTTTGCAAAAACATTGAGTGGTGAAAAGTTACAGGATTTCATCAATAACAATGAGAGTGATTTTATAAAATTTAAAACCACCCTTTTGTTAGAAGCCAGTAAAAGTGATCCCGTTCAACGTGTACGTTTAATCCAGGATATAGTTGGAACAATAGCTATGATACCTGATCAACTTTTAAGGGCTGTTTATGTTAAAGAGTGCAGCAAACTGTTGCAGGTAGAAGAGGAAGTTATTTATTTAGAGTTAAGGAAGCAGATTCAGAAGAAGCAGTCACAAACTCGAAAGCGTAATATTTCCAGTGCCCGAACAATGGCGGTTAAGAGTGAAGCAGGTGATAAAGTTGATGATACTGTTTCAGTAGTTTCCAATCCTCTTGAAAATGAAGAAAAAGAAGTAATACGCTATTTGCTAAAATATGGAGATTATGATTTGGGAGAAGTTGACCTTGGCGATCGTAAAACCAAAATGAAGGTAGGTGAATATATCGTTTATGAATTAAATCAGGATGAACTGCAAAGTGAAAATCCTGTTCATAATTTGATATTAAAAGAGTATGAAGATTTAAAAGACGATGAAAGGGCTTTGGCTGATCGTTATTTTATTGGTCACTTCAACCCTGAAGTGAGCCGTTTAACTACTGATTTGATTGCCAGAGAATATCAGTTAAGTAAAATCCATGATCGTTATGGAACTGTAAAAAAGGAAGAGGATCTTTTAAATATCTTAGTGCCTAAAGTTGTAATGGAATTAAAATGGAAGTTGGTAAAATTTAAAATCGAACAAATCAGAATTAAACTGCGTCAAGTAGAAGAACAAGGTAAGTCTGAGCAGGTTGTTGATCTTATGCGTGAGATGAGTATTTTACAAAACGCAATAAAAATCATTTCTTTCAATCAAGGAGAAAGAACAATTATCGGATAATATGAAGACTATAGTTCATGAAGATAGGGCAAAGATTGAAGCAGTAATTAAAAAATGTGATATTTGTTTTATAGGAGTTATAACTCCGGAAGGTGGCCCTTATGTTATTCCTATGAATTTTGGCTATGAAGATGGGAAAATATATTTGCATAGTGCTCAAAGTGGACGTGTTATTAGCTGTTTAGAGCAAAGCCCCCAAATTTGTATTAGTTTTAGTACAGATCATGCTCTTGCTTTTCAGCATCCTGAAGTAGCTTGTAGTTATCGTATGAAGTCAAAAAGTGTAGTAGCTTTTGGTGAAGTTAAGTTTATCGAGGGCATGGAAGAAAAGCGTCGAATTTTGAGCATTATTATGCGTCAATATTCCAATAAAAATTTTGTATATAACGATCCGGCTGTTCGTAATGTTAAAATTTGGGAGGTTGAAATAGATAATATAAGTTGTAAAGAGTTTGGTGCTCCTCATCCAAATGCACCGGTAAGAAAATCCGGTAATTCGAATTAATTAAATCTTAATAATTATGGTGCTCAACTATATATGGATAGCCTTTTTCCTTATTGCTTTTATAGTAGCACTAATACGCTTGATTTTTTTTCATGATATAGGGGTGTTTTCAGAATTGGTAGATGCTACTTTTGAATATGCCGAAAATGGATTTAATATTTCCTTGGGCTTAATCGGAGTTTTGACATTGTGGTTGGGATTTTTGAAAATTGCCGAAAAAGGGGGGATGGTGAGTGTGCTAACCAAGTTAATAGGGCCTTTATTTTCTAGACTTTTTCCTTCTCTTCCCAAAAATCATCCTGCCTATGGTTCTATGATGATGAATATAGCAGCAAATATGTTGGGTTTGGATAATGCTGCTACTCCTATGGGTTTAAAGGCAATGGAGGAAATGCAAACTGTTAATGAAAATAAAGACACTGCCTCTGATGCTCAAATTATGTTTTTGGTTTTAAATACTTCGGGATTAACAGTAATTCCTATTTCAATAATGGTATTCAGGGCACAATTAGGAGCCGCCAATCCTGCCGATATTTTTCTCCCAATTTTATTTGCAACATTTTTTTCCACCATGGCGGGAATAATTTCTGTTTCCCTTATTCAGCGTATTCGTTTATACAATCCTATTATATTGGCATATTTAGGATTTATGCTTATTGGAGTGGGAGCTATGATCTGGGGAATGTCACTATTAGATCAGGAACAAATTCGTACAGTGTCTTTGTTTATAGCAAACTTTCTTTTATTCTCTTTTATTATCCTATTTATTATAAGGGCTGTCATTAAAAAGGTGAATGTTTATGAAGCCTTTATCGAAGGTGGCAAGGAAGGCTTTTCTGTAGCTATAAAGATAATCCCTTATTTAATTGCAATATTGGTTGGCATAGGAGTTTTCAGGGCGTCAGGAGCAATGGATTTTATAATTGATGGCATTGCAGCCATAGTTAACTTCCTGGGATTTGATACCGATTTTGTAGGCGCTCTTCCAACTGCCCTGATGAAACCTTTAAGTGGAAGTGGAGCCAGAGGAATGATGATTGATGCTATGACTGCTCATGGTGCTGATTCCTTTGTAGGGCGCTTGGCCTGTATTGTCCAAGGATCAACAGACACAACATTTTATATAGTAGCATTATATTTTGGCTCGGTTGGCATACGGAAAACCCGTTATGCAATTACTTGCGGACTAATTGCTGACTTTGCCGGAATTGTAGCAGCTATTTTAATTGCATATATGTTCTTTGGCTAATGGTTTTTTCTTTCATTGGTAATTTCCTTAACTTGTATTAATTAGTCATTGTTTATTAAATTGTATGCTATGGAAACAAATGAAAATAATAATAGAAAAATGAAGGCATGGAGTGTGGGATGGGGATGGATCGTTACCATACCTTTAGCAAGCATAGCAATAATTGCCTGCATGAAACGTTTTAACGATTTATTTTGTGCTGAAAAGCCCCTTCCATCTACTGCCATAGATTTATTAAAGGAAAGATATGTCAGGGGTGAAATTGACAAGGAAGAATTTGATCAAAAACTTCGGGACATTTTATCGGTATAATTTATTCCACTCTTTAGTCTGCTTATTTTTTGATTTACAAGGATAAAACAGTTTAGAAAACTGTTTTTTGCCCTACAAAATTATGTCTGAACTCTGATGGTGTACATTGTTGCTTCTTTTTAAAAGTTCGGTTAAAATTTGAAATATTATTAAATCCACATTCATAACATATTTCAGAAACATTTTTTGATGTTTCTATTAAAAGTCGTGTAGCATGCCCAAGTCGGATTTCGTTTACAAATCCTACAAAAGATTTTCCTGTATGCTGCCTTATTAATCTGCTAAATGATGCTACCGACATGTTAAGAAGATCTGCCGCTTCATTCAGCATTATTTTTTTATTGAAATTAGCTTTAATGTAGTTGTAAATTTTTTCAATGCGGTGACTGTTATAAAAATCATCTTGATGTTGAAATGAAATATTTGTTAAGAGTTTTTGATTTCTGGAAATAGCAAGGTCGTATAACAAGGATTGAAATTCAAGAAAAGAATCAAAGCCTCTGTTTTTTGTAAGACTTATTAAGCGTTTCTCGATATTTTTGGCAGTTTCAACAGAAAAAAGAATTCCGCGCTGTGCATTTTGAAGTAGGTCCCGGATAGGCTTAAGCATATTTTTCTCTAAAAATGATCCTTCAAAAAGATCTTTTGGGAATTGCAGTGTTATCTCGTAGTGAAGATCTTTTCCCGTATTTCTATAGTTTTCCCAGCCATGGTATAAATTACTTCCAACCATTACCAATTCATAATTTCCAATTTCTTCTATATGGTCTCCAACAATACGACGTCCACCTTGTGCATTTGAAATAAAATTGATTTCAAATTCAGGATGAAAATGAACAGGAAAGGTAAAAAGAGATCTTTTTCTGTCAAAAATCAAAAAACAATCATCATCTGATAAGGGGGTGATTTCTCTGTAAACTGAACTTTTCATAAGACAAAGCGGGTATATATGATTATTAGTGAATGAAGTTGTAAAAGCAGTTTAAAATTTAATGATAAAAATATGTCGTAAGCTTAATAAAACTTATTCATGTTAAATTTACAAATAAATTGATAAAATAGTATAATATTATAAAGATGATTAAAAATCAATCAATGTATTATTATCGCTTTCGAAAAGTTATAAACCCCGGGATAACATATTGTTTTTATAAAACAGTTGTGATTTTTTTTTAAAATCCTTTCGTTATCAAGTAAAAAGGTTTTATCTTTGCAG
>CAZODA010000054.1:0-18626 GCA_964578485.1 uncultured Alkalitalea sp. | reverse complement strand
AAAAGCTCATTTTTTGCAGCGAGAGCGATCCCGAAATATTGAATGGACGTAAATAACTTTTAATATTTTTCCCAAAGCAGGATGCTTCGGGTACATTAAAAAAGTAGAAGCCCGTGCGGCTTGAGCACAAAAGAAAAAGGAACGTAGCACAAGCCGGATTCAAGTCTTCTCCCAAAGCAGGATGCTTTGGGTACATCAAAAAAAGCAGCTACTGTAAAAAGAGCTGCTTTTCTTGCGGTCTGGACGGGACTCGAACCCGCGACCTCCGGCGTGACAGGCCGGCATTCTAACCAACTGAACTACCAGACCGGGAACAATTTTAATATCCTTTTCCATTAAAGGCGATGCAAATATAATGGTTTTTTTTATCTATACAATATTCTGCAAATATTTTAGTAAAAATTTTTATCAACAGATAAAAACAAATTGCATTTCAATAAGACCATCTTATCTGCAAATCAACAACTTAAGCAGGAAATCAATCAATATAACGATCAATTTTTTTTATCAATCCGTCAACAGTAATAATTTCAAGATATGTAGTACCTCCCCCAATTCCATAGCTTCCTCCTAAGTATGCCACCAAATCTTCATTTTTAAGAACCTTCATATCCTGAAGTTTTATAAGAGTTTTATGCATAATTTCACCTTTAGAACTACCTGTTTCTGTATGTCTTGGAAATACTCCATAAGATAATGCCAGCTGACGAGCTACACGTTTACTGTAACAAAGTGCCACAACCGGCATAGTTCCTCTGAAGGCAGCCAAATATCGGGCTGTTTTTCCTGTAAGGCTGTCATTAATAACAGCTTTTATAGGTAATTCCTTTGATGCTTTAACTGCTGTATCGCATAAATAGGCAGTTATATCATGTTTTACCAAATCAACCGGGATATCATTTCTTGAATCTTTGGCAGCTTCAACTTCAGCGGCAATTTGGGACATGGTTTTTACCGATTCTACCGGATAATCGCCATAAGCCGTTTCACCGCTCAACATCAAAGCATCAGTACGGTAATAAATTGCATTTGCAACATCTGTAACTTCTGCGCGTGTGGGGCGTGGACTAGAGATCATGCTATGGAGCATTTGGGTGGCCACTATTACCGGCTTCTTTGATTCAACACATTTACGGATAAGCTGGCGTTGTACTAAAGGAATTTTTTCTTGTGGAATTTCAATTCCAAGATCTCCCCTTGCAACCATAACACCATAAACATTCTCTAAAATTTCATCTATATTCTCTACTCCTTCCTGGTTTTCAATTTTTGCTATAATCTTTGCCGTGCTTTCTTTTTTATTTAAAATTTTTTGTATTTCTAAGACGTCTTGAGCGTTCCTGACAAAAGAATGAGCAATAAAATCTATTTTATTATCTATCGCATAATCAATATAATCAAGGTCTCTTTCGGTTAAAGAGGGCAGATTAATTCTAACTCCGGGAACATTCACACTTTTGCGGCTCCCTAACTGACCATTATTTATAATCTCACAAAGTAAAGCGCTGCCATCCGATTCTTTAACAATTAAATCTATCTCACCATCATCAATCAAAATATGACTGCCAACTGCAACATCTTCAGCTATACGTGGATATGATACATTAATGCATTCACTTGTTGACTTTTTATCAGGCTCACCACGCAACCATATAGTATTACCTGTTTTAAGACTTATTATACCATCACATATAGTAGTTCTGATTTCCGGACCCTTGGTATCAATTAATATTGCGATCTCATCAGAAACTTTACGAACATTATTTATGATTTTATTTAAACCTTCAAAATCTAAATGTGCAGTATTGAGTCTAACGGCATTCATACCAACTTCATGTAATGCTTTAATAAATTCAACTTCACATCTTTTGTCAGAAATAGTTGCAACGATCTTAGTAAACTTATTCATTGAAAAAATATATTAATGCTAAAACAGAAAATTAACTAAGGTTTTTTTAAATAGGCTTCAACTGCAAGACGATAGGAATCAAGGCCAAAGCCAGAAATAACGCCCTCAACAACAGGCGACAAAAATGAATGATGCCTAAAAGATTCGCGCTTATGAACATTGGAAAGATGAACTTCAATTACCGGAGTTGAAATAGCTGATATAGCATCTGCGACAGCTACCGATGTGTGTGTATATCCACCGGCATTAAGTATTACCCCATCCGCCTCTTTTTCAGTCTGCTGAAGACAGTCTATTATAGCCCCTTCACTGTTAGACTGAAAAAAAGTGAATTTAATATCGGGATACCAAGCTTCAAGTTTCTTGAAATAACTATCAAGAGTTTGACTTCCATATACATCAGGCTCCCTTACTCCTACCAAGTTTAAATTTGGTCCGTTAATTATAAATAATCTCATTTTCCTAAAAATTTATTTATTAATATCTAATAAAACTTATTGCTTTAAAAAAGCTATACTGTAATAATAGGGCTAAGGTATAGAATTAATTTTGTAATTTATTACAGATAGAAAAAAGAAATTAATGAACAAAATTTTTATCCATATTTAATGAACTACTGAAAAATAAATATTATTTTTTTTAATAATAAAAAAATAATTTTGCAGTAAAAACAGAAAACTAACACAGATAGATGTTATTATAATGTTAATCTTTTTGTATTTTAATAAACATAAATTTTTAAAAAGCATAGAATAATATAAACTTAAAATACTTTAGGCATAAATTATAAAAGATAGTTGTATGCACTTATTAACAAGGCATATAAGACTTGTTAAGTTCTATTTTCATAAAGTTATTCAAGGGGAAAAACACAAATTATGAAATTTGTTATCACATAAACGATATAAGCCTTATCCTTAAAATTTGTTTTTCCTGATTTTTGGCAAACAAAAATATCAATAAAATAGTTTATGTTTGTATAGAGGTGAAGGAGGTCGTTTCTGCTATGGTAGAGTGTTAATTACCATCAAAAACCATTGTTTTTTTTTATTTTATATATTTTTTCTCTTTTTTGGAAAAAAAAATAAAAGAATGAATGTAACTTTATAGTTATTTAATTACTAAAATAATATATTAATTTAATTAATGACATTATGAATTGGGAAGCAGAAATAAAAGAATTTAAAAATTATTTAAAACTTGAAAAAGGCCTGTCGGATAATTCTATTCATGCCTATGTAACAGATCTTTACAAGTTGGTGAATTTTTTAAAAGATCACGGATATAATTTAAGTCCGGATCAGGTGGTGTTGAATCATCTAAAAGAGTTGATGGAATGGGTGGGAAATCGTGGAATTAGTCCTCGCACACAAGCAAGAATTATAAGTGGTATTAAATCCTTTTATAAATTCCTTCTTATAGAAGAAAAAATAGAAAAAGACCCTACAGCTTTATTGGAAGCTCCTAAGGTAGGTCGAAAGCTTCCGGAAATATTATCTGTTGAAGAAATAGATACCATTATTAATGCTGTTGACATAAAGAAGCCTGAGGGTCAGAGGAACAAAGCTATATTGGAAACTCTTTACAGTTGTGGGCTACGAGTTTCGGAATTAATTGATCTTAAAATTTCGAATCTGTTTTTTGAATCCGGATTTATAAAAATAGAAGGTAAAGGAAGTAAAGAACGCTTAGTTCCAATAAGTACCAAGGCTATAAAAGAGATAAACTTGTATTTGAGTGAATACAGAAGAAATCTGAAGATACACCCCGAACATGAAGATATATTATTCTTGAATCGGAGAGGCAAAAAACTATCGAGGGTAATGATATTTACTATTATTAAAAATATCACTAAAAAACTCAATCTGGAAAAGAATATCAGCCCACATACATTCAGACATTCTTTTGCTACTCATCTTATTGATGGTGGAGCCAATTTAAGAGCAGTACAAGAAATGTTAGGACATGAATCTATCATTACAACAGAAATTTACACGCATTTGGATAAGGAATATTTAAAAAACACTATTATTCAATATCATCCACGCACATAAGTTGTTAATTCAAGCTATAACTATTCTGCCTGCTTTATTATGGATAAGCTCCGGACAAGTGAATAAATTAACTGTAATAGAGCAGGCTAATAAAGTTCCTTTTTTAGTGCCGATTCAAGTGTGGGATAAGCAAACTCAAATCCATCAGCCAATAAGCGTTGGGGTATTACCTGCTGTCCGGTAGTTATAGCTGTTACTGCTTCACCAAACAATAATTTAAGCAAGCAAAGTGGAACGGGAAAAAAAGCAGGTCTTTTTAATACCGAAGCCAAAGTTTTAGTAAACTTCTGGTTATCAACAATCTCCGGTGCAACTAAATTATAAATTCCCGCAGTATTGGGTAGTTCTACAGCACCAATAATTGCTCTTACCACATCATCGATATGTATCCAGGGGAAAAATTGATTCCCTTTTCCAATCTTACCACCCAGCCCCATTTTAAATTGAAATAATATCCTTTTTAAAAATCCTCCTTGTTTTGATAAAACAGCACCAAATCTGAAGATAAAAAGTTTGATGGGCTTAGAATTCAGCTTCAATGCTTCATTCTCCCAATCGCGACATATCATAGACAAGAAATCCTTACCATACAAGACCGAAAATTCATCATGAACCGAATGATCATCATAAATTCCAACGGCTGAAGCCGAAATAAAGCTTCGAGGAGGAATTTCCATTTCATTTACAGCTTCTACAATTATTCTTGTTGTATTAATGCGGCTATTATATAATTCTTCCTTCCATTTTTTTGTCCATCGCCTTATCAAAGGTGCACCGGCAAGGTTTATTATTGCATCAACATTATTAAATAAAACCTTTAAATGTTCGCTGCCTTTAGCTAAATCATCCCTGCCTATGGCAATTACATCATAATTCATTAGGTGAAACTTTTCAGCTGTAGCTTTTCCTATTAATCCATTAATTCCGCATATTGCTACTTTCATTTCGTAAATTCTCTATCCCTTTTATAAAGTATGATTTTTAAACTATATAAAATTATACGCTACCTTTCAACAAGGTTTCAAGCTGTTCTATACTTACATTATATCTGCCTTTTCCTTCACTAAAAAATGAAACTCTACCGGTTTCCTCAGAAACAACAATTGCAGTGGCATCTGAAATTTCGGTAATACCCATGGCAGCACGATGACGAAGACCAATATACTGTGGGACATCCATATTTTGTGAAACAGGTAAAATACAACCTGCTGCTTTTATTTTACTCTGAGTAATTATAACAGCTCCATCGTGCAAAGGATTGTTTCTGAAAAAAATTGACATTAACAAGGTCTTGGAAATTACAGCATTGAGTAGCTCACCTGTCTGGACAAAATCAATCAATTCCGATTTTCTGGTTATTACAATAAGAGCCCCTGTCTTATACTTTGCAAACTCCTCACAAGCCTTTACAACAGGCTTAATATAAAAGCTCATCATGCCGGGAGATTTTCCGGCAAATAAAGTATCAATTGAAAAACCGGCTAAGTTGTATTTGCTTCCTAACAATAATAAAAACCGTCTTATCTCTTGCTGAAAAACTACGATCAGAGCCAAAACACCAACATTAACGAAATTGTCTAAAATAGTTGATGATAACTGCATATTTAAAGCCTTTATCATTAACCAAAAAATGATAAAAGCAAATAAACCAATGAAAATACTCAGGGCAACAGTACCTTTTATCAGCTTATATAAACGGTACATTAAGTAAGCTACTAAAACAATATCAATAATATCAATAAATCGGATATCTAAAAAAGTCATAGCGTTTTGTTTTCCTGATTCAATTTTGTTACTAATTTAATACTTTCTACGGCTTCCTTTACATCATGTACCCTCAAAATATTTGCTCCTTTCATAAGAGCAATAGTATTTAAAACTGTTGAACCGTTCAAAGAATCACCCACCTTAGTGTTTAAAAAGCTATAAATCATCGACTTACGGGAAAGCCCAACCATTAAGGGCAATTCAAATAAGGCAAATTCTTCAAGATGACTTAATAGTTGATAATTATGTGCTATAGTTTTGCCAAAGCCAAAACCCGGATCAATTATAATATCAGCTATTCCAAGTAATTTTAATTTATCAACTTTTTTTGAAAGCCATAAGGAAATATCTGAAACTACATCTTTATAAGTTGGTGAATTTTGCATGTTGGAAGGGGTCCCTTGCATATGCATTAAAATATAGGGAACCTTAATGGCTGCCACCGTTTCATGCATTTTCTCATCCATTTCACCTCCTGAAATGTCATTAATAATATCAGCTTCCCCTTCCAAAACGGTTTTCTTTGCTACCTCTGAACGATAAGTGTCAATTGATATTATTAGTTCAGGAAACTTTTTTCTAATAAGCTCCAATACGGGCATTAAGCGCTTAATTTCTTCATCAATTGTTACCAAATCTGCACCCGGTCTGGTTGAACAAGCTCCAAGATCAACAATACTCCCTCCTTCTTCAAGTATTTCCTCCGCCCTTTTCAGTACCTCCTCCTTACTCTGAAATCGACTACCGTAAAAAAAAGAATCAGGAGTTAAATTTATAATTCCCATAACCAAGGGACTGCTTAAATCAATGAGCTTACCACGACAATTAATATATCTCCGCCTTGTAATATATGGTTTACTTACTTCAAAATTTTCATTTTGCTGTAACATTCAAAATAGTTTTCCCGTTATTATTTATTATGATACAAAAGAAATCAAAATACGCTTAATTTCAAATTTACTATTACAGAACCTTTAAACTGCTTTATAAGCTTTTAAATTATTGCATAAGCATAATTGAGACTCAGGCATTTTTTGTATTTTTACAAACATATTGCTAATGATTAAATAAAAACTGATAAAAATTAATTTTATGTCCCAGATCACTGACCAACAATTTGAACATATTATACAGATTTGTCGTGATATTTTTGAAAAGAAAATGCTCGATTATGGAACTGCATGGAGGATATTACGTCCTCAATCGGTAACCGACCAAATTTTTATTAAAGCTCAACGTATTAGAAGCATTCAAATTAAAGGTCATGCAAAAATTGATGAAGGGATAAAACCCGAATTTATTGGTATAGTAAATTATGCTGTCATGGCCCTTATTCAGCTTGAATTAGGAATTAGTGATATGCCCGAAATGTCACCTGAAATAGCAATTGATTTATATAATAAGCATATCCATGCTTCGAGAAAACTAATGGAAAACAAAAATCATGATTATGATGAAGCATGGAGAAGCATGCGAATCAGTTCTTTTACTGATTTGATATTAATGAAATTATACCGTACAAAACAAATCGAAGATAACGACGGGAAAACCCTGATTTCGGAAGGAGTTGATGCCAATTATATGGATATGATTAATTATGCAATCTTTGCACTGATAAAATTAGAATTCCCTGATGAAAATGCTTAGCCACAACAATAAAAAATCAAATAAAATGAACTCTGTACTTAGATTTCTTTGCAGACTTATTCCTGCAATTACCTTTATTTTTTCAGGCTTTGTAAAAGCTGTTGACCCAACAGGTACTGCTGTGAAATTCAATGATTATTTTATTGCCTTTAATTTCGACTGGTTGATAATATTTTCAATGCCAATGGCTTTTGCATTGGCAGTAATTGAGTTTTTATTAGGCATATATCTATTAACAGGCCTTTTCCTGAAAAAAGTTATTCCCACGCTGCTTGCCTTTATGGGCTTCTTTACCCTGCTCACACTTTATATTGCAATTTTCGACCCTGTATCAGATTGTGGTTGCTTTGGAGATGCCATTGTAATTAGTAACTGGCAGACTTTCATAAAAAATGTCATCATAATTATTTTTGCTTATGGAGCATGGCTGTTTAGAAAAGAATATAAAACACCCTCTTCTCAGCTTCTCCAAACTATAACTGCTGTTGCCTTTGCATTGTATATATCAGGGGTTGCATGGTACAGCCTGTCAAACCTTCCAATTATAGACTTTAGACCATTTAAAAGCGGTGCCGATATTTATTCATTAATCGAAATTCCGGAAGGAGCCGAAATGCCCGAATATGAAACCCTCTTTATAATGGAAAAAGATGGCAAACAAAAAACCTTTGATGTTGATGATTATCCCTACAATGATAGCACATGGGTTTTTATTGAAAGCAAAACAAAAATCATAAAAGAAGGATATATTCCGGCTCTTGAAGCTTTTTCTTTAATAGATGAGGAAGATGGTGATATCACTTTTGATATTATTCAGCATGAGGGAGCAGTATTTCTAATGGTAAGTCATGATTTGACAAAAATACCGAAAAAATCAATCGCTCCAATGACAGAGCTATCTAAGGAAGCTGCAAAACTTAACATCCCCTTTTATTGTGTAACATCCTCAGATTCACAAGAAGCGGCAAAATTTGAAAAAGAACATTCAAGCGGCCTTCATTATTTGTATAGCGATAATATCACACTTAAAACAATTATCCGTTCTAATCCGGGCTTAATTCTTGTTTATGATGGGCTTGTAATTAACAAATGGCACCATAACAATATTCCCGACATAAAAATAATGGATAATCCCCTATCCTATACACTTACAGAAATCCGAAAGAAAAAAACCAATTTATTATTATTTTCGCATATTTTTGGAGTTTTATTAATTCCTGTTTTATTATTAACAAGTAATATCATAAAAACAAAAAAATGAGACAAAACATTGTAGCAGGTAACTGGAAAATGAATAAATCCCTGCAAGAAGGAATCGAATTGGCCAAAGAGGTAGATAATCGTCTGAATGATGTAAGGCCTGATTGTCGTGTGATTTTAGGCACACCATTTATACATATTACAGAGATTGTAAAAAATATTGATGACAAAAAAGTTGCTGTAGCTGCACAAAACTGTGCCGATAAAGGATCGGGAGCTTATACCGGCGAAGTGTCTGCTTCAATGATAAAATCAACCGGTGCCCAATATGTGATACTTGGACATTCGGAACGGCGTGCCTATTATGGTGAAACAAATTCAATATTGAAAGAAAAAACCGATCTCGCACTTGCAAATAAACTCAATCCAATATTTTGTATTGGTGAAGTTTTAGAAGAACGTGAAACCAACATTCATTTTGATGTGGTAAAAAAACAAATAGAAGAAGCACTATTCCATCTTAGCAAAGAAGAATTCAGCCAAATAGTTCTTGCCTATGAACCCGTATGGGCAATAGGAACAGGCAAAACTGCCACTCCCGACCAAGCACAAGAAATGCATGCATTTATAAGAGGGCTGATAGCCGAAAAATATGGAAATGAAGTTGCGGAGAATACCTCTCTACTCTACGGTGGCAGCTGTAATCCAAAAAATGCAAAAGAATTATTTGCAAATAAAGACGTGGATGGTGGATTAATTGGAGGAGCTTCACTTAATGCCGATGATTTCTTAGCTATAATTAATTCATTTTAATAAGGGCTTTAGCAAATTAGTTGACTATAGTCAAGCTTTGTTTCACATATATCATAAGAGGGTATTCAATAAGGACACCCTCTTTTTTAATTCCTTGTGTTATGAATTATATTAAAGTTGCTATTAAGATAACTCCCTACAACAAAAATCACCTTGATATTCTCATTGCTTTAATGAGCCAACATGATTTTGAAGGTTTTATTGAGCTGCAAAACGGCTTGGAAGCTTTTATACCGGAAAATCTATACTCTGAAAGTTTAATAAAGCAGATAATTAAGCCTCTACATGATATCCGTGTCTCCTATACTTCAGAAATTATTCAGCCTAAAAATTGGAATAAAGAATGGGAGAAAAATTATTTTAGACCCATTGTTATTTCTAATAAATGTGTTGTGAGAAGTCCTTTTCATAATGAATATCCTGAATTGCCAATTCAAATCATTATTGAACCTAAAATGTCATTTGGAACAGGGCATCATGAAACCACATCATTGATGATGCAATTTATTATAGAAAATGATTTTAAAGGGAAAAGAGTATTGGATATGGGGTGCGGGTCGGGAATTTTAGGAATACTTGCTTCTATTGAAGGGGCTGCTTTTATAACAGCAATTGACATTGATGAAAATTGCATAAAAAACAGTGAGGAGAATTTTAAAATCAATAATATTAAAAATGTTGAAATAATTAAAGGTGATGCTTCAGCACTTCAAAACATGGAGGATTTTGATATTATTTTAGCAAATATCAGTCGCAATGTATTAATTGATGACATGGCAGTTTTTGCAAAAAAACTAAAACAAAACAAGAGCTTGTTAATTGTTAGCGGAATATATACCCATGACATGCAAGATATTAATGAAGTTGCTGAAAAAAACCAACTAAGGGTCCATTCATCAAAAGAAAATAACAATTGGATGGCTATTGCGTATGAACCTAAAAATCCATAGGCCTTTTCCTTTTTCTGTCAATATCTCTTTTAAAAAACAATTTGAAATTTGACCTGCCCGAGATTTAAAAATTATAATAATATATGATTCAAAATTTACGACTCATTTTATTATATGTTTTAATTACATTTTTTTCTCTGAAAGGCTATTCTTCAGGGACAGGACATTTTAGCTCCCAAGGAGAAGAGAATTACATAAAATTAATTAGTGAAATATTTAGCGTTTCTGCTGACCGTCGTGCATCAAAAAACTTTATTAATCGGATAGAACAATTTTGGTCTTCTCCCGACTTGTCAGAGCAAATAAAAAGTTACATCCTTGAAGTTTCAGATAATATCTATACAAAAAAAGGAAGACCCTACCCCGATTATAATAATTATCTTTTAACGGTTATGGCTTTTGTCGAAAAGCAACATTCCCAAGACAGCTTTAACACATGGCATAAAGCTATTTTAACCTTACTTGAAAATCCTTCTTATCCCTTACGACATGGGAATAAATTATTCGAACTCACCAACAGTCTTTTAAATGATGATATTTTATATTCTACTGCTGCCTTACATTGGAAAGCTCATAATCCCAACTTTAGATTTTTATTTAGTGATTCGTTAAAGGTTGAAATACAAGCTCCAACTACCATAGTATGTAAATCAAGAAATGATAGTATTATTGTTGAAAACACGCTCGGAAAGGTTAACCTTATGAGTGGACTCTGGAAAGGAGAAAAAGGGAAAGTCACTTGGGAACAAAGTGGCTTGGACCCAAATATGGTTTATGCAAGCTTTGGACAATATGAAATTTCTATGTCAAGAAACCGCTTTGAGGTCCAAAATGTTGAATTTCACAACCGCCATTATTTCAATTATCCGCTTACGGGTTTCATCAGACATCAATTAATGAATATTAGAAATCCGGAAAACACAACTTTCCCAAGATTTGAGTCTTATGAACAAAGATACCGGATAGATAATATTTATAAACATTTCCATTATGAAGGTGGCTTTTCACAACACGGATCAAAATTCCTTGGATCCGGAACTAATCTCAACCCTGCAATTATCACAATTTTTAAAAATGATACTGCATTTATTACCGCTAAATCATTACACTTTGCACTCCGAAAGGATCAAATAATCAGTAACACCACTGAAATAACCATTAATCTCGATACCGGCTATATTTATCATCCCGGACTGCTTTTCAAATATATGGATCCCATACAAGAAATACATTTGATACGTGATGGAGAAGGAATTTCCAAAAGTCCATTTTTTAATACCTACCATAATATTAGTATGGATGCAGAATTAATTAAATGGAAAACCAACGAACCATTTATGGAGCTAAGAATGATTACAGGTGCTGCAGAAAATTATGCCTTTTTTGAGTCGATAAGCTATTTTAGAGAAGAGTTTTTTAACCAAATACAGGGTATGGATGCCATTCATCCGCTACAAGGCTTATTAAATTGTTCTAAAAGATTTAACGACCAAGCTTTTACTGCAAAAGATTATGCTGCTTTTCTTAGAATTTCCGAAAACCAAGTAAGACAGCAAATCATAGGGTTGTCATTTCACGGCTTCATAGCTTATAATATTAATACTGATACTATTGAAATACGTGACCGCCTTAAAGATTATCTACTCTTTAGGGCCGGAAGAAAAGATTATGATGTAATCAGATTTCGCTCCACAACTCCGGGAAATACACCAAATGCAACCTTTGACTTAAAAAATTATGACCTGAATATGAATGGGGTATCTGTAATAACCATCAGTGATAGACAGAATGTTGCTCTTTTTCCAAAAGAAGAACAAATTACCATGAAAAAGGATCGCAACTTCAACTTTGATGGAAATATTAGCGCAGGAATGATAAATCTTTTTGGCAATAGTTTTAACTTCAATTACCAAGACTTCAGAATTGACCTTAAATCAATTGATTCCATGTCTATGCGTTTCGAAACTGAAGGTTATGACTATTACGGTCGTAGGGCACAAAGAAAAGTTAATAGTACAATTGCCCAACTTTCAGGATATCTTGAAATTGACAGTTGCAATAATAAATCAGGAAACGAAGAATATCCGGAATATCCAAAACTAACAAGTACTTCAAATTCCTTTGTTTATTATGATAAAAAAGACATCCAAGATGGAGCTTATGATAGAGAATCATTTCATTTCACCCTCGACCCCTTTCAAATTGACAGTATTAATCACCTGACAAGGGACAATATTGAATTTTCAGGAGTTTTTACAAGCGGCATTTTCCCGGACCTGAATGAAATAATAAAAGTCAGACCCGATTTTTCATTGGGCTTTATACAAAATACGCCGGAAAATGGATATCCAATTTACGACAAACGAGCTAACTTCTGTAAAACACTGGATCTAAGCAACCAAGGACTTATTGGAGATGGTACTCTTAATTATTTAAATTCTTCTTCTTCTTCCGAAAATTTTATTTTTTTACCTGAAAAAACTTATGGACTTGCTTATGTGTTTTCTGTTGAACCACAAGATTCAGGTGTTGAATATCCCGATGTAAAAGGAAACTTTGCCAATATAAATTATCTGCCATATGATGATAAATTGCGCGCTGAAATTATTGATGAGCCTTTCACAATGTTTCAGGGAGAAGCAAATTTAAAAGGAGCATTAACAATTTCTCCGGAAGGTTTAGAGGCTGATGGACAACTACTTATGCCTAATGCAAATTTGATGGCAAGAAAAATGGAGCTCGGACATCATAGTTTAATTGCAGACTCTGCAGACTTCAATCTGATCTCTGACGGCATGGAGCAGGATGTAAATTTTAAAACTACCAATTTATTGGCAAATATAGACTTTAACACACGTATGGGTGCCTTTACTTCAAGAGATAGAGGAAGTAAAGTTGAATTTACACAAAACAGGTATATAGCTTTTATTAATGAGTTTTCATGGGATATGAATACAAATCATATTCATCTTGGTACCAGTGGTTCTGAAGGAAATAGATTCGTATCAACACACAGACGTCAGGATTCGCTCGATTTTATAGTTCCTATTGCAAAATATGATATTGCATCACAAAGGATATATGCAAGCGAAGTGAAAAGCATTAAGGTTGCCGATACTGAGATGCTCTTAAGCGATGGTGAAGTTGTTATTAATAAAGATGCTGTACTTGATACCTTAAGATCAGTAAATATTGTTCTTAACGATTCCCTACATAAGTTTTATGATGCAAATGTTAGTATTCAAGGGAAATATCAATTTAATGCAAATGGATTATATGATTTTATTAATGGTGAAAAGGCAGTAAAAACCATAAAATTTGCAAATATTTATGCTACAAACAACGAACATAAAACTTTAGCAGAAGGAAATATTAGTGAAAGAGAAATATTTACCTTTAATCGAAGATTTGCCTTTAAAGGAGATGTTGAATTAAGGGCAGGGAATCCTCTGCTTAATTTTAAAGGCGGAGCACAAATGCTTCATGACTGTTCTTCAAAAGGACCCCAGTATTATGCACGCTTCGAATCAGAAATAGATCCGGATAATGTATTTATTCCAATAGCAGAAAACACTCAAAATTTTGAATTTGAAAATATTTATCATCATTTCTTTCTTAATCGAGATTCCAATATCGTATATAGTTCTTTCCTTGAAGACCGAAGATTCCATAGCGATGCACCAATAATATCAGCATTTGGCCTCTTAGGTTTTGATGATTCATCAAATAGCTTTGTATTAACTGATGAAAATAAATTTTTTAAACCCGATACTATTGGCAATATTTTAAGATTCCATAATGATGGATGTATTACAACAGCTAAAGGAACTATAAATATGGGCCTTGATCTTGGGCATATAAAAACAAAGACCTCAGGAGATATTATTCATTACCGCGATAATGACAAAGTTCAATTAAATACACTTTTTGGTATAGACTTTATGTTAGATAACCGTTCCATTGAAATAATGACAAATACTATCAAACTTGGGAACAATGATTATGGAAATCCTGAAAATGAAGAAACTATTAATCGTTATGCCGAATGGATGGGAAAAGCAACAGCAGAAAAAGTTGTAAAAGAAATGCAAGGCTTCGACCCTATGCGCTCACTTCCCGCTGATTATCAATACCTCATGACAATAGACGGATTAAATTGGACTTGGAATACGGAAGCAAGAAGTTATTTAGCTGATACAATTGTAACGCTTGGAACAATAAAAAATGAACCTGTTAATAGAAAGGTAGCTATTAAATCAATTATTTCCTTTAGCAGGGCAGGCAATTCATTAGATATGCATATTCAGGCCAACGATACAACATATTTTTTCTTTAGCTATCGTAATGATGTGATGCAAACACGATCATCAATAGCTGAATATAATACCAATGTCCAAACCCTTGGTACCGATGAGAGAAGAATACGTGCAAAAGCCGGGTCGGGTTCATATACTTTTATATTGGCATCTGAAAATCGTATGAAAAGACTACTTAATGAATTTTCAGACGAAGAAATAGAAGAAATGGAAGAAAATGATAAAGAAGAGAATGAAGATATGAAGGATATTAATATTATCGAAGACCCCAAAGAATAATAAGAAGAAATATTTATTAAGGAAGCTAAATCCAATATTATTTGAAATAAAACAGGGATTATAATAATATTTTATCCTTATCTTTGCAGGAAAGAAAGACAGTTCGAAACCATCCTGTCGGAAAACAAAACTATGGACCTTGAATACTTTAAAATATTGTTGGATTTTTTTATCTGTAAAGGATCAAAAAACCATCTTCTTTTGAAATTCTAATAAGGGTTTAAGCCCTTCTCTCCACTGTTTTGCCATTCCTAAAGTTGGTTTAAATTAAAAATTCACTTTAAAAGAAAATAATGGAACGTGCAATTGTCTTATTGTCAGGAGGGTTAGACTCTGCAATAACTTTATGGCTCGCAAAAAGTCAAGCTTATGAGTTATATACATTAAGCTTTGATTACGGACAACGCCATAAACGGGAATTAAAAGCAGCTGCTGAATTGGCCAAAAAAGCAGAAGTTAAAGAACATCACGAGATAAAAATTAATTTGCAACAATGGGCCGGATCCTCTTTAACAGACGCAAATGCTAACATAGAAGATGGAAATATTAAGCGCAAAGATATCCCCCTTACCTATGTGCCTGCAAGAAATATGATCTTTTTATCAATGGCAGCCTCTTTGGCAGAAACAAAAAAAGCACAACATATTTTTATTGGGGTGAGTGAAGTTGATTATTCAGGTTATGTCGATTGCAGGGAATCTTTTATAAAAGCAATGGAAACTGCTATTAATGAGGGAACTGTTATGGCAGTTGAAAAAAATAAAACCATAAAAATACACAGACCCTTTATGAATAAAACCAAGGCAGATGAAATTCTTATTGGTGCAAAATTAGGCGTACCCTTTCATTTAACATGGAGTTGCTACCGTGGAGAAGAAAGACCCTGTGGAACCTGCGATAGCTGCTTGTTGCGGGCTAAAGCCTTCAAGGAAGCAGGAATTATTGACAGTTCTTTTCTTTAAAACACAAAGGAAAATATTGTTTTAAAACTTAATGCAAAGAAAAAAAATCTATGAGTTCATATATAACTTTGGCACATGAGGGTGTTTTTCCAATTACTACAGATTTAAATGGACAAAAAATCACAAGCCTACCTGCAACCGGTATGGCAATTCCGGGTACAATACAGGGAGAAGGAAAATTAGCAGGCATGCCATCCCTATTTATTCGTTTAGCACATTGCAATCTACGTTGCATGTGGGAATTGCCTGATAAAACTTTAAGTATTTGTGATACTCCTCATGCTTCATTTGATACTAAAGGAGCTCAAAACTTAACTGTAAATGAGATTATTGAGCTGGTTAAAAATAATATAGGCTCTCTTAAACATATTGTTATAAGCGGTGGCGAACCACTAATGCAAAAAGAAGCACTTGCGGAACTAACGGCTGAATTAAAAAAACAATTCGATCTGCATATTACACTCGAAACAAATGGAACAATTTTTCATAATGAAACGGCCAAAAATATTGATCTAATATCAATTTCGCCAAAACTTAAAAATTCCGTTCCAAATGAGGCCAAACTAAAATCCTTAGGTTTAAAACTATCAGGGCCTTTTAAGTATCACAACGAAAAGCGAGTAAATTTAAAAGTCCTTCAATCTTATATTGATAATTGCAATAAACTTGCAAAAGAAATTCAACTAAAATTTGTAATAGGTTTGCCACAGGACGAGCAGGAAATTATTGAAGTATTTTTGAATAAATTATCCGGTTGGAAAGCATCTGATATTCTACTTATGCCCTTAGGAGCGAGTGAGGAAGAATTAATCAAAACCACAAGTCTTACTCTTGAAATGGCAATACGCAACGGCTGGCGCTTCTCTCCACGCATGCATATAAGCTTGTTTGGAAATATCGTGGGAGTATAAAAAACATATTTTATTCATTACAATTAATTTTACATGAAGTCGATAGAAGGTAAAATACTTGGCAAAAAGGTTAAACTTCCAAACAAATATACACCCTCGGTCTTAGTAGCTGTACCACGCAAATACAACCGTGAAAAATACTATATCGATGATCATCAATTACCTTTTATAGGCTATGATATTTGGCATGCCTACGAATTTAGCTTTCTTACAAATAAAGGGCTTCCTGTAACAGGGGTATTAAAACTAAGTTATCCGGCAACAAGTCATTCATTAATTGAAAGTAAATCTTTAAAACTTTATTTGAATGGCTTTAATATGGAGAAATATGGAGAGAATCCTGAAGATGGTCTCAAAAAAATACTCGATATTATAAACAGAGATCTAACTAAACTTTTGCAAGGAGAAGTTAATTTGAAATTGCACGACAATACAATATCAAATTCAAATAATTACGATTTTAATAATTATGAGTTATTAGAAGCTGATCCGAAAATAAAACAAAGCTATTTTGATAGCTATACAGAAGCTCCGGAACTCTTGAAACTTTCCAATGAAACAAAATCAGAAATAAAAGTTGCAAGTCATCTTCTTCGAAGCAAATGTAAAATTACAGATCAACCTGATTGGGGCTCCGTATTTATTTTTATGAAAGGAGAAAAACTTCCCGACAAAAGCTCATTATTGAAATATCTTGTGTCTTTTAGAAATGAAAATCATTTTCATGAAGAAGTTTGTGAAATGATTTATAAAAGATTATGGGATATTTTTTCGCCGGATAAATTAATGGTAAGCTGTGTTTACACGCGTAGAGGAGGCATAGATATTTGTCCTGTCAGGGCAAACCACCAAAGCCTCTTACCAAAATTTTTAAGCAATGTGGAAGAATTATCACAGAAATTATTGCGACAATAATGATGCTTAAATTTCAAATAGTTTGTTGTACAGATTAATTAAAAAACCGGGCTGAAAATTATTTTAATGCTTCTTTAAGCCTGTCTCTATCTAATATTTTAATCTTTTTTCCTTCTGCATGTAAAATTCCTTCTTTATGCATGGCTCGTAATACCCTGCTTAACGATGGTCGTGCAACTCCAAATAATTCAGCAAGCTTTTCCTGTGTTTTCGGCAACATAAAACTCCCATTCTGCTCCCTATCCAACTCCAAAAGAAAATGTGCAAGCTTCCCACGTAAACTGTGGAATGATAAAAATTTTAACTTTGAAATAATAAATTGAGTGCGATTAGATACAGTGTTAATAAAGTTTGTGAGGAATATTACATTTTGTTGCATCAACTGGATAACAGACTCACGAGGTAAAATTAATAATAGTGTAGATTCATTTGCAGTAATAGTAACAGGATAATTATTATTCTCACCAAATAAAAAAGCTATGGCCAAAGGATTAAAGGGATGTATATCTTCAATTTTTAAAACCTTGCCCGATATATCCATCATTTCACCCCTAACACTCCCTTCTAAAACTATTTGCAAGGATTTACATTCATCACCACTAAAGGCAATTACTTCGTTTTGTTGATAACGCTTTTTCTGATAATGAATTGTTCGAAATAACTTATCAACAATAGAAGCTTCTATGCCAAAAAATAAAATTGACTCACTTAATAATTCAAGATAATTTATCATACTCATTACAACAATAATAAATAAACCATCATAAGGAAGGAATTGTTTAATAACGCTCCAACTCCTCCCCTTTAAAAGTGAAACTATCCGAAAAACTGAGGGATTTGGAGTATAAAGTTTTGAGTTTCGGGTTTTGAGTTTCGGGTTTTGAGTTTCGGGTTTTGAGTTTC